>JBBSRO010000026.1:0-41619 GCA_038242955.1 Lysobacterales bacterium
ACCGGACACCCGCACACTGGTCCACCCGAACCGAGGTGCCGCAGGGCCCGGCGTACGCCGTCAGGGCCCGCCGCCTCGCCGTGGGGGGGCGCCCCCAACGCCCCCCCAAACCGCTACCCGATGCTCTCGCCGCTACCCCTCGTGGGAGAGCTGCAAGAATCGCTGTCTGCTCTTAGACGACGCCGGCGGCCTGCTGGTCAGCATGGTAGGAGCTACGCACCATCGGGCCGGAGGCCACGTGCGAGAAGCCCAGCGCCATGCCGAAGTCCTCCAGCTCTTTGTATTCCTCGGGCGTCCAGTAGCGCAGCACGGGGTGGTGGTGCGGACTTGGCTGCAGGTATTGGCCGATGGTGATCATTTCCACGTCGTGCGCACGCAGGTCGCGCAGCGTCGCCTGCACCTGCTCCATCGTTTCGCCCAGGCCCAGCATGATCCCGGATTTGGTCGGGATGCCGGGGTGCTGCGCCTTGAACTTCTGCAACAGGGTCAGTGACCACTGATAGTCCGCGCCCGGACGGACATTTCGATACAGGTCCGGCACGGTTTCGATGTTGTGGTTGAACACGTCCGGCGGCGATACCGCCAAGATTTCCAGCGCGCGCTCCATGCGTCCCTTGCCGCGGAAATCCGGGGTCAGGATTTCGATGCGAATGCCGGGTGCGGCTGCACGGGTTTCACGGATGCAATCGACGAAGTGCTGTGCACCTCCATCGCGCAGGTCATCGCGATCCACACTGGTGATCACGACGTACTTCAGTCCCATGTCGGCAACGGTGCGCGCCAGACGCTCTGGCTCGCCGGCATCGGCAGGCTTTGGCCGGCCGTGGGCAACATCGCAAAAGGAGCAGCGGCGCGTGCAGACATCGCCAAGGATCATGAACGTCGCGGTGCCGTGGCTGAAGCACTCGTGGATGTTCGGGCAGCTGGCGTCCTCGCACACGGTCACCAGGCGATTCTCGCGCAGTTTGGCCTTCAGCTTGGCGACGGCGTTGCCCGACGGGATCCGCACCCGGATCCACGACGGCTTGCGCAATACAGGCGCCTCGACGAATTCAACCGGCGAACGACCGATCTTGTCGCCAGCCACTTGGCGGGCACCGGGTTCGAGCGAAGCAGGCGTATCAGCGATGACAGCGTCACTGATTACGGCAAGCGGAATGCTGCGTGGGGAACTGGTCATCCGGCCATTATCGCGCAGAAATTATGTTCCGAAGCGGTGCTCACGCCGCGACCAGTTGTGACGGCAAGTCTGCCTCGGCTTGTAGCGCCAATCCCAACTGCGCCGCCAGATGCTGGGCCAGCACGGGTTTGACCGCCTCCAGCGACGACGGCCCGCCGAGATCACCCATTGCCACCACCTGCAAGCCTTCATAGCCGCAGGGATTGATGCGCAGGAATGGCTCCGTGCTCATCGCGATGTTGAAGGCCAGGCCGTGGAAACTGCATCCACGACGGACACGAATACCCAGTGCGGCAATCTTGGCGCCGCCGACATACACACCCGGTGCACCATCGCGACGCACTGCCTCGATATTCCAGTCGGCCAAGGTGTCAATGATCGCTTGCTCGATCCTGCAGACGTACCCGCGCACGCCGATCTTCAGCCGGCGCAGGTCGAGCAACGGATAGACCACGATCTGGCCGGGCCCGTGGTAGGTCACTTGACCGCCCCGATCCACATGGATGACAGGAATGTCGCCTGGCATCAGCACGTGCTCGGGTTTGCCGGCTTGGCCGAGGGTGAACACGGGATCGTGCTCGACCAGCCACAGTTCGTCCGGCGTGTCGGCGCCGCGCGCATCAGTGAAGCACTGCATTGCACGCCACACCGGTTCATACGGCTGGCGGCCAAGGTCGCGGACGATGGCTTGGCTCAGATCGTCCACTTCACGTCTGGGTGTTCACGCAGGGCTACGTGGGCACGGTCGTATTCCTCGCGGTTGCGTGCACGGAAGCCGATGCGCACTGAGACGTACTTGCCGCTTGAGGAATGTTTCCAGTTGATCTGTTCGCTGACCACGTCAATGCCGGCCACCATCAGTTCGCGCGGCAGCACCTGTTCCAGCTGCTTGTCAGCCGGGCCCATCGCCGAAAGCTCGAATACGCCGGGAAACTGGAAGCCGCGGCTTTCGTCAGTAGCGGTGGGATCGTCTGTTTGAATGTCCATTGGCTTTCTATGGGGCTTGTCGGCTCGGCTTCAATCCAGACGCGGGCCGATCATCCTCAGACCGACTGCCACCACATCAGCAGTTCATGCCACAGCCGCTTGAAGAACCCGCCTTCTTCGACCGCTTCAAGCGCCACCAGCGGCGACTGCGCAACCAACTTTCCATCCAGCATGACTTTAACCATTCCCAGCTTCTGGCCCTTGGCAATGGGCGCCACCAGCGACTTGGGCAGGTCCATGGTGGCCTTCAGGTGGTCATACTTGCCGCGCGGGGTGCTGACCAGGAGTGGCTTGGCCACGCCAACCGAAACGGTATCGCCGGCACCCTTCCACACCTTCGGCGTGGCCAACGACTTAGCGGCGGTGTACAGCACGTGCGTCTCGTAGAAGCGGAAGCCCCAATTGAGTAGCGCCTGCGAATCTACCGCGCGCTGGTTTTCGCTGGTATCGCCCATCACCACGCTGATCAAGCGCTGTTCTTCGCGCTTGGCCGAAGCCATCAGGCAGTAACCAGCCCGGGAGGTATGTCCGGTCTTGATCCCGTCCACAGACGGATCGCGCCACAACAGCAGGTTGCGGTTGGGCTGGGTGATCGGGCCGACCGTGAGTTCCTTGATCTTGTTGTAGCTGTAGGCTTCGGGGAAATCGCGGATCAATGCTTGGCCAAGCAGCGCCAGGTCATGGGCTGTAGTGACGTGACCTTCGGCTGGCAATCCGTGTGGATTGACGAAGTGCGACTGCTTCATGCCGATGCGCTTGGCATAAGCGTTCATCAGCTGGCCAAACGCAGCCTCGCTGCCGGCCACGTGTTCAGCCAAGGCGATCGCGGCATCGTTGCCGGACTGCACCACCATGCCCTTTTCCATCTCGATCAACGGCGCGGTCTTGTTGACCGGGAAGCCGCTGTAACTGCCGTCCGTGCCGGCGCCACCCTTGCGCCAGGCGTTCTCGCTCATCATCACTTGGTCGGTGCCCTTCACCTTGCCTGCGGCCATTTCCGCAGCGATGACATAGCTGGTCATGACTTTCGTGATGCTGGCCGGCTCGACTGGAGTGTCGTAGTTCTCACCGGCCAGGACCTGTCCGGTGGCGTAATCCATCACGATCCACGCCTTCGATGTCGCGGGTGCAGGAGCGTCCGGGATCGGCAAGTTGTCGCTGAGGGCAGCGGGCTTCGGGACCGGCGCAGGTGCGGGGGTCTGGGCAAAGGCAAGACCGGAGGTGGCCAAGGCAACAACAAGCAACAAGCGCGAACGCATCAACAGAACTCCTGAAGGTCGCGCAACGGCGCGACGCAAGAAACATGGCGGATCATTCTAGCCGGCCACCTGATGAAACCCATTAAGACCGGTAATTGAACCGTCGCGAGCGAAGCTGGATCGCGTGCGCACGGAGCGAAGGAACGGAAGTTGGCACTGTGGTGAATGAGAGTGAATCACGCTCTAGTTTGACTCGCATGCGACCCGCGCGAGGAATCGCTCGAGTCCAGCGAGCGCAGCACGTCTTTGAAACGAATAGCTAATCGCGGACTCGCTGCGGCTGCCCGAATCCTAGACCCACCACCCGCGCCGCAAGTTCCGGCGCAGTACCCGCCGCGATCGGACCGATCCGCAAGCGCCAGATCTTCTTGCCATTCACGTCAGCATCCAGCAGGCGCGCGTTGGCGATCGCTGCACCCTGAAGCATCGCAAGCGCGTGCTTGGCATTCTGGTCATTTGAAAAACTGGCAACCTGCAACACGACGTTGTCGGCAATACCTGTACTGGAGGGTGTGGTGGCCGCCACCAAGGCCGCTGCGGTGATCGGTGATGGCGGCGTAGCGGCTCTTGCCTGCTTGGCAGGCTCCGCTGGCAACGGCGTGGCCATGGCCGCCGGCACCGGATCAGGGATGCCGGGCTTGCCCGTGGCGACGCGAACCCTTCGCGACTTCATCCACGCATCGAATTCTTCTGCCTGCATCACCCGCCCGTCCTGGCGCATGTCGAAGCGATAGAGGTTGCCGTCGACCTGAGCTGCCTTGGCTGCCACGATCGCAACCGGGCCAGCTTCGGCCAGCGCTTCCGGCAATTTGCTGACGAGCCGGTCCATTGCACTGGCTTCAGCCAGTGGTTGCTGCACGGCAACAGTCGTATCGTCATCGTCGGGCGTCAGCGCACGTACTTCGACTCGCGCGGTGCCTCGTTCCCGGTAGCCCAACTTGACGGCGGCGGCATAGCTCAAGTCGATTACCCGGCCCTGGTGGAACGGACCGCGGTCGTTGACGCGAACCACGATCGATTTCCCGTTGTCGAGATTGGTCACCCGTGCAAAGCTCGGCAGTGGCAGCGTTTTGTGGGCAGCAGTGAAGGCGTACATGTCGTACACCTCCTGATTGGAGGTGCGGCGGCCATGGAATTTCTTGCCGTAATACGACGCCAGGCCGGTCTCGACGTAACCACCTGACTCGTCCATCACCTTGTAGCGCTTGCCAAGCACGCTGTAGTCGCGGTTGCCGCCGCGCGACCGAGGTTCGTTGCGCACATCGGGCTCGGGGATTGCGTCGACATCGGGGATTTCGTCCGGCGCGGTATCCGCCACGCCAGGCAGGTAGAGACCGCCGGCAACGTAATTGCCACGCGTGGAAAGGTCCTCGGTCGCCGGTGCGTAAGGCGATGCCTTCGGCTTCGGTGCGTGGGAAGACGCAGTTCTGGACACCGCCTTGTGCGCGGCGGACGCGCCCTTGTCCTTCGATGCTGTGCCGGTGGTGGCGCAGGCCGCCAAGGCCAGCGGCAGCAGCGCAACAAGCAGACGCCGGCTTGCCATCATCTGGGGTCCGGGTCGCGCCCGGCAATGGCCTGGGCGAGCTGGTACACCGCCGTCGCATACAGCCGCGAGGTGTTGTATTTGGTAATCGCCTTGAAGTTGTTGTAGATGATCCAGTACTCCGGACCATTGGCCCCATCCAGGGTGATCAGGGTCGCCGGGGAGGCGGCATCTTTCGGCGACAACGCGGGGTTGGCCGGGCGGTAGCCCAGTTTCGCGAGCGAGGTCAAGGTCTGGTCAAGTTCGATCTTGTCTGCATTGAAATCCGCCGCGCCAGCATCGCGCACTGCGCGCTGCATGACCGGGCCACCACGCTGCCAGCCGCCCTTGCCGACGAAGTAATTAGCGACCGACGCGAACACATCGTCCAGACTGTTGAACAGGTCGCGCTTGCCGTCACCGTCCCCATCCACCGCGTAATCGCGATAGCTGGACGGCATGAACTGGCCCCAGCCCATGGCCCCGGCGTAACTACCCGTGAGCGTGCCGATGTCGAGATTCTCGCCCTTGCCCAGCGCGAACAGCTGCGCCAGTTCATCGCGGAAAAAGGCTTCGCGCTTGTTCTCGCGGACCAGCTGTGCCGGGTCGTCGGTACGCGGATAGGCAAACGCCAGCGTGTACAGCGCATCGACGACTGGATAGCTGCCCTTGTTGCCGCCATAACTGGTTTCCACGCCAATGATGGCAGTGATGATTTCCGCTGGCACGCCGTATTTCGTCTCGGCGCGCTGGAGCTCGGCACGATGCGTGGCAAGGAACGCGCGGCCCCCGTCGATGCGTTTTGGCTGGATGAAAATCGGCTGGTAGTCCGCCCACGGCTTGGCCTCGGCCGGGCGCGACATGGCCTTGATGATGCTGTCGCGGATGCTGGCCTTGGCCAACGTGGCTTCGATGCCAGCTTCCGGGATGCCATAGCGCTTGGCCGTGCTGCGGATGAAATCAGCACGCGCCAGGCTGAAGTCGCGGATATGCGGCGGAGGCGGGGGTGGCACTGGTTGCGGGGCCGGCGGCGGCATCGCTGGCGGGGGTTGGGCCACGGGCATCGCGGGCGGCGGCGGCACGGCGCAGGCGGCAAGCGCGAGCACGGCGAGGCAAGTCAGGGTGCGTCGAATCATCGGCGCGAGGGTATCACGCAGCCACCGGCCAGCTCCAAGCAGGCCGCAAGCCGGGATTCAGCTTTCGGGGCGCATCAGCGGTGTCCCTGCCGGCGGCCCCTGAGCGCCATCACCATCCCGAACCCCAGCAACAGTGTCACCGGTGCCGTACCGCCGTAGCTGAGCAACGGCATCGGTACGCCAACCACCGGCAACAACCCGGAAATCATGCCGCCATTCACCAGCACGTAAACGAACAGCGACATGCCCAGGGTACCGGCCAGCAAGCGGGCATAACCGTCACGCGATTGCGCTGCGATCCACAGGCAACGGCCAACCACGAACAGGTACAAGACCAGCACCAAGGTCACCCCGATCCAGCCGAAATCTTCCGACAGCACCGAAAAAATGAAGTCGGTCGTGTGCTCCGGCAAGTAGTTCAGATGCGACTGGGTACCCTCCCCCCAGCCCTTGCCGGTCAGGCCGCCGCCACCGATCGCGATCTTGCTCTGGATGATGTTCCAACCAGCACCCATCGGGTCGTTTTCGGGATTGCGGAAGGTGAGGATGCGATCCTGCTGATAGGGGCGCAAGAATGAAAACCAGCTGATCGGCGCGAACATCGCCAATGCGAAGCCTCCGACGGCCGCAGCGCCTGCACCGGCAAACAACCACCACGACAGGCCCGCAAGGAACAAGACGATGATGCCGCTGGCCAGCACCAGCACCGCGGTGCCGAGGTCGTGCTGCAGGATTACCAGGCCTACCGGCAGCGCAATGATCAGAAGCGCCATCGGCAACCCGCGCAGGCGGAGCGGCATGCGCTGCCGGTCCAGGGTCCAGGCCAACATCATCGGCAGGGTCAACTTTGCCAACTCGGAAGGCTGGAAATTGAAGAACCCCAGGTTGATCCAGTGGTTGCCGTATTTGCCCCTGCCGATGAACAGCACCAGCACCAGCGGCACTATTGATGCTGCGTAAGCGACTGGCGTGAATTGCTTGAGGATGTGCGCTGGCACCCGCGAGGCTATCCACAACGCAACCAGGCCGACGCAGAAATACACACCCTGGGTCGTCACCAGGCGCACGGATTCATTGCTCGCGCTGTATTGCGTGGCCAGCCCGATCGCCATCAACGCCAGCAGTGCCAACAGCAGCCACGGATCAAGGTTGCGGACGAAACGCATTAGCAGGTCGAGTAGCCAACGCAGGATGATGTTCAACGCGCTGGCCTCGGCACTGCAGGGCTGCCCTGTACCGGCACGACGGCACCAGGCACTGCACGCTCCGGTACGGCACGACTCGCTCCGGCGGGGGCCGGCACCGCGTCGGGGCTGCCAGCCACGTTGCTGAAGTCTGGCCGCACTTCAGCCTTGCCCGCGGTGGATTGCTCGACGGCTGCCACGCTGCCCTGTTCTGCAACAGGGGGTGTCACAGGTACGCTGCGGTCCGGCATCTTGCCCAGCAACCAGGCGTCGAACACCTTGCGCACTACCGGCGCAGCACTGGAAGACCCATAGCCGCCACCTTCAATCGCCACCGACATCGCGATCGTCGGCTCGTCGGCAGGCGCATACGCCATGAACAGGCCACGATGGCGCAAGTGCATCGGCAAGCTGCGCGGATTGACCGCGGCATTGCCACGGCGGCTCACCACCTGCGCCGTGCCGGTCTTGCCGGCGATCAGGTAGGTCAGGCCCGGACGAATATTGGTCGCGGTACCAGGGCCGTGCACCGTCGCGATCATGCCCTCGCGTATCGCCTGCAGGTGGGCGGGACTATTGCTGATTCGGGTCGGCGGCGTCACCGGCGCCGGCTTCCAGTCGGCATCGAATCCTGCACGCATTTCGCGAACCAGATGCGGCGGCCGTAGCCAGCCATCGGTCAACGCGGCGGTGGCCTGGGTCAGCTGCAGCGGCGTCACTTTCCAGAAGCCTTGGCCGATAGCGGAAATCACGGTATCGCCGGGATACCAGCGGCCCTGACTGGGCGCGTTCTTGGCTTTCCATTCCGGCGACGGCAGAATGCCGCTGATCTCACCGGCCAGGTCAACGCCAGTGGGTTTACCAAAGCCGTAAAGCGCCATGTATTCGTCGAAGCGCTTGAGTCCCAGGTCCAGTCCAAGCTTGTAGTAATAGGTATTCACCGACGCGTAGATCGATTTGCGCACGTCGGTCCAGCCGTGTCCGCCGCGATGGGAATCGCCATACCCCCGGCTTTGCCCGCCCACATAGAACATGCCGGTGGAGAGGGTCTTGTCCTCGGCCCTGCGCACGCCGCTGTCCAGCCCGGCAAGCGCGATCATCGGCTTAATGGTGGAGCCTGGCGCAACACCACCCAGCACCACTCGGTTGAACTGCGGGCGCGAAGGGTTTTCGTTGAGTGCCTTGTAGTCGGCATGGCTGATGCCGTTGACGAACAGGTTGGTGTCGTAGCTGGGCAGGCTGACCATCGCCAAGATTTCGCCGCTGCGCGGGTCCACCGCAACGCCGGCGCCTTCCAGTTCGCCGAACGCGTCGACCATCGCTTGTTGCAACTCGACGTCAATCGAAAGTCGCAGGTCGGTACCAGGTGTGGCCGGCACTGTGTCCAATGTGCGCACGGTGCGGCCGTTGACGTTGGTTTCGAGCCTGCGGTAACCCGGCTTGCCGCGTAATTGCGCTTCGTAATAGCGCTCCAGGCCGGTCTTGCCCATATGTGAGTAGGCGCTGGATGCCGCCCCCAGCTCGGCCAGGTCTTTTTCATCGATGCGACCGACATAGCCGACCACGTGTGCGAACAAGGCTCCGTAGGGATAGACGCGGCCCGAATAGGGAACCAGTTCCACTCCGGGATAGCGCCAACGATCCACTGCGAACCGGGCGGCCTCGTCATCGCTCAAATGCAATTTGATGGTGACCGGCTTGAAGGGCCGGCTGGCTTTGTAGTCACGCAGGAAGTGCGAGCGCTGCTCGTCGCTCAGGCCAAGCAACGGCTGCAGTTTCTCCAGTAGCACGTTACCGTTCCCGGCCCGCTCCGGGACAGCATCCAGCCGCCATTCGGCGACGTTGTCAGCCAAGATGCGGCCCTTGCGATCCAGGATCAGTCCGCGCGCCGGCACCACCGGCACCAGCCGCAGGCGATTGGCCTCAGACCGTGTTGCGAATTCGGCATGTTGCAGCACCTGCAGCCTGTAATACCAAGCGCACAACCCACCAAGCGACAGCAATACGACGATGAAGCCGACCAATGCCCGCCGTCGGAAGAGGTTCATCTCGGCCGCGTGATTCTTCAACTGGCGGTCGCGGTGCAGCATCACTCAACCACGTCGATTCAGGCGCAGCGCATCAAGCACCATGTGCAGCGGTGCCCACAGAAGCATTCCCAGCAAGGGTGCGACCCAGTAAGTCCATGGTAGCTGCACCGCGCCCAGCACCACATGGATCACGAAGCTGATCACGCGATCATTCAGCAGCAGTCCACCGACGGCTACGGCCTGTTGCGAGAGCGGGAAGAAACGCATTCGCGGGCGGAACCGGTCAAGGATGAAAGTCAGGATGACCAGGCGCATCGCCTGTTCGCCGATTAACCCGCCAAACGCGAGATCCGCGACCAAGCCGAGCACGAACGCAGCGCCCAGACCAATTCGCTCCGGTTCCTCCAACACCCAGTAAGCCAGCACCAGAGCCAGCCAGTACGGCCGCAACGGCTGCATGGCCGCCGGCAATGGCACCAGCCCCAACAGCAGCGCCAGTATCACGCTGACCGGCAGAACCCAGCCGTTTCGCGATCGGCTCATGGTGCCGGCACCGTGACGTGCTCGCTCACCAGCACAGGTTTGTAGCCGCGCAACAGGAGCACGTCACGGCCGCGATCCAACTGCGCTGCCGGCGTCACCTCGCCCTCCAGGAAGGCGCGGCTGTCGTCTGGTTGCAGCGCACCTAGCGTGCCGATGGCGAAACCTGCCGGGAACCGCGAACCCAGGCCAGAGGTCAGCAACACGTCACCGGCACGCACGTCAGCCGACAGCGGGATATCCGTGGCAAGCAGGACGTCACTGCGCCCGGCGCCGTACACCATAAGGCGCACGCCGCTGCGCGCCACCACTGCAGGCACCACATGGTCCGGGTCGGTAATCAGCAAGATGTTGGCCGTAGCCGGGGTGACTCCGATCACCTGCCCCATCAACCCACCAGCATCAATCACTATCTGGCCGACGCTCACACCGGCAGCGCTGCCGGCATCCAGCACCAGCCGCTGCCGGGTCGGGTCAAGGTCGATGTCGAGGATCGATGCCAGTTGCACGTCGAGTCTGCTGCGCTCCGCGCTGGCCAGCAAGCCGCGCAGCCGCGCGTTTTCAGCCGCCGCCGTTTGCAGCCGCGCATTGCGCGCGCCACTGACCAGCAACGCATTACGCAACACCCTGTTGTCACGCGCCAACTGGTTGCGGGTGACCGCATCCTCACGCAGTCCGGTACCCAAGCGCGACGGCATGCTGGCAAGCCACCACAGCGGCTGTACCGCGGTCTCGGCCTTGGCGCGCGTCGCTTGCAGCCATTTTCCACGGTGGTCCAGCAGCATCAACACGACCGCCAGCACCAGTAATGCCAGTAGCCGCAGCACACCAGCGACGTCGCCAGGGCGGTTTGCAGAAGGGCTGGCGTAGCTCGGCACGTCAAGAAACCGTTGGGTTAGGAAGATCGGAACGGACAGTGTGGCCGATGCAGGAGCCGACGCAACGGCTATTCGATTTGCTACGCACAGCGAGAACCCGATTTTTCGCAGCACGATTGCGGTAGGGTCATGGCTGACCCATCTGAAGATCGATTATTCGGGGGTGAAGAACTCGTTGCCATGCATGTCGATCAACTCAAGCGCACGTCCACCACCGCGTGCCACGCAGGTCAGCGGATCATCCGCGACCTGCACGTGCAGGCCGGTTTCCTCACTGATCAGGCGATCGAAATCACGCAGTAGCGCGCCACCACCGGTCAGCACGATGCCCCGCTCAGCCACGTCAGCGCACAGTTCCGGTGGCGTCTGCTCAAGCGCCAGCCGGATCGCGGCAACAATCCCCGCCAGCGGCTCGCGTAGGGATTCCAGCACTTCGTTGGAATTGATGGTGATGACCTTGGGCACGCCTTCTGCAAGATGGCGACCCGAGATTTCCATTTCGCGCACCTCCGCCTGCGGAAAAGCGTTGCCAAGCTCGCACTTGATGCGCTCCGCCGTGGCATCGCCAATCAACATGCCGTGGTGGCGGCGCACGAAGGAGATGATCGACTCATCGAAACGATCCCCACCAATGCGAACGGACTGCGAATAGACGATGCCGTTGAGCGCGATCACCGCGACCTCGGTGGTGCCGCCACCAATGTCGACGACCATCGAGCCGCGTGCCTCCGTCACCGGCATGCCGGCGCCAATCGCGGCAGCCATCGGCTCCTCGATCAGGTAGACCTCGCGCGCGCCCGCCTCCTCGGCGGATTCCTTGATCGCTCGGCGCTCGACCTGGGTGCTGCCGGCCGGCACGCACACCAGCACGCGTGGGCTAGGCCGCAGGAAGCGGGATTTATGCACCTTCCGAATGAAGTGCTTGAGCATCTCTTCGGTATAGGTGAAGTCGGCGATCACGCCATCCTTCATGGGTCGCACCGTGGTCATGTGACCAGGTGTGCGGCCGAGCATTTGCTTGGCTTCACTGCCGACCGCTGCCACGGAACGCACGCCACCCCCGCGATCCTGGCGCACCGCGACCACCGAAGGTTCGTTGAGCACGATGCCTTGGCCACGGACGTAGATCAGGGTGTTGGCGGTACCGAGGTCGATGGACAGGTCGCTGGAGAAGTAGCGGCCGAGGAACTTGAACATGCGCTATGGGCTGCCGGAAAGTGAGTGGGCGCGGGGAGGCGCGGGGGAATCTCGGGACAAGGCACGCGGGTGAGGCCGCAGCTTCAGCCCAGACTAGCTAGCCTAGCAATGCACCCGGGTGCGAGCAAGGAAAAATCCCGTGGCTGCTGGCCGCGCGTTAGGTCTGCCGTTAACCTGTGTGGCCACGCCTTCCCACTACGCGAGACCACCGATGTCTGCCCTGATCTGCGGTTCTTTGGCCTACGACACCATCATGGTGTTCCCCGACCACTTCAAGAATCACATCCTGCCGGACAAGGTGCACATCCTGAATGTGTCGTTCCTGGTGCCGCGGATGCGCCGCGAATTCGGCGGCTGCGCCGGCAACATCGCCTATAACCTCAAGCTACTGGGCGGCGATCCGATCCCGATGGCCACCGTGGGCGCCGACTTCGGCCCGTACCGCGCGTGGTTCGAGGAGCAGGAGATCAACCTGTCGCAGGTCAAGGTGATCGACGAACTGTTTACCCCACAGGCCTTCATCACCACCGACCTCGACAACAACCAGATTACCGCCTTCCACCCCGGCGCGATGATGCGCAGCTATGAGAACCATGTGCGCGACGTGCCCGGCGTCAGCATCGGCATCGTCAGCCCGGACGGGCGCGACGGCATGATCCAGAACGCGAACGAATTCGCCGAAGCCGGCATACCCTTCATCTTTGATCCCGGCCAAGCGATGCCGCTGTTCAATGGCGAAGAATTGCGCGCTTTCATCGAACAGGCCAACTACGTCACCGTCAACGATTACGAATCCAACCTCTTGGTCGAACGCACAGGCTGGAGCGAGGCGGAGATCGCCGGCAAGGTCAAGGCTTACATTGCCACCCGCGGTCCCAAGGGCGCGATGATCCACGCGGATGGTGCGATCCACGACGTCCCGCCCGCGCACGAGCGACGGATCACCGATCCGACTGGATGTGGCGACGCATTCCGCGCCGGGTTGATCTTCGGCATCGAAAAGGGCTATGACTGGATGACCATCGGCCGCATGGGCAACCTGATGGGTGCGCTCAAGGTCGAACATCCCGGCACCCAGAACCAGCGCTTCGACTACGCAGAATTTTCGCAGCAATTCCGGCAGCAGTTCGGGTATGCGATGGAGTGACGCGAACAGCCTCGCTTACACCCAGCTAATTCCACTTCGGCAATTTCGACGCATCCAATCCACCGACTTCAAACTCCGCCGTACGCTTGCCTACAGTGTTGGTCGGAAACTGGATAGACAGTTGCTTAGAGCTCTTCGCAATTTTCCACAGGCTCTTGTGGTCGTCGATGAACATCGCGATGGCCTCATCGGTCTTCGGGCGTGAACCGGGCAACGTGCGTGGCTTGCCATCCACGATGACCTTGAGCTGACAACCCTTGTAGCAATCGAAGTCGCCGGCTTCCAACACCAGATAGGCGCTGCGGCCCCAGTCAGGGTGGTCGCGGAAGATCAAGCGAACGGGATGCGCGCCGCCGCCATCGGTATCCACGGGCTCGCGCGAATAGATCGCCGCCGAAAGTTGCCGGCCTCCCTTTTTTACTGGCTCGTCGCCGTACGACCACAGCGCAGCCAGACGCTGAATCTGCTGGTCGACGTCAGCCTTGGCCTTGATCTCCTCGAGCTTCAGCTTGATCCGAGCGGCGGCGGCCGAGGTCGGATGCTCGACCTGCAGGATCTCGCCGTAGTTGCGGGCCATCCGCCAGTCCTGTGCAGCCACCGCATCGTCGAACTGTTTTGCGGCGACGGCAGCGGCCTGCTCTTTTTCAACTTGTTGGGCGACGGCGCGTTGGCCGGCAGCTTGCGGGTCCTCAGGCTTGCACGCCGCTAATAACAACACGCTTGCCACGAATGCAGCGCACACAACATTGCGTTTCATCATGCCGATGACCATGCCAACCCCTGTCAGATCAATCCGAATCAATCAATTGAACCACGGCCTGCGCAACTGCCGCTGGCTGCTCCATCAATGACATGTGGCCGGCATCATCGACCAGCACCTCCCGCGCTTGTGGCATCTTCGCCGCGAAGATGGCCATTGCGCTTGGATCGATCACCGCATCTTGCCGGCCCCAGAGCAGCAAAGCCGGCTGGTGGATATTGGCGGCTTCATCGCCAGGCGCAAAATGCTCCGGCCCGCGACCGATTTTGTCGAGTACGGCTTGTTCGAACACCGCATCGCGTTTGCGCATCGCAATCAAACCAATCGATGCAGGCCACGGGATCCACGGCTTGGCCTGCTGTCGATGGAACACGATGTCGATGTAACGCTGCAGCGATGCATCGTCAGTCACGGCGAATGGATTCTTGCCAGCCAGCACGTCCAGGCCAAACTGGTTTTCATGGAAACGCACGCCAGCCGCATCCAGCAGGCCCACCTTCGCCACCAATCGCGGGTAGCGTGCCGCCACCAGCGCAGCGATGCCGCCGCCCATCGAATGACCGAGCAACACGACGGGCTTAGCGGGTGACAACGCCTGGATGAACGCGGCCACACGCTCGGCCTGCGCGCCAAAGCCATAGTCCGCGTCCGGCTTGCGTGCGCTCTCGCCCCAACCGGGTAGGTCAGGAATCAGCAAGCGGTACTTGCCACGCAACTGCGTCGCGAGTGGATACCAATTTTCTTTGCTGCCGGTGAAGCCGTGGATCATCACCACAGTGGGTGCGTTGGCAGGCACTTCGCGGGTATATACATATGACCAACGTTGTCCAGCGATGCTCACGTCGGCGGCATCCAGTCCTGCCAGCAGACGCTGGCTCTGGAATTGCGCGCGCACCAGCACGAAAGGATCGTTGGCGACTACGCCGCCACCGACCGCAAGCGCGGCGGCCATGATGACCGCCGCGATGCGTCTTCCGCGCCTCATCCCGCGACTGCGATCAGCGCTTCGGAGCAGGTGCAGTGGGATCGGCTGGATCGCGCGTCTTTGATGGCGTGTGCACTGGTTCGGCCGGCTTCACGATCTCGGACTCTGGAAGTGCCACGCGTGCCGTCGGCGTTGCGCCGGCAATCATGGCCTCGACCGAACCGGTCGTGATCGGATGGTAGCCAGGCTTCGCGCGCGCGAACACGTCCTTGGCGAACGCGAGTCCGTCGTTGGTCCCTACCAGTGCCTTGTAAGTCGGCATGATCAATTTACGACGGCCCACCCGCTCTAGGAACCTGCCCATCTCAGTACGCGCTGCGAGATACTGGCTACGCTCTGCAAGCGGGTACCAGCGCATCGCGATCTCGCCGTTGGGCGTGCCGGTGAAGCCATAAGCCGCATCAAGTTGTGCCAGCTGCGAGGGTTTCAGCGTGTCCGGCATGCCTTCCAGAAAATGCACCCATTCCTGGGTGGTCCAATCCTTGGTGATTTCCCCGGTCGGCAAATTGCCGCTGCCCTGCCAAGCGATGCGGGCGGCGCTGACTGTGCTGAACTTGGCCGACTCCACCTTTGGCGCATCACCCGGAATGCCAGGCTCATGCAGCCATGCATTAACCTCGGCGTCGCTGACGATGCCCGGGTTCTTGTCCAGCAAGTTGGCCTTCAAATAATCGGCGAACTGCTGGCTGGTGATGCTCTGGAATGCGAAGTGGTCGAAATAACCCTTCAGGTACGGATCGAATACCGCGCGACCAAAACGCTTTTCGAGGAATTGGAGGAACCACGCACCCTTGGTATAAACCGTGGCGCCGGACTGATTGTCGGGATCAGACAGGTCACCCGGCTTCAGTGCCAAAACCTGCAACTTGGGATCCAGCGTCTTGTATTCCTCCTTCAGCTCGTTTCGGTCAATCACCTCTTCCATGTCGGCTAACGGCCTGCCGTAAAGCGCCTCAGTGATGCGACTCTGCACGTAGGTGGTCGTACCCTCGTTGAGCCAGGAATCGCTGTCGGTAGCGAACGTGACCAGGTTGCCCGACCAGCTGTGCGCCAATTCGTGTGCGACCAAGGACACCAGTGATTTGTCGCCCACGATCACGGTCGGGGTGGCGAAGGTCAGGCGCGGGTTCTCCATGCCGCCATATGGGAACGAGGGCGGCAGCACCAGCAGGTCGTAGCGGCCCCAGCGATATGGGCCGTAGAGCGCCTCTGCCGCCTCGATCATCTTCTCTGTATCGGAGAACTCCGCCACGGCCTTGTCAACCATCGTCGGCTCGGCCCAGACACCGCTGCGCTCGCCAATAGGTTTAAACACCAGGTCGCCAGCGGCAATCGCCAGCAGGTAGGACGGAATCTTCTGCGGCATCTTGAAGGTGTAATCGCCGTCGCGCATCGCCTTCGGATCGTTGTCCGCGCTCATCAGCACCATAGCGTCCGCAGGCGCGGTGACATGCGCACTGTAGGTGAAGCGAATTTGCGGTGCGTCCTGCAACGGCACCCAGGAACGTGCGTGAATCTGCTGCGACTGGCTGAACATGAAAGGGCCCCTCTTGCCCTCGGTCATCGACGGCTCCAGCCATTGCAGGCCGGACGCTTCGGGTGAGGTCGCGTAGGTCACGCGGACCTTGGCAGGTTGCGCAGGCGTCTCGATCGTCAGCTTGCTGCCCAGGATCGGATCTTTGCCAGCCAATGCGAATTCCAGCGGCCCCCACTTGCCATCCGTGCCCAGCCCCTCGGCCTTCTGTACGCTGATGTCGCGGGTGTCCAGCACCAATTGCTTGGCAGCCTTGTCATGCCAATCCAGTGCATAGGTGGCGGTGCCGCTGAGTTGTTTCTTGTCAAAGTCAACCGCCAAGTCAAGTGCCAAGTCGGAAGTGCTTACCTTTTCCGGTTCGGCATAGGAATGCTGGTCGACGATTCTTGCAGACACCGCGCGCGTGGCCACCGGTGTAGTGGCCGCAGTTTCAGCGGCAGGCGACGGACTGCGAGTGCAGCCGATGGCGACTACGCCAAGGGCTGCAGCAATGGACACGCACAAGATCAACTGACGCATGGGGGATGAGCCTTCGGGTGGAAAACACCGAGTCTAACGCCGCGGCTCTTTCGTCGCTGTATTTGCGCTTCTATCCACCGCTGGATGACATTCGTCATCGCGACTTGCGGCACTGCAACCATTCGGGGACTTTGCGCATCATTAACGAAACCATCACCAAACAAGTCCCCACGCATGCATTTGATTCGACGCACCTCCCTGTCCGCCGCCTGCGCGCTTGCGCTTGCATGCAGCCTGCCCGCTCTTGCCCAATCTGCTGCCAAGCCTCCCGCCCAAACTGCGGCGACCCCCTCTACGGAATACATTCCGGGCGGACGCATCCCGCAACTGCAGGGTGAGATCACGATCGACGGCAAACTGGACGAGGCAGCCTGGCAAGGCGCACTGGTGCAGGAGATCGCCTTTGAGAACAATCCCGGCGACAACATCCCGGCACCAGTCAAGACCACGGTACGCGTCGGCTATACCACCGACGCGCTATACGTTTCGTTCCATGCGCTCGACCCTGATCCTGCGGCGATCCTGGCGCATCTTCGCGATCGCGATTCCGCCTTCAACGACGACTGGGTCGGCGTGTTCATGGACACCTTCAACGATCAGCGCCGCGGCTATGAACTTGTAGCCAACCCGCTGGGCGTGCAGGGCGACCTGATCAATGATGCGACCACCGGCAACGAAGATGCGAGCTGGGATGGGCTGTGGACCAGCGCTGGCCAGCTGACCGCGGAAGGCTACGACGTCGAGATGCGCATCCCGTTTTCCAGCCTGCGCTTCCGCGGTGGTGCACAAGACCAACGCTGGGGCATCTCGTTCATGCGCAACTACCCGCGCGATCAACGTCACCAGCTAACCAGCCACAAAGTACCGCGAGAATCGAATTGCTTCCTGTGCGAGTGGACCAAGTACGACGGCATGGCTGGGGTCAAGCAAGGTCGCAATATCGAGGTGGTGCCCACCTTGACCATGGCCACCTCGCAGTCACGTCCAGCCGCCGGCACGCCCTGGCAGGGCACCCTGACCCAGATCGAACCCGGCGTGGACGTCAGCTGGACGCCATCACCTGCGGTCACGCTCAATGCCACGTTGAATCCCGATTTCTCGCAGGTCGAGAGTGACCAGCTGCAGCTGAATTTCAACGACAGCTTCGCGTTGTTCTTCCCCGAGAGACGCCCGTTCTTCATGGAAGGCGCGGATTACTTCACGACCCCGTTCGACGTGCTCTACACGCGGCAGATTGCCGATCCAGACTTCGGCCTGCGGGTCACCGGCCGCGCCGGCAAAGGTGCCTACGGTGCGTTTGTGGCGCGCGATGCCACCACGTTGGTGCTGGTGCCAGGCGTACTGGGCTCGGGTTTCAGCCAACTCGACCAGAAAGCCAACGTCGCCGTCGGCCGCTATCGCTATGACCTGAATGAAAATACCAGTGTGGGCGTGATCGGTACATTCCGCCAAGGCAATGATTACGCAAACAACGTCACCGGCGTCGATGGCCGCTGGCAGAAGGGCGCGCACACCGCGACCGCGCAATTCCTGCACAGCGCCTCCGAATACCCAGCCAAAATCGTCAATGCCTACAGCGGTGAACTGGGCAACGACGCTACCCCCAGCGGCAATGCGTTTCGAGCGGCCTACAGGTTCAGCAACCGCAACTGGAACCTGAGCCTGCAGCACATGGACATCGATCCCGGCTTCCGCGCGGATCTCGGATTCATGGGCCAAGTCGGCTATGACAAGTCTGTTGCCGGTGCCGGCTACACCTGGTACCGCGATGACAAGTCGCTCAATCGCATCAGCATCAATGGAGACTGGGACATCACCCATCGTTTCGATGGCCAGTTGCTGGAACGCGAACTGGAATTCAACGTCAATTTCCAGGGCCCCAAGCAGAGCCAATTCAGCATCGGGCCTCTTACCCGCGTGCGCTTCTGGAATGGCGCGATGTTCAGTGAGCACAACCTGCATTTTGATGGAAATTTCCGGCCAACTGCCGCGTTGCAGCTGGGTACTTACATGAATTTCGGCCAGCAACTCGACTTGCGCGCATCACGCACTGGACGCCGCGCAATGATCGGGCAATTCGGCAACGTCAACATCGGGCGCGGATATACCTTCGAATGGGACGTCAGCAAACAGCAGCTCACACGCGATGGCGGTACTGCCTTCGATGCCAGCATCGCCGACCTTCGCATGGGCTGGCAGCTGGACCCGCGCCAGCGCGTGCGCATGACCCTGCAAGGCAGTGAAGTGAAACGCGACCAGACGCTGTACGCCACTCCGGTCAACGAAATCGCACGCGACTGGGGTGCGCAGTTGGTCTACTCGTACAAGATCAACCCGCGCACCGCGCTGTATGCGGGCACGTCCTACGGCGCGTTCATGGATGACGACAATCGCGACCTGTTCGGCAATACGCGTAGCGTGTTCATCAAGCTCAGTTACGGCTGGCAGCCGTAAAGCTCACGAAAAGGGGGCGGAGGGAATCCAAAAATGGGGTCAGAGTGAAATTCCTGCCGATGAAATTATCTCGTTCCGGCAACGCGATCAGGAAACTTCACTCTGACCCCATTTTTCACGTTCGACTCAAATCACGCCGCGCTTTTTCTCGAGCAGAAAATAACCGACCCCCACCACGACACCAATCACCAGTGCCAGCAACCACGTCAGTGGACTAAGCCACTTGATCAACCCCGCCACGACCAAGCCCAGCACCACGAACTGCGAATAGCGCCACGGGCTTTCGCGGAAACTGCGCAGCGGCTTGCCTTCATTCGTCATGGTCAGACCTTGTATCCGGTATGGATGGCGACAATGCCAGCCGACAGGTTTTTGTAGTCGCAGCGCGTGAAGCCGGCACTCTCCATCATCGCCTTCAGCTTTTCCTGCGGCGGATGCTGGCGGATTGATTCGGCCAGGTACTGGTAGCTGTCGGCATCTCCGGCAAACAGCTTGCCTAGCTTCGGCAGGATCTTGAACGAATGGAAATCATAGATCGGCTTGAACCAGTCAGCTTTGACCTCGGAGAACTCCAGGATTCTCGCCTGTCCGCCAACTTTCAGCACGCGATGCATCTCGCGCAGCGCCGCGTCCTTGTCGGTGACATTGCGCAGGCCGAAGGCAATCGTGACCAGGTCGAAGCTGGTGTCCGGGAACGGCAGCGCCTCGGCATTGCATTGCACGTACTCGAAGCCGCGCACGTTACCGCGATCAGTCATGCGGTCGCGGCCGACGCGCAACATCTCGCCGTTGATGTCACCAAGCACGAGCTCACCTGTCTCGCCAACGCGGTCACGCAGCAACGCAGCGATATCGCCGGTGCCGCCAGCAAGGTCCAGCACGCAGTCGCCCCTGCGCACCTGCGCAGTGGCGACGAAATAGCGCTTCCACACCCGATGGATGCCCATGCTCATGGCATCGTTCATCAGGTCGTACTTGCTTGCCACCGAAGAAAATACCTCGCCGACGAGCTTCTGCTTGTCAGCGGTCGGCACTTCACGGAAACCGAAGTGAGTGGTGCCCGCGTTGCCCTGGCCGGGCGTTTGGTCAGATGTGCTCATATGGGCATTATCGCACCGGCGTGATTACAGGATGTAACGGCTCAAATCCGGATCCTGCACCAGCTCGCCTAGCTGCGCATCGACGTAGGCGCGGTCGATGGCGACCGTGCCGCCCTTGTCCGGCGCATCGAAACTCAGCGATTCCAGCAGGCGCTCCAGCACCGTGTGCAGGCGACGCGCGCCAATATTCTCTTGCCGTTCGTTGACGTGTGCGGCGATCTCGGCAAGCCGCTCAACCGCATCGGTTCCAAATGAAAGCGTCACGCCTTCGGTCTGCATCAACTCAACGTATTGCGTGGTCAGCGCAGCCTTGGGTTCGGTCAGGATGCGCACGAACTCGTCCTTGCCTAGCGCGGACAGTTCGACCCGGATCGGGAAGCGGCCCTGCATTTCCGGGATCAGGTCGGATGGCTTGGCCATGTGGAACGCACCCGACGCAATGAACAGGATGTGGTCGGTGCGCACCGCGCCGTACTTGGTGCTCACGGTGCTGCCTTCGACCAGCGGCAGCAAGTCGCGTTGCACACCTTCGCGGCTGACATCGGCGCCCATGCCTTCGCTGCGCTTGGCGACCTTGTCGATCTCGTCGATGAAGACGATGCCGTGCTGTTCGCAGGCTTCGATCGCGGCCTCGCGTACCTCATCCTCGTTCACAAGCTTGCCGGCTTCTTCCTCGACCAGCTGCGGACGCGCGGCCTTGATCGTCATCGCCTTCTTATGACTTTTATTGCCGCCCACCTGCGAGAACATCTGCCGCAGCTGCTGGCCCATTTCCTCCATGCCTGGCGGCGTTATGATGTCGACGCCCACATTCATGGCGAGGTCCAGCTCGATCTCGCGCTCATCCAACTCACCGGCACGCAATTGCTTGCGTAGTTTGCGGCGGGTCTCGCTCTCTTGCGAAGAGGGCTCCGCGCCGATGTCGATGGTCGTCGTTGCTCCCGGATTGAAGCCGAAGCCAGGCGTGGCATCGCGCTTGGGCAACAAGGCATCGAGGATGCGGTCTTCGGCGCGTTCCTCGGCCTTGGTGCGCACGCGCTGCTTGGCCTGTTCGCGATACAGCTTGACTGCCGTATCAGCAAGGTCACGAATGATCTGCTCCACATCCTTGCCCACGTAGCCGACCTCGGTGAAGCGGGTGGCTTCGACTTTCACGAACGGCGCATTGGCGAGCGTCGCCAGCCTGCGTGCGATTTCTGTTTTACCAACGCCGGTCGGGCCGATCATCAGGATGTTCTTCGGCATCACTTCGTTGCGCAACTCAGGCGGCAGCTGCGCACGCCGCCAGCGGTTGCGCAGGGCAATGGCGACGGCGCGCTTGGCTGCGTTCTGGCCGATGATGTGCTTGTCGAGTTCCTGCACGATTTCACGCGGGGTCATGCTGGCCGATGAATTTTCGATCTTGTGCATCACAGGACTTCCACCACGATGTTGCGGTTGGTGTAGATGCAAATGTCGCCGGCGATGTTGAGCGCTTCCGTGGCGATGGCCTTGGCCTCCAGTTCGGTATGCGCCAGCAGGGCGCGCGCGGCGGACAGCGCATACATGCCGCCGGAGCCAATCGCGATCAGGCCGTCTTCGGGCTCGATCACATCGCCGGTTCCGCTGATGATCAGAGAGGTATCGGCATCGGCCACCGCAAGCAATGCCTCGAGCTTCCCGAAGCGGCGCTCGGTGCGCCAGTCCTTGGCCATCTCGACCGCGGCGCGTTGCAGCTGGCCATGCTTTTCGAGCTTGGCTTCGAATAATTCGAACAACGTGAATGCGTCCGCTGCTGCACCGGCAAACCCGGCCAATATGTGGCCATCCTTGCCGAGCCGGCGCACCTTGCGCGCATTCGACTTCATCACCGTGTGGCCAAGCGTGACCTGGCCATCGCCGGCGATCACGACCTGGCCACCGCGGCGCACCGAACAGATGGTCGTGGCGTGGAATACGTTGGGGTTCTGGCTGGGATCCATGGAGCCTCCGTGTGAAGTCTGGATCTGGGGCCGCTTGCCTAAGGGTTCAAGCCACTCACTACGCATTTCGCGGTGGAGCCTGCTCAGGACTTTCGCCTAGCCCGCGGATGCGCGGCGTCGTAAACCTTGGCCAGGTACTGAAAATCAAGATGCGTATAGATCTGGGTAGTAGCGATGTCAGCATGGCCCAGCAGTTCCTGTACCGCGCGAAGGTCTCCGGAAGATTCCAGCATGTGACTCGCAAAACTATGCCGCAGCAAATGGGGATGCACGCGCTTGAAAACACCTTGCCGTTGGGCCAACTGACGCAGCCGCAACTGAATCGCGCGGGAGCTGATCGGCTTGTCGTTGCGGCCGGGGAATACGAAAATAGTGAGCCCTTCATGGCGGCTCGCGCGCCATGCATCCAACGCCTTCAGCGCATGCGAACCCACCGGCACCACGCGCTGCTTGCTGCCCTTGCCGAGCACGGTAACCAGTCCTTGCGCGAAATCCAGGTCCACCCAACGCAGAGCGCAGACCTCGGCCAGTCGCAGCCCGGATGAATAAAACAGTTCCAGCAACGCACGGTCGCGCAGGCCCAGCGGACCGTCGGTAGGCAGTTCGACCAATTGCACCGCTTCGTCCACATCCAGCACCTGCGGCAGCTTGCGCACCGCCTTGGGTGCGCGCACGGCAGCCGCTGGATTGGCAGTGATCTTGCCTTGCTTGAGCAACCATCCATAGAAACTTCGGCAGGCCGACAACCTGCGCTGCAAGCTCTTGGCCGACAGGCCGCGGCGATGCTCGCTGGCAACGAACAAGCGCAGATCATCGGCACTCAACTGCAGCAGCTCGCGCGATTGGACGTGTACCCAGCTAGCCAAGACCATCAGGTCACGCCGATAGGCATCCAGCGTATGCGGCGAGCTGCGTCGCTCGACCGCCAGGTGCGCGAGGTAGTCATCGACCGGGCTGGTCGCAGTGTTCATTTCACTCGCGCGGGAATCGCTGCAACGCCGTCGCCAACGCCTCGCCCATCATCCCCAGGAACAACGTGCCCATGCCCGGGAAGAAGCGGTTGCCGTCGCGGCTGCCCACTGCCACCAGGCCAATGCCCGGCAGCACCAGCAACGCGGAACTCTGCACGTCTTCGACACGCGCGCCGTACAGCAACGCGTTCTTGTCTGGATGCAGGCGCCCGCATAGCGGCTCCGGGTTGCCGAGCAGGTCGCGGAAGCCCTCCAGCCGCTTGTCGCTCTCAGCAATGACTTGAAGCCACTCATCGTCTTCAAGCCCAGCGACCGGATGAAACAGCACCATCCGCACCAGGTCGCCGTGGAAGTCTTCGGCCAGCGACGCTGCCATCGCGCGCACGGTATCGGCGGCATTGGTTTGTTTCATCAGCGCCAGCGTCAGCTGGTGCGTACGCACCGCCAGCCGTTCGTTGACCTGCGCATTGATGGACAGCTCATGCAGGCGTTTGGCGAATTCGCGATTTTTGTCGCGCAGCACTTCCAGCTGGTAGCTGGCCAGCGATGCCGCCGGCCCGTCTTCGCGCGGCACCACCAATGTCAGGGCGAGGTCGGGGAACTGCTGCAGGAAGGTCGCATGCCGGCGCAGCCACGCCGCCACTTCATGCGCGCCGAGCTTTTCCTGCAGGCCCGGGTTGAACGGGTCGGTCGTCACTGCTGCCACTCTCCTTCAAATACGAATGCGGTCGGCCCGCCCATCGTGATGCGGTCGCTGTCCTGATCGTAGCGGATGCGCAATGTGCCACCAGGAAGATCGACAGCGATGTCGCGGCCCGCATCGAGCTGGCCACGCTTGGCCAGTACGGCCACTGCCGCGCACGCACCACTGCCGCAGGCGAGAGTCTCGCCGACGCCGCGTTCAAACACGCGCAGGCGTATGTGATCACGGCGGATAATTTCGGCGAAACCGACATTCACTGACTCCGGGAATGCCGCGTTACGCTGCAGCGCGGTGCCGGTCGCCTCGACCGCGGCGCGCTCGACAGTCGCGACCTCGATCACCGCATGCGGATTGCCCATCGACACCGCGCCGAAATACACCGGACTGCTTCCGATGTACAGCGTGTAGGTGTCACGGGGCTCATGCCAGCCGATCAAGGGGATTTCCTGGGGCGCGAAACACGGCGCACCCATGTCGATCACAATCCCGCCTTTTTCATCGCGACCGACCTGGTGCGTGCCGGCCGGACTGTCGATGCTGAACTCACCCAGGATCGGCGCAGCGCCATCACGCACCAGCCATGCCGCGATGCAGCGCGCACCATTGCCGCACTGCTGCGCCAGCGAGCCATCTGCATTCCAGACGCGGTAGGACGCCACCGAGTCTTTGTTGCGTGGCGATTCCACCGTCAACAACTGGTCGCAGCCAATGCCCAAGTGACGGTCGGCGATGCGCTGGCAAGCCTCGGGGTTGGGTGGTGGCGCGCCCTTGCGTAAGTCGAGCGCTACAAAGTCATTGCCCGCGCCATGCATCTTGCTGAAGTGCCTCACGGTTGACTCAGCGCTGCGCGTCAGGCGTCGCGGAAGCCGGTTCGGCAACAGGCGCCACGTTTGGATCGACCACGGGCTCGGCAGTCGGCTCGGCACTAGCGGGGGGCACCGTTGATGCCGCAGGTGCCGTCGCAGGAATATCCGATGGTTTCACCAAGGGGCCTTTGTTGCCGCAACCGGCCAAGGCTACGCAGGCGATCGAAACTGCGATCAGCATCGCAATGTTTTTGATGAGCAAGATAGTGGGCACGTTCATGGGCGAAGTGTAACGCGGCGGTTGCTCAATGCGGTTCTGGCCGGCGCCACAACCAGATGGCCACGATAGCCATCACGACGATGCCTGGTACCGCCATCCAAGGATCCGGCATCAACAACAGCATCAGGATCGCGCTGGCGCTCATCATGATCGATGCCAGCCATTTGGCCCGGCGGCTGACGGCGCCGCCATCCTGCCAGTCGCGGATCATCGGCCCGAACTGGGAATGTGCCAGCAACCAACGGTGCAAGCGCTGCGAACCACGTGCGGCGGCAAATGCCGACAGCAACACGAATGGCACCGTCGGCAGACCGGGAACCACGATCCCGACTAGGCCCAATCCCAGACTGACATAGGCCAGCAACCACCACAGCCAGCGCATCAATGTCGCCTGCGCGCCGCTGCAAATGGCATCTGCTTATTTGGTTTCCGGTACACCCAGCTGGTCCAGCATGAAGGCTTGGTATTCGGCCATTTCCTTGTAGCGGCGGAACCGCCCGGACTTGCCTCCGTGACCGGCCTCCATATTCGTGCGGAACACGACCGGCAGGCTGCCAGTGTCCAGGTCGCGCAGGCGCGCCACGTACTTGGCGGGCTCCCAATATTGCACCTGCGAATCCCACAAACCGGTACCTACAAAAATTGCAGGGTAGTCGCGTTTCTTCAGGTTGTCATAGGGCGAGTAGGTCAGCATGTAGTCGTAGTTGGCCTTGTTTTCCGGGTTACCCCATTCGTCATATTCATTAGTGGTCAGCGGGATGGTCGGATCCAGCATGGTGGTGACCACGTCCACGAACGGCACCTGCGAAACGATCACGCGGTAGTCGTCCGGCGCCATGTTGGTGACCGCGCCCATCAGCAGGCCACCGGCGCTGCCGCCCATCGCCGCCACGCGATCGCGCTTGGCGTATTTGTTGTCGACCAGCCAGCGAGTCACGTCGATGAAGTCGGTGAAGCTGTGGATCTTGTTGAACATCTTGCCGTCTTCATACCAACCACGACCCATTTCCTGGCCACCGCGAATATGCGCAAGCGCGTAGATCATGCCGCGGTCGAGCAGGCTGATGATGCCGAGGTTGAAACCCGGGTCCATCGATGCGCCATAACTGCCGTAGCCGTATTGCAGCATCGCCGCGCTGCCATCGCGCTGGAAGCCTTTTCGATATACCAATGACACCGGCACCTTGGTGCCATCGCGCGCTGGCACCCAGACCCGTTCGGTCACATAGTTCTTGCTGTCAAAACCGCCCAGCACCGGCTGCTGCTTGAGCATGCGGCGCTCGCCGGTGGACGTATTCAATTCATATGTCGTCGCCGGCGTAGTCATCGAGCTATAGCTATAGCGCAGCCACGGCGTATCGGCCTCCGCATTGACGTCCAGGCCCATCGAATAAGCGGTTTCATCGGCTTTAACGTAGTCGGCACTGCCGTCAGCTTTCAATACACGCACACGCTCCAGTCCGTCGGAGCGCTCGGCGATGGCGGTGAAACCGTCGAACAAGTCGAAGCCTTCGATATAGACCTTGGGATCGTTCGCGATCCAGTCTTTCCAGTCGTTGCGCGAGGTCGAGCCGTCGGCGGCGGTAGCGAGCTTGAAGTTCTTTGCTCGCGCTCCATTCTCATCCGGGGCGTTCGTGCGGATCACCCAGCGTCCGTCGAAGTGGTCCGCGTCATATTCGACATCGCGCTCGCGCGGTGCCAGCACGGCGAACTCCTGCGGATTAGCTGCAGACGCGTAACGCACTTCATTGGACAACGTGCTGTCGAGCACAATCATGATGTTCTGGTCATCGCGCGAACGACCGATGCCCATGTAGTAGGTATCGTCACCTTCTTCATAGACCAGCGCGTCATCTTTCGAATCGGTGCCGAGGATGTGTTTCTTCACCTTGGTGGTGAGCAATGTTTCCGGGTCGTTCTCGACGTAGAACAACGTCTTGTTGTCGTCCGCCCACGCCATGCTGCCGGAGCTACCGGAAATCACATCCGGCAGCATCTTGCCGGTCGCCAGGTCCTTGAAGCGAATGGTGTACTGGCGGCGGCCATTGCTGTCGTCTGCATACGCCAGCAGGCGGTTGTCCTGGCTGATGTCGCGCGCGCCGACCGCGTAGTAGTCCTTGCCGGCCGCCATGGCGTTGACGTCGAGCAACACCTCTTCAGCGGCATCCATGCTGCCCTTGCGGCGCGCATGAACGGGATAGTCCTGGCCGGTTTCAAAGCGGGTGTAGTACCAGTAGCCTCGCTCGCGATACGGCACGCTGCTGTCGTCCTGCTTGATGCGCGCCACTACTTCGTCATAGAGCTTGCCCTGCAACGACTTGAGCGGCGCCATCACCGCATCGGCATAGACGTTCTCAGCATTGAGATACGCCAGCATCGCCGGATCCTTGCGCGTGTCGTCGCGCAGCCAATAGTACTCGTCGACACGCTCGGCACCGTGCGGGGCTTTCACCACGTGCGGTTTCTTGGCGACATCGGGCGGGGTTGGCAAATCAGCGGCGTGTGCGGTCATGGCGAAGGCAAGCATGAAAAGTGCGGCGGTGGATTTCATCGAAGCAGTCCTTGGATGAAACGGGCTGGTGAGTAAATTGCAGCGGCGGTGCTTACTTGCCGAGTTGCTGCCAGAGGAACGTATAGGCCAGTGCGGTCATGTGCGCGGCCTGCGCATTGTTGGCCGCGCCACCATGGCCACCTTCGATGTTCTCGTAGTAGCGCACGTCCTTGCCAGCGGCTTCCATCTTCGCCATCAACTTGCGCGCGTGTGCAGGATGCACGCGGTCATCCTTGGTCGAGGTAGTGAACAGGGTGGCCGGGTACTGCTTGCTTGCATCGAACAGGTGATATGGCGAGAAGGTCTTGATGAACTCCCAATCGCTGGTGTCCGGATCGCCGTATTCGGCCATCCATGATGCACCCGCAAGCAGATGGCTGTAACGCTTCATGTCCAGTAGCGGCACCTGCACCACGATCGCGCCGAATTTTTCCGGATACTGCATGAGCATGTTGCCCATCAACAGGCCGCCGTTGCTGCCGCCCATGGTGCCAAGATACTGCGGCGAGGTGATCTTGCGTGCCACCAGATCGTCAGCAATCGCGGCGAAATCTTCATACGCTTTGTGACGATTGGCCCTGAGTGCGGCTTGGTGCCAACGCGGGCCGTACTCGCCACCACCACGGATGTTGGCGAGCACATACACGCCGCCCTTTTCCAGCCACCCTTTGCCGATCGCGCCGGAGTACGACGGCGTCAGCGATATCTCGAAACCACCGTAGCCGTACAGCAACGTGCGCGCCTTGCCGTCGAACTTCAGGTCCTTCGGCCGCACCATGAAATAAGGAACCTTGGTCCCGTCCTTGCTGATGGCGAAGTGTTGCTCGATGACATCCTTGGACCCATCGAAGAACACCGGATTGGATTTCAGTATTTCAGGCTGCTTGCCAATTTCCGCGATCGACAGGGTGGTTGGCGTGACGAAATCGGTAGCAGACAACCACACCGCGTTGCTGTCGTCCGCATCCACCGCGCCAACCCCAATGGTACCGATGGTGGGCGCGCCAACGAAGTCGGACTTGGCCCAACCGTTCTTGCCCGGGGTAAGCACAAACAGACGGTTCTTGACGTCATCCATCACGTTGAGAACCAAATGATCCTTGGTCAGCGTGAAGTCCGACAGCGATGTCGTTTCGGTGGGTGCGAACAATACTTCGATGTCGCGCTTGCCGGCCATGAAGGCATCGAAGTTGGCTACCAGCAGCGAGCCAGCCGCATACGTCTTGTCGCCCACCTTCCAGTCTTCGCGCGGCTTCAGGTACAGGTACTCGCGGAAAGCAGATTTTTCCATCGAATTGGGGACATCGACGCGCGCCAGGCTGCCATCCTTGCCGCGCAGATACAGTTCATTGTTGTAGAACGCCAACGTGCGCGATACCCAGTCGCGCTGGTAGCCCGGCGTCTGGTCGCGGCTGGCGGCGATGTACATGTCACCGGGCTTGCCCTCGTAAACGGTTGTCGCCGATGACATCGGCGTGCCGCGCTTCCACTGCTTGACGATGTTCGGATAACCGGAACTGGTCATGCTGCCGGGGCCGAAGTCGGTGAAGACATACACCGTGTTTTCGTCAATCCAGCCCAAACCGCCCTTGGCTTCCGGCCGGAAGAATCCATTCTTTACCCAAGTCTTGCTGGCCAGGTCGAATTCACGCGTGACATCGGCATCAGAGCCTCCCGGCGATAGCGCTATCAGGCAGCGGTCGTACTTTGGCCGCAGGCAGTCGGCGCCATGCCAGACCCACTTGTCCTCATCCTTGCGACCCTCGGCCACGTTCAATGCATCGAGGTCGATCACCGTTTCCCACGTCGGATCGGCCTTGCGGTATTCGGCCAACGTGGTCCGCCGCCAGAGGCCACGCTCGTGTTGCTTGTCTTTCCAGAAGTTGTAGTAGTAATCGCCGATCTTCTCCACGCCCGGGATCTTCGCGTCCGAATCGAGGATCGTGAGGATCTGGCTTTCCAGGTTCTTGAATTCTGCTGTGCTGGCAATCTCTGCTTCGGCCTTGGCATTGCGCGCCTTCACCCAATCCAGCGATTTCTCGCCCTGCACATCCTCCAGCCACGCGTAGGGATCCTCACTGGTCGCGGATTGCGCGGAGGCGCTTCCAGCAATGGCAAGACCCGCAAGCAGACAGGCGTTGGAGAGATGGGACATGGTGACGCTCCGGGACTGGATCGGGAAACCCTGAACGCTATCACAGCGCCCGCTGTCAGCGGCCCCAATCGTGATAGAGACGCATTCAGGCCGCGCGCGAAAGATGAGCAGGCCTACGTACGCGTGACCGTCGCAGGGCCTGAACCCGGCGCCGACGCGGTATCTGCAACGCCACCCGGGGCAACGCGAAGCCGCGAAGACTCCACCAAGCCGCCAGCGGCATGCCCATCAGCCATAACGGCAGCCAGCCAATCAAAGCCGAACTGCCACGCGCAGCGGGAATCAGCAGCACCGCCATGGCGCCTAAGACCACCACCTGCCGCAGCAGGCGATCCAGTGCGTCATGCAAATCAGGATGGTTGGACTGGTTCATGCTGGCGCTCCGTGATGGAAGACGCCAGCTTGCGATGCGGGGTTCTCATGGGCTGCGACGCCATATGAGTTCAACTAACCCGTGTCAATAACCTGCAGCGTCCAGCACCTTGTCGGCTTCGCGGCGGCCGATTTCGATTAGTTCACGTCCGCGCCAGAATTCGTAGAACTGGCAGGCATCGCGCGGAATGCGGATGACGACTTCCGGCGGATCCAGCGCAATCTGCACACGCGAGATCTGTGCCTGCATGGTGTCCAGTGAGCGCGACATCAGTTCGGCGAAACCCAAGTCGCGTTCGGCCGGATCGGACTTCTTTTCGTCATCCTCGTCGAAGTGCTCGTCGATCCAACGGGCGATCCGCCCTGGCGGCTCTTCGTCCTTGTCCGGATCAACCGCAGGTGTTCCAGGCGGACGCAGCGGCCAGCCATGCATGTCCACCGCAATCAGGCGATGTGCATCCGAAAGACGTGTCGCGGCAATGGGCAGCGGCGACAGCAAGCCGCCGTCAACTAATTCGCGGCCATGCACTTCAAACGGGGTGAAGACACCTGGAATCGCGAACGATGCACGCACCGCGTTCCACATGTCGCCGCGGCGCAACCAGACTTCTCGCTGGCGCATCAGGTCGACTGCCACCGCGGTGAAATCTACTGGCAGATCCTCAATCTTTGGTTCACCGACCACTTCACGCAGACGCCGGACCAGGCGATCACCGGTGAACAGCGCGGACCTGCCGAAGCCGGGATCCAACAGCCGCAGCATGCCGGTGCGACTCGTGCCGAGCATCCACTCACGCAGGGCATCGAGCCGGCCTGCAGCGAACGCACCGCCCACCAATGCACCGCTGGATGCACCGGCGACCGCTACGATATTGATGCCGCGCGCCTGCAGCGCTTCGATCACGCCGATCTGCGCCAGCCCGCGCGCGCCACCCGCCCCCAGTGCCAGCGCAACGGGTTCGCCCACGGCAATCTTGGGTGCGTCGCTCGCTGCCATCATCTCAGTCCTGGTAGTTGCCGAGCGCCAGTTGCAACAATGTGCGCGCTTGCTCGCGCAGCGCACGTGGTTCGACGATCTCCGCATCGCTGCCGTAATGTAGCACGTCCATCAGCAATTCGCGTGGTACCGAATATGGCACCTTCAATTCATAGCGTCCGTCAGGCAAGTAACGACCCTGCTGCTGCGAATGCCAATGCTCATCAGCGACCCAACGCGCGGCCTTGGCACTGAATAAAATTGTGGCCCAGCCTTTTGGCACACCTGAGAAAATTCCGTAACTGCCCGCCAGATGGCTATTGAGTTCGTCCTCGGCAACATCGGTGGCGATGCCATCGAGCATGCGCGCACCGGTGATGCGATCAATAGAAAAACTGCGCAAGCCGCTGCGATCCTCATCCCACGCGTCCAGGTACCAGTTGTCGCGGTAATGGGTCAGCCGTTGCGGCGACACATTGCGGCGGGTCTTTTCGTCGGTCGAACGCGCGCGGTAATCGAAGGCGATGCGGCGGCGTTCGAGTACCGCCGAGGCCACGATCCGGAACGCATGTTCATCCATCCGCCGCAAGCGATGCGGCAATACCCGAACGCGCTCTAGCGGCCAACGCTTGCCACCGGAGTGCGCATCCAGCAGTTTCTCGACGCGTTGCTGCAACGGTGCAAGCGCCGTCGACAACATCCCGCCACTGCTGCGCGATAGCAGTTGCTGCGCGGCGAGCAGCGCATGCAGCTCTTCCGAATTGAGCCACAGCCCCGGCAGTTCGAAGCGCTCGACCGACTCCTTGTCGTAACTGAAGCCGGCTTCACCATCGCCGATCAACGGCGCCATCAGGCCATCGCGCAGGAATGCGAGGTCCCGATAGATAGTGGCGCGCGAGCAGCCAAGTTCATCTTGCAAGCGGGCGACGGTCACCGGGCGGCGTGCAGTCTGCAGCACACGGTGCATGGCGATGATGCGTTCGTAACGGTCCATGCCGCGATTATGCCGCTTGCGCGACTGGCCGTGATTGCGGGCTTTGCGCGTTACCTTCTTCGATCCCTTTCCAAATCCAGCACATTCATGGCCACTTCCACCAATCTGCGCTCCCTGCCCGTTATTACGATCGCCGTCCTGCTCGGCTTGGCCGCCTGCAAGCCCTCTGTACCGGTCACCACCGGCGCCGCCGCGCCGCCGTCGATGGATGCAGGCCAGGAGGCAACGAAGGCCAGTACCAGCGAAAAAGTGGCGGCTGCGGTGGATGCAATCAACCCGATGACCAGCGCTCGCGAAACGGTGATCTCCTCGATGCACAAGCTGATGGATGCCAGCAGCTATCACGTCAATATGCAGATGAGCGGCGGGCCAAAAGGCATGATGAATAACGAAATCGACTTCGTGGCTCCCGATCGCTTCCGCATGCAGATGGCTGGCGTGGGTACCCAGACGATTGTCGGGGACACCATGTACATGTCGATGCAAGGCCGCAGCATGAAAGTGCCGATGCCAAAGGGCACTACCAACAAGTGGCGCGATCCTGGCAATTTCAAGGAAGCCGAAGCCGGCATGACCGCTGAAGCAATGGGCAGCGAATCGCTCAATGGCATCAGCGCGAGAAAATACAAAGTGCGCCAGAGCGTGCCGACGACGACTGAATACGCGTTATGGATCGGCTCTGATGGCATGCCATTACAGATAGTAATGAACACTGATATCGATGGTGCTGCGGCCACCATGACAATGCGCTATTCGCGCATCAATGACCCCAGCTTGGCCATTGAAGTGCCCAAATAGGCCCGTCGCTAGATAATGGTTCAACCGCAACCAACATCCCGGAAATCCTGATGGCCAAGCCCGAGATTCAGATCACCACCACGCACAACTTCGAAGGGCGCCGCATCGTCAAATATTGCGGCCTTGTCAGCGGTGACGCGATTTTGGGCGCCAACATGTTTCGCGACATGTTCGCAAGCCTGCGCGACATGGTCGGCGGCCGCTCGGGTAGCTACGAGAAAGTTCTGCGCGCTGCCAAGACGGAAGCGATTGAAGACATGCTGGAATCTGCGCGCGAACGTGGTGGTAATGCGGTCGTCGGCGTGGACCTGGACTACGAGACCATCCAGATCCAGGATGGCGGATCGATGCTGATGGTGTCTGCCACCGGCACTGCGGTGGTGCTTGAGTAGTCGTGGGTAACGAGCGGTTTCAAACTACCAAGTAGGGTGCGTACCGATGCATCTGCGCGGTGCCGCTTGCCGGAACCAACCGGTTGTCACAGCACCGCGTCAATCAACGCTCGCGCGCCCTGCGCCAGCAACATTTCGCCAACGCGAATACCAAGTGCATCAGGCGCATCTGCAGGTCCACGCGCGTTGGCGCGCACGATCATGCCATCACTGGCCGAACCCACCAGTCCGGCCAGTGACATGGTTTCACCATCGAGTTGCGCGAAACCGGCCACCGGTACATGGCAGCTTCCATGCAGCGCGCGATTCATCGCGCGCTCAGCCTCTACGCAGGTACGGGTGTTCGCATCGTCCAGTGCTGCAAACAGGCGTGCGACTGATGCAGCATCATCGCGGCATTCAATCGCGATCGCGCCCTGCGCTGGTGCAGGCAGCCAATCCGGCGCATCCAGGCGCACGCGGATACGTGCGGCGAAGCCCAAGCGATCCAAGCCAGCACACGCCAGCACGATGGCGTCGTAGTCACCGGCATCGAGCTTGGCCAGCCGCGTGTTGACGTTGCCGCGCAGGTCCAACAATTGCAGATCAGGACGCCGCGCCCGGAGTTGCGATTGTCTGCGCAGCGACGAGGTACCGACGCGAGCACCTTGCGGCAAGTCGTCGATACCCGCGAAGTGATTGCTGATGAAAGCATCGGCGTAGTCAGCCCTTGCGAGGATCGCCGGCAGCACGAAACCCGGCTCCAGCTCCATCGGCACGTCCTTGAGCGAATGCACAGCGCAATCGGCTTCATCGCGCTGCATCGCCACTTCCAGTTCCTTGAGGAACAGGCCCTTGCCGCCAATCGCCGCCAGCGAACGGTCCAGCACCTCATCGCCGCGCGTGCTCATTGGCACCAGCACGACCTCAATCCCTGCATGAGCGGCGCGCAGGCAATCGGCGACGTGTTCACTCTGCCAAAGGGCGAGTGGGCTCTTGCGGGTCGCGATGCGTAGCGTAGTCATGGCCCCATTATCGCCTCTAGGGCTCGTGCGGATGTCAGGACTGCAAGACCGGCAGTTGGCTCGTGTAGCGAACATGCGCCGGTAGGCACCGTCTACGACAGCCGCTCTCTGCACATTTTAAAGATGCCGCAACGTATCCCGCAGCTGCGGCACGCAACGCCGACTGACTTCCAATGGCTGGTCGCCATGGCGCAGCACGGCTTGGGTGTGGCCATCGCCGATGCGGCGCAGTTCGATGATCTCGTGGCGGGCGACCAGGCAATTGCGATGGATACGCACGAAGCGCTCGCCGAATTCAGATTCCAGCGATTTCAGCGATTCCTCGATCAGGTCCTCGCCACGCGCATGGTGCACCACCACGTATTTTTCCTCGGCCTGCAGGTAGTGGATGTCCTCGATCGGGATCAACCGCAGGCTGCCACGCAGCCGGGCGCACAGATGGGTGCGGAGCCGTCCGTCACTGCCCTCTGCATGGGCAGCCTGGGCTTGCCCTGCGGCGAAAGTACGAACCCGCTCAAGCGCAGCAGCCAGACGCTCCTGACGCACAGGTTTGACCAGGTAGTCGATCGCCTGCGCCTCGAACGCCGAGAGCGCATGTGCGTCGAACGCGGTGCAAAACACTACCGCCGGGCGAGGCTCGAACGCAGCCAAATGGCGTGCGGCCTCCAGCCCATCGATGCCCGGCATCGAGATATCCAGCAACACAAGGTCGGGATGATGCTCGGCACACGCATGCAGCGCGGCATGGCCATCACCAGCTTCGGCCACCACCTCAACCCCGCCTAGGCCGGTCAGCAATGCGCGCAAGCGCTCGCGCGCCAATGGCTCGTCATCGGCTATCACCACCCGCATCGGTGCTGTTTCCATCTCGCGGTCCCTTGCTCGGCAATCCATGCTGCTGTGCCTGATCTTAGCCCGAGTCGTCCATGCGACTCATATCCCCGTATCCGCCATGCACCTGGGGCGATGCGCTCGTCAATCAGCCAGCCGCGAAACGCGTGCTCATCCAGTCGCCCAAGTCGCGGATTTCTTCCGCGCAAACCGCATGCTGCATCGGATATTGATGCCACTGCACATCGAAGCCCAGTCCGCGCATTGCCTGGGCGCTCAGCTCTCCCCCAGCGTATGGCACCACTGGATCGAATTGGCCATGGCCCATGAACAAAGGTTGCGACGCTGCACCTGGCTGCAGCGCAGCCGCAGCGTCTGCAGGTGGCATCGGTAAATAAGTAGACAGACCCGCGAGCCCAGCCAGCGGAACACTGCGTGCAAGGCCCACCGCCAAGGTGATCGCGCCACCTTGCGAAAAGCCGATCAACAACACGCGATTGGCGGGCACGCCGCGTTCGCCTTCGCGTTCGATCAGCGCATCGACTTGGACAACCGATTCAGCCACGCCATCATGGTCGGCGCGGTTGTTCAAATCCATGTCGCGGATGTCGTACCAGGCGCGCATGCGTGCGCCGCCATTGATCGTGACCGCACGCACCGGCGCATGCGGGAACACGAAGCGCAGCGCTGGCCATTCACGACGGACCAGCTCAGGCACGATTGGCGAAAAATCGTTGCCATCCGCTCCCAACCCATGCAGCCACAGCACGCTCCATTGCGGCTGAGGGGCGGTTTCATGTTCCACGGTTTCAAGTAATGACGACATTGCGCACCTGTGATTCAAGCGGATTCATTCGGGAGAAGTCTATCCCGATGCAGCATCCATCCCGGCATCATCCAAAGCATGCGCTTGCAGTGCTTGCTTGGCTCTCCTGGAAACAGTGCTTGGATCCACACGGGCGGAGCGACTAAGCGGCTGTACAAAGCGAACCTGCCTAGTCGTAACGCTCGGCGTCACGTTCGCGTATTTCCTCTTCCTCAACAGTGAATAGAGAAGATGGCATGGCCACTAGTCGTTCGCGTGGAATCGCGTCACCACTTTGATCGGACTGACCATAGGTGCCCTCGTCGATTTTCTCCAGCGCACGCCGCACCGTTTGCAAGCGCATGCGGTCATGCGCCCGAACCGCACGGTCGTTGTCTTGCAAGGCATTTTTCTGGGCATCGCCACCACTATCGTGACTCTCGTTGAGCCGTGCCGTCTGCATCTTGAGCTCGTCGTCCTTCCGGAACTCGCGCGAGGACTGAAGCTCAGACTGCAGTTTTTCCAAACGTTCGCGTTGCTGCTGGATGAATTCGGATTCGAGTGGCGCGTTGTGCTTGTTCATAGCTCTCCAACCAATAGGGTTAGCTGCGTGAGCCTCAAGTATGACGTTGGCCCCGTGACCTTAGAATCACGAGTCCGCCACGAGTCCCTAATGTCCGGATGCGAAAACAGATCAGCTTCGCCAAACACCGCCGGTCGTTCGAAACGCTGCGCCCTCGATCCAACCGGGCTGATCTCCATAGTGATCGACGAAACGCTGCGCGAAGGCCTGGAGAACAATGATTACGCTCCGCATGAGGCCGCTCGATCGCATGCCTGTTGCGAGATGAATCCTATACGCCATATGTGGCTAGTGCGGAGTGCTCTCGGTAGGCGCCGCAGACGCATTCCCTAATCGTAAAGGTCAGCGTTATGGAGCGCATCCCGTGATAGCGATACATCGCAGTGAAGAGCTGTTGGGTCAGCCGATCGAGGTATGCGAGGCCGGCGCGGACGCCCTTCGATCAACGTACGGGCGACCTTATCGAATCTGCACTGTTCGACTTCGAAAATCGGGGCGTCGTGACCGCGCTGTGAGACTCCGGGCCGAGGTAGGGACAGACAAGCAAGCGCTCTCCTATTGAAGAACTTTCATCGCATCGACGAGTTGGACCTCGTGAATTTGATCGAGGTAATTTTCGAGATACGGCTTGTGAGTTCCGCCGACGATGACAAGCACCTTCGCGCCCGGTTGGTTCGCGAATGAGGCGCGGATATTCGCCGCCATCCGTTCATTCCGCACTTCCCACCAAGCCGTGTACTGGCGTCCGTAGAGACCGGGACTGTCTTGTGATGTCGCAAGGCCGTGCTCGCCTATGGCGAGGTTGACCTGCGTGTCCGGCAGATTGTTGAACCGGAAGATGGCCAGTGTGGACTGTCCGTCCGTAGGTGCGTCCATCGCCCGCATCGCATCGAGCGTGGAATTTGGCGTCTTCCAGATCTTTTGGATGGCAGAATTGCCGGCTTCATCCATGCCGTAAAGGATGTCGTCAGCCGTATGATCATCCATACCATAGACGCGTTCGAGGCCCCGTTCTGCCGCCACTCGCGCGCCGACGAGGTAGTTTTCGTTGTTCTTCACCGAAAGGGAATTCAGAGTTTTAACGAGTTCGTCGGTCAAACCATCGGCAGCCACTCGCTGCGATGTATCCAGCCGCAGCCACTGGACCACGGCGGACGCCGGCTCGCCTCCCGCCAAGAACAGACCCGCCAGGCGTCGACGTTTCGCAGGCGCGGGAGTATCTGCAACGTCCTTGATGAGCTTCTGCGCTTCAACAGTCGCGCTGGGCACATCCACGCCGAAGGCCGCTCCAGCAACTTTCGGCGAGAAACAGTAGCGATCTGCAAGGCCAGGATGAGCAGAGTCGAAGCGGCGGAGCTCCTCACACTGGACGCCGGAGAGTGCTTCAACGGCGACGATCTCGGGTTCGAAAGCGACTAACTTCCCGACCAGCGCATCGGCGTACTCCGGCTTGAAGCTCTCGAAGTTTGAAAGGTGCGAGGCCGCAATCACCAGCAACTGGGTTGGTCGCCCCGCGAGGTGCTGCCGGAACGCATGAGGGTCAAGCACCGGCCCATAGGCTGTCTGAGCTCGTGCGGTCGAGCCGACGCTGAGAACAGTGGTTACGAGCATCGCCACAGCGGCAGATGCGATGGCAGGTGTTAAACGCATTATTGAGTTCCAATGTAGCCCGGTTGTCCCCAAGTATGACGTGTCCGTGAGAAGAGTCCGCTTTGGGTCGCTATGTAAAGCTTTACATAGCGACCCCTATGCGCAGGTCGCAACTATGCGTAGTGGCTACGGGGCGGGCGGCAGGTTGCCAAGTGCGCCGCGGTGTTCGGCATCGACGCTTGCCATTGAACTGGACATAGTTTTCGTAGCCACGTGCAGTGGCGGCTCCACTTCAGGAGACCGCCATGAACGACGTCCTCGCTTCTCGCCGCAACGGCATCAATGGGCCGTTTGCACGACACGTTGGTTCATTCACGCAGTGCCAACCGGCCGAGGCTACTCGCCGAACACCAGGATCCATCGGTGCAGGGCGCCGGACGCGTTCACGCGGTTTCTGCAGACGCTGAAACTATGCGCAGATCGTGCCGGCTCCAGCGCCGAGAAATCAGCAGCCGGCGCGATCAACTACGCATAGTTGCGATCTGCGCATAGGGGTCGAGTATTGACCTAGGCGCTTACCGGCCAGGAACCGCCAGCCAGAAAGTGACGCTTGCCCCGACCCCTTTGCGGACATCGGGCTGTCCGTACAGGGCGACTTACGGGTTCTGAATGAGATCCTGGAAACGGGGCCAGACAACAAAAAAAAGTTGGCTCCGACACCTTTCTGCAATATGTTGCGCAATATGTTGTATATTACTACGCCACACTTGGAGATCGCGAGAATGCGCAGTCGTTTCGTCTTGCTTACTATCGTTTCCGCGCTGTCGCTGTTGTGGGCGACGGCAGCGGTTGCCGGTCCGACGGATATGTCAGCAAATGAAAAGGCGGCAGTCGTAGCGTCGCTCAACAGCTCCCTGAAAGACAACTATGTCTTTCCCGATATGGCCCGCAAGATTGCGCCGATGCTTCAGGATCATCTCAAAGGTGGAGACTACGACACGGCGACCACGCAGGAAGCGTTTGCAAGCAGGCTGACCAACGACCTCATCAAGATCAGTGGCGACTATCATTTCTTCGTCGGGGTCGATCCGAAATGGATCGCGGACTTCCGGGCGAAGGCCGATCCGGCGCGCAAGGCCGGGCTGCGACAGGAGGAATCGAAAAGGCTGGAGCAGACCAATTTCGGTTTCGATGAAGTATCGCGCTTGAATGGCAATATCGGCTATATCCGCCTCAGTTATTTCGCCGATCCGGAGCTTGCGTACGAGACTGCGGCTGCCGCAATGCGCTTCGTCGGCAACACCGATGCCGTCGTCATCGATCTGCGCTACAACAATGGCGGCTATCTGGAGATGGCGCAGTTCATCGCCAGCTATTTCTTCTCCAGCGAGAAGGACCAACTTCTCTTCGACTATAACTATAACGAGGATGGCAAGCGCATCGAACGGGGGCAATGGGTCATACCTGGTCTGCCTGGCAAGCGCATGGTGGACAAACCGGTCTATATTTTGACAGGCTCTACGTCGTTTTCGTCTGCCGAATGGTTCTCCTACGCAATGAAGAAGCTGGGTCGGGCGACCCTGATCGGGGAACGAACTTCTGGCGGCGCCCATCCGGTCGCGCGCAAGCCGATCAACGACACCTTCTTCGTGCAGGTGCCAATCGGCCAGATCCGTGATCCGGTGGATCATGGCGATTTTGAAGGGGTCGGGGTGCAACCCGACGTCCCCAGCCCATCCATCCAAGCCTTGGCGCTGGCGCACAAGCTAGCGCTCGACAATCTGGCGAGAACCGACGACGGAAGGCGGACCGAACTGGTATGGCAACTGCCGATGCTGACGGCCGCGATCCAACGTCCGCGCGTCGACGCCGGCCTGTTGCAAAAGGCCGCCGGAAGATATGTAGGTCGCTCGCTCGTCCTGAGCGATGGCAACCTCTACTATCTCTGGCGCGAACGGTTCCGGGTCGCATTGGAAGCTATTGGTCCGAACCTGTTCGCGGTGGAGGGGGTATCGGATTTCCGGTATCGCCTGAATATCCGGGGCGGAGAGGTCATATCGCTGGAGCGCGTGAACAAGGACGGCAGCATCCAGAGGTACAAGCGCCTTGACTGAGCCGAGGCAGAACCAAGCGGCGATCGACGACGCTGCGTTTCTCGGCCGCGCTGTCGAGCGGCTGAGCGTCCTGGTCGCCGAACAGACCCAGACGGTCTTCGACAGCATGGGGATCGTCATCCCGGTTCGCTCGTGTTCCCTGATGACCGTTCTTGCAACGCTCGGTTCGGCCTCCGCCGCGGACCTCGCGCGCCATCTGGGCCATTCGCATCAGCTGGTCATGCAAAAGATACCCAAGCTCACGCGTCTCGGACTGATATTGCACCGGAACGACGACAACGACGCGCGCAGGCGGGTTTTCTTGCTCACCGACGAGGGCGCAAAGCAGTTCGTTAGGTTCGAGAAGTGCACCGCGCTCATCCGCGCGGCCTATGCTGACCTGTACGCCGAAATCGGTGACCTGAGGCAATGTGTCGACCGGGCCACAGCTGCACTCGAACAAAAGCCGATCGGTGACCGGATATCGGACCCAGTCTGAGTGAATGACCGCTTTTTCGTACTGCAGACCCCCGTTGGATGACTCTTGTGGGTCGTTATGCGACTGCCGCAAAACGGCGAGGAGCCGCCATTCGAGCCGACGTCTGCTTCGTGCCGCAGAGTCGTATGATCGATGCAATACACGACCGCCTTGCGCATCGATCATATGAGCGTCCATCGATCGAGGGAGTTCTCAACCCATGCGACGACGTTGAGCCACGATATTTTCAAACCAGCGTCCAACAAGGGACCGGCGATGACAATGCCAGACGAAAGAACCAGAGCACTTCTGTGGGCGGGCGGCTTCTTCATCGAGCTGGCGCGGAACGAGAGCCTGCCGCTGGCAATAAGGCAGCGTGCCGTGACAATTGCACGGCATTTTCCAACCATCGAGGACGTCTCCTCGATGGCTCTTTACAGGCATTCGTCCGGATTCGGCCTCGGGCTGGCGGCTCCGAATGAAGTGCCGATGCAGGCTGGGGATTGTCGATTTGGACCCCTCCGCCATTTGACTCGCCTGACATGGCCTGACGCAGAATGACTTGAGATCGACTTCCGCCGCCCCCAACAGGGCTAATTGCCGCTTGGGGCCGTATTGAGCCCTAGGCGCCTAACAACAAAGAACCAGCCAAACTATGCTTTATTCAGCAAGACAAACTTTGGTTGAACGAGCACGAGACGCAAAGAAATGTTTGGAAAGATATGGGCCCACCAGGACTTGAACCTGGAACCAACGAATTATGAGTTCGCTGCTCTAACCAATTGAGCTATAGGCCCGCAGACGGAATTGTAACGGTGCAAACGAAGAACCCGCCTTCCGGCGGGTTCTTTGCTTCACTACGGT
>JBBSRO010000027.1:0-40824 GCA_038242955.1 Lysobacterales bacterium
ACGGCTTGCTCATCGACTTCAGCTCAACCACAGCAGCCTTGACCGCATGGTCGATGCCGCGCTTGAGGTCCATCGGGTTCATGCCGGCGGCAACTGCCTTCATGCCCTCGCGGATGAACGCCTGTGCCAGCACGGTCGCAGTGGTGGTGCCGTCACCGGCGATGTCGGAGGTCTTGGAGGCGACTTCCTTCACCATCTGCGCGCCCATGTTCTCGAACGCATCAGCCAGTTCGATTTCCTTGGCAACGGAAACGCCGTCCTTGGTGATGGTCGGAGCGCCGAAGCTCTTCTGCAGCACGACGTTGCGACCCTTCGGGCCGAGTGTTGCCTTGACGGCATTGGCGAGCACGTTGACGCCGCGCACCATCTTGGAGCGCGCGTCTTCGCCGAAACGAATGTCCTTGGCAGCCATTGGTTAATTCCTTGAAATGTAGGGCGAGTTTCAACCCGCCGTAATGTGTGTGGTTGTTTCAATGGCGAGTCGATACCCGCCGTGTTGCGTGTCGTCATCTAAAAGGCGCGTCGAGACCCGCCCTGCAGCAACCCGCGATCAGAGGACTGCGAAGATGTCTTCTTCCTTGACCACCAGCAGATCGACGCCGTCCAGCTTCACTTCCGTGCCGCTGTACTTGCCGAACAACACCATGTCGCCGACCTTGACCTGCGGCGCGCGCAGCTGGCCGTTGTCGAACATCTTGCCGGTGCCCACGGCGATCACTTCGCCCTTGATCGGCTTTTCGGTGGCCGAATCCGGGATCACGATCCCGCCGGCGGACAACTTCTCTTCTTCCACGCGCTTGATGACCACGCGGTCATACAACGGTTTGATATTAGACATGACAACCTCGACAAGTGCTTGATTGAAGTGGGAAAACCCGCTTATTTTAGCAGTCGGCGGTGCCGAGTGCCAATGCGCGGACATGAAAACCGGGCGAACCCGGACTGCTCAGAGATGGGGGAGCCAGCGCGCCTTTCAAGGGGCGCATGCGCTGACGTAACTGAAATCGCCCGCTGCCGTACCCTATGCGGGCCAGCGCACTCATTTGCTCAACGTCGCAGCCCATGTCCGTCCCGCCCAGACCTGCAATAAGGATTGATCGCCGATGTCGATGTCGTTTGCCTATCCCCGTCACTGGCTGGCCACACTGGTGCTCGCCCTATGGTTGCCCGCAACAAGCATGCACGCCGTTGCCGCCGACATCGACCTGCCACCCGTCGACCAGGTATTCGTACTGTCGACCAAAGCGACCGCACGTGACCGGATCGAAGTCAGCTGGAAGATTGCGGACGGCTTTTATCTCTACCGCCACCGCACTTCGGTCAAAACCGACGCCGCGTTCACCGATGCAAAGCTCAGCCTGCCTGACGGTGACAAGCACCACGATGAATTCTTCGGCGACGTCGAAACCTACCGCGGCGCGCTGACGGGCATCCTGACCGGCACTCCCGGTGCGGGCGCAACCAGCACCACGTTGACCATCAAGTACCAGGGTTGCGCCGATGCCGGGGTCTGCTATCCGCCACAGAAGCGCACGCTGAAAGTCGCGCTACCGGCCGCCAGCAATGGCGCAAATGGTTTGGGCTTGCCCAAGAGCAGCAGCGGCGGGCTTTTCGGGTTCGGGAATGCAGCCAATGCTGGCGCGGTGGATGCCTCGCCACTGCCGGAAGAGCGCGCCTACACCGTGGAGGCGATTGCGGGTGACGGCAACAGCATCCTGCTTCGCGTGACGCCTGCGAAGGGCTATTACCTCTATCGCGACAAGCTGTCGGTCAAGCTGGACGCCGGCACCGGCTTGTCGGCCACGCTGCCGCCGCCAGCAAGCTTGCCGAAAGCCAGCCAGTACCGCGACGAATATTTCGGCGATGTCGCCGTGTATTTCGACCAGGCTGAAATCACCGTGCCAGTTTCCCGCACGCAAACGGCTGCCGCGAAAGGCACGCTGGTCGTGGGCCTGCAAGGTTGCCAGACCGACGGCATCTGCTATCCGCCGCTGACCCGGCGGCTGGCGATCTCGTTGCCCGCCGGCAGATTGACGCCAGCTGGCGGAATTCAGACAGCGGCCGCCTCCATGCCGCCTTCGGCGACATCGACAGAATCCGTACCGACAGACGCCACGTCGACCCCCAGCTTGTCGCAAGACGTCGCGGAGTCCACCTCATCAGACGCAATTGCGACCCCTGACGACAACGACACTGCACGCACGGCGCCGCCCGCTAGCGCCACCCCCACTCAGTCCGCACCCGGCCTTCTGACATCGCTGCTGCTAGCGCTACTTGGCGGGCTGATCCTCAATCTGATGCCTTGCGTGTTACCGGTGCTCTCGCTGAAGGTGCTGGCACTCGCGCAAAGCGGCGAAAGCAAGCAACACGCGCGTCGGCATGCGCTTTGGTACACCGCCGGCGTGCTGCTCAGTTTCCTGGCGCTTGGGGCGCTTGCACTGGCACTACGCAAAGCCGGCCTAGCGCTGGGCTGGGGCTTCCAGCTGCAACAGCCGCTGGTGGTCGGGGGACTGGCGCTAGTGGTGTTCGCGCTTGGCCTGAGCATGTCCGGCCTGTGGTACGCCAACATCGGCATCGGCCAGCGCGGCAGTGGTTTGATGCAGCGCAGCGGCGCCAGCGGTGATTTCTTTACCGGCGTGCTGGCGGTGGTGCTGGCCACCCCGTGCACCGCGCCGTTCATGGGCGCTGCACTGGCCTATGCGTTCACCGGCCCGGCGCTGGGCGGAATGCTGGTGTTCGCCATGCTGGGACTGGGGCTCGCGCTGCCATTCCTGCTGATCGGCTTCATCCCCGGACTTGCGCAGCGCCTGCCAAAACCCGGTGCCTGGATGGATACCTTCAAGCAATTGCTGGCGTTCCCGCTGTATGCCACTGCGGCATGGCTGGTATGGGTACTGGCCAAACAGCGTGGCGCCGATGCGGTCGGGCTGTGGCTGGCTGCCGCCATCGCACTGGCGCTTGCTGCGTGGGCGTGGACACAGGCGCGCAGCGGACGAAGTCGCGGCTGGTTGCTGCTGGCTTTGCTGGCCGCGCTCGGCACCGTCTGGCCGCTGGGCATGCTGTATCAGCTTGAAAGGCCCGCAGGCCGTGCGACCACCCAAAGCAACGACGGCATCGAGAAGGTGGCCTATTCCGCGCAGCAGCTGGAAGCATTGCGCAAGGAAGGACGCGTGGTCTTCGTCAACATGACCGCCGACTGGTGCGTGAGCTGCAAGGCCAACGAGAAGGCCGTGTTCGCTAGGGACGGCTTTCGGGATGCGATGCAGGCCGCAAATGCGGTCTACATGACTGGCGATTACACCGATGTGGATCCCGAAATCACCGCTTACCTGCAGGCGCACAAAGCGGTCGGCGTGCCCTTGTATGTGGTGTATCCGCGCGGCGGCGGTGAAGGCCGCATCTTGCCAGTCATCGTTACCCCAGGTTTGGTTGAAGACGCGCTCAAGCAGGCCACCGCAGGCACGCCATGAAGGTCGATCTGCGCATCGTGCTGGTAGCGCTGGTTGCCGCATTGACCGGCGCAGGTGCCAGCGTGTTCTTCGATCCCACCATCGCCGCCAAACTCGCCGGAACCGAACCCGGCCAACGACTGTTAGGGGCAGCATTGAAAGCACAGGCACCCGCTGTGCCGGAGGGCCTGATCGTCGCCGAACGTTGTGACATCGTGCCAACCATGACCCTTGCGGCTCCCGACGGCGCCAAGGTCGAACTTCCAAAGGCGTGGGCCGGCAAGCCCACGCTGGTAAACCTGTGGGCCACATGGTGCACGCCGTGCCTGAAGGAAATGCCGGATTTGCAGACCTTCGCCGACGAACAGGGTGTCAATGGTACTCAAGTGGTTGGCATTGCCCTGGATAATGCCGACAACGTGCATGACTTCCTGCAACAGCGAGGCATTAGCTATCCAAACCTGGTGGACGCGCCAGGCCCAGCCGATGCAGGCGTGCGTTTGGGCAACCCGGCTGGCGTGTTGCCGTACACGGTGCTGGTGTCGGCCGAGGGCCACCTGCTGAAGTCCAAAATCGGCCCGTTCGAGAACAAACAAGCCATTGCGGATTGGGCAGCACCCTGATCCAGATTAGAGCTGCAACTCAATCGCCTGTTTAAAACCTGATAAACAGGCTGAACTTCGTCGAACTGGACAGCATTGCCGTGTTGCGGGACACTGCCGACCCGTTAACGGATCGTCTGTCGCCGATGGCGCAACTGCTCCTCCTGCATGGTCCCAACCTCGACTTGCTCGGTAGCCGCGAGCCGGAGGTCTATGGCCGCACCACGCTGGCGCAGATTAATGACGACCTGCGCAGCCGTGCCCAAGCCGCCGGCCACGGGCTGCTGGATCTGCAGTCCAACGCCGAACATGTGTTGATCGAACGCATACATGCCGCCCGTAGTGACGGTACTGCTTTCATCCTGATCAACCCGGCTGCGTTCACCCATACCTCGGTGGCGTTGCGCGATGCACTGGCCGCAGTCGCAATTCCTTTTATCGAAATCCATTTGTCGAACCCGCATGCCCGCGAAGCGTTCCGCCGCCAGAGCTACTTCAGCGATCTGGCGGTCGGCGTGATCTGCGGCTTCGGTGCCGACTCCTACCGCTACGCCCTTGACGCCGCCCTGCTGCGGCTCAAGGCCTGACCAAGAGGCATTCCTGATGGACCTTCGTAAGATCAAGAAGCTGATCGACCTGCTGGAAGAATCCAACCTGTCCGAGATCGAAATCAAGGAGGGCGAGGAATCCGTGCGTCTGGCGCGCCTACCTAGTGGTAGTGGCGGCGTGGTGCAGGCCGCGCCAGTGCAGTACGCGGCCGCTCCGGTCGCGCAGGCCATGCCGATGCAGTCCCCGGTCGATGCTGCCACCGGTGGCACCCACAAGCCAGTCGGCAGTGAGTTGCCGGCTGGCCACGTGGTGCGCGCGCCAATGGTCGGTACCTTTTATGCCAGCCCTTCGCCGGAAAAACCCGCGTTCGTCAGCATGGGCCAAGCTGTCAAGGCCGGCGAGACGCTGGGCATCATCGAGGCAATGAAGATGTTCAACCCGATCGAGGCCGACGTCTCCGGCACCGTGCTGGCGATCCAGTGCGAGAGCGGGCAGCCGGTCGAGTTCGACCAGCCTTTGTTCGTCATCGGCTGACCGGCGATGCTGGATAAAGTCGTCATCGCCAACCGCGGCGAGATCGCACTGCGCATCCTGCGCGCCTGCCACGCGCTCGGCATCCGTACGGTCGCCGTGCATTCCACGGTTGACCGCAACCTCAAGCACGTGGCGATGGCGGACGAATCGGTCTGTATTGGTCCGGCACCATCGGCCGACAGTTACCTCAACATGGCATCGATTATTGCGGCGGCAGAAGTCACTGACGCCCAGGCGATCCATCCCGGTTACGGCTTCCTGTCAGAGAACGCCAACTTCGCCGAGCGCGTCGAACAGTCCGGCTTCGTCTTCATCGGGCCCAAGCCCGACACGATTCGCCTGATGGGCGACAAGGTCGAAGCCATCCGCGCAATGAAAGCAGCAGGCGTGCCTTGCGTACCCGGTAGCGGCGGACCGTTGGGTGACGATGCGGCGACCAATATCGAGATTGCTGCAAAAATCGGCTACCCGGTCATCGTCAAGGCCGCTGGCGGCGGCGGCGGGCGCGGCATGCGCGTCGTGCATACCGAAGCCGCGTTGGCCACGGCGGTTGCCACCACCAAATCTGAAGCCAAGGCCGCGTTTAGCAATGACATGGTCTACATGGAGAAGTTCCTGGAGAACCCGCGCCATGTGGAGATCCAGGTGCTTGCCGACGGACAGGGCAACGCGATCCATTTGGGCGAGCGCGACTGTTCGATGCAGCGCCGCCACCAGAAAGTGGTCGAGGAAGCGCCCGCACCCGGCATCACTGACCAGCAGCGCGCAGACATCGGCAAGGTCTGCGTAGAGGCGTGCATCCGGATTGGTTATCGCGGCGCCGGCACCTTCGAGTTCCTGTACGAAGACGGGCATTTCTATTTCATCGAAATGAATACCCGCATCCAGGTCGAGCATCCGGTTACCGAGATGGTGACCGGCATTGACCTGGTCCGCGAACAGTTGCTGATTGCATCGGGCCAGAAGCTGTCGATCAAGCAATCCGACGTGGTGATTCGTGGTCATGCCATCGAATGCCGGATCAATGCCGAGGACCCGGAAAACTTCATGCCCTCGCCGGGCCTGATCACGCACTTCCATTCGCCGGGTGGCCCGGGCGTGCGCGTGGATTCGCACATCTATGAGGGCTACCGGGTACCGCCGAACTACGATTCGATGATCGGCAAGCTCATCGTCCACGGTGCCGACCGCGCGCAAGCAATTGCGCGTATGCGGGTCGCCCTCAGTGAAATGGTGGTGGATGGCATCAAGACCAACGTGCCGCTGCAGCAGCGCATCCTCACTGACAAGGGCTTCGAGGCCGGCGGCCAGAACATTCATTACCTGGAAAAGCGCCTGGCCGAACGCAAGGAAAAAACGCTCTCGATCCTGTGAGCAACGCATCTGGACACAATGCTACTTGCCCTGACCCGGCAAGCCGGTAACCATGGCCGCCGACTCTGGACCTGCAACCACATGCCTTACCTGCAACTCAGCCTGCCCTGCACCGAAGCCCAGCAGCCGCGTTACGAACGCGCCTTGGAGGACGTGGGCGCGCTCGCCGTAACCCTGCAGGACGCGCATCTGGACGCAGCCGATGAGCAAGCGATCTTTGAGCCCGGCGTCGGCGAACTGCCGCTTTGGCGCGAGATGCAGCTGACCGCATTGTTCGACGCCGACAGCGACGGCTTGCTGCTGCTGGCTGCGCTGGAAGCCTTCGACCACGACCTCGACTGGACCCATCTGCGTTTCGAGAAAATCGAAGACCAGGATTGGGAACGCGCGTGGATGGACCAATTCCAGCCGATGCAATTCGGTGCACACACATGGATCGTGCCGTGGAACCACGATTTGCCCGCTGACGCCGATAATCCCGACGCCGCAGTGGTACGCCTAGATCCAGGGCTTGCCTTCGGTTCTGGCACGCACGCGACCACTGCGTTGTGCCTGCAATGGCTGGACGAACTTGCAGCACGCGGCGAATTGCAGGGACGCGAAGTCCTGGATTTCGGATGCGGCAGCGGCATCCTCGCGCTCGCCGCATTGCGGCTGGGCGCGAAGTGCGCGGTCGGCGTCGACAACGATCCGCAGGCGCTGATCGCCACCGCAGACAACGTGCAGCGCAACGGCTTGGCGATTGACACGTACCTGCCGCAAGACGAACCCGTCGCAACCTACCCAATCGTGGTCGCCAACATCCTGGCATCGGCACTCGACGCGTTGGCCGACACACTGGCCGCACGCGTCGCACCTGCGGGCCGCATCGCAATGTCGGGCATCCTGTCCGGGCAGGAAGACGAACTGTTGCAACGTTACGGCGCGTGGTTCGATGAGCTGCGCGTGACCCGCCAGGAAGATTGGGTGCGCATCGATGGCGTGCGCCGCGCATGAGCCGCGCACCAAGTTTCGTCGAGGCGCCTGCGCCACAACGTCGCCGCGTCGCCGAGTGGGCTGCATTGGTCGTGCTGGCCGCGCTGCTGGCAGGACAATTGTTTTTCAGCGAAAAAACTCGACTGGCGGCCAACGCGCAATGGCGGCCACTCGTCACGGCGGTATGCGATCTGACTGGTTGCAACGTGCCGGCCTGGCGCGAACCATCCGCATTTGTGATGCTCTCGCGTGACGTGATTGCCGTACCCGACCATCCCGGCGTATTGCGTGTGCAGGCCAGCATTCGCAACGATGCACGTTGGCCGCAGCCTTGGCCGGTACTGGCGCTCAGCCTGTCCGATGCGAACGGCCACTTACTGGGCAGCCGCCGCTTCATGCCGGGCGACTACTTGGGCCGTACGCCCGATACCGCATTGCTGCAGGTAGGACAAGCCGCGCAACTGGCATTCGACATCATCGAACCCGCGCCCGGCGTGGTCGCTTTCGATTTCCGTTTCGAGTAGTCAACTGCGCACAATTTTTTTCAGATGAATGCGGCTAGCCAGCAACATTCGAAATCACATCACGTTAGACTGGCCGCCGCGCGTCGATGGTTGAACTCGATGCGGCATCGTATTAAGGGGCCCCGCTTGAACGTCACCGCAGACCGTCCGGACACCAACCGCGCGCCATTGCGCGACCACGTGGCAACCTCCGTTCGCCGCTATCTTCGCGACCTCAATGGTTGCGGTACCGACGACCTATACAACATCGCCCTGCGCGAACTCGAGATCCCGCTTTTCCTCGAAGTGCTGCAGCACTGCGATGGCAACCAGAGCCGCGCTGCAGCCATGCTTGGCATTCACCGGGCCACGCTCCGTAAAAAACTCCGCGACTACAACATGTCCTGAAAGCCTGTCTTGCCTGCTGCGCTCAGCCGACAGCGCGCGGCGGCAATAAAGGCTTTTAGTTCACCCGGAAAATAGCGGCTAGCAAGCCGTCGGTATAATTCTCGCTTCCCCCGCATCAACAGCTCCCTGATGACTACTCAACACCTGTCCGGCCCCTCCGTGACCGTGCGTCGCGCCCTGTTGTCAGTGTCCGACAAGACCGGCCTGATCGACCTTGCCCGTGCGCTTGCCGCGCATGGCGTGGAACTGCTATCCACTGGCGGTACTGCCAAGGCTATTCGCGATGCCGGCCTTACGGTGAAGGATGTCAGCGAGGCGACGGGATTCCCGGAAATGATGGATGGCCGGGTGAAAACCCTGCATCCGATGGTGCACGGCGGCCTGCTCGGGCGAGCGGGCACGGACGATGCGGTGATGGCGCAGCACGGCATCGAGAAGATCGACCTATTGGTGCTGAACCTGTATCCATTTGCAGCGGTCTCGGCCAATCCCGACAGCAGCTTCGAAGACGTGATCGAGAACATCGATATCGGTGGTCCAGCGATGCTGCGCAGCGCGGCGAAAAATTTCGCACGCGTCGCGGTTGCTACGGATGCGTCGCAATACGCCGGCCTTATCGAAGAATTGAATGCGAACAACGGCGCACTGTCGGGCAAGACCCGTTTCGATCTGGCGGTAGCCGCGTTCAACAACGTCGCGTTCTATGACGCCTGCATCAGCAATCATTTGTCGGCGATCCAGGCCGATGGCACGCAGGCGCTGTTCCCCGCACAGAACAATTCCAATTTCGTGAAAGTCATGGACCTGCGCTACGGCGAAAACCCGCACCAGCACGGCGCGTTCTACCGCGACGTGTGGCCAGTGCCGGGTACCCTGGCAACGTTCACTCAGCTGCAGGGAAAGGAGCTGAGTTTCAACAATCTTGGCGACGCCGATGCCGCGTGGGAATGCGTGCGCCAGTTCGATCTGCCGGCGTGCGTGATCGTGAAGCACGCCAACCCTTGTGGCGTGGCCCAGGGTATTGGTTGCGCCGATACCTATGAAGCGGCTTACGCCACTGACCCGACCTCCGCGTTCGGCGGCATCATCGCGTTCAACACCAAGCTGGATGCGGCGACGGCTAAAGCCATTCTTGACCGGCAGTTCGTCGAAGTGCTGATCGCGCCTGACTACGACGACGAGGCACTCGCCTATGCGAAGAAGAAAGCGAATGTGCGCGTGCTGCGCATTCCGCACGGCGACGGCAGGAACAACATCGACATCAAGCGCGTCGGTTCCGGCCTGCTGATGCAGACCAGCGACAATCGCGAAGTCAGCCGGGATGAACTGAAGGTGGTGACCAAGCTCGCGCCGACGGAGGATCAATTCAACGACCTGCTGTTTGCCTGGCGCGTGGCCAAGTACGTGAAGTCCAATGCAATCGTTTATGCAAAGAACCAGCAAACGATTGGCGTCGGTGCGGGCCAGATGAGCCGCGTGTATTCCGCGCGCATCGCCGGCATCAAGGCAGTCGATGCCGGACTGCAAGTCGAGGGCTCGGTGATGGCGTCCGATGCGTTCTTCCCATTCCGCGACGGCATCGATGCCGCTGCATCAGCGGGCATCAAGGCAGTGATCCAACCGGGTGGTTCGATGCGCGATGGCGAAGTGATCGCGGCTGCCGATGAACACGGTTTGGCAATGGTGTTTACCGGGATTCGCCACTTCCGGCATTGATACCGGCGATATTCACGCTTGCGCCTATTTTGCGCTCAACCCGGCAGGCGTTTGCCTTGTTGTCATCCCGGCTTTCGCCGGGGTGAAGAGCAATTCGCCACAAGTGATTCAGTCGTGGCGTTTCCAGATCGTGTGGTCGATGCTGTCACCCAGTTCCGGATAATCCTTAGCATCGAGTTGCGGTGAATGCCCTGCGCGTAACTGGGCGTCGTAGTCACGGGTCAGTTTCACCACCACGCCGGACAGCAGCAGGATTGCGCCCAGGTTGATCAGCGCCATGATCCCCATCGCGGCATCGGCGGTGTCCCAGACCAGGCCGACTCTGGTGGTCGCGCCCCAGGCCACCATCGCCAAACATGCCACGCGCATCAGCATGAATGAACGCTTGCCGCCACGCAGGAAGGTCACCGACGACTCCGCATACGCATAGTTGCCGACGATCGAGGTCAACGCGAAGAACAGCAACGCAATCGCGATGAAAGTCGGACCCCACGCGCCGAAGTGCTCGGCCATCGCGTTCTGGGTCAGGGCAATACCTTCGTGCGAACCTTCCATCGCGCCCGACAGCAGGATCATCAGGGCCGTCGCGGTGCAGACCAGCAGCGTGTCGATGAAGACGCCGAACGCCTGCACCAGGCCCTGGCTGGAAGGATGATGCGGAACCGGCGTGGCGGCGGCGGCGATGTTGGGCGCACTACCCATGCCGGCCTCGTTAGAGAACAGACCGCGCTTCACGCCATTGAGCAGCGCCACTGACAATGCACCGAGCATGCCGCCAGCCGCGGGTTCCAAGCCAAACGCGCTGCGCACGATCAACGCCAGCATCGCCGGCACTTCGCTGATGTTGGTTGCGACCACCCACAGCGCCAGTGCCAGATAGGCCGCCGCCATGAACGGCACGACGAGTACGGCGAAGCGCGCCACCATGCGCAGGCCGCCGAAGATGATGAAGCCGGCGACCACGACCAATCCGATCGCGCTGGCAGCAGGCGTCACCCCGAACGCTTCGGTCATCGCGCCGGCAATCGAGTTCGCTTGCACCGCATTGAACACCAACCCGAACGCGACGATCAGGCACACCGAAAATGCCATACCCCAGCCTCGCGATTTCAACCCGCGCCAGATGTAGAACGCCGGTCCGCCACGATATTGCCCGTGCTCGTCGCGCACCTTGTAGAGCTGCGCAAGACTACTTTCTGCATACGCGGTGGCCATGCCAAAGAACGCAATCACCCACATCCAGAAAATCGCGCCAGGCCCACCCACGCCCAGCGCGATGGCGACGCCGACCAGGTTGCCGGTGCCGATCCGCGAAGCAAGACTTGTAGCCAACGCCTCGAATGGTGAAATACCCGCCTTGTCTTCATGTCCACCGGCAAAGATCACCCGCCACATTTGCGGGAATCGCCGCAGCTGGATGAAGCCAAGCCGTACGCTGAAGTAGAGCCCGACCAGTGGCAACACCGCTACCAGCAGCCAGTTCCAGATCACGCTGTTGATGCCGCCGACCGCCAGGGCCAGCCACGATTCGATGATGCGCACCAACTCCATCTGCGGTCTCTCTCTTCATGGATAAGCTGACCACGCTAACAAACAGGACCGAATGCTCGTGTCGCGACCGGCCTCCATCGTTCAGCTTTGCGCAGCGCAACCGCTAGAATTGGCAGCATCTCGAAGACGTATCCGGAAAGGAAGTGCGCGCATGAAACTCCTGGTGATCGGCGGCGGCGGACGCGAACACGCGCTGGCCTGGAAACTTGCGCAATCGTCGCGCGTCGCTGAGGTCATTGTCGCGCCCGGCAATGCGGGCACCGCGCGAGAACCGAAATGCCGCAACGTCGCGATCAAGCCCACCGACATCGAAGGCCTGCTCGCCTTGGTGCGCAATGAAGGCATCGACGTGACCGTCGTTGGCCCTGAAGCGCCGCTTGTCGCAGGCGTGGTGGATCGCTTCCGTGAAGCCGGCCTGCGCATTTTCGGCCCGACCGCCGCCGCCGCACAGCTCGAAGGCAGCAAGGCCTACGCCAAGAATTTCCTGCATCGGCATAACATTCCGACGGCGTATTACGCCGTGCACACGAAGGTCGACGAAGCAATCGCCTACGTGCACGAGAAAGGCGCGCCCATCGTCATCAAGGCTGATGGTCTGGCCGCCGGCAAGGGCGTGATCGTGGCGATGACGCTGGGGGAAGCCGAAGCCGCTGTGCGCGACATGCTGGAGGGCAACGCGTTCGGTGATGCGGGCGCACGCGTGGTGATCGAAGAGTTCCTTGAGGGCGAGGAAGCGAGCTTCATCTCGATGGTCGATGGCACAACCGCGCTTCCGATGGCGACATCGCAAGACCACAAGCGCGTCGGCGATGGCGACACCGGCCCGAACACTGGCGGCATGGGCGCGTATTCGCCAGCGCCCGTGGTTACGCCCGACGTGCATGCGCGCGTGATGCGCGAGGTGGTCAATCCAACCGTGCAAGGCATGATTGCCGACGGCATTCCGTTTACCGGATTCCTGTATGCGGGCCTGATGATCGATGCCAGCGGCGCGCCGAAAGTGATTGAATTCAACGTACGTTTCGGCGATCCGGAAACACAGCCGATCATGTTGCGACTGGACTCGGACCTTCTGGAATTGGTCGAAGCCGCTATCGATGCCCGCCTTGATGACACCGAAGCACGCTGGCTACCGCAGCCCTCGCTGGGTGTAGTGATGGCGGCAGCTAATTATCCGGACACACCACGCGCTGGCGATGTGGTCCATGGGCTTGATGCAATGCTACCTGCCGGCAGCAAGGTGTTCCATGCCGGCACCGTATTGGATGCCGACGGCAACGTGGTCACCAGCGGCGGGCGCGTGCTGTGCCTGTGTGCGCTGGGCGACGACGTGGGTGATGCACGACGTCGTGCCTACGATGCGATGTCTTCCATCACGTGGGACGGGGAATTTCATCGCAACGACATCGGCTGGCGCGCGATTGAGCGCGAACGCGCCGGGAGCTGATCCCGACGCGCATATTTACGTGTATCAGGCTGACATCGTCGCGTTGTCGATCACGAAGCGATACTTCACGTCGCTCTTGAGCATGCGCTCGTAGGCTTCGTCGATTTGTTGCGCAGTCACCATCTCGATATCCGAAACAATCCCGTGCTCGGCACAGAAATCCAGCATTTCCTGGGTTTCGGCGATACCGCCGATCAGCGAACCCGCGATTGCCTTGCGACCGAACACCAGTTGCGAAATATTCGGACTCGGATGCGGGCTGGCTGGCGCACCGAGCATGCACATCGTGCCATCGCGCTTCAGCAAGGTCGTGTAGGCATCCAGGTTGTGCGGCGCCGCCACCGTGTTGAGGATGAAATCAAATGTGCCGGCATGCTGCTTCATCTGCGCGGCGTCTTTGGAGATCACCACTTCGTCCGCGCCGAGCTTCAGTGCATCCTCGCGCTTGCTCTCGCTGGTGGTGAACGCCACGGTATGGGCACCCATCGCATGCGCCAGCTTGATGCCCATGTGACCAAGCCCGCCGATGCCGACGATGCCTACCTTCTTGCCCGGCCCAACCTTCCAATGGCGGAGCGGCGAGTACGTGGTGATGCCCGCACACAGCAATGGCGCGACCGCGGCCAGCTGGTCCTCGGCATGGGTGACATTCAATACGAACTTTTCATCGACCACGATACGCTGCGAGTAGCCGCCCATCGTGTGGCCCGGCGCATCTGGCGTGCGCCCGTTGTAGGTACCGACCATGCCCTTCGTGCAGTACTGCTCCAATCCTTCATCGCAGGACGCACAGTGCTGGCAGCTGCCAACCATGCAGCCGACGCCGACGGTATCGCCGACCTTGAACTTGCCTACATCGCTGCCGACCGCGGTGACATGGCCAACAATCTCGTGCCCCGGCACGCACGGGTACAACGTGCCCGCCCATTCCCCGCGCACCGTATGCAAGTCCGAATGGCAGATGCCGCAATACGCTATGTCGATCTGCACGTCCTGCGGACCGGGCGCGCGGCGCTCGATGGCAAGGGCTTCGATGGGTTTGTCGGCGGCATGTGCGCCATACGCTTGGGTGGACATCGGACGAGACTCCGTGGAGATAATTGCCCATCATGCGCCTGCGGATGTGAGCAGCGGGAGTGCGCCTGTTGGACGCACTTTTTGGGCTCATCCGGCGCTACCGAAGGCCGGTTTGAACAGCGCCGACTGCCCATGCGGCGCACTGCGCATGTATTGCGGTGGCGCTGCGACGTGCGCGCCCAGCGCCGCCGCAGCGCGCCACGGCCAGCGCGGATCGAACAACATCGCGCGCGCCAGCGCCACTGCATCGGCCCGACCTTCCACCAATATCGCCTCGGCCTGTTCTGGTTCGGTAATCATGCCGACCGCAACCACTGGCATCGCCACCTCGCGCTTGATTGCCTCGGCGAACGGCAGTTGGTATCCCGGACCACTCGCAATGTCCTGTGCAGGATGCAGGCCGCCGCTGGAGACATGGATGTAGTGACAACCACGCGCATCCAGTGCCTTGGCCAGCACGATGCTTTGTTCAAGGTCCCAGCCGCCTTCTACCCAATCGGTCGCTGAGATGCGAATACCCAACGCCATCGACGCAGGTACCGCCGCCTTTACCGCGTCGAAAACCTCCAGCAGCAGGCGCATCCGGTTTTGCAGCGACCCGCCATAGCCATCGTCACGAAAGTTGCTGAGCGGCGATAGGAACTGATGCAGCAGGTACCCGTGCGCCGCATGCAACTCGACCAAGTCCAAGCCCAGCCGTACCGCGCGGTGAGCGCTTTCGACGAACACACGCACGATGTCGGCAATGCCGGTCTCGTCCAACGCCCGGGGCACTGGCTGCCCGTCCATATATGGCAGCGCCGATGGCGCGACGACTTGCCACCCATGCGTCGGGTCGGGCGCGATGACGCCCCCGCCGTTCTCCCATGGCTTGTGGGTGGAGGCCTTGCGCCCCGCGTGCGCCAATTGCACGCCAATTGGCATCGGTGACCAGCGTCGCACGGTTGCCAGGGCATGGCCGAACGCCGCCTCGGTCTCATCGTCATACAGGCCGAGATCTCCCCAGCTGATCCGCCCGCGCGGCTCGACCGCAGTCGCTTCGGTAATAAACAGGCCCGCACCGGACAGCGCCATGTTGGTCCAGTGTTGCGTGTGCCAGTCACAGGCGCGGCCGTCGATCGACGAGTATTGGCACATCGGCGCGATCACGATGCGGTTGGACAGGCGCAGTGGCCCGATGTCGAGTGCAGAAAAGAGTTGGCTCATGACGCACCTGCATGATTGAGGCGCGCAGTTCGCAGTAAGGGCGTCTGCATCGTGGTCACCATGGTGGAAAGACGCTGCACTTTATCAACGCCGCAGCGCTGCACATGCGCGACGGGTGGAACACACTGGTGACCACGCTCGATCATTGCCACGGACCGGCTTGGCCGCCGGCGCGCTAATCTGCAGGTTGTCGTCCCGTAGGAATCCATATGCGCCGCATCTCCAAGCTCGTTCCCGGCATCGCCGTCCTGTCCTTCCTGATGGCTAGCCCGGCGTTTGCGCAAAATGCGCCGCCACCCGCATCAAGACCGGAACTGGATCTGATCGGAAGCGCGCCATCAGCAGCGCGCATCGAACGTGACGTGCGTAGGTTGGTCGGCTTCGGTACGCGGCACACGCTTTCGGATACCACTTCAGAAACACGCGGCATCGGCGCGGCACGGCGCTGGGTGTTTGCCGAGTTCGAGCGCATTTCTCGCGACTGCGGCGGCTGCCTGGAAGTCCGCTACGTCAGCGGGACCGTAAAAGGCGAACCGCGCATACCTGGCCCAACCGAAGTCGTCAGCGTGATCGCCATCCAACGCGGCACTGCCGACCCGAACCGCTACGTGATCATGAGCGGCGACATCGACTCGCGGGTCAGCGATGTGATGGATGCGACATCCGATTCGCCCGGCGCCAATGACAACGCCTCGGGCCTGGCCGGCACGCTGGAAGCTGCACGCGTCCTCAGCCGGCATCGCTTTGCCGGCAGCATTGTCTATGCCGCACTTGCCGGTGAGGAGCAGGGCCTGTTCGGTGGCAAGTTCCTTGCCGAAGAAGCGCACAAGAACCGCTGGCGTATTGAAGCGGTGCTCAACAACGACATGATCGGCAATGTGTCCGGCATCGATGGCGTGATTGATAACCACACTGCCCGTGTGTTTGCCGAAGGCACCCGCGCCAACGAGACCACGGAGGAAGCCCGCCAGCGTCGCTTTACCGGCGGCGAAGTGGACTCGCCCACGCGCAACCTGGCGCGCTACATCGAACGCATGGCTGAGCACGTGCCGAACCTCGACGTGATGATGGTTTATCGCCTGGACCGCTTCGGCCGCGGTGGTCACCACCGCCCTTTCAACGACCTGGGTTATCCGGCGGTGCGTGTCATGGAAACCCACGAACACTACGACCGCCAGCACCAGGACCTGCGCACGGAGATTGACGCGCAGGGTTTGAAGAGAATTTACGGCGACACGATCGACGGCGTGGATTTCGCCTACGCGGCCAAGCTCACCGCACTCAACGCGGTCTCACTGGCCGGCATGGCATGGGCGCCACCGCCACCGGCAAATGTCGACATCAAAGGTGCGGTTAGCCCCGACACCACACTGAGTTGGACACGCCCCGACCCGAAGCAGGCACCGAGCCTGGCAGGCTACAAGCTCTATTGGCGGCTTACTACTGAATCGCAGTGGACCCATAGCCGTTGGGTTGGCGATGTCACCAGCGCAACGCTGAAGAACCTGGTCATCGATAACTTCTTCTTTGGCGTGGCTGCCGTTGCAAAAGACGGCACCGAGAGTCCCGTGGTGTTTCCGGGGACAGCAGGAAGTTTCGGCGGGTATTGATCCTGGAAAAGGTGGAAATGGGGAAATGGGGTCAGATTGAATTTCCGGAAAAAGGGGTCAGATTGAATTTCCTGCCGACGATTTTTGAGCGCTCCTGATGCTGGTCAGGAAACTTCACTCTGACCCCTTTTCTTGCTCCCTACTCCTCGAACGACAACGCTAACCTGCTCTCGAATTCCCGCACCCCGCCAACAACCGGATCCACAAACCGCAGCGACTTCGCCAGCAACTGCAATGGTCGGCTGAAATCATCCGGCCCACGCGTACACAGTTCCGGATACAAGCTGTCATTGACGATGGGCGCACCCAGCGCCGCCATATGCACACGCAATTGATGCTTGCGGCCAGTCACCGGTTGCAAGTCATATCGCCATGCATGCGGGCGTCGTTCGATCACGTCGATGCGGGTTTCGCTATTGGGCACACCATCTGCCTCGCAGGTCCGGAAGAACGGCTCACCCGCCTTCAGGAGCGAGCTATGCACATGCGGCATGCACAAAGATGGCAACGGCTGCGCGATAGCCTCGTAGGTTTTCATGATCGTGCGTTGCCGGAACAAGACCTGATAGATTGCACGCGTTTCTGGTCGCGCGGAAAACAACACCAGTCCCGCAGTCTCGCGGTCGATGCGGTGCAAAGGAACCAGATCAGGGTTGCCTACCTGCGCCTGCAATCGCAACAACAAGGTCTCCACCACAAATCGCCCAGCCGGCATCACCGGTAAAAAATGTGGTTTGTCGGCGACAACCAGGTCCGCATCGGCAAACAAGATATGAGCTTCGAACGGAATGCGCGGCTCGTCGGGCACTTCGCGGAAGTAACGCACTTCCATGCCCACCCGGTACGGGAGTTCGGCGGCAAGCACGCAGCCACTCGCGTCCTGCACACGCCCGCGCGCAAAACGGTCCAGCCACACCTCACGCTCAATTTGCGGAAACCGTGCACACAGCCCATCGAGCAGCGTCAGCCATGGGCCTGGCGGGAGTTGAAGGCGGCTTGGTGCGATGTGGGCGGGCTGATTCATTGGATTCCAAGGTAATCATGCCCCAGCGGAGGACCACAGGGCACGAGTGCGCTCCGAACGCGAGCGACGCTCCGCTAGACTCCGCAAATCCATCCGCGGGGTAATCCATGTCCGGCCACAGTCAATTCGACTTGCTCAAGCAGCGCCGTTTCCTGCCGTATTTCGTAGTGCAGGCGTTGGGTTCGTTCAACGACAACGTGTACCGACAGGCGATCATCGGATTGCTGGCATTCATGGCGGTGGGCAGCGATGAGAAAGCGCTGTACGCGAACCTGGCGCCGGCAATTTTCATCCTGCCGTACTTCCTTTTTTCTGCCACGGCCGGGCAGATCGCGGAAAAAATGGAGAAACAAAAGCTCATCGTGATCACCACCACCATGGAAATCGTGGTGATGTCGGTAGCAGCAGTCGGCTTCCTGCTGCAGAGCATGCCGGTACTGCTGGTGGCGCTGTTTTGCACCGGCCTGCAGTCCACCCTGTTCGGGCCGGTGAAGTACTCGATCCTGCCGTCGGTGCTGAAGCCGGAAGAATTGACCGGCGGCAATGGTCTGGTGGAAATGGGCACGTCCGTCGCCATCCTGGTCGGCATGATCTTTGGCGGGCTGATCTTCCAGGTCGCCGGTGAAAACGGGCCATATGTGGCCGCGGCGTCGATCATCGTCCTGGCGATCATTGGCAACACCGTGGCGCGCCGCATCCCCAAAGTGGATGCAGGCGAGCCCACCCTGAAGATCGACTGGAACATCCTGCGCGAATCCCTGCGGATCTGGCAGCTGACCCGCAAGCAGCCGGCGGTGCGCAACGCCGTGTTGGGCGTGAGCTGGTTCTGGTTCATCGGCACGGTGCTGACCGCGCAGTTGCCGGTGTATGCCGAAGCCAACCTGGGCGGCACCCAGAACCTGTACATCTTTGCGCTGGCACTGTTTTCGCTGGGCGTTGGCATCGGTTCGATGTCGTGCGAGAAACTCTCCGGACGCACGGTGGAAATTGGCCTGGTGCCGCTGGGCGCATTCGGCGTCAGTGCCTTCATGCTGGATCTGTACTTCGCGCGGCCCGGCCAGTCCTTGGCTGCAGGTCTGAGCGTCATGGAGTTCGCGCGCGCGCCCGGTAGCGTGCGGATCATGCTGGACCTGACCGGGATTGGCCTGTTCACCGGTTTCTTCGTGGTGCCGTTGTTCGCGCTGATCCAGAGCCGTACGCCGCGCACCGAACTGGCGCGCGTGATCTCGGGCATGAACATCCAGAACGCGATGTTCATTGTCTCTGCCGCGCTGATCGGCATTGCCCTGCAGCGTGTGTTTGGCTGGAATATCCCGCAGGTGTTCCTGGCATTGGCGATTGCCAACACCTTGGTCGCGATCTGGATCTTCACGATCGTTCCGGAATTCCTGATGCGCTTTTTGAGCTGGGTGCTGGTGCGCACGCTGTACCGTCTACGCCTTCACGGCGTCGAGAAATACGTGCCCGATGAAGGCCCGGCGTTGTTGGTGTGCAACCACGTCAGCTACATGGACGCACTGATCCTGTCGGCGTGTATGCCAAGGCCCGCCCGCTTCGTGATGTATTACAAGATCTTCAACATCCCTGTGATGCGCTGGATTTTCCGCACTGCCAAGGCGATCCCGATTGCGGGCGCACGCGAAAACCCTGAAGTGATGCAGCGAGCATTCGACGAGGTCGATGCTGCGTTGGCCGACGGCGAGCTGGTCTGCATTTTCCCGGAAGGCGCGTTAACCAAAGACGGCGAGATCGCGGCATTCAAATCCGGCGTCGAGAAAATTCTGGCACGCGCGAATGACGCTGGACGTCCGGTGCCAGTGGTGCCGCTGGCGTTGCGCAATATGTGGGGGAGTTTGTGGAGCAAGCGTGATTCCAGGCTCGGGCGGATGCGCGTGCCGCATCGTTTCCGCGCCCATGTGGAAGTTGCGGCGGCTGCACCTATAGATGGTCGCGAGGCGACGGCCGAAATGCTGGAAACGCTGGTGCGCGAATTACGCGGGGGTGCGGCATAGCTTGGGGAAAGTGCCGCGCAAGCGGCCTTCCGTTCGGCTTCGCCTCACGGGCTGTTGCGGGCTCGCGCGTTGCGCTCACCTCGCAACTCCGGCCCGGCGCAGCGCGCCGTGCGCTCACTGAGGCCGCGCGACAGTGCCGCGCAAGCGGCCTTCCGTTCGGCTTCGCCTCACGGGCTGTTGCGGGCTCGCGCGTTGCGCTCACCTCGCAACTCCGGCCCGGCGCAGCGCGCCGTGCGTTCACTGAGGCCGCGCGACAGTGCCGCGCAAGCGAGGCCTCAGCTCACCCAGCCCGCAATCACGAATAGCGCAATGATCGCCAACCACAAGATCAGGATCCGCCACACCAGGCTGATGGCGTCGCGCAGTTCGGGCAACTCGCCAAATACTTCCACCATCACGGTTGTCGTGGGCACGCCGGTTTCTGCGTAATCGCCTACTTCCTCGGCGATTTCGCTGCGCACGCTAGCGCGTGCGGCGGTTTCCAGCAGTGCGTTATTGAGTAGCAGGCTGGGCTTACCCATGTCCCGCCAGGCACCGACCACCGCATCGAAATTGCCGACCAGCGCCAGTGACATCGTCATCAATTGGCTGACCGGCCATTCCAGGATCGTCAGCCAGCTGCGCGCGCCGGAAGAGGTGTCCGATGGAAGCAGGTCTTCATCGCGTTCTGCGGCAAGCACGCTCAGGCGGTACAGCAATGCACCAAACGGACCAAGCACCCAGAACCAGAACAGCACGCCGAACCAGCGCCGCAACGCATTGCGGAACACGGCTTCGATCAATGAACCGCCGTCCAGACGAACCGTGCCGTTGCGTGGCCACAGTCGCGCAGCAGCTTCGCGGCGGGTGCCGGCATCGGGCGCATCCATGATCGCCTCGACATCCAGATCAAGGTCACGCGGACCCCAGCAATAGAACAGGATGACAATGTCGAACAACAGGCCGACGAAGCCCCACAGCGGCTGATCGAGTGCCAGCTGCATCAGACCAACCGCAAGCAGCGGCACGATCAGCGCAAGGGTGATTCCGAAACGGCCACGCCAGAAACTGTCTTCGGGGAATTGTGCGTTGAGCCAGCGCAACCAGTTGTCATACCAGCCGTGCTGGCGAATACCCGCGGCCAAGTCTGGCAGCAGGTGGCCAATGGCGAGTGCAACGACGACGGCGATCAGTGTGGCAGCCATACCCCGATTCTACTTTGCGATGCCGCGTTCTGTCGCACGTGCTGCGTCGTGGTGTTGCAGCCACGTGCAGATCACATAGCGGGCAATCGAAATCGACGGCGACAATACGATGCCGCCCTCGTCTTGGGTCTCGGCCTGTGCCCAGTCACGGGTCAAGCACGCGCGGACTTCGTCGGCCGTGAACCAGCGCGCAGCTTCCAGTTCGTCACTCACTACGGGCTCATCCGGATCAGCATCGGCAATGAAGCCCAGCATCAGCGAGCCCGGGAACGGCCACGGCTGCGATGCCAGGTACCGCGACGAATGCACGCGCACGCCGGCTTCTTCCATGACTTCCCGCGCGACCGCCATCTCCAGGGTTTCACCGGGCTCAACAAACCCGGCCACGACCGACCAGCGCCGTGGCGCCCAGCTGGCCTGGCGGCCGAGTAGCAGGCGCTCGCCATCACCGACGGCAACGATCACCGCTTGGTCTGTACGCGGGTAATGCTCGCGACCGCAGCCCTCACACAGACCAAGCCAGCCCGCGCGAACAAACTGCACAGTGCCGCCACATGCACTGCAAAAACGATATTGCTGATGCCAATGCTGCAGCGCGCGCGCCTGCGCGAAGATGCTGGCTTGCCAAGACGGCCAACGTGCAGCGGCGCTACGCAGATCAATACTTTGCGGGGAACGAAGCGCCAGATTATCGGCATTTGCGGCGAACCAGCCATGGCCGTCGCGTAGGCCAAGAAAGGTGCTGATGCCGGGCCCGCCAGCAAGCTGGCCACCGGTTAGCACCTGCAGATTGCCGGCATCATCCGCGTGCGCGCGGCCATCGGCGTCCAGCACGATGACGGACGCTTGTGGCCAAAGTACCAACAACGCATCGGTATCAGCGCGCAACAAATCTGCGCGATCCAATGCGCCATCGACGAACGCAAACGGACTTGGGTGCGCGCTCATGTGTGATTGTGCGGGCTGCTTAAACAGTGAACGAAGAACCGCAGCCGCAGGTGGTCTTGGCGTTAGGGTTGCGGATCACGAACTGCGCGCCGCTCAACGATTCACTGTAATCAACGATCGCGCCCGTCAGGTATTGCAGGCTTAGCGGGTCAACCAGCAGCGTGGCGCCTTCGGTGACGATTGCGAAGTCGTCTTCGTTCTGGCCTTCATCGAACTCGAACCCGTACTGGAACCCGGAACAGCCACCGCCCTGGATGAATACGCGCAACTTGATCTCTGCGTTGCCTTCTTCAGCGATCAGCTGACGCACCTTGGCGGCTGCGGCTGTCGTGAAGTCCAGCGGGGACGGGGTTGGCGCTGGCTGGGCTTGGCCAATCGTGGGCAGGTCGATGAAGGTGGTTTCCATGCCCTCAGCATGGGGGGCCGGCTGGCCCGATTCAACCGGCACGCGCACGTTCTGGCGCGCCACGTGTCCTCAGCCAGCCTCCGCGGCAGCGGCCGGCACGCTCGAAACCGCATCGCCCCAAGTGAAACTCTGCTCCACGGGCGCCCCCGACTCAGGCAGCAACCGCGCAATCACCCGCACGGGCTTCACCCCCGGGGGCAGCATGATGTCGCCTTCCACCTGTTCGAAATATTTGAATGAATAGTCCAATCCCGGAGCATCCTTCTGCTGGCGCAGCTCGGTCCAGTCAAGCTTGTGCATGCGCCCGCCTTCACTGACCTCCACGATCAGTTGCAGGCGACCGCGGCTAACGGCACCCCGGTTCATGTTCTGGGTCAGGGTGGCCACGACATGCCACAGTTGCGGGTCACGCTGCGGCACCAGCTTCAGCTCGTGAACGCTCAATCCGCGGCGTTGCCCGGTCGCGCCAACGAAGCGTTCGTAGAAAGCGATATCGGCACGCAGGCTGGCGATCTCCTCATCACGTTCACCAAGCGCACTCTGCAACTCACTGTTGGCCTGGCGGCTGATCTGGTCAGAGCGCGTCAGCGTGGCGACCTGCTGTTCCAGCTGGTCGATGCGAGATGCCTGCTGCTTGAGTTGGTCCCCGGCATTGGGTGGCTGCGGTGCAAACGTGCGCCATGCACCCCAACCACCCAAGATGAGCGCTGCCAACAGGACCAGCACGAACCCGAGGTTTGGGTGACCACTGCCACGGATGCGGCGTGGGCCATCAAAAATTGCGCATTGATCAGATTCCATCCGCTGGATAACGCCCGGGTTTTCAGCCCGCGTCAAGCCGCGCTGCCGTATAGACTGGCCAGATGGCACCGTTGCGTGGCGCCTGCGGAGACTCTCGATGCAACCCGAACACCTGTTCGCGATTGGCGTCCTGCTGGCTTGGCTGGCCGGCATGCGTGTTTATTTGACTGTGTTTGGCGTCGGGCTGGCAGGGTTTTTCGGCTGGCTGCAGTTACCTGAAGCCATGCACGCTGCGCAATCGCCATGGGTACTGGGCGTGTCCGGCATATTGGCGCTCGCCGAGTTTTTCGCTGACAAGATTCCAGGCGTGGATTCGATCTGGGATCTTCTGCATACCCTGCTACGAGTGCCGGCAGGCGCATTCTTGGCGGCGGCGGCGATGTCGCCCGACGGTCGTCTGGGTGCCGGCATGCTGGCAACCGGCGCGGGCGTGGCACTGACCAGCCATCTCCTGAAGTCGGGATCGCGCGCGCTGCTCAACACGTCCCCGGAACCCATCAGCAACTGGACGGCGTCGCTCACGGAGGATGCGGCGGTCATCGGCGGCCTGGCACTGGCATTCACCCACCCATGGCTGGCACTGTTACTCGTGGTCGGCATCAGCGTGCTGTTCGCGGCGTCGGTGTGGTGGCTGTGGCGCAAGTTGTTCCGGCGGATGCCCAACGTGCAGTCGGGATAACCTGCACACTTGGCGACCCCATGATGTGTTTTACGTCACGCTATTTGAAGGATGCCAACCTGATCGGATAGGCTCGATCAGATAGGCTCTGAACCAGGCATGGAAACATGATGTCTTCTCTTCCTGGCTCCGGTCACGGCGTGGCCGTTGCAGCACATGCTCCAACAGCGGATGTCCAATTGAACCCGCTACGCAGCCCCCACCACCATTGACGAGGCAACACCGAACACGATGCAAACCGGAGACGACGCCACCGCGACCAGCACAACAGTTGACCCGTTTCGGGTCATGATCGTCGAGGACGACCGCAGCCAGGCCATGTTTGCCGAAGCGATCCTGCGGGGTGCCGGGATGTCCCCGAAGGTGGTGGCCGTGCCGGAGCAGATGATGGGGATCCTGGAGGATTTCGATCCCGACCTGGTGCTGATGGATCTTCACATGCCCGGCATCAGCGGGGCTTCACTGACAGTGCAGATCCGCGAACACCCTCGCTTTTCTGACGTGCCTGTGGTCTTCCTGACCGGTGAGCAGGATCCTGAAAGGCAGATGGAAGTGCTGGAAAACGGCGCCGACGATTACATCCTCAAGCCAGTTCGACCCCGCCACCTGATCGCTGCGGTGCAAAGCAGGATCCGCCGATCTCGCGCTATGCAGCGCAAGCAGGTCAGTGTCGCGGAGCCCGAGCGGCATCCGATCACCGGCTTGTACACGCGCCCGGTGCTGATGCAAAAGCTGGCTGCGCAACTGCCGTCCCGCACGGGTGGCGTGCTGTTGGTCGAAGTGGGTAACGCCATTGCCTTGCGCAACCGCTTTGGTTACGCCGGTTTCGAAAAGCTCATGAATGATGCCGGCCGCCATCTCGGTACTATCGCCAGCAGCCACGCGGTCGCGCGCCTGAGCGATAACGCATTTCTGGTCGTGGTGGGTCAGCTCGAGCACAACCAGATGGATGCATACGCGAGGACCTTGCGCGACGGACTTGGCTACCACGATTTCAATGCAGTCAATGAAACCTTGCGCTTGAGCAGCACCGTCGGACATGTGCATCTTTGCCATGGGTTTGCCGATGCAGGCAGCGTACTGGCGGCAGCCGAGCAAGCGGCGCGCGCTGCCCGCGCAGTGCCGACCAGCGTGGCCACCTACGTCCCATCGGAAAAGTCAGCGGACGCTGAAGACGGCATCCTCCACGAAATCCGCACCGCACTTGATGGGGAGGGTTTGCAACTGGCTTTCCAACCAATCGTGGCAGTCGCAGGTGGCGACGAGGCACAGTTCCAGGCCTTGCTGCGGTTGCAGGGTAGCGATGGGACCGAACGCCTTGCCGGTGAATTCATCCCCGCTGCCGAGGCGGCCGGGCTGATGCCGCAACTGGACCGCTGGGCCATGGAGCGGTCGCTTGCATTGATGCAGCAAAAACGCGCTGAAAGCCGGCCCATGCGCCTGTTCGTGTCGCAGTCCCCGCGGACCCTGGGACAGGACGATAACGCCGAGTGGCTGACGGCCGCACTTGCACGCTCGGGTGGCGAAGGAACATCACTGGTAATCGACCTCCGACTGGAGGATGCACTGGTGCATTCGATGCTATTGCGCCAGTTCTGCGAGCAGATGGTGCCGGCTGGCGTGCAATTCTGCCTAAGCCAATACCGTCATGGCACAGACGCCAACGCACTGCTGCAGCAACTGCCACTGGGCTATGTACGCCTATCTGCGGACTTCGCGAAGAATCCATTGCCGGACGAAATGCGCGACGAAATGCGCGAGATCATCGAACGTGCGCACCGGCTCGGCCTGCAAGTGATCGGACAGGCCGTAGAAGATCCACAAGCTGCCGCCGCGCTATGGATGGGCGGGATCGATTTCATCCAGGGCAATCTGGTAAAACGTGCTGAGCACGCCCTTGACTTCGATTTCAAGCAAGCGACCCTGTGAGCACCGACGAAACCAAAATCTTCAACCTGCTGACCGCGCGCTGGCTGTCGCTCGGCGCAGCCGGGGGCGCAGCGTTGTTGCTCGGGCTTGATCAATTTGGGATTTACACCGGCAAATTGCAGGGCGCGGCGCTGGTCATGGCGTTACTGGCGTTGTTCGGGTCGATTGCAGTCACCGTCGCCGTCAACCGACGCGAGCGTGTGCTCCTAGACCAGAGCGAACGCAGCCGCCGCGGCGAAGCAGAGGTCACTGCGCTTCAGCAGGAAATCGACCGGCACACCATGCTTGAGCAGCAACTGACCATTGCCAAGCAAGCTGCCGAATCAGCCGTGATGGCCAAAGGCGAGTTCCTCGCCACCATGAGTCACGAAATCCGCACGCCGCTCAACGGCATCGTGCCGATGCTCGACCTACTGATGCATTCGCGCATGCCACCTGACCAGCTCGAACTGGTGCGAACGGCATTTTCATCCTCCCACCAGTTGCTGCGGATCGTCGATGACATCCTCGACTACTCCAAGCTAGAGGCTGACAAACTCGATCTCGAGACCACCACGTTCAACCTGCGCGAGTTGCTGGAGAGCGTGATCACCTTGATGGAGCGCCCGGCAGCGGCCAAGGGACTGCACCTGAAGCTCGACTTGGAACAGGGCGTGCGGCTCCCGGTACGCGGGGACCCGATCCGGCTGCGTCAGATCGTCAGCAACCTGATCAGCAATGCCGTGAAGTTCACCGAACGTGGCGGCGTAACCGTGACCGTCAGTCGGCTGCGTGAAACCACTGCACAGCACCAGCTGCGTTTCGAGATCCGCGACACAGGCATCGGCATCACGCAAGAGGCGCAGGACAGCCTGTTCCAGGCCTTCACCCAGGCCGACGCATCGACTACGCGGCTCTACGGCGGTACTGGCTTGGGACTGGTGATCTGTCGTCGCATCGTCACCCTGATGGGTGGACGTATCGGCGTCGAATCCGAGCAAGGACGTGGGTCCAACTTCTGGTTCGAGATCCCGCTACTTAAAGTCCAAGGCGACATGCCTGCGCAACAGGCAGACGTGCATGGTGGACGCGTGCTCTTGCTGACGACTGATCAGCGCCTGCGCATGCGCCTGACGCTGCTGTTGCCGAACTGGGGCATGCGCGTTACCACGGTGGAAAACACCCAAGACGCCTTGGAACGTCTCAGGCAGGCCACGGCGCAAGGAGAGCCCTGGTCGTATTCTGCCGTGCTGGCCGACCTGCCTTCGATCCGCAGCACCGCATTGGCGCTGGCGCGCAACCTGCAGCGCAAGGCGCAATATGGCGATGCGAGACTGGTCTACATGCGTGGCGATGACGTGAGTTCGGTTGAACTGCCACCCTCGGCGATCGTGATTCCGCGCAACGCCCCTGATGCTGACTTGCGTTCGGTATTGTCTGCCTCGGGCGTGTCTTGGGCCAGTCATGACAACCAGTCCACGACCCCTGCGGCAACACCGCTAGAAAACGCCAATGAAAAGACCCGGATCCTGTTGGTCGAGGACAACCCGGTGAACCTCATGGTCGCGCAACGCCTGCTGCAGGTCATCGGCTTCGAATGTGACACCGCCGGCAATGGCCAAGTCGCACTGGAGAAGATGGAAACCGGTCGTTACAACTTGGTGTTGATGGATTGCCAGATGCCGGTCCTGGACGGCTATACGGCCACTCGGCGCTGGCGCGAACTGGAGCAGGAGCGCAAACCGGGACAACGCTTGCCAATCGTGGCGATGACCGCCAACGCAATGGCTGGCGATCGGCAAAAATGCCTGGATGCGGGCATGGACGACTACCTGGCCAAGCCAGTGACACGTAGCGATCTGGAAAATTGCATCACCCGCTGGCGCGGGACCAGCATGCAGGTCCCGGAAGACTTGCCGAGCCCGGAAGCCATTGCCGTGCGCTCACCGCCCGTGCTGAATGCCAGCATCCTCGACGAATTACGCGAGGTTCTTGGAAATGAAGTCGACAAGATCATCGCGGTCTACCTGGAGGATTCTCCACGCCTGATTGCACAGCTGGAACGCGCCGCAGTCAGTGGCGATCCGATCGCACTGCGGGTGGCGGCCCATACGCTCAAATCTTCCAGCGCTAACGTAGGCGCGACCACCCTGTCGGAAGCAGCGCGTGACCTGGAAGCTGGCGCGCGTGACGGCACGTTGAAGCAACCCGAAATAATGGTGGCGCGCATCGTCACCGAGTTCGCCCAAGTGCGGAGCGCGTTGCAGTCAAAACTGCCGATGGCCCCGTGAAGATGCGCATGGAAGGACCGCACTGACTGCGGCCAATTAGCAAGCTGCGTGGCCAGGTAATCCGGTGCTCCGACCAGGCTCGCAAGCGCTAGCCAGATCACCAATAACAAAAGCTAAACAGCTCTCGCATCAACCGCGATAGCGGCAACCAGACGTACAGGTTTCATGTACTACGACCTCGCTCAATAGCGGTAGCGCTGGCTTGAGCCGATCCCATATCCACATTGCCAGACGTTCGCTGGTGGGGTTGTCGAGGCCATCGATATCGTTGAGGTAATGGTGGTCAAGCTGCTCATGGAGCGGCCTGAAGGCGGCCTTGATATCCGCGAAATCCATTACCCAACCGGTCTCCGCGCCGGGCTCGCCGGAGACATGCAGCTCCAACCGGAACGAATGACCATGCAGCCGCGCGCACTGGTGCCCCTCGGGCACGTTCGGCAGCCGGTGCGCAGCCTCGATGGTGAAGACCTTGAAGATATCCATGCGATGCGTCTGCCGAGAACAGTAGCGATGAACGGAAACGAAAAACCCGCCGAGAGGCGGGTTTTTCGGCAAATCCGCGATTGGTGGCTATAGGTGGACTCGAAATTATGAGTCCGTGGAAATTGAGGCCACTTGTTCAACTACAAAATGTCTAAAATTTTCTTGTTTTACATCATATAGTTTGCAGCGCCCTAGTCGACCCGTGGACCAGACGTGTTTTAAGACCGTACAACTTTTGTCACAAGCCCTTGCTTTGTCTTAGACTCTAGCACTCTTCTGCACCAGAATCAGTGAGTGGACGAAAAACGGAATCTTCCCGAGGTAGACGAGATTGGGAGGGAGATCGGCGAGCTCTTCCCGACCCCTGGCGCCGCGGAGCGCGTCTGGTTGGTCGAAGCCCTTATCCGCATACGTCTGGACGTTCCTTGGCTTGACTGGCATTTCGGAGGTGATTCCGATCTCGAGGCGCTCAGAGATCTTCTCGATCTTTGGCATTGCCAAGTACCGCCGGAACAACGCCGGTTGCAACGCCAGCCCTTCAAGGGAGATTCCGATGCCGCCGGCATCATGGCGGGTGATCACGGAGCGAAACAACCTACCGGCATGCAAGTGCTCAGGGGGCTCCTGTGGCTCGTACTGCGCCGGAAGCGGATGTTGGAGCAACCTTTCCGCTCGGCGATTCACGATCTCGGCGCCGCCCTGCGAGCAGCGAGGGCCCCCACCACCAGTGCCTCAGAGATGATCGGAGCGGTTGTTCCGGCACTCGGTCGGGCCAAAAGCATCGCTGAGGCGATTGAAGGGTTGTCTCCGCTTGCGTCCACAACGCACAAGTCGCTCTCAAAGTTCTGGACCGCTTGGCTGCTTCCCGCGTTGAAGTCGCTCGCTTCCGAAGAACCTCCCTCCATTGTCCCTCCACCTTTGCCGCCGCCCCCAACGGCACCTGTGGGAATTCGTCCCGGTAAGAAACGCTTGCCGCCGGATGAAGAGGACGAGCTTGATGAAATCATCGATGGCCCGCGAGTAGAGCGGCTCGTTCGGGTTGAGCCCTTTGAAGGCCAACAATCCCATGAACCGCCGGAGGAGTTTGGCGACGCCGCCTATCTTGTATCGGTTCCCGGCAAGGGAACGGGTCTGCCCGAAAGCGTGGCGCGGTTCTATGCGCAGCGGGCCATCTGGACCGGAAACGGTCACCTACTCACCAACCACGTCGACGTGCTGTTGCCCGACGTGTTCGGTTTGGTACTGCGCAACACCGTCGCCCGCATTGAAGCGTCGCCCGATAAGATGGCATCACTGGGGGGCATCGGCTGCCTCATTAAGGCGCTGAGTGGTCGAACGACGGCGGGTATTCAGGCGTTCCGAATCTGCGAATCCGGACATGAGGGACCCATAGGAGGCGGTGTCATCGATCTGTCCGCGGGCCTCATGTGGATCCCGATATTCTGGAAGAAAGATGCCGAGGTTGACCCCAATTGCCAGGTCAGCAAGCGAAAGCGACCCCTGTTTGGCCATTTCATCCCGTCCCCGGAACAGCGCGCATTGCTTTGCCCGGTAACCGATCGCTTGGCGATGCCGTTGCCTGCCCCCGTTCGCAATTGCCTTCGGTCACACCGTGCGTCGCTAAACCACTTGTCGGAGGCCAAAACCGAACAGCTGGACCAAGCGATGGCGGACCACATTTCCGATCTCCGGCAGGAACTGCACCTACCCATGACGATTGGCGGCGTGCGCCGATCCCTCGCGCCTCTTGTCATGGAGCAGTGCGGCGACCCCGCGATGGTGCAACTCATCTGCGGTGAGTCGCTCGGCCGCACGATGGCACCGTTGAGCTACTACTCACCGAAGATGAAGACCGTCGCGGAGGTGTACGCCGCAACGCTTGCCGAACACTTCGGGTTGTCTCCGTTTCCAAGAATTCCCGCACTCGCAACCCGCGTAGGCTCTGAACTTCTGGTGACGCACGGCACAGTGGTACAGTTGGCTGCGAGCAGCCGGACAAGTCCCGAGAGCACCACAAGTGCGTCGAAGCTGACCAAGGTGGTGCAAGCCCACCGGGCCATTGCAGATCACCTCGCTCGCATGATCCTTGCCACGACCGGACACCGGCCCAGCGAGGCACTGTTCGAAATCACGCTGGCGGATATCGATCTAGAATCCGGCGCCGCGCTGTTCCGGGATAAGCGGCATGACGCGGCGCATGACCCTCGTTTGGCCTGTGTCCCACGCGTTGTCGTGAAACAGATCTGGGCCTACCTGGACCATCTCCAGCATCTCCAGCACCAGTTGCCATCGCTTTCCAGCGCGTTTGTCGAGGTGCTTGCCGGGCGATGCCCCCTTCTCTTCGACTTAGACAACGCCGGGAGGATGGTGCGCCCAAGCATTGCTGGGCTCGTTGCGCGGGGTCCGCACGCATGGCGTCAGCTGCCCGGGAACTGGAGTCGAACTTGGCTGCGCACCATGGCGCTCGAAGCCGGCGCGCCGGCGTTCTTGATGGGGGCCCAGCTTGGGCACTTTGATTCGATCGGCTATCCCTACTCCAACCAGTCACCCACTGCACCGCTGGATGTTTTGAGCCAAACACAGCCATGGCTCGACAATCTTGCCCAACGGGCAAGGTGGTCGGTGGTGGAGTCAGACTTTGCCGAAGACTCCCCGGCACCTACAACCCGTAATCCGCCCCCGCTTCTGGACTGGCGCCCCGCTATCGAACAGGCGGAGAAATCAGCGAAAAAGGCCCATCGGGAATGGGAGCAGCGGCTAATAAACGACCGTCGCCACCTACTGACCAGCTCCCTGGAGGCAGTTCTCAGTCACCCCTTGCTCGTCGATTCTGGGCTGGCTGCTGCACATCAAGATCCGGAGGGGCTTGTCGAGCCAGCATTGATCGAAGGGCTCGACGTCGAGCGTGTTCGCGAAGACCTGGTGATTGCATGTGGTGACGATGCGATCGCGGCCTCATGGCGCATTCGGGCCTTGAATAAGGTTTCACGCCAACTCTCGAAAAAAGCGGGAGTCTCGCTTGCGCCGCTGCCATTGCCCATCCCTGTCCGCCGCCCGCTCGACAATCCATTTTTTCAGGGAGCGTGCCTAGCGCTGGCCCAAATCACAGCCTTGCGGCAGCACGTTCAAGCGCGCTCAGCGGAGCGCGCGCCGAAACGCACCTTTCATTTGCAGGTCGGAAGGACAGTGGAAGCTTTGCTCTTGTTCGCGGGGATCGACGACGTAGCCACTGTTTACATGCTGCTCGAAGCACGCACGAATGCAGTGTGGTCGGCGAAGATCACCGACTTGGTACTGGTGCCGATTGCCGATGGACGATGCGTGGCGTTGCGTGGGGTCGCAGCACTGGCGTTTGCAGCGTTTAACAGTGAGTTCCCCGAGGCAAGCGTTCCGGGGAAAGCCAAGATCGAGGCCGCCTTGCTGACTTTGCTGCCCAACTGGGTCGCCGACCACACAACGCCGGGCCCTGGTTTGTTGGCGCGTCTGTGCAGTACCGTGGCGGTTGCAAACCGTTTCGAGCATTCGCCGGCAGCCAGATTCGCGTCGGATCCCGACCACGGATCAACGCAGGCGAGCATTGAAGAGCAGGTCGCGTTTATTGATGGCGATCCCGTTGGGCCCAAGAGGTCTACTGCGCAGGATGTCTTCACGTCGAACCGCTCCGACTACGTACGAAAGGCAAGTCCGGAGGTCCGCAGGTCGAGCGCGCGTAGCCAATATGCGAGATTGACCGCGGTCATTCCGAAGCGAGGCAAGGAACTCACCCTGCCACTGACCGGCGTCACGATACCGGCGACATTGATCCAGACCGAAAAGACGCGTGATCACGTGGTCGCGGAGCTTCAGGCTTGGCTTGCATTGCCAGCCGATCAGGAACATATCTGGCCCGTGGTGCGCATGCTCGCTGATTGGACGCTTGCCGAAGCGCAGCGAATGAACAGCAAAGGGAAACGTCTTGCCAACCGGTCGGTTGCGACCTACCTCAGCCGCATCGGCAGGGCGCTCGTAAGGATGCTCGGACAGTTAGAACTTTCGCAGTGGGACGAGAAGGTACTGGAAGACGCCCACGCCTACGCACTGGACGCATCTCGGGACTCCAAGCACAAGGTCGCTGCGGCTCTGCTGTCATTCCACCAATTCTGTGAAGCCCGCTTCTACGTTCCCGATGCTGATCTCGGTAAGGTTTACGCCGCACTGGGAAGTGGTAAGCGAAGGGTGGATGCCTCCATGATCTTGCCGGTCGAGCGGGATGCTGCACTCGCACGGCTACGGGAAAAAGCTTGGGAAATACCGTCGGCACCTTCCAATGTTCGCCGTGCCCGCCTGGCGGAGTTCGTGGGAATTTTCCTTGCGCGAACAGGAGCGCGATTCAGTGAACCTCTTGGCGTCACTGTCGCTGACCTTGGGCGTCGGGATTCAGGGGATATCGTGGTGAACTTGCACCCCAATCGCATGAGGAAACTCAAGACGGAAGCAGCTCGCCGTGTCAGCACCTTCACGGCGGCCTCGCCCGAGGAAAGTGCGCGACTTTGGCTTTGGCGCGAGGATGTGCGTCGCCAAGCCCCGCCTGGCCGCGCAGGTTCGGCATTCCTCACTGCGGAAATTGAGAATGCTCGAGCTTTCGGCGAGCACGGTGTCATTGGCACATTGATTCGGTCGGAACTCGCTCAGGCCACCGGACGCCCGCTGGAACGGCTGCACCGGCTACGCCACCTCACGGCGCAAGAGCGTCTAATGGAGATTGTGCTATCCGCAGACGATGCAGCCGATCTCAAGCTCGAGCCTTTTGCGAACGATCGTCCGTTGGCACCCCGAGACTTCGCGGCCATCAGCGTGCCACTCGGACACTCGCATTGGATGACGACCATCCAGTGGTACCTGCATATGCCGTGGATCCTGCAATCGCGCGCCACCTCTCGGATATCGCAAGCGTACTTCGGTCGGCGGACAGTTGCCGGCGCCCTGGGCTACACCCCTGCGTTCCTCGACAACCTCCTTCGGGAGCGCAGGGACATAGGTTCCCGGACCGCGTGGTTCAATCGCTTCCGGCGGGCGCGCACGCCCCCGCAACCGCCTGTGCCGATGCCAAGGCCACAACCAGCGAGTTGGAAGTGGAGCGCCAAGCGCGTAGCAAAGGTGATGAACCAGGCTGCGCGCTGCAAGGATTTGGATTCGGCGATCCGCTTGTGCGGTGCTCCGCTCGAATCAGTCCCTGACTTGGCTCGAATCACGGGTCGATGGGAGCGCAAGTTGGGGCGCCGGCTGCTACCTGAGTACTCCGGCGGGATGCAACGCTCGGCACCTAGTGTCGCGCTTCGCCGCCAGGAAGGCGATAGCAAGCTTGAAGGTCTCTGGGACCGGTTTGATGAGCTAGCGACACCTGAGCATGGTGTCTTGCGCAATGTCGTCAACGCCCTGTTTTCGGAGCTGATACCCGACACGGGCGAAGCGGTAATACTCCCTGATCGCGAGGCGACTGCCCTGCGAGAAGTCCTAATCGGTGTGGGGATTTCTGAAGAAAATATAAGGATGGAGGAGGCGCCTCACGACATGGTCAAGCTCAGTGCCTATCGGCAGGTGGCTGGAGGGCATCTCGAAAGATTAGCGCCATACGGACTCAGGCGCGTTCTCGCTGTCATTGGAATTGCAGTACAGCTTCAAGACGCCGCTGGATCATCCTCCGGCAACTCCAATTCCCGCTGAAGGATCAGTGCGTCGCGCCCCGCGAACAGCATGTGTTCGGTGGAACAGGATTCAACGATGACGATGGTGCCTGCCTCGACTGCAGCAGCGTCAGCGGGGTCCTGCGGGTGATAACGACGATGATTAGATGAGATGCAGTGGACCTCAGTACCCACCGGCTGCAGCGGCACAGATTTAGGCGTTTTGCGGACATGACAGTCCGAGGCCTTGGCCACATTCGACGACCAAGGTGTTTTGACGCCGTTGAGCAGGACCCAGCTGGGACCAGATGCCACCTTCCGGAGAATCCGCTCCCTGTTCGGATCAAGCGACCCTGCAGCTAGTCGATTCTCGGAACCCTCTTGTTGGTCAGTCTCAACTGAGGGCAATACTGTCACCTCATGGGGCGTCGGCAGATCGGCAGTCGCAACCTGCCCCCGCTCCGGTGCGCTGGATACTGAATCACCAGCAATCGCACTTTGAACGAGGTCGTCCGCCGTTCCATCCACGGCACCGGCGTATGTGCCTAAGTTCGGTGCTGAGGCAGCCTCGGGACCGGCAACATGCGGATGCGACCGGCGCTCGATGCCATCACTGCTGGGATCGCTACCCGCTGCAGTGCTCATGGCGTCCGAACCAGACGGATTGCCGGCATGGGGTAAGTTCGACGAGGTGCCTGCCTGCTCCAGTTTGGCGTCGTTGGCCGTGGCGTGAACGATGCTGGTCGAGAGGGGCAAATGTACCGGCACACCTGTACTCGTCATCGCTCCCGCAGACTCCAGCAAAGCGAGCACTTCGTTGAGGACAGGCATCACTGGAGGCTCAGAACCTTCGGTGACGGGCTGGGCGGGATCCTTCACGTCGTCCACTCGAGTCACGCCAAACGATTGAACGCCTCCTTGAATGCCTTGCGCATCGGATAGCTGCAAACCACGTTCCTGGATTGCACGGCGTACGTGGTGAACCTCTTTCAGAAAGCCGAGCACTGCTTCCACTGGAGCGGAGCAATAGCCATCATGAAGCTCGACCTCAAGCGGGATACCAAGAGGGACTTCGTGCCGTCCAGGCAATGGCGTCTTCATGTCATCCCCTTGCACGGTCGACGGACAGCGCCCGCATCCGCTTGACGTGGATAACCGGTTTCGAGCGGATGCGCCGAGGGTCAGCGTGCAGTGGCTCTGATCCGATCTCGATCTCGTCAGACTTCTCGTCCATGAGGATGACGATTTCGCGACCTGAGGGAAGCGCGTACTTATGCGCAAGCTCCTTGCTTGCCACCTGCAGCTCGACGCTGTCATCGGGCATAGGGGGCGGAAGTGCGAGTGCAGCCTTTGCGGGAATTTTGAGCAAGAACGGCTTGCCGTCGCTGTTACAGAACTCGATGCGTATTGTCGTAGTCGTGGCGAGGTGGGTCTCCAAACCCTGGGCGAAACGCTTGACGGCCTCAGGGCTTACATCTCGCGTCGTGGCCCACTCCGGCGTGAGGACGGGAGCACGATCAGCTGAGCCCGACCACTCATAGAGCCATTGCTGGATGCTGGGAATTGCATCGAGAAAATCCTGCTCATCGACAAACATGGTCGGAATCAATGCAAGCGGCAGCTCCAACCAAGAGCCAGACTCGTTCCAGCAAAGACGAGGCGGGTTCGGGGCTGAGAATGCGAGCGCCGCGAGAACCGCGGTGCCCTCGAGATTACGCTTAGTCAATCGCTCGACGCACAACGGCGGCCGATCCCCATCGACGAAAGGAACCGGCGCATGTACCGAGTAAAGATAGAGTCTGTTGGACGTATTCATGACAATCATTTCCTAATAATTTTTTGTTGGGTTGGTTTGGGGGGGTGCAGCTCTACGGCAGCAATTTGCCCCGTAGCGGAATTCATCCGGATTTAGGGTTTGACCCGCACGGGCTGGCCCCGTCGCCTCATTCGGGTCGGTGCTTCAAAGGTTTCCAGCGGCAGTTTCCGGAACGATGCCGGAGCCATATGCAGTGACCTACGTCGGTCTTGTCAGAGCGACTTGATGGAAATGCCAGACACGCTGTTGTCGATTCTCTGGGCTGCCGCTCCCCGGCCGCATGGCTGTGCGGAACTCACGGAAGCGGAGCAACCACGGGGTCGGCCACGACGGGGCGTCGTGATCGCACGGCAATGAGTAATCGGCAGAATGCTCGCAATCGACTTGAATCAATTGCGGAGAGGATGAAAAGGCCCGGGACAAAACTCCGCGGCCATTAAGTGATATTCGCGCCCCGCCTAGTTGGCGGCCCGGGTGCTATCAAAGCCCCAGCGCTATTCGGTATAAGCCCAAGCAAGGTCGGGCACTACGGGCTTACCTGCTCCGCGAGGGCCCGGAAAAGACGCGGGCTGTGCATCTATACAACGACCCTAGCATCGGAAACTTACTGGCCGGTGTCAAGTGGTCACAGAGCGTGGAATGCTAAAGGCGCACCGGCCAGCGCTACCCTTCGTACCTAGATCCCGCCGTGCAGGTCTCCCGGACGACGACGGCCGACAACAACGGTACCCTTACCTTCATGCGCCCCCAAATCCACTGGGCCAATCGCTCACTGGTGGGGTTCTCCAAGCCCTCGATTTCGTTGAGGTAATGGTGATCAAGCTCGTCGTAAAGCGGCTTGAACGCCGCCTTGAGATCGGCAAAATCCATAACCCATCCGAACTGCGGATCCACGTCGCCGCTGACATGTAGCTCGATCCGGAAGGAATGCCCGTGCAGGCGCGCGCACTTGTGCCCCTCCGGGACGTTCGGGAGCCGGTGCGCCGCCTCGATGGTGAAAGCCTTAAAGATTTCCATGCCCGGAATTGTACGCTTACCCTCCCGGCGCCAAGGCGAGGGTGCGGTCTATGACAGGAGGCACGCAACGGTGACGCGCGAGGAACTCTTCGAAGCGGTCTGGACAGAGCCGATGATCACGATCTCTTCCCGCTATGGGGTGTCGGGGAGCTACTTGGCACGGGTCTGTGATTCCTTGAACGTCCCACGCCCCGATCGGGGCTACTGGGCCAAGAAGGCGGTTGGCAAAGCGCCACCCACGCCCGAACTTCCGATGGCTCGGTCTGGGGAACCCACCAGTTGGTCTTCCGGGGATGGCATCCTGATTCGGCGTTCGACTTCGCGTCCAAGACCCGAGCCCTCTTCCACAAGAAAAGGAAGTGCGGGACGCGTGCGAACGCACGCTCTGATCCAGGGAGCCTCCGCACATTTCCTGAAATCCCGTACGACAGGAAAGTATGCATATCTGAAGCCGTTCAAGTATCACTTGGTGGACATCACAGTCTCGGAAGCCGGACTGACGCATGCGCTGGAGTTCGGAAACGCGCTCTTTCTTGCCATGGAGGAGAAGGGACATCACGTTTTTCTGCAGTCGAACGTCAGCGGACACCACTCACGACCTTCCGTAGATCCGCTGGACGAGCAGCGGAAACGGCCGGACCGAAATCCACACTACAACCTCTGGGCTCCTGGCAGGCTGACCATCGCCGACGTGTCTGGACAACAGATTGGGCTGGCAATCGTCGAAGTCGCTAAGGAGACGGTGATGCGCTACGTGGGGAACAGCACGTACATCCCGGATTCCCAGTACCGACCGAAGGATGTTCCCTTCCAATACCGCGGTGACAACTCTTGGACAACTACCCGAGAGATTCCGATCGGACTTCTATCCCTGATCGCCTACTCGCCCCATGCGCGCGTCACGCTCGTCGAGCAATGGCAGGAGACCGGCAAGACGTCGCTGGCCAAGCGCATACCGGAGATCATCGCCGGCATTGAAAACATGACAACGGTTCTGCCAGCGCTCATTTCTGATGCCAATCGAAAGATGGAGGCGGAGGTGCGGGAATGGGAAGAAGCGCATCGACGTCGGGAGATCGAGGACGACCGACGCAGGATTCACTCGTCCCGGAAGGAAAGCAGCGAGCAACTGGACGCGCTAATTCAGCACTGGGCACTTATCCGATCACGGTCAGATTTTCTGGCTTCCCTAGAAGCCGAAGTCCCGGGACTTCCAGAACCAGAACGTGGCCTGCTGCTCCAACGCCTTACCTTGGCGCGTGAACTCTTGGGCCCGTTGGATCCGATGCCCCACTTTCTGCAATGGCGCTCTCCCGAAGATCGCTATGAACCCAAGAATTCCGATGACTTCGAATAGCATTAAATTGGCCGACCAACCTCCGGCCGCTATCGGCGGCGGAACTACGCCGAGCCGCGGAGGCAGCTCGTCAGGAATGACTCGTTAGCGCCTGACCAGTTCGACCCAGAGATCCCGGTCCAAAGCGGGGCCACGCGGCTGCCAGCGCTAGGCAACAAATAGGCGCGCTCCGCGAGCGTGTCCGAATCGGTATGAAGTCAGATACGCTTGTGACGGAGCGACCATAGCTAGACAACAAGAGCCGAGTGAAGAGCCTTGACTTTCCGGCTTGCCGTAACGCCTCGGGTGGCGTCTAGCGCTGGTCTTGAGGACGCGCCTTATTGGTTTCACATCAACCTAGGTTGATGCCTTGGTTGTCGCGCATTCTATCCGGGAAGTACCAACCCTAGACATTGGTGCAGAGTCAAGGTGCGGCGTACCCCAAGCTTGTAACGCGTCTCGCCGTCCGGGCGTGGCAAGTGGCAAGGTGACCAGGAACTCACTACCCAAACCTGCGCCTTTGCTATGCGCTTCCACACTTCCGCCGTGTGCTGCGATGAGCTCGCGAACCACCGTGAGCCCGATGCCCATGCCTGCGCCATTGAAGACGACTGCGTGCGTATCCTGCACGAACGGCTCGAAAACCTCGGGCAGGACCTCGGCCGTCATGCCGATGCCGCTATCGCTCACTTTTACGATGACTTCCTGGTCGACGACCGCAACCGAGAGGCCAATCTCGCCGCCGTTGGGCGTGTATTTGGACGCATTGTCGAGCAGGTTCCTCAGAATTTGCGCCAGTCGAACCGGGTCGGCGTCCAGACTGATCGTGTGTGCCGGTATCTGCACGCTGAACCTCTGCAGCCGCGCATCCATCGCAGGCCGGCAGGCGTTGGCCGCTTCTTCGATGACGCGAGCCAGGTCGACCGCTCGCTTTTCGATCCGCAACTTGCCCGTGTTGATTCGGGACATGTCAAGCAGGTCGCTGATGAGGCGGACCATGTGTTCGACTTCATTCTCGACGATGGTCTGGTAACGCGGGATGTCCTCCGGTCCCACCAACCCCATCATCTCGGTCGCGATGCGAATAGGCGCAAGCGGATTGCGCAGCTCATGCGCCACCAGCGCCAGGGATTCCTTCTGTTGCTTGTGCAAGCGTTCTGCAGCGGACTGCAGATCCTTCGCGCCGAGTGCCGCCAAAACGAGTTCCGTATTGGCTTCACGCAATTGCCCGTTCTGGCGCTTGCATTCTTCAGCCGCCAGCTCTGAGTGTGTGAAAGGACGTTGCAGCGATTCTAGGGCGGGTGAGCGCGGGTGCCGGCGTCCGCTGTGCTCCTTGCCATGGAACGACAAACTGCTGCCAACCGCGTGAACGTGCTTGGCCTTGTACATGGCTGCGTCTGCACACTCAATCAGAGATTTCGCCTCTACGCCGTCATCAGGACAGATGCAAATGCCAATGCACGCACTCAGTCGAAACACATGCTCGCCTATGCGACAGGGCGCCCCAAGCACGGCTGTGAGCTTGTCAGCCACCAAGCGTGCGTCCGACGGATCCGATACTTCGGCCAGCAGGATCACGAACTCGTCGCCCCCGTAGCGACAAACCGTATCTTCATCGCGAACCACCAACGCAAGGCGCTCCGCGATCAGTTTGAGCACCTCATCGCCGACGCCATGGCCCAGCGTGTCATTGATTTGCTTGAAATTGTTCAGATCCAGAAACAGGAGCGCCATCTTTGTGCCGTGACGCTTGGCAAATGAGAAGGCCGTGGAGAAACGGTGGAACAGGCGCGCGCGATTCGGCAAGCCCGTTAGCGCATCAAACTCGGTGGAGCGTGAGAGTTCGTCGAGTGCGCGTGCGCTGGCCTCCGCCTCGCTACGCGCGTGCAGTGCGGCGCGTACCAACTGTTCGTTGGCCTCGACCAGCCGTATCGATTCAGCAAGTTCCAACGCGTCCTGGGTCTGCACCAGTTCTGCACGGAGTCCTTGCAAGGTCGCAAGCACGCCCGCAGTCTCTTGCCTCAGTGCGACGAGTTCGCGTTTGGCGGACAAAACCTCACGCTCCTTTTTGCTAATGGCAACCACGTCAATCTTCGCCAGAGTCGAGAACGCGTTTGCGTGTTGGACGGCCACCAAGTAGTCCGACCTGGTTAGGTAGCGGATTGCCGATGTTGATGCCTTCGTTGTTGATACTGTACTCACGCAACGCGTCTGAATGTGCGCTCGCACGGACCTTGACCACTGCCATCACGCGG
>JBBSRO010000028.1:0-39036 GCA_038242955.1 Lysobacterales bacterium
CTACAGCACACTCGAAATGGATACAGACACCGGTAACCTCGGTGTGCGCATCGACTATCGTCGTAAAGCGAGCTGGGGCGTTTTCTCGCCGCAGTTCCGGCTGGAATACCAGCACGACTTCAAGGGCAACGGCGCGCAGACCATGCATTTCGCGGACCAGCTGGCGGGGCCGTTCTACAGAACAGATCTGAGCAACTTTGACCGCACCCGACTGATGATGGGCTTCGGCGCGCTGTTCTCGCTAGACAACGACTGGTCATTCAAGATCGACTACCGCGGTCTGATCGGCAACGGCGGCGATACCGACCACGGCTTCCTGTTCAACGTGAGCAAGAAATTCTGATCGGCACTGGCCGAGGTTAATGCAATAGTTGATGCACTACATGAGCGCCGCTACTGACCCAGCGGCGCTTTTTTTCATGGTGAACGTTGTCCTACGCACACCTCGACTGAAATACTCTCCGACCTTTTTTCGCGACTACTTTTCGTAGTCCACGAACTCGAAATAAAACGCGTGCCGGGAATCCGCGGCATGCGGCTCGCGCAATGTTTCGCGCCACGCGCTCATGTCGAAACACGGAAAATATGTATCGGCGCCACTGACTTCGGTATCGACTAGCGTCAGGTAAAGATGCGTGGCGATGGGCAGCGTGAGCATATAAATTTCACCGCCGCCGATCACGCACAACTCGCCAGCACCAGTTTCAGCTGCGATGCTTTGCGCTGCTTCAATCGATGCCACTGCCTGCATGCCGTCGAAGGGCACTTGCCCGCTTCGGGTCAGCACAAGGTTCATTCTGCCCGGCAACGCACGGCCAAGCGATTGGGCGGTCCTTCGCCCCATCAGGATGGGCTTGCCCACCGTCAGTGCCTTGAACCGCTTGAGGTCATCCGGCAGGTGCCAAGGCAGCTCACCGTCCTTGCCGATGGCGTTGTTGCGATCCATCGCCGCGATCAGTGAAACCTTCATCGCCATGCACTCATACCGCAACGGGCGCCTTGATCGCCGGCAGCGGATCGTAGCCTTGTATCGCGATGTCATCGATGCTGAAGGCAAAGATGTCATCGACATCCGGGTTGAGGTTCAGCACTGGCAACGCACGCGGCGTGCGTGACAACTGCTCGCGTGCTTGCTCGAAATGATTCGAATACAGGTGTGCATCGCCCAGCGTGTGCACGAAGTCGCCAACTGCCAGCCCGCACACCTGCGCCACCATGTGGGTCAGCAGCGCATAACTGGCGATGTTGAACGGCACGCCTAGGAAGATGTCCCCACTGCGCTGGTACAGCTGGCAACTCAACTTTCCGTCGGCCACATAGAACTGGAACATCGTGTGGCAGGGCATCAATGCCATTCGCGGCAGGTCGGCAACGTTCCACGCCGACACGATCAATCGGCGCGAATCCGGATTGCGCTGGATCTCGTCAACCACCCAGCGGATCTGGTCGATCTCGCGTCCGTCCGCACCTTCCCAGCTGCGCCATTGCTTGCCGTAGACCGGGCCGAGCTCGCCGTTCGCATCGGCCCACTCGTCCCAGATCCCGACCTTGTTCGCGGTCAGGTAGGCGATGTTGGTGTCGCCCTGCAGGAACCACAGCAGCTCATGGATGATCGAGCGCAAGTGCAGCTTCTTTGTGGTCACCAGCGGAAAGCCCTGGGCCAGGTCGAAGCGCATCTGCCAGCCGAACACGCTGCGGGTGCCGGTGCCGGTGCGGTCGGCCTTCTCGGTACCGTGCTGCAGTACGTGCTGCAGCAGGTCGAGGTACTGTTTCATTTCTTGCCTCCGGCAAGGTGTTTCATTTCTCGCCTCCGGCCAGGGAGCTTCATCGCGGCGCCGTCTCTTTCGCATTGGCGCCACTGCTCGCCGGTACGGGTTGCAAGGTCGGCGAACTGCGGGACTTCCACAACCAGAACAGGCCCAGCAAGATCAGCGGCGTGCTCAGCACCTGGCCCATGGTCAACCAACCGAAGGCGAGATAGCCGAGTTGCTGGTCAGGCTCGCGCACGAACTCCACCGCGAAACGGAACACGCCATACAGCAACGCGAACATGCCTGAGACGGCATAGCGCGGACGCGGCTTGCACGAATACCAGACCACGACGCAGAAGAGGACCAGACCCTCAAGCGTAGCTTGGTACAACTGCGAGGGATGCCGAGCGAAGTTGTCCAAAATACCGGCGTCGAACTGCGCGCGCAGGGTCGTGCCATCCATCGACATGAAAGGCTCCGGCAACGATCGCGGGAATACCACGCCCCAGCGTTCGAATGCCGTGCCTTGGGTCGGCTTTCCCCACAACTCGCCACCGATGTAGTTGCCGAGGCGACCAAAGCCAAGCCCGGCCGGTACCAGCGGTGCGATGAAATCGACCACGTCGAAATAGTGCAGCCGGTGCCGGCGCGCCCACCAACCAATCGCCACCATCACCCCGAGCAAACCGCCATGGAAGCTCATGCCGCCTTCCCAAACCTTGAACAGCATCAGCGGGGCTTGCAGGAACTCACTGAAATTGTAGAAAAGGATGTAACCGAGGCGGCCACCCAGCACCACGCCCAGCATGCCGTAAAACATCAGGTCGCCCAGGCCGTTCTCGTCCACGCCGGGCAGCCGCCCCGCACGCACCCGCCGCCTACCCAGCCACCACGCAACGCCAAAGCCCAACAGGTACATCAATCCGTACCAATGAACTTGCGGATGCACGCTACCGAGGATCGGCAGGTTCCAGGTGCCCAAGTCGAGGGCGATCGGATCGATCTGATGCAGGATGGGCATGCGGGGCCGTCAGCAGTGAATCAGCTGTCATTGTATAGGGCGGGTCTTGACCTGCCATGCACGCATTACGGAAGGTGGCACCAAACCCGCACTAGAGGAACACGGGTCGATCCGGCAGTTCGTCCACGCCCATCGTTCCAGGGGCTTGCGGGAAATATGCAGCCAGCAGATCGCTGACTTGCTTGATCACCGCAATCACGGCATCCGCCTGATCGCTGCTGTGCAGGCGTTCTTCCATCAGCTGGCAGACGCCACGCCATTGCGCGTCGCTGACCATACCCTGCAAACCGCGATCCGCAACAATTTCGATACGCTGGTCTGCCAGCAGCAGGTAAACCAGCACGCCATTATTGGCGGTAGTGTCCCAGACCCGAAGGCTGGCAAACGCGGCTTCTGCCTTGGTGCGCGCATTCACGCCGCGCATGAGCTGTCCCATTGGCAAGGTCGATTCAACTGCGAAGCAGACTTCAGCGTAATGCCGACGCTCCCCCTCTCTAATCGCCTCCGTAATACGGTCCATGACTGCAACTGGAAAGCGGCTGCGCGCATCGGCCGCAAACAGATGCCGGATTACACGCGTCAGCGTGCCGATCATCACCAACCCCCCGAGGCGCCACCGCCCCCCGACATGCCACCACCACCTGACCAACCGCCGCCGCCACCGCTGCCGCCGCCAAAGCCACCACCACCGAAACCGCCACCACCAAAGCCGCCCCAGCCACGATTGCCTGCATAACGACCTCCGCCACCCGAGCTGACGCCAATCAGGAATCCGATCACTGCACCAATCCCGCCGACCAGCAGTGCCGATGACAGCAACCATGCAATCGCGCCGCTTGCCCCGCCACCGAACAGTGCACGAACGCCCGCTGGCATCCGGCTGAAAAATCCGCGTGCAATCTGACCAACGAGCAGCGCCGCGAACAGGGCGAATAGCCAGTTGCCGCCGCTGTCAGGTCCGGTGGGGTGGGACGCTACCGGTTCAGGCAGGGGCTCGCCATCAATCAACTTCACTATTTGCGAGGTCGCATCAGTGATGCCGCCCGCGTAATCGCCTTGGCGAAACTTGGGTGCCAGATATTCCTGGATCACGCGGCCGGCGGCGATGTCCGGAATCGCGCCCTCCAGCCCATAACCGACCTCTATTCGCACCTTGTGATCGTCCTTGGCGACAACCACCAACACACCATCGTCCACGCCCTTGCGGCCCAGCTTGAATTGCTCGAACGCGCGTACCGCATATGGCTCGATAGACTCAGGCGCAGTGGTCGGCACCATCAGTATCTGTAGTTGGCTTCCCTTTCGCTGTTGCAAGTCCAGCGCCTGCTGCTCAAGCTGTCTTTTCGAAGCAGCATCCAGCGTTCCGGTGGTGTCCACCACAGGTGAATCAAATATCGGGATGACGGCCTGCGCATATGCGTGCAATGGGAGTGCAAACAGCAACACGAACGCCACCATAAATACCCGCAAGCTGGTGACATGACGTGTCATTTCCGCGTCACTCCTGTGCGGCAGATCAAGTCGTCGGGGTAGGCTGCACGGAGCGTGGCGCTGGTGCTGGCGTCGAGAAATCCACTGTCGGCGGCCGCTGGATCTGCGCCTCGTTTTCCACAGTGAAGTTCGGCTTCTGCTTGTGGCTAAACACCATCGCGGTCAAGTTGACCGGGAACTGACGGATGTAGGTGTTGTAGTCCTGCACCAGCGTGATATATCGACCACGCGCGACCGTAATGCGGTTCTCGGTCCCTTCCAGCTGCGTCTGCAAGTTGAGGAACGACGCATCGGCCTTCAAGTTTGGGTAGCTCTCCGACACCATCATCAATCGGCCGAGCGCTTGCGAGAGTTCACCCTGCGCAGCCTGATAATTGGCGAGCGAGGCTGCGTCATCCGCATTGACGTTGATCTGGCTAACCTTGGCGCGCGCCTCGGTCACGGCTGTGAGCACCTGCGCCTCATGCGCGGCATAACCCTTTACCGCTGCGACAAGATTCGGGATCAGGTCGGCGCGGCGCTGGTATTGGTTGAGTACCTCGGACCAGCCGGCCTTGGTCGCTTCATCCTTCTGCTGGATCTGGTTGTATCCGCATCCGGACAACAGCATGGCAAGCAACAGCAAAAGCAATACGCGCATGGTCGTGGTTCCTTGATTGGGCGTTGAGCGGAGCGGAACGCAGGCTATTGCAGCATTCGGCTCGTTAAGCCGGCATCGTGTTCCATTGCTGTATTCGCGACCAACGCTGTTCTTGGCACCCGATCTCAGTGCGGCAGGCCGCGACCCTCTGCGTTGCGCTTTGCCCACAGGTTCAACCCTTCCACCAGCGCCGAGAAGCCCATCGCACCGTAGATGTAGCCCTTGGAGATATGCAGGGAGAACCCTTCCAGCACCAGGAACGCACCCACCAGCACAATGAAGGCGAGCGCCAACATTTTCACTGTGGGGTTGCGTTCGATGAAGCGTCCCAGTGGAGTAGCGGCCAGCAGCATCACTCCGACCGCCATCAGGATTGCCAGCACCATGATGATCTTCTGATTGGCCATCCCGACCGCGGCGATCACCGAATCCAGCGAGAATACGATATCGATCACCGCGATCTGCGCGATCACCATCCAGAATGAATTCAGCGGCTTGGTGCTGACGTCATCCTCGTCAGGCTCGCCGGTCACCAGGTCGCGGATCTCCATCGTGCCTTTCACCAACAGGAACACGCCGCCCACGATCAACACCAGGTCGCGAATCGAGATGCCCTGCCCCAGCAGGGTGAACAGATCAGAAGTCAGTCCCGCCAGCCACGCCAGCGTGAGCAGCAGGCCGATGCGAGTAATGCAGGCGACTGCAATGCCGAACTTGCGGGCGCGCTCGCGGGACTCATGTGGCAGCTTGCTGACGGCGATCGAAATGAACACCAGGTTGTCGATACCCAGCACAATCTCGATCGCACTCAGCGTAATCAGGGTGATCCAGGCTTGCGGATCCGTCAGCAGTTCCATTATCACGCGAGCGTTTCCTCAGTTCTGCAGCAGACGCGGGCCCAGGATCAGGGCCCACACCAGGATCACGTTCATCATCAACACGAACACGGCGGCAGACCCCATGTCCTTGGCGCGCCCGGCCAGCTCATGGTGCTCTGCACCGTAGCGTTCGATCACTGCCTCGATTGATGAGTTCAACAGTTCGATGCTCATCACCAACAAGCAACTACCAATGAGCAGCGCGCGCTCCACACCGGTCTGACCGAAATACCAGCCTAATGGACCAAGCACCACGAACATCACCACTTCCAGACGGAAGCTGGATTCATGCAGCCACGCCGCGCGTAGTCCCTGCCATGACCATTTCGCCGCTAACAGGATGCGTGCAGGGCTGCGCGGCATGTGGCCGTATTCGTCAGCCATGCACGAAAATACAGGTGGTGGCGCGCTTACGACGAAAAAAATTTGGCATGTGCGTTGGATGTGGCCCGTAGGATCAACGCGTTGTGAACGCGGGATCGGCCCACCAGGGTGCCGATCACTAATTTTGCCACAAGCCCCCCGGGGGCGTCGTAACCCTGACATCCATTGCTAGCCGCGATGCGTAAGCAATCCGGCGCTGGCTACTGCTGGCGAAGTGCCTCGATAGGATCCAGCAAAGATGCTTTACGCGCGGGGTAGTACCCAAAGAACAGTCCGGTCGCGATCGAAAACCCGGCCGCAAGCATCACCACCTGTGCGTTCAATTCGACCGGCAAATTGCCGATCTTGCCGACAATCAGCGCCCCGACCACCCCAATGGCGATGCCGATCACGCCACCGATCAGCGAAATCAGCATCGCCTCGGCCAGGAATTGCCTGCGAATGTCACTGGGGCCGGCGCCCACCGCCATGCGCAGTCCGATTTCCCGGATCCGTTCGGTCACCGACACCAGCATGATGTTCATGATGCCGATGCCGCCGATGATAAGGCATATCCCGGCTACGGCGCCCAGCAATTTGGACATCAAGTTGGTAGTGGCCGTTCGCGTCGCCACGATCTGCGCGATGTTGCGAACGGCGAAGTCGTCCTCGGCACCCGGATCGATCTTGTGTCGCTGGCGCAATAGCCCTTCGATCTCGCTCTGCGCACTGGCCAGGTTCCTGGCGTCGTCCACGCCCACCGCGATCTGCTGCACAGCGCCGGGCGGCATCCCCTGCGAATTCGATAAACGGCGGCGAGCCGTTTCCAGCGGAACCACGACCATGTCGTCCTGGTCCTGCCCCCAACCGCCTTGCCCCTTGGATTCCAGAACCCCGACAACGGTAAAAGGCACGCGGCCCAAGCGCACGGTCTGGCCGACGCCATCGTCCTCGCCAAAGAGTGTATTGCGGACGGTTTCGCCCAATAGCACCGGCTTGGTACTACCGCCGTAATCACTGGCCTGGAACAGGTCACCTTGGACGATTTTCCAATCGTTGATGACAAACCAATCCGCCTGCACACCCTGCCATTGGGTGGAAGCATTGTTCTCGGCATACACCACCTGGGTTCCGCCACGCAGCGACCCTGCTACGTATTGTGCTTCTGGCACTTCTTCTCGGATTGCATCGACGTCGCCTGCAGTCAGGCTCCAGCGACTACCTTGCGCCGAGCGTGCGCCGCCCGACATCCCGCCCGAGCTGCTGATATCCAACCGCTGCGAGCCAAGACCAGACACCATCTTGTCAATCTCGGCTTGGGTACCCTGGCCGATCGACACCATCACGATCACGGCGGCAATCCCAATAATCACGCCCAGTGATGTCAGCGCACTGCGCATCCAGTTTCCGCGCAATGCGAAAAATGCCGTGCGCAGGATGTCCATGAACGTCATGCGGCCTCCAATTCGGTGTGCTCGTGCAACTCGCCATCGCGCATGATGAAGGTGCGATCGGCGTGCGCAGCGACCTGCGCATCATGGGTAATCAGGATCACCGTGTGCCCGTCATCCCGCAGCCGTTTGAACAGCGAGAGGATTTCCTCGCCGGTCTTGCTGTCCAGCGCACCGGTGGGTTCATCTGCAAGCAGGATCGGGGGACTGTTGACCAGCGCGCGAGCAATCGCCACACGCTGCTGCTGGCCCCCCGACAACTCATTCGGTCGATGGCCAGCGCGATCCGCCAGGCCAACCGAGGCCAATGCTGCGCGAGCCCGTTGACGGCGCTCATGGTGGGGGATGCGCGCATAGCCCAACGGCATCGCCACATTGTCGGTGGCATCCATCCGCGGCAACAGATGGAACCCCTGGAACACGAAGCCGATCTTGTCGCGGCGAAGGGTTGCAAGTTCTTCGGCATCAAGCGTGGACACATCCACGCCATCGCAGTAATACGACCCTGCGGTGGGCTTATCCAGACATCCAATCAAGTTCATCAGCGTCGACTTGCCGGAACCCGACGGTCCCATGATCGCCACGAACTCGCCACGACCAATGGTGAGAACGACATCCTTGAGCGCTACGACTTCCGCCTCCGTACCCGCGGAATAGACTTTGCCAAGGCCGGTGGTCCGAATGACCGGGACATCATTGGCCGGCAGGCCAGTGGCCGGCATCACTTGCTCTCCGACGCCGAGCGCTCGCCTGAAATGATTTGGTCGCCTTCCTTGATCGTGCGGCCGGATACCTCGGTCTTGCTGCCGTCGCTGGCACCCAGCCGCACGATGGCGACTTCCGGTTTGGCAGCATAAAGCTTGTAGACCGTTACCCTCTTTGCGTTGAGCTGCGCTTCCAGCGCCGCATCCCATCGATCACGCTGGTGGTCGTCCAGGGTCACGCGGAAGTCGACGAATTGCTGGTTGAAGCGGTCTCGCATGCGCGCGCGCATCTGCGCTTGCATGCTGGCGTCGCCCCCACCTTGACGACCACCCATACGCATTCCGCCACCGCCGCCAAACAAACGGCTGCCACCTTGTGCCGGCGGGCCTGTGCGTGAAGAAGCCTGCGCTGATCGCTCGGCCTGACGCTGCTGCAACTGTTCAAGCGCGACATCGAACGCCGCCTGCTGCTTCGGTTTCAACTGCAGGCTAGAAGCCAGGATCTTGAGGTCATCGACCATGCCGGAACCACTCGACTGCCCGCGACCTTGGGCCGGGCCTGGTCCTTGTGCTGCAGGTTGCAGGGCGGCCAGTGGCGAACCTTCTGCCGGCTTGAAGCGCAGCGCGGCATTGCCCAAGGTCAGGACATTGCTGAGCTTGCTGACCTCGATTTCGGCATTCACGGTCAGCCCAGGCAACAGGGTGCCGTCACTGTTGTTGACGGTCACGATCACCGGATACGTCACGACATTACTAGCGGTCGTCGCCGATAGTCTTACTTGGCCCACGACGCCGTTGAACTTGCGATCAGGAAAGGCGTCTGCGCTGAAGCTCACCGACTGGCCAACCTTGACCTGGCCGATGTCTGATTCGTCAACAGCCAGTTCGATTTTCATCTTTTCCAGGTCTTCGGCGATGGTGAACAGCTCCGGCGCCTGCAGGCTTGCAGCCACGGTCTGCCCAGGCTCGATCTTGCGGGTCAGCACAACACCATCCACTGGTGATCGAATCACCGTGCGCTGCAGGTTGACGCGGGTCGTCAGGGTCGATGCGGTCTGCTGGCGGATCTGGGCCTGCGCCGAAGCAACCTGCGCCTGCGCCTGGTCCAGCGCGGAGCGGGAAAGATCCACATCGCTCTTGGCAACAAGTTGCTGGCCCCCAAGCTCGCTCTTGCGCTGGTAGTCCAGGGTCGCGTTGCGCAGCGACGCCTGCGCTTGACGCAGTTGCGCCTGCGCGCTGGCAATCTGCGCCGAACCCTGCTCGATCTGCGCCTGGTAGGTACTAGGATCAATCTTCAGCAGGATGTCGCCTTTCTTCACTGGTGAGTTGAAGTCCGCCAGCACATCGGTGACCAGGCCGGAAATCTGGCTGCCCACCGTGACCGTGGAAATTGCGCTGAGCGTGCCGGTGGCTGAAATCGCCACGCGGATGTCGCCGCGTTGCACGGTTTCCGTCCGATAGCCACCATCGGCGCTCGCAGCGCTGCGCTGGCCCCAGAAGTACCAACCGAGCCCAAGCACGGCAATCACCGCAAGGGCAATGCCTACCTTGCGCGCGGCAGCGTTGTGCTTGGGAGGAGTGGAACGACGCGTCGCCTTGCTCATGCGTTGGAATGTCCGGGGAAACTAAGGTGAACGGGTTAAACGCGTGGGCGTCGATCAGGTTGACACCACCGTCGCGGTTCGCGGATGTCACCCGACCTAGTCAGTCCGAAATACGAGTCCCGAACACTATGGTCGCCTGGGTTCCCTGGCCAGGCGTACTGGCCAGTTGCAGCGGCCATCCACAGCGATCAGCGAGCCGCTGCGCAATCGACAACCCCAGTCCGGCACCTGTTGCAGTTGCGTCTATCCGGTAGAAGGGCTCGAAGGCACGCGCCAAGGTCGCCGCATCCATCCCGATGCCGGTGTCTTTCACTTCAATCCGGTCCGACAGCAGGCGTACTTGTATGCCGCCACCGTCTGTGAAACGCACTGAGTTACCCAGCAGGCTGCGCAAGATCACCCCCAGCACGCGTGGAGGCGCATGCAATTCGGGCTCGGCATCGATCTCCACATCGAGTCGCACATCCTTCCCCTCAAGCAACGGGAGCACGCGCTCGACCTCGGCTTCCACCACGTCACGCACCGAGAAGTCTTCTTTTTCCAGCGCTACCTCCTGATCGCGAGCCAGCAGCAATAGCGCATCCATGATGGATTCCATCGCTGCATTTGCGCCTTGGATGCGGCTCAACGAACGCCGTGAAAAACTGGACAGGCCTTGATCTTGGCCGATCAAGTCGGCCGCAATTCGAATGACCGTCAACGGCGTTCGCAGTTCATGACTGGCATCGCGGGTGAAGTCGCGCTCGCGGGCGACGAAGGCATCCACGCGCTCGCCCAATCCATGCAAGGCACCGGCCATTTTTCGCGCCTCACCCTGGATTTCCGCCGGTATGCGACCGGGGGAGAGCGCCCGGGTGTCTGGCTTTTCCGGGTCCCAACGTGATACTTCGCTGAGCAGCCAGTCCACTGGGCCCAACAAACGCCGGGTCGCGCGATATGTCATCCACGTCACCGCAATAATCGAACTCAGCGCCAGCGCAATGGCAATCATGGTCACCGTGGCGAACGGCAACTGTTGGTTGGCATCCGCCAGCCCAAGCAGCGAGAACACCACTACCAAGCTGACGATCGCCAGCTGGAGCAGGAACAAGATGCGGATGTTGCGTTTATTCAATGACACGATTGTGGTTTTGGCGGCTTTAGCCAATCTGCCCCGAGATGTCGGCGATGCGGTAGCCAGCGCTTTGCACCGTATGCAGCAACATGTTCTCGAAAGGTTTGTCGATCACCTTGCGCAGGTTGTAGAGATGACTGCGCAACGTATCAGAATCCGGAAGACCATTGCCCCAGATTTCGCGTTCGATTTCCTGCCGGCTCACCACCCGTGGTGATTCGCGCATCAGGATAGTCAGCAAGCGCAGGCCAATGGGCGAGAGTTGCAGCTCACTGCCACCCCGGGTTGCGCGCAGTGATGCCGGATCCAGCACCAGGTCTGCGACTTTCAACACCTCGGAGCCAACCTGGCGGCGCTCGCGGCGGATCAGCGCACGCAGTCGCGCCTCCAGCTCCTGGATCGCAAAGGGCTTGGTGAGGTAATCGTCGGCGCCGGACGATAGTCCGGTGAGTTTTTCGTCGAGGGTGTCACGCGCGGTCAGCATCAACACAGGCGTCGACTTGCGCGCCTCGCTGCGCAAGCGTTTGCAAACTTCGATGCCGTCCAGTCGCGGCAGCATCAGGTCCAGCACGATCACGTCGTAGTTATTTTCCGCCGCAAGCCGATAGCCATCAAGGCCATCGCCAGCGTAATCAACCTCGAAGCCACGGCTTTCAAGGTATTCACCGACCATTTCCGAGATATTCCGGTTGTCCTCGACGATGAGGACCAGTCCGGCCTGTTCTTGTGTGCGCATGGTGTGATTCCGTCTTCAGCTTTGTGAAATATGCCGGGAGCGAAGTCGATGCGGCGTGAAGATTCAGCGTCACAGCCTGTTTGCGTCAAAACGGAATCTTGCCAACCAGGATGTCCTTAAACATCACCCAGTCACCTGCGAATGAATACAGCGGATGCCGGAAGGTTGCCGGGCGGTTGTGCTCGAAGAAGAAATGGCCAATCCATGCAAACGCATAACCGGACACTAGCGCTGCCAGCATCCAACGTGAATCACTACGCATGACCGCCAGCACCACGAAACCAAGCGCAAGGCTGGTACCTGTGAAGTGCAGTCGGCGGCATGTGCGGTTGCGGTGCTCGCCCAGATAGAACGGGTAGAACGCGCTGAAACTGGCAAATTTTTCACTCATGGCACTTCCCCTTCCGCGGCTTGCCCCTTCTCCGCCTGTTTTGCTTGCAGCCAGTACCGATCCTGCGCTTCAAGTGATTGTCCGGCCAATCCGCCATCGGCCTTCGCCAATGCCTCCATCATTCGGAAACGGCGCTCGAACTTGTGGTTGGCACGGCGCATTGCAACACCGAAATCGACCTTGGCATGGCGGGTCAGGTTGGCGCATACGAACAACAGATCGCCGAGTTCATCCTCGAGCCGCAGCTGCGCAGCCGCATCGTCCGGATTATCCGCGACCGCCGCGAATTCGACGCGAACTTCCTCGATTTCCTCATGCAGCTTCTCGATTACCGGCACCGAATCGGGCCAGTCGAAACCGACCTGGGCCGCCTTGTGTTGCAGCTTCACTGCGCGCTGCCACTCCGGCAGCCCACGCGAGATACCGGCAAGTGCGGAGTCATCGGATTCACCACGCGCCGCGCGTTCGGCACGCTTGTGTTCTTCCCATGCGAGGGTCTGCGCCTGCGCATCCTCGACACTGCCTCCAACGAAGTCTGTAGCGTCCACGTCTGCCGCGGCGCCCGGCATCCTGCCTCCCGCGGCATTTGCACATCCATCTGCTGCAAATACGTGTGGGTGACGCCGGGTCATCTTGTCGCAGATCGCCGCGACCACATCGCTAAATTGGAAGCTTCCCTGCTCCTGCGCCATACGTGCATGAAACACCACCTGCAACAACAGATCGCCAAGTTCGTCTTTCAGGCCATCCACGTCGCCGCGATCAATCGCATCAGCAACCTCGTAAGCTTCCTCGATGGTGTATGGCGCAATGCTGGCAAATGTCTGCCGCACGTCCCAAGGACAACCGGTTTTCGGATCGCGTAGCGCGGCCATGATTGAAAGCAGGGAATCGATACTGCGGCTACTGCGTGATGAGGCTGCGCTCATACCGGCAGGGTCTCGCGGAGGGCGACGTCGCCGAACGCGATGAATTCGCCATTGAGCAGGGTGTCGCGCTGGTTGTAGCGAAATGGCCGGCCACAGGGATCCAGCACCGCGCCGCCTGCCGCTTCCAGAATTGCCTGGCCAGCAGCGGTGTCCCATTCGCCGGTAGGTCCGAACCGCGGATACAGGTCCAGCTCGCCCTCGGCGATCAGGCAGAACTTCAGCGACGAGCCGCAGGCCATCGCCTGGCTATCCACGAGCGCATCGAGCAGTGCCTGGGTGCGCTCATTACGATGCGAACGACTGGCGGCAATCCGCAATGGTGCGGTTGCCGGCTTGCGCACATGAATGGCGACATCGACCTCTCTGTCAGCATCGCGACGGAAGGCGCCCGCACCCAACGTGCCATGCCACAGGGCACCTGTTACCGGCTGCAGGATCACGCCAAACGTGGCAACACCGTCTTCGATCAAAGCGATGTTGACGGTGAACTCGCCGTTGCGCTTGACGAACTCACGGGTGCCGTCCAGCGGATCCACCAACCAAAATCGCGACCAGCTGCGGCGCTGGACAATGTCAATGGCCCTGGACTCTTCCGACAACACCGGGATGCCGGGTGTCAGCAACTGCAGGCCCGTTACGATGCGATGGTGCGAGTCAAGATCGGCGGCGGTCAGCGGTGAACGGTCGTCCTTGTGCTCCACATCAAAAGCGCCCTCGTACACGGCAAGGATATCTGCAGCGGCTTGGCGGGCAATGGCGATAACCGCCTCACGCATGTGGTAGGCGTTCAACATTAGAGACGACGTCATTGTTGTTGCAACCACTCGCGCGCGATGAAGAGCGCAGCGATCGAACGGCCTTCGGAAAATTCCTCGCGCAGGATCAACTCATGCAAGCGGTCCAACCGCCATGGCACCACTTCAAGTTCTTCCGGCTCATCGCCGATCAGGCGCTTTGGATACAGATCGCGTGCAATCACGAGATGCGTGGAATGACTCATGTAAAGCGGCGCCTGCGTGAGGCTGCGCAGCACGACCAGATTGCGTGCGCCGTAGCCGGCTTCTTCCATCAACTCCCGGTCGGCCGCCTGCACCGGCGTTTCCCCGTCATCGATGCGACCCTTCACCAAACCCAGTTCGTAGCGATGCACGCCAGCCGCGTACTCGCGGACCAAGAGCACGGTATCGGCATCCAGCATCGGCACGACGGCGACCGCACCATGCCCACGGCCATGCAGGCGCTCGTAAAGACGTCGCTCGCCATTGCCGAACTCAAGGTCGAGCTTTTCCAACCGGTACGGACCCGCGTCTTGCTCGGTGATCCCGTGGATGATGGGCAGGCGCCGGCTCATGCGCAGACACCTGTGCGCGCTCCTGCGGGGATAATGCGAGGATGACGAATCTTGTTCACCATCCCGACATGATAGCGGCCAGCGCCGATCACTGGCGCGAACGTGACCTGGCGGTGCTCTGGCACCCGTGCACACAGATGCGCGAACACCCGCACACGCTGCCGTTGGTGCCAATCGAGCGCGGCGAAGGTGCGTGGCTAGTCGCACGCGATGGTCGGCGCTACCTGGACGCAGTCTCTAGCTGGTGGACCAATCTGTTCGGCCACACCGAACCGCGCATTGCGGCGGCAATCGCCAAGCAGGCCATGCAACTTGAACAAGTGATCCTGGCCGGCTTCTCGCATGCTCCCGCAGTGGAGCTGGCCGAACAATTGCTGGCGATCGCCCCCACGCAAGCAGGCCGCGGACCGCTGGCCAAGGTGTTTTATGCCGACAACGGTTCGGCCGGCGTGGAAGTCGCGCTGAAGATGGCCTTCCATTGGTTCCACAACCGCGGCGAGACTAGCCGTACGAAGTTCGTCGCGCTGGAAAACGGGTACCACGGTGAAACCATCGGCGCGCTGTCGGTCGGCGACATCCCGCTGTACCGCCGCGTATATGCGCCGTTGTTGTGCGAGTCGCTATTTGCCCCTTCACCGGATGCGTACATGGCGCAGCCCGGGGAAACCGCAGCCGATTGCGCAGAACGCGCCGCAGGAGGGCTGGAAGCGCTCTTGCAGCAACATGCGGGCGAAGTCTGCGCACTGATCCTGGAGCCACTGGTGCAATGCGCAGGCGGGATGCGCATGCACGATCCCCTGTATCTGCGCCGCGTACGTGATCTCTGCGATACGCATGGCATCTTCCTGATTGCCGACGAGATCGCTGTTGGGTTCGGTCGCACTGGTACGTTGTTCGCCTGCGAACAAGCGGGCATCCAACCTGACTTGTTGTGCCTGTCGAAAGGACTGACCGGCGGCTTCCTGCCACTGGCCGCAGTGTTGGCCACGCAGGAGATCTACGACGGATTCCTCGACGATTCGCGCGAGCGCGCGTTCTTGCATTCGCACAGTTACACCGGAAATCCATTGGCCTGCGCTGCCGCGCTAGCCTCATTGGCGATCTTCCGCGAAGACGACGTGCTCGCACGCAACCGGGCGACTGCCGCGCGCATGACCGAACTCGCAGCACCCTTGGCTGCATTGCCGCATGTCGCCGAGGTGCGCCAGACCGGGATGATCTTGGCGATTGAGCTCACCCAGGATGGTTCACGCCATAAATCCTTCGATCCTGCGCGCCGTATCGGCCTGCGTGCCTATTGCGCAGCACTGGAACGAGGCGTGGTACTCCGCCCGCTTGGCGATACGTTGTACTGGATGCCGCCTTACTGCATCGACGAAGCCCAATTGCAGTTATTGGCCCGGGTCACCGCCGAAGTCATTGAAGAGGCCACGACATGCGCGTGACCCGTGTCCATGTCGAATGTCCGCTGGCTGCCGGCATGGAAATCGAATTGCCGGAGAACGCCGTCAATCATCTGACGCGCGTGCTGCGGTTGGGTATCGGCGATACGTGCGTGCTGTTCAACGGCGATGGCCATGACTATCCGGCGCGTCTGATCGACGTGGGCAAGCGGATGCTGCGCGTCGAGATCGGCACCGGTACCGTGATCAACAACGAATCGGCGCTGCGGCTGATCCTGCTGCAAGGCGTGGCGCGCGGCGAAAAGATGGACCTGATCCTGCAAAAAGCCACCGAACTTGGCGTCGCGTCGATACACCCGCTGTATTCGCAACGCAGCGAAGTCAAGCTGGATGGTGCGCGCGCCGACAAGCGACTCGCGCATTGGCTCGGCGTGGTGGTGTCGGCGTGCGAGCAATGCGGGCGGGCCCGCGTGCCGGACGTCGCCAGACCTTTGCCATTGGCGCAGGCACTGCTTGCGCTACCTGATGGCGGCCTGCGGCTGATCCTTTATCCAGGCGCAGATGCCTCGTTGGTACAACTCACATTGGATCCGTTGCAGCCTGTCTGCCTGGCGGTCGGCCCAGAGGGTGGCTGGTCAACGCAGGATCTTGGTAAGCTGACTGCAGCCGGTTTCAGCGGGGTGCGCGTGGGTCCACGCGTTTTGCGTACGGAAACTGCGGGCATCGCCGCGATCGCAGCCCTGCAGGTACTGCACGGAGACCTTGGCTAGATGCGATATGCGCCGCCCGCACGCCGGTATCGATCAGGCTGCGTTTGCGAACGCTTCGCTGATGCGAGTTTCAAGCATTGCGAGATCAGGTAACAGCGCGTCGTCTTCGTTCAAGCGTACCCTGGCCAGCACGCCTTCCGGCACCGCGTCATCGCTTGCATCGGATTCGAGCGAAGTATCAGTCACCGTCACCAAGCGCGGAAAGCCCTGGGTCAAGACGGCGAAGAACGGACGTTTACTATCGCCGCCAAGTGCCTTGAGCACGATTACCTTGCTACCCAAGCCTCCCTGTTCATCGCTGGCAATCCCGGTGAATCGCGAAAAGGCCACCAGCGGCAATTGCCAACCACGCCAGCGGATGCGTCCCAACAACCAGTCCGGTGCGTCGGTCACGGGTTCCGGGTCAGCATAGGACAGTACTTCTGCGATGGTTGCGTTAGGTAGCAATAACTTGGCGTCTGCCACTTGGATCAACACACCGCGGATGATGGGAGCGGAATCGGACATGGGAGACCTCTAGACGGGCCAACGTTCAAGGAGTTTGGCCGGCAGTTGCACCAGGCTCGCGGCTTGGCCGCCACGCGCCACCAGAGCGTTGCTTGCCGCCGGATCAAAACAATTTTCGGTGGACTGGCCCAGCGCCAATCCACCAGCCCAACTCAGCGACATCGCCACATCGACCAAATTGATATCGGCGCCGCTGAGCAGGAGCAGCGCGCTGTCGATCGCAGGCAGCGCTGCGAATGCAGGCTCACCCGCGGCGGCAGCGAACACCAGTCCGGCCGGGGATGCATGTACGTCAAGGTCTTCCGGCAAGACATGCACGGTTCCCACCTGCACCACATCACCAGCCTGCGCCAAGACGACGCGCAACTCTGTCGCCCGCTGCATTTGCCGCACGAGTTTGTCGTACTGCCCACCCTCGATGCGTTGCCGCAAGATAATCGGACGTGAAAATCCTGTTGGAATATTTCCGAGCAGCTGGCGGACCGCATCCGGCCCACCGATGCCCGCGGCAATCACCACCGCACCCTGCCTTGAGGGAGCATTGTCCTGGTTGCCTTGGGGTACGTCCGGCATGGCCGCCACCCGTAGTTGTAATGCATCCATTTCCTGTTGAAAAACGCTATCAATGGGCGCCCCGACATTGGCCATCGGCTCAAGGCTCAGTGTGAGCCCGGAGGAAGGCGTGGCTGAGGAGGCCTCGACAGCAGACCCGTCTTTCACAGGTGGCAAGACATCGCCGTGCCTATTGAGCTTGGCGTTGAGATGCCGTGCCCAACGCGCTGCTTCCCAGCCTTCACGTTTTGCGGCGACATCGGCATCCTCGAACATGACGTCGAAGGCCGGATCGCCGAGCACCGCATCAAAACGGTCCAGCGCTTGTTCGACGACCGGATCCAGGATCACCATCACCGCATCCGGCATTGCTGCACGGATGTCGGCTTCTGATGCGCTAGCCGGATCCAGCGTCGCAATCAGTTCCGCGCCAGCCTCCGCTATCGACGCTTGCGTACGCTCGCACGCAGCACCTGCCCGCGCGAGCAGGACGACCCGCTTGCCGGTCACGAACCGATGCCGGCGTGTTCAATGCCGAGCAGGTTGAATACGTTGCGCATCAGCTCGACCTCCTGGTATGGCTTGCCGAGGTAGCCCTGCACGCCGAGATCCATTGCGCGTTCGCGATGTTTCTCGCCGGTACGCGAGGTGATCATGATGATCGGCACGTTGCGCATGCGCGGATCTGCCTTCATCGCTGTCGCCAATTCGTAGCCATCCATTCTCGGCATTTCGATGTCGAGCAGCATCAGGTCGGGAATCACGTCCGCCATGCGTTCGAGTGCATCGATGCCATCCTTTGCAGTCGCCACCTCGAGATTGTTGCGCTCCAGCACACGACTGGTGACCTTGCGCATGGTGACGGAGTCATCGACCACCATGACCAGCGGGACACGGCGTTGTTCGATCTTCTCTTGGACCGGCCGTGCATCTGCTGGTGTAGCAGCTGCACGCCGCACCAGCGGTGCCACGTCGAGGATCACCACGACGCTGCCGTCGCCCATGATGGTGGCACCGAAGATACCCGGCACCGATGCCAGCTGAGGACCGCCTGACTTCACCACGATTTCGCGGTTGCCGACCACTTGGTCGATCACCACCGCTGCGCGCAGGTCGCCGGAGCGAACCAGCAGCAACGGCATCTGCATTAGGCCTTCTGCCTTCGCCGTGCCGATACCGACCAGTCGCCCCAAGTCGTGCAGCACATAGTCCTCGCCACCGTAGCGGTAGCTGGTGTCATTCTTTGCCAGTTCCTCGCGGGTGATTCGACCTACGCCACGCACCGATGCAATTGGCACTGCGAATTGGGTCTCGCCGATCTTGACGAAGACCGCGCGCGTGACCGCCAAAGTCTGCGGCAGGCGCAGGGTGAATATCGTGCCTTCACCCTGGACCGACGAGATGTCCAACGTGCCACCTAGCTGGCGGACTTCGCTAGCCACCACATCCATGCCCACGCCACGACCCGCCAGGCGACTGACGCTCTGTGCGGTCGAGAAGCCGGCTTCGAGGATCAGGAGGTAGAGCTCGCTATCACCTAGGACTGCCTCTGGCTTGATCAGCCCACGCTCGATGGCGCGTGTGCGAATCGCATCCCGATCCAGCCCGATGCCATCGTCGCTGACTTGCAACACCACTTCCGAGCCTTCACGGCGGACCGCGACGCGGATGCTGCCTTCGGCCGGCTTGCCCGCCTTGAGGCGCGCTTCGGGAGATTCCAGTCCGTGGGCAACAGCGTTTCGGAGCATGTGCTCCAGTGGCGCGGTCATGCGCTCCAACACGTTGCGATCGAGTTCGCCTTGCGCGCCATCGAGCTTGAGTTGCGCGTTCTTGCCGGTTTCCCCGGTGGCCTGGCGGATAACCCGTCGCAGGCGCGGCACCAACGCATCGAACGGCACCATGCGCGTGCGCATGAGGCCTTCCTGCAGTTCCGAGCTCACCCGGGCTTGCTGCAGCAGCAAAGTTTCATACTGGCGAGTTGAGTCTTCCATCGAGCCATGCAGGCTCACCAGGTCGGCTGCGGACTCCGCAAGCGCACGAGACAGCTGCTGCAAGGTGCTGAAGCGGTCAAGTTCGAGTGGATCGAAGCTTCCGTCGCTGGTGTCCTGCTCACGCTGGAAGCGGGCGATGATCTGCGCTTCGGTTTCCGCATCCAGACGTCGCAGCTGGTCGCGCAGGCGGATGTTGGTCTGTTCCATTTCCGCGGCGGTACCGCGGAATGCGCCAAGCTGCTGTTCCAAGCGAGAACGATAAATCGCCACTTCGCCGGCATAGTTCACCAGGCGGTCAAGCAGGTCAGCGCGAATTCGCACCTGTTCCTGCGGTGCACGCACGCCGATATCGTCGTCATCGACAAATCCGTCGGCTTCCATCGGCGACGACAGCGGCTTGAGCTCAACCTTCTTCACGACCGGAGCGAATGCAATCCCATCGTCCACGGCTTTAACCGCGGCAACCGGTGCTTCGGCACGGTTGTTCAATTCATCAATAAGACCGACCGGCATGCCCACTGCACGACGCGCGGCGACGCGGGTAATCATGCCGTGAAGGCGATCGAAACCACGCTCCAGCAGTGGCACGCCATCGGCGCCGAGTTCCGCTCGCTGAGCCACCACGGCTTCGAGCAAGGTCTCCATGGCATGGCCAAGCTCGCCAATGGGCATCACGCCCGCCATGCGAGCGCCACCCTTCATCGTATGCAGGTCGCGTTGCAAGCCGACCATCATTTCGTGGTCTTCCGGGGTCTCGCGCAACTGCGCGAGCAATCCGTCGGAATGGTCCAGCAGATCGCCGGCTTCCTCCACGAAGATGTCGACCAGCTCCGGATCCATCTCGCTCATGTCGAGCGCTTCATCTGGATCTTCGGACGATGTCGCGCCGGCCAATAGTGCTGCCAGAGCCGCTTGCTCACGCGCCTTGGCTGCTGCTGCAATTTCTTCGGCGCGACGTTCCGCTTCCATCTTGGCGGCTTGTGCACGCTCTGCGGCGATTCGCTCATTCTCGATGCGTTCGGCTTCCGCACGGGCGACCATGATGCGCTCGGCCTCGAGTCGATCCGCCTCAGCTTGTTCGGCCTCCAGGCGTTCGGCTTCGGCATTCTCCGCATCAATGCGAGAGGCTTCTTCCGCCGCGATCCGTTCCATTTCGAAGCGCTCGGCTTCGATGCGTTCTGCTTCCAGCCGTTCGGCTTCCGCCTGCTCGGTGGCAAGGCGCGAAACTTCGGCTTCTTCAGCAGCCCAGCGCTCGGCTTCTGCCTGCTCAGCCGCAACACGGGCTGCATCCGCCACCTCATCCGCAACGCGTTCGGCTTCGGCCTGCTCCATCGCAATGCGTGCTGCCTTGGATTCCTCGGCGGCAGCACGCTCGGCTTCGGTCTGTGCAGCTGCAATGCGCGCAGCTTCGACTTCCTCGGCCGCAAGACGTTGGGCTTCGGCGTGTTCGGCGGCGACGCGCGATGCTTCGGCTTCTTCAGCGGCAAGACGATCAGCTTCGACATGATCGGCCTCAATGCGGGCGGCTTCAACTTGCTCGGCCGCGACGCGCTCGGCCTCTGCCTGTTCAGCGCGCTCGACCGCCATGCGCGCAGCTTCAACTTGCTCGGAAGCGACGCGCTCGGCTTCGGCCTGCTCGATCGCAATGCGTGCTGCTTCTGCTTGCTCGGTAGCAAGACGTTCGGCTTCTGCCTGTTCAGCGCGCTCGACCGCCATGCGCGCAGCTTCAGCTTGCTCGGAAGCGACGCGCTCGGCTTCGGCCTGCTCGGCCGCAATGCGTGCTGCTTCGGCTTGCTCGGTAGCAAGACGTTCGGCTTCAGCCTGCTCGGCCGCCATGCGGGCCGCTTCAGCTTGCTCGGCAGCGAGACTCTCGGCTTCCAGGCGTTCTGCTTCGGCATCTTCGGCATCGAAGCGCGCCTCTTCCGCTGCCGGGAACTGCAAAGTGGCTTCCGGCAATCCATCGCGCAAACCGGCGATATGGGCGACCAACGCCGTGTACAAAGGGACTTGGGTAGGCGTGAACTGCAGGGCTGCGGTCGAACTACGAATTGCTTCAGCAACTTCACTGATGGCAGCAACACCATCGATCCCGGCTGGCGTGGACGCTGACAGCAGGCGTTTGAGATAGCCCTCTGCGGGCGTGGTGAAGGCCGTCACGGACGGCACTTCGGTCATCGCGAAGGCTCCGTTGAGGGTATGCAGCGCACGCAACAAGCCATCGTTGACGGCACTTTCGCCAGCACGTGCCTGGAGCAGCCAGGCATCGATGGTTTCCAGGTGGCTTCCAACTTCGCCACCGAGAATTTCCAGCAGGACCGGATCGACTTCTACCGCTACCGTTTCCGGCGAGGAGGAAAGCCCCTCTTGCTCCTGTGCCACAGCATCGTCTGCAACCGTGGAGACTCCAACGGGAAGCACGTCGAGCAACACGTCCTCGCCCGTAGCCAAGCGATCCGAGACCGCTTGCATTGCCGAAAGATCAATACTCACGGCAGCCTCGCCCTTCAGCGCTGCCAGCAACTGCGGCAGCGCGTCACGAACCTGGCCAACGAATGAAATTACCGCATGGCTGGCAGGCCGCGAGCCATCAAGCACGCGATTGAGCATGCTCTCCACATGCCAACTGAATTCACCCAATGCCTTGGCACCAACCAACCTGCCACTGCCCTTCAGCGTATGGAACACGCGCCGGATCGGGCGCAAATGCTCGGCATCGTCAGGCGCGCGGCGCCAGACCGGTAGCAACTGGTCCAGGTTGCTGATCTCTTCTTCGAATTCTTCGAGGAAGATTTCGCGAATTTCGTCGTCAATTTCTTCGCCAGCGGTGTCAAAGCCAGCACTCAGCAGGGGAGCGATGCCCTGCGTGGACATCACTACAGGTACTGCTGCTTCGTCTTCGGCTTGCCCAGCACCGTCTTCACTCGCATCAGCGGCCTCAGTCAAATGCTCATCAGCTTCATCCACGTCATCTTGGGTTGCTGGCATATGGACGATGCCGGTGTCGATATCGTCGCTTGGCAAGGGCCAGTAAGCCAAGGCCTCCAAGCTGACTCGGGTCTTGTCCAGCAAGTCCTGGCGCTGACCGTGGGGATCGTGCAGGGATTCGAGGTAGTACTCCATCCCGGCCAATGCATCGGCAAGGGTATCCAGGTCACGGCCGCCCGGAACCTTGCGCTTGCCGATCAGTTCGACATGGCTGTAACGACGCAATGCCTCCAGGTAGCCGGCAGGCTCGGCAAGCTGCAGGATGCGCATCGCACCCGCGACTTCAGCCAACAAGCGAGGCACCGAATCCAGCGCCGCATGGTCCCAGTCGGTTTCGACGAAGGCGACGAATGCATTGCGTACTTCGGCGAAGTTCGCGGCAGCCTCAAGACCCAACGCACCCATGACTTTGCGCGATTCCTGCGCAAGCAGATCCCCCGCATCGTGACTGGCGTCGGCATTGTCTTGCCCAAGTCGGGAGACTTGGTCATCCAGCGAGTGTTCGATGTAGATCAGGGCGCCAGCGACGTCGAGCAATTCGCTTTCAGTAGAGGGTCGCTCGCCATCGGCAATGGCATGCATGGTCTTGGCTTGCTCATGGATCACTCCGCGCGAAGCTTCCAAACCAACCATGCCGAGGGTTTCACCGATGCGGTCCAGCGATTCCGCCTGCGGCTTGAGCACTGCGCCATCGGTCTTGCCCGACCGCAAATGCAGGTCCAAGGCATCCTTGACCCGCAACAGGTCTTCCTTGAGCGCCGCCGACACCGTATCCAGCAGGGCGCGGTTACGCCCGGCCAAGCTGCCACGGGCATGTTCGAGTTCAGCCTCGCTAGGCTCTTCGAGCAACCTCGGAAGCGCATCCTGAGCGATGGCCGATTCGCCACGTGCAGCGCGCAGATCGTTGAGCAGCGGCAACAACACGATCGGGATGTCGCGATGACCGCCCTGCAGGCGTTCCAGGTAATCCGGCAATTGCACGACGCCGCGCATCAATGCCGAACAGGCATCGTCCCGCCCCGCGGTCTTGTCTGCACCAAGTGCCTGCGCCAATTGCTCCATTTCCTCGGCAACCATGGCCGGGGCGTGCAGCTCAAGCATGCGCAAGGTGCCATGCACCTGATGGAGGTACCCGGCGCATTCTTGCATGCGTGCCACGTCATCCGGCGATTCGGCGAAGGCCTCGATCTCGAGCCGCGCCTGGCGCAGGGTCTCGTCGATCTCTGGCTTCACCCAGCCAAGTGCGGTGTGGTCGATGGCATCCCGAAACGCCGTGGTCATCGCGACGCTCCGGTAACGCCCAGCACGAATGCTGAGCAAGCCTGGACGGAAGTATTCATTCCAACCCCTACCGGCCCGGCGCTCAGGCCGGCAGCTTGAAGTCGGCGACCGAGCGACGCAGGTCGGCGGCTAGCTGAGCCAGGTTGCCAATCGATTCCGCCGTCTGGTTGGCGCCCTGTGCTGTCTGCGCGGTAATTGACTGGATGGTGTTCATGGTCTGGGTGATGTCAGTGGCCGCGGTGGACTGCTGCGCGGCGGCGATGGAGATGCCTTGAATCAACCCGGACAAGTCGGCCGAGACTTTTTCGATCTCGCCCAGCGCAGTACCCGCGTCCTCGGCCAGTCGTGCACCGGCGACCACTTCCGAGGTCGTCTGTTCCATCGAGCTGACCGCTTCGTTGGTATCGGCCTGAATGGTCTGCACCAGAGATTCGATGCGCTTGGTTGCGCTGGAGGAGCGTTCCGCGAGTCGTTGCACTTCATCGGCCACCACTGCGAACCCGCGGCCTGCCTCACCGGCCGAGGCCGCCTGGATGGCCGCGTTCAGCGCCAGGATGTTCGTCTGTTCGGAAATGTCGTTGATCAGTTCCACGATCGAGCCAATTTCCTGCGAGCTTTCACCCAGCCGCTTGATGCGCTTGGACGTTTCCTGGATCTGGTCGCGAATGCTGTCCATGCCCGCAATCGTCTGCCGCACAACACCCGCACCATTGGTCGCGATCTGCACCGAGCGCCGCGCTACCTCGGCGGAGTCCGCCGAGTTTTGCGAGACTTCGTTAATACTGGCAGCGATGTCGGTGATACGCCCGGACGCCGAACTGATCTCCTGCGCCTGGTGCTGCGCGGCCTCGGCCAAGTGCATCGCGGTCGCTTGGGTTTCCTGCGTACTGGAAGCCACATGCACCGAGGTGTCGTTGATGGTGGCCACCAGGGTACGCAGCTGTTCCACGGCAAAGTTGATCGAGTCCGCAATCGCACCGGTCATGTCTTCGGTCACGGTCGCCTTCACGGTCAAGTCGCCTTCAGCGAGCGAGCCCATTTCATCCAGTAGGCGCATGATCGCCTCCTGGTTACGGTCGTTGAGTTCTTTGGTGGTCTGGTACCGGGCGCGTTGCGCGCGTCCCAGGGCCCACAACAAACCGGCGATCGAGAAGAGCGCCAGCGCCCCTGACAGGATGCTGAGCCAGACGCCACCGACAATACTGCTGTCTTTCAGCGAGCCGAACGAAGTGAATGCCGCGAACAGGCTCTCGCTGTCGGCCAACAGCTTGTCGGAACCGGTGGTCACTGCGGCGACCGAGGTCTGCGCGCCAATGAGGTCCTTGGAACTGGCCACGATCGCGTCCAGGTCCTTTTTCATGTCCTGCCAAAGGGTGTTCGCCTGGCTGAGCGGGCCAAGTGCACCGGCCGCGGTCACCTTTGCGATATCGCCACCGCCATTACGCAGCGCATTCATCGAACGATCAAACACTGCCGAGTCACGACCCAAGGCGCCGGCGGCGACCGATGCACCACTACCACCCGCCTGCAATTCGGCGATGCGGCGGGCCATTGCAGCGGATGTCACCACCTGCTGCAGCGCGGTGAACACTTGACCGGAACTCGCTCCACCCGAGGCTAGACCGCGCACCACTTCGTTCAGCTGCGCCTGCAACTGCGGCACCTTCGCAGTGAAATTGTTTGCGCGTCCCGCCAAGGCCAGCACAGCAGCCTGGCTGCTTAGGACTTCATCAGCACGCTTGGCCAGCGGGGTCCAGGTATTCGTCACGGCGGTGATCGGCCCGGCGACGCCGGCCGATCCACCAAACCGGTCGTTCAGCAGCTTGATGTCCTGGTCGACTTCGGCCTTGGTGTCCTTGAAGGACGCAAATGCTTCGGCATTACCTTCGATGGCTTCTCGGCCTTGGTTGGCGAGTCGCTGGGAATTGAGCTGCAGCCGCGATGCCGAGGTACTGGCTCCACCGAGGCGAGACGCTTTGGTGGTGGCGTACAACGTGTTGCCTGCAAATACCACCAGCGACCCGATCAGCAACGCGATCCACGCGTTGGTGCTGATGCTGCGACTCTTGCCAGCGGCGGAATCCATCATAGTGCTCATGTTGCGACCTCGGCTTGCGTATGTGACCGCTGTCAGGCGGCGGCTTGGCGGAATTCAGGAGTGCGGGCGAGGCGGGCGAGGCTGAACACGCCCCAGTCCTGTTCGCCCATGCGGTAGGCGCGGTCAATGAAGTGGCTGTAACGCCCCTCCGAAACCTGCGCAAGATCAATACCTTGCCCATCGACAAAACTGCGTTGTCCGTACAACTCATCGATGGTGACGGCGACTTCGCCGCCCGGTTGGCGCACGACCAAGACCCGCTGGCTTTCATGCATCACGGTGCGCTCGCCTTCCAGGAACTGCTTCAGGTCGACCACCGGCAACAACGTGCCACGCACATTAGCCACGCCCAGCATCCATGGCTGTGCGCCAGGTACCGTGGTCAAGGCAGGCAGCGGCAGGATTTCAATCACCTCATCGAAACCCGATGCGAGACGATGCGAGCCGATGCGATACGCAACACCGCGCCACAATCCGGGCGCATCCAACTGCTCCGGCAAGCCGGCGACGTGGGCGAGGCTTCGCTCTTCATAGTCGGCCAGCACAAGGAATGGAGGACGCTGGTCACGCGCATGCACATTCAACTTGCGCTGCAGATTTGAGGGCTTGGCTTTCCCGTCAAACGCAGCCTGAGCCGGTTCAACAAGGCGTTCAGGCAGCGAATCCTGAGCGTGCAGGTCAGGCGAGTCATCGTTTGTCGGAGCCAGGTCAGCCTCGATGCCAATTCCCATGGCCTCCTCGAGGACGGGTTCCGGGGCCGCAGCCGCGACGAGGACGGCAGCGGCCGGTGCAGTAGCTTGCTTGCCCTTTGATTTGCCCTTGCCGCGCTTCGCCATGCTCAGGGCCCGACCAATGCGTTGATTTTCTCGATCAGGTCGGACTCGCGCGGCGGCTTCACGATGTACTCCTTCGCACCTTGGCGCATGCCCCACATCCGATCAGTTTCCAGACTCTTGGTGCTGACGATCAACACCGGGATATGGCTGGTTTCGGCATCACGGGTGAGCGCGCGGGTGGCTTGAAACCCATTCATTCCAGGCAATACCACGTCCATCAGCACCAAGTCGGGCTTGTCGCGCCGGCAGGTGGCAATGCCATCTTCCGCACTGACAGACGTAATGACCTGATGCCCGTTGCGTTCAAGCAACTGGGTCATCACAGCGGCCTCGGTCGGTGAATCTTCGATCAGCAATATGCGTGCCATGGTTGCCTTACCCCCCGGTCAGGCGTTTACGTAATTCCGAATCGCGCCAAGGAGTTCTTCGCGTGTGAATGGTTTTGTCAGGTATTGCTGGGAACCCACGATGCGCCCCCGTGCTTTGTCGAACAATCCGTCCTTTGAGGAAAGCATGATCACCGGCACGGATTTGAAGGTCTGGTTGTTCTTGATCAATGCACACGTCTGATAACCATCCAGCCGCGGCATCATGATGTCGACGAATATGATCTGCGGGTTCTGGTCGGCGATCTTGGAGAGCGCCTCGAACCCGTCTGTCGCGGTGACGACTTCGCAGCCCTCGCGCACGAGCAACGTCTCCGCCGTGCGACGTATTGTCTTTGAGTCATCGATGACCATCACCCTCAAACCCTTGAGGCTGACGTCTTGACCGTCGGTGTCCGCCATGCGTTCCCCTTGCCGCTTTGAGATGTACTGCTTGATCGCCGCCCGAAGTATTCAGTCTCGGTGCGTGACTGCTTATATCCCAGTCTGCGCGTGGCCTGTCAAGCGACGCTTTGCGTCACATTGGTGTTTCGACTGCTGTTTCGACCAGTCGCCCTGCTACCATTTGGGCAGATTTTGCAGGATGTACCGATGACACGACGGATGCCATTTGCAATGCCGCTCGACGTGGTGGTGGTGATGGATCCGATTACGTCCATCAAGATCGCCAAGGACTCGACCTTCGCCATGCTGCTGGAAGCCCAGCGGCGCGGTCATCGACTGCACTACGTCAAGCCAGGCGGGCTGTCGGTGAGCGGCATGCGTGCCGTCGCCAGTTGCATGACGCTGCGCGTCACCGACGACCCCGGCCACTGGTTTGATCTGGGATCCGCGTCACAGCTCGAGTTCGGGCCAGGCCATGTCGTGCTTATGCGGACTGACCCGCCGGTCGATGCCAACTATATCCACGACACTCAGATCCTGAGCATGGCCCAGCGACAAGGCGCAATGGTCGTCAATGATCCACAGGGCCTGCGGGACTTCAACGAAAAACTCGCCGCGCTGCTGTTCCCGCAATGCTGCCCCCAGACGCTGGTCAGCCGCGATACGGCTGCGCTCAAGGCCTTCGTTGGCGAACATGGGCAGGCGGTGCTGAAGCCGCTTGATGGCATGGGCGGCCGCTCGATTTTCCGCGCTGGCAGCGGCGAGCCGAATCTCAACGTCATTCTGGAAACTTTGACCGATGGTGGCCACCAACAGGCCATGGCCCAGCGCTATTTGCCGGAAATAGTGGAAGGCGACAAGCGCATCCTGCTGGTCGACGGAGAGCCGATCGACTACTGCCTGGCGCGAATCCCGCAAGGTGACGAATTTCGCGGCAACCTGGCCGCCGGCGGTCGTGGCGAAGGCCGTCCACTGAGCGACCGCGACCGCTGGATCGCGGCCCAAGTCGGCCCGGAAATGAAGCGTCGCGGCATGCTGTTCGTTGGTTTGGACGTGATTGGCGATTACCTGACCGAAGTCAATGTCACCAGTCCCACCTGTATTCGTGAACTCGATGCCCAGTTCAGCCTGAACATCGCCGGTCGCATGTTCGACTGCATCGAGGCCAGGCTCGCGTCCTGATGCCGCAAGCTGATGCTTTCCCCCAGCGTGCGGCACCACGCTTGGGCGACTCCGACCGGCTGAGTGCCACCATCGTGCTCGCCGTGCTGGTCCACGCGATGCTGATCTTGGGACTTGGCTTTGCCGTGGAAGATGCCGCACCGGTCACGCCAACACTCGACGTGATCATGACCCAGACCCGTTCGGTGCTGACCCCGAAAGAGGCAGACTTCCTTGCCCAAGCCGCCAACCAGGGCGGCGGCGAACACGACAAGACCTTGCGCCCACGCGATTCACAGGACGGGCCGATCCCCCAGCAGCAGGAGGGCCTGGCGCCACGTCCGCTGCACGCGCAGACACCCGCACCCAGCCCACCACCAGACCCGCGGGTGATCACCGCGACCACGGGTGAACAAGCGTTCCCCGCAGCGCAGCCACGCCAGGAAGTGGAGGTCAGGGACTTGCCGCGCGGCTTGGAGAAGATCGACCACGACATCGCCATGGCGCGATTGGCCGCGGAAATCCACCTGCGTTCCGAGCAATACGCCAAGCGGCCGAAGCGTAAATTCGTCTCCGCCAGCACCAAGGAATACGCCTGGGCGCAATACCTGCGCAGTTGGGTCGACCGGGTCGAACGGGTCGGCAACCTCAACTATCCCGATGAAGCCCGCCGCCGCCGGATCGGTGGGCTGGTGGTGATCAGCGTGGCCGTTCGCCGCGACGGCAGCGTGGAAGCCACCAGTATTGTCCAGTCCAGCCACATCCCGATGCTGGATAACGCAGCACTGCGCATCGTCAAGCTTTCGGAACCATTCGCGCCACTGCCCAAGACCAAGGACGATCCTGACGTGCTGCATATCACTCGCACCTGGCAGTTCATGCCCGGCGGCGTATTGGTAGATCAGTAGCCTGATCGACGCGACGCGCGCAGCGCTTGCTGCTCGGCGCTGGTGAGCGCCACATTGTTTCGAAGATAGGCTGGCTCGATGTGCTCCGGCGCAATCGCCTCGCCACGCGCGAAGGACAACGCACCAAGCCGCGCAATATCGGCGGCATGCGGCAATGCCGCAGCATTCACGGTTGCCAATTGCGCCTTCAAGTGCGTTGCCAGTGCGCCATCGGCAGCTGCAAACCCTGTACCCACCCCGTGCCAGCCCATGCGGTCCGGCGGAGCGTAGACATCCGGTGCAATGACGATTTCATCGCTAGTCGCGACGACGCCATCGCCATCACGCTGGAAGCTGGCGACGTAAATTTCGCCCATGCGCGCGTCGATGGCGGCAATGATGGCATCACCCGTTGATCGCATCGCCAACGCCGCCAGCGTGGAGACCGGCAAAAGCGGCCGGTCCAGCGCCAGCGCAATTCCCTGCGCCAATGCAATCGCCAAGCGCACGCCCGTGAATGCACCGGGGCCGCGCCCGACCGCGATGGCGTCGAGTTGCGACTTGACGATGCCGGCTTCGGCCAGCAATGCCTCCGCCCACGGCAGGGCAAGCTCGGTATGGCGGCGTGGGGCGATCTCGAAGCGCTCAATCACTGCACCATCGATCAACACAGCAATCGAGCAGGCTTCGGTGGAAGTTTCGATGGCGAGCAGTTTCATCGCTCAATTATCCGCGAGGGCGCCATTTCCCGCCAAATTATTCGGTGCAAAAAAAGCCTGCACGTCGGCCACATCGCGCGTGCGCGGCAGTGGTGGCAACGAATCAAGGAAGAGCTTTCCGTATGACTTTGACAGCAGGCGCGGGTCGCACAGCACCAGCACGCCACGGTCGGTTTCGGTGCGAATCAGGCGGCCGGCGCCCTGCTTCAGCGCGATTACGGCTTGCGGCAGTTGTTCGTCGCGGAACGGATTGCCGCCGCTGCGGCGGATCGCGTCCAGCCGCGCCTCGAACACCGGATCGTCCGGCGCAGCGAACGGCAGCTTGTCGATCACCACCACGCTCAGCGCATCGCCGGCCACGTCCACGCCTTCGCGGAAACTCGCGGTGCCCAGCAGCACGCCGTTGCCGGAATCACGGAAACGCTGCAGCAACACATGTCGCGGCTCGCTGCCCTGCACGAACAACGGCCACGGTGCGTTGCGCATGAGCTCGGCTGCTTCACGCAGCGCTCGATGCGAGGCGAACAGCAGGAATGCGCGGCCACCGGATGCCTCAAGTACAGGCTGCAACGCCGCGATCAGTGCTGGTCCGAATTCGCGCGATGCGGGTTCGGGCAAGTTTGGCGGCAAATAGCACAACGCCTGTCGGTCCCAATCAAACGGGCTGGGTTCGAGCAGTTCGGTGGCGTGTTCGATACCGAGTCGTTTCGAAATATGGCTGAAGCTGCCGGCAACTGACAGCGTGGCCGAAGTGAACACCCACGCGGCATGCGAAGCCTCGCGATGCGTCCGCAGTGGGCCGGACACATCGAGTGGCGTGCGCTGAAGGCGGAACCCGCGCGGCGTGAGCTCGTACCAATGCACGGAACTGAAGCCGTCGTCGCGCTTCGCATCTGCTGCATGATCATCATCGGCATCAAAAGCACTTATTCCTTGGGCCCCATCGCCCGCCTCCATCCACCGGTGCAGCCGCGCCTGGTTGTCCTTGGCGCGCAGGTGGCAAGCGTCGAATCCGGGGGCGGCTTCGCGCAGCGGTGCGAGGGCGCGCTCCATGACGTCCAGCGCATCGGCCAGGGTGAGACAGGCGGAATCCACATCGACTGTGTCCAGCGCACGCCAGCGGGTTCCACGCTGCGGCAGCGGCTCCATTGCAGCGCGCAAACCGCGGGTGGCGGCTTCCAGTGCACGCGCGGGCTCCTGGATTGCAGCAAGCGAACCAGGCACCTGCTTGCATTCGCCGAGCGCATCGCGCGCGAGCTCGACCAAAGGCCTGGCGCTGAGCGACTCGCCGAAAAATTGCGCAGCGAGTTCCGGCAACTGGTGCGCTTCATCGACCACGAAGGCTTGCGCGCCCGGCAGGATTTCTCCGAAGCCTTCCTGCTTGAGCGCGAGGTCGGCCAGCAGCAGGTGGTGATTGACCACCACGATGTCGGCGGTCTGCGCACGCTGGCGCGCCTGCACCACGAAGCATTCGCCCCAGAACGGGCATTCGGTGCCCAAGCAGTTGTCGGCGGTCGAGCTGATCAGGGGCAACAGCGGTGAGTCTTCCGGCAACGCATTGAGTTCGGACAGGTCGCCCATCCGGGTGCGCCCACTCCATGCAACGACGCGCTGGAATTGCGATGCTGCTTCGCGCGATCCGAAGCCACCGTTCAATAAATTCGGCTCGCCCTTGGCCTGCTCCATCCGGTAACGGCACAAGTAGTTGGAACGACCCTTGAGCAAAGTGGTCTTGAGCCCCGTGCCAAGCGCGTCACGCACCCGCGGCAGGTCACGCAGGTAGAGCTGGTCCTGCAACGCGCGGGTACCTGTGGAGATGATGGTCTTCATGCCCGACAGCAACGTGGGCACCAGGTACGCGAATGTCTTGCCGGTGCCGGTACCGGCTTCGGCCAACAGCACGCCGCGGCTTTCGAAGGCATCGGCGACGGCCAGTGCCAGCCGTTGCTGCGCCGGACGTGCCACGAATCCGGGTACATGGTTGGCGAGCGAGGCACTGGCTTCCAGTGCCTCTCGGACGCCGGCACTCAGGCGCGACATCGGCTCATCACACGCGTGCGCATATCAAGGCTGGCGCACGGGTTCGGGTGGTGGCGATGTCGGTACCGGCGGCGGCACTTCGCGGGCGGGATCGCCGCGCGCTCCCCAACCCAACCAGCCACGAATCGCATCACCTGCGCGCTCAAGCACTGCCGGGCCGGCTTCTTCCGGATGCTGCTGCCAGTAGGGATCGTCCGTGGATTGCGTGTATACGCACGGTTGGTAGGCAGGCGCGAAGCCAGCCACGAATGCCACTCGACCGGCACCCGGACAGGCTGCATCGGTGCTATGTCCATCTTGGACCCATTGCCAATCCAGGCCATCGCTGCTGATCTGCAGCGGCGCGCTTGGGAGGCGCGAAAAAATCTCCGACCACACCCGCATGCCACCCGTGGCGCCATACAGGCCCGTCGACTTGTTCTGGTCGTTGCCAACCCAAACCACCGCCAAGTGGTCGCCCGTGTACCCCGCAAACCAGCTGTCGCGGCCATCGTTGCTGGTGCCGGTCTTGCCTGCAGCACTCAGCTTGCCCAAGCCATCGCGCACCAGTTGCCGGCCGGTCCCGGAACTAACCGTGTATTGCAGCGCCACGCCGACCAGCCGTGCCGCGACGGCATCGCCTTTCTGCGCCGGCGGCGGCGCGGTGTCATAGCGCTTGATGGCGCTGCCTTTCCGGTCGAGCACGCCACGCACGGCATGCAACGGCTGGATTTCGCCATCCGATGCAAGGAACTGGTACAGCTGCGCCATCGCATAAGGACTTTGATCCACTGCGCCCAAGATCAGCGAAGGCTGTCCTTCTGATTCGATGCCAGCCAAGGCGCGAATCAGGTCCGCTAGCCGCTTCGGCTGCACGTCCATGCCAAGTCGCACCGTAGCCTGGTTATAGGAACGCGCCAGCGAATCCATCACCCGCACATTACCGTGGCTGCGCCCATCTGAATTGCCCGGCTTCCAGGTACGGTTGCGACCCAGGCTAACCGTCACCGGCGCATCGCTGACACTACTGGCCAGCGACCATTTATCCGGCTGAGCGAGCGCCAGCAAATATACGAAGGGCTTCAGCAAGGAACCAACCGGCCGCTTGGCATCCACTGCCCGGTTGAAGCCCTGCTCTGTGACGTCACGACTACCGACCACTGCGACCACATCACCGTTGTGCACATCGGTCATCACCAGGCCAGCCTGAAGTGGCGGACGCGTCTTGTGGTCAAGTGATTTCAGCGTGCGGACCACGGCGCCCTCGGCATACCCCTGGGCTGCAGGTGACATGCCGGTCATCACGCTCAAGCCGGCACCGGAAAGCTTGTCGGCTGGGTAGTCGCGCGCCAACTGCTTGCGCACCAGATCTACGTATGCCGGGAAGCGATTAGCGGCGATGTTGCCGGCATCTTTGGTGATACCAAGCGGCGCTTTCTTCGCGCGCGTGAATTCGGCATCGTCGATGAGCGTGGCTGCGTGCATCTTGCCCAGCACGAAGTTACGACGCTCGGTCGCGCGTTCGGGATTACGCCGCGGGTTGTACCAGGATGGCCCTTTGACCAGCCCTATCATCAACGCGATCTGTTCGGTCGACAGGTCGCGCAGCTCACGGCCAAACCAGAATTCCGAGGCCGCTGCCACGCCACGAATCGACTGTGCGCCGCGCTGGCCCAGGTCGACCTGATTGAAGTAAGCCTCAAGGATGGTCTTCTTGTCGTAACGCGCTTCCAGCAGCAGCGAAAACAAGATCTCCTTGGCCTTGCGCGTCACCGTCTGTTCCTTGCCGATACCCAGCAAGCCGCTGCGTGCCAGCTGCTGGGTCAGCGTGCTCGCACCCTGCTTGTTCTCGCCGCCGGAACTGACCGTGACCCAGGCCGCACGCATCATGCCGGTGACGTCGATACCGTGGTGATGCGCGAAATCCTCGTCCTCGACCGCCTGCAGACCGGTGACCAGCAACTCAGGGACTTCCTCGATGCGCACCAGGCGGCGTTCTTCCTGCTGCTGGCCGTAGAGAGTGGCGATGCGCGCCGGATCCAGCCGCGCACTGCGCAGCGCCTTTTTGCTGGCGACATCGCGCACGGCCGCGACCTTTCCGTCCGACAAACTCACGTCAAGCTGGGACGGCGCGATGCGGCCATCGACATCGAAATAGCCGCGGCTCGAAATCTTCCAGCGGCCACCATTGCGGGCATAGGTGCCTGCCCGCTTGCCGTCGCCATCGCGGTACGAAGCGGCGTCCAGTTCCGTCTTGAGCGTCTGCGCATCAAGGGCCACTCCCTGGCGCAACGTCAAGGGACGCGCGTAGACGCGGGTCGGCACCTGCCAACGCAGTTTACCGAAGCGTTCGCCCACCTGATGATTCAGGTACGCCATGTACGGGATCAGGAAACCCAGCAGCAACGCCGCGCAGGCCAGCCCCCAGGTCAACAGGCGACTGCGCCAAATCGACCCGCCGCCATCCCCAGCATCACTGGAGTCGCCATCCTCGTCGTCGTACAGGTCGTCGTCGTCTTTTATGCGGGGCATGGGCTCGGCGCTGGCAGCCGTGTCGCGGGATGCGAGAATGGCTGTTGTTGTTGCGGCGAGTCTAGCGCAGCGCCATCCAGGCGGCGTGCGGACGAGCGGCCTACCTTAGCGACCCGTCAGCCGGAGTTTCCCCGCATGCCAATTCCTGCCGAAGCGCGCTTCTGGATCTCCCGCGCATTGGGCCTGTACCGCCGTGGTCTCGCCAGCTTGCGAAACCGCGGCCTGGCGGCCAGCTGGCAACGGCTGAACCTGCAGTTCCGTCGCGGCGATGTGGTCACGCATGCGCTTTATGCGCCTGGCGTAATGCCGTTCATGCCGTTTGCAATGCCGACCTCGGATGCACCGCGCGCAAGCATCGTCATTCCAGTCCATGGCGCGTTCGCGCATACGCTTGCCTGCCTGCGCGCGATCGCGGCGCACCGGCCCGCAGCCGACATCGAAGTGATCGTGGTCGACGATGCATCGCCCGATGATTCCCGCGCAATGCTCCTGCAGATCGATGGCATCCGCCTGCATGCCCGCGACAGCAACGGCGGTTTCATCGCGGCCTGCAATGACGGCTCTGCGCTGGCGCGTGGCGAGTACCTGGTCTTCCTCAACAACGATACCGTTCCCCAGCCCGGTTGGCTGGATGCACTGCTGGGAACGTTCGAAGCCCATGCCGATGCCGGCCTGGTCGGCGCGAAGCTGGTGTACCCCGATGGCCGCCTGCAGGAAGCCGGCGGGGTGGTGTTCGCCGATGGTTCTGGCTGGAATTACGGGCGCCATGAAGACGCATCTGATTGCCGGTTCAACTATCTGCGCAATGCCGATTACCTGAGCGGCGCGGCGATCGCGATTCCTCGCGCCTTGTTCGAGAAATTTGGCGGGTTCGATGTGCGCTTCAAGCCGGCCTATTACGAGGACACTGACCTCGCTTTTGCTGTGCGCGCGGCCGGCTTGCGCGTGTTGTATCAACCGCAAGCAGTCGTCGCGCATGACGAGGGCACCAGCGCCGGCACCGATCCCACCAGCGGCATGAAATCAGCCCAGGTTCGCAACCAGCAGGTGTTCGCCGACAAGTGGCGCGATGCGCTTGCGGTACAACTCCCGCCGAATACAATTCCGACGCCCGCGCTGCTGCATCGCCGCCAGCCGCAGGTGCTCATCATCGATGCGCTGACCCCGCAGCCAGACCGCGACTCGGGTTCGCTGCGGCTGGTCAATTTGATAAGCATGTTGATTGCCGACGGCGCGCACGTGGTCTTCCTGCCCGCCAACCGCACCGCCGATGGGCACTACACACAAGCCCTGCAGCAGCTCGGCGTGGAGTGCTGGCATGCACCGCATGCCGCGCGAATTCCGGCTTGGCTGCGCGCGCATGGCCCGCGCTTCGATACGGTGTTGGTGTGCCGGCACTACGTGGCGCGCGAGTTCCTGCCATTGCTGCGGCAACATGCACCCCAGGCACGCATTCTGTTCGACACCATCGACCTGCACTACCTGCGCGAACGCCGCGCCGCCGAGTTGTCGGGCGATGTAACCGGCTTGCGTGCCGCCCAGCGCACCCGCGAGCTGGAACTGGAACTGATTACCGCGGCCGACACGACACTGGTCGTCAGCAGCGTCGAGCAAGACCTGTTGCGCCAAGATGCGCCTGCTGCCGATGTGCGCATTTTGTCCAATCTGCATCAGGTCACGGGACATGGGCCCGGATGGAGCGAGCGCAGCGACCTGCTATTCGTTGGCGGCTTCCGACATCCACCAAACGTCGATGCGGTGCTGTGGTTCGTGCGCGACGTATTCCCGCTGATCCGTGCTCAGCGGCCCGGAATCAGCTTCCATTGCATTGGTGGTGACGTGCCGGCGGAAATCGGTGCGCTCGGCTCACAGACTGGGGTCGAAATCCACGGCCACGTGCCGGACCTGCAGCCGTGGCTGGACCGCTGCCGGGTATCAGTTGCACCGCTGCGCTACGGCGCCGGAGTGAAGGGCAAGATCAACCAAGCGATGGCGCATGGCTTGCCTGTGGTGGCCACCTCGCCGGCGGTGGAAGGCATGCATCTGCACGCTGGCGTCGACGTGTTGCTAGCCGACAGCGCAGAAAATTTTTCACAGGCAGTATTGCGCCTGGATGACGATGCCGAGTTGTGGAGAGAGATCGCGACGCACGCGCTTGAAAATGTGACCACGCATTTTTCGCTCGATGCCGCACGCCAGACGGTGCGCGAATTGTTCCAGCTTCCCGCCACGTCAGGCTAGGGTTTGCCCGGCTGCGCGCGACGCAAACGCTGCACAAATTCAGCCAATCCCGGTGTTGCAGAATCTAGCAGTCGTGTTTGTTCCGCCGCTTGCGCTGCTGCATTGATCTCGCCGCGCTCCAGGCGCTGGTCACCTATCGCCATCCAGCGCTGCGCGAGCCGCAGGCGTGCCCGCGGCAGCTCTGGATCCACTGGATCAAGCTGGCGCCAGACATCGAGGCACGCCTGCGATTCACGCAAACGGTTATCGCGCAACGCATCGGTCTGGCACTTGCGTGCCGCTGGCTTCAACGCTGCCAATGCACGCTGCACGCGGACGTTATCCGGGGCCAGCCCACGCGCCGCGCGCAGCTTGTCCCAAGCGCTGTCGCCTGGCGGTGTGATCCAGTCGCCGCGCGCTTGCGCGTTGGCGGCATCGGCCAACAATGCCTGCACTTTTTCAATGTCGCGTTGGTTTGGATGATGCGCATCCGGCAACTTCGATGCGCCGCGCCGCGCCTGTGCAAGATGTCGTTCTGCATCGCGGAGACGCGGATCATCGGGAGCGAGTGATGTTGCGGTCGCCAGCAAGTGCTCACTACCGGCAAAATCAAAATCCGCGGCCAAGCGGATGGCACGTGCGACAAGCCCATCCATCGCCTCGGCCCTGCATGCTGCGGGCATCCCCCCACTGTCCTGCAGTCCTCGCAACTCGATGCATAACGCTGCAGCACGCTCGAAGCTGCGCTTGCCGACAAGCAGCTGCACGCGTTGCGCCCGCGCTTCAACAAGCTGGGCCAAGCCCGCCTGCAACGCGGGTAGGTCAACGTGCCCAGGATCAAAGTGACGGGCGCGCTCCAGCAATCCGGCCACCGCCTGCACATCGCCACGATCCAGTGCTGCTTGTGCTGGCAGCAACAAATCGGTCAACGCATCTTCGCGACCTTCGACTGCATGCTGGTTGCGTGGCTGCATGGCCAATACGCGTTGGTACAGCGGCAACGCCGACGCCTTGTCCTGGTCGAGCCGGCCCGCATCGCGTGCTGCCGCTGCGCGCGCCAGTAGTTCATCAAGCCCGTCGTTGTCGGCTGCGTGCTCCTGCAACGATGCAAGGATTACATCGACCTTATCCCGAGGCGCATCCAGCGCCTGCGCTAGCTCCAGATCGGCGCTCGCCGCCGTGTAGCGCTTCTGGTCGATCTCGCGCCCGGCACGCTCCAATGCCTTCAGGGCCACCCGCGCAAGGCCTTCGCGGGCTTGCACCTGGTCGGGCTTCAAGGCCAGTGCAGCTTCGAAAAGTTCGCGCGCGCCGCTCCCATCCTCTGCGGTGAGACGGCCAGCCTGCAGCGCGACGTTCGCCTGCAGCTGTAGTTCCTCGCTGCGCGAATCCGGCCACAACCATGTCGAGATGCTGCCGCGAAACACGATTGAAACCAGGAACATCGCCAGCAACAGCGCGCAGATGCCGGTCAGTACATGTCGCAACATCGCAGGCTGCGCCAACCAGAGTGCGCGCGTTGCCTGCCTGCTCTGGTGGACAGAGGCGAAGCGTCTAGTCGGCGGCCTACTCATCCACGATGCGCCGATTCAACGCCGGCCACGTCCTCAATACGGCCCAACAGCAAGCCCAGTTGGCCGTAGTCCGCCACCCGCACCTGTAGGGCAATGCGCACCTGCCCGTGTCCGCCGCGCATCGGTGCGCTGTGCACGCTGAGCACATGCACGTTGAGCTGCGCGACCAGCGTAGTGATGTCCTTGAGCAGCCACTTGCGATCCAGCGCATCAATACTTACTGCGACCTCGTAACCGCCGCTGCGCGCACCCCACTCCACCGGCAACACGCGTGCCGGCTGCAAACCAGCCAAGCGAATGAAGGAGGCAC
>JBBSRO010000029.1:0-39029 GCA_038242955.1 Lysobacterales bacterium
CGCGCCAGGACAATCGCGGTCAAGGCCAGCGTCAGGCCAATCGCGATCGACGCCACCCCATCCAGTTCCGGCATCTGCAGCCACTGGGCAAGTGCCAGGCCGATCAACGCGATTGCCAGTCCGATCAACGCGGCAACGTTTGCCAGCAGCACGGTAATCGTGATCGCGTCCTTGCTGCGCTTGAATGCTTCGATGTAGCCCATGTCGCCTTTCTGCGCGCGGAATTGCTTGAAAGCAACCCACGAGGATCCTCCTTCGAATAGCATCGATACGCCTAAAACCGCGTAATTGATCAACGGGTTCCGAACCACTTCGGGTGCTTGCAAGTGGTGGACGCCTTCATAGATGGACGCCAGCGCGCCGAGCGCGAAGACCAGCAGCGCCACGATGAAACTCCAGAAGTACAACTCTCGTCCATAACCGAAGGGATGCGATGTGTCTGCCGGCTTCGCGGCCCGTTTCAGGCCATAGAGCAGCAAAAGCTCGTTGGCGCTGTCTACCAGCGAGTGAATGCCTTCACTTAGCATGGCCGAGCTGCCGGTGTAGGCAGCAGCGGCGAACTTGGTGATTGCAATGGCGACATTGCCGGCTAATGCGGCATACACAACAGTCTTTGAGCTCGCATGGGAAGACATGGCGGATCCCAGGGAAAGATGCGCAATTCCACCATGAGCCTGGTGAATTTGAAGTCGGGACACCGGGCGCTACGTCCCCGCAAAGAATGGGAAGGTATTGATCAGCAATCTCGCCATAGCTTGACCCGCGATCAGTCTCGCTTCAGGCGCTTCAACGCATCCGCCATAACGCTGTTGAATGGCGCTGCCTGAGTCTGTGGACGCGCTGTGGGCGGGCTTTGACGTGGCTGGTTGCTGCGGGGGGCGATCCGAGTGGTATGGCTTCGGTCGCCATCACGGCGTGTGTCGCCGTCGCCGGACGCGCGGGGCGTGGCTTGGCCCGGTTCGTCGCTCAGGCGGCAGGACAGTGCGATGCGCTTGCGCGCCACATCCACTTCCATCACTTTCACCTTGACGATGTCGCCGGCTTTCACCACTTCGCGTGGATCCTTCACGTATCTGTCGGACAGCGCGGAAATGTGGACCAGTCCATCCTGATGCACGCCGATGTCGACGAACGCGCCGAACGCCGCAACATTGCTGACCACGCCTTCAAGGATCATGCCGGGCCTCAGGTCCTTGATGTCCTCGACGCCCTCGGCAAAGGTTGCGGCCTTGAATTCCGGGCGCGGGTCACGGCCCGGCTTTTCCAGCTCAAGCAGGATGTCACGCACGGTTGGCAGGCCGAAGGTGTCGTCGGTGAACTGCTTTGCATCCAGCCCGCGCAAGAACGCGCCATCGCCGATGATCTGCTTTACGTCGCGACCGCTGGCCTTAAGGATGCGCTCGACCACCGGGTAGGCTTCGGGGTGTACCGACGATGCATCCAGCGGCTGCGTACCACCCGCGATACGCAGAAAGCCGGCGCATTGTTCGAAGGTTTTTTCACCTAATCGTGGCACCTTCATCAGCGCCTTGCGCGATGCGAATGCACCATTGGCATCGCGGTGGATCACGATGTTCTCGGCCACGGTTGAGGACAGCCCCGACACCCGTGCCAGCAATGCGCTGGAAGCAGTGTTCACGTCCACGCCGACGGCATTCACGCAGTCCTCGACCCGCGCGTCCAGCGTGCGCGCAAGCCGGTACTGGTCGACGTCGTGCTGGTACTGACCGACGCCAATGGCCTTCGGTTCGATCTTGACCAGCTCGGCTAGCGGATCCTGCAGGCGGCGCGCAATCGATACCGCACCGCGTATCGACACGTCCAAGTTCGGGAACTCATCGGCCGCCAATTGCGAGGCCGAATACACCGATGCGCCGGCTTCGCTGACCACGACTTTTTGCAGTTTGGAATTGGCCAGCAACTTCATGAGATCGCCGGCCAGCTTGTCGGTCTCGCGGCTGGCAGTGCCGTTGCCGATGGCTATCAGTTCCACGTCGTGCGCAGCGCAGAGTTTGCGCAGCGATACCAGCGACGCATCCCATTGGCGGCGCGGTTCGTGCGGGTAGATGGTGTCAGTGGCGACCAGCTTGCCGGTCGCATCGACCACTGCAACCTTCACCCCGGTTCGCAGACCAGGATCCAATCCAAGTACCGCCTTGGGTCCGGCAGGCGCAGCCAGCAGCAGGTCTTTGAGGTTGTCGCCGAACACGTTAATTGCCTCGGCTTCGGCTTTCTCGCGGGCTTGGTTGAACAGATCCAGCATCAAATGCAAGTGGATCCTAGCGCGCCAGGCGAGGCGGCAAGCATTGCGCAACCAGGCATCGGCGGCGCGGCCGCGTTCAGCGATGCCGGCATGCACTGCGATGCGCCCTTCGGCGTAGGAATTGCCGGCTTCGACATCGCTACCGGGGTCGAGCTCGACCCGCAGGAATTCCTCGCGACGTCCACGGAACAAGGCGAGCAGGCGATGCGACGGAATCTTCGCCAGTGATTCGGCATGATCGAAGTAGTCGCGGAATTTCTCGCCTACCGCTTCTTTACCCTCCACCACTTTGGAACGGATCAGGCCATTGCCGTCGAGCCAGCTGCGCAGTTCGCCAAGCAGTGCGGCATCTTCGCCCCAGCGCTCCATCAGGATCGCGCGCGCGCCTTCCAGTGCATCCTTGGCATCGGCAACGCCCTTGTCGGTATCAACGAAGCTGGCAGCAAACTCTTCGGGTACACGCGTTGGATCTTCTAGCAGGCCATCGGCCAGCGGTTCCAGTCCGGCTTCGCGTGCGATCTGTGCGCGGGTGCGGCGCTTCTGCTTGTACGGCAGGTACAAATCCTCCAGCCGTGACTTGCTGTCGGCGGCGTCTATTTCCCCGCGCAACGCATCGGTCAACTTGCCCTGTTCGTCGATGCTGGCCAGAATCGTGGCGCGCCGGTCCTCCATTTCGCGCAGATATGCCAAACGCGTTTCGAGGTTGCGCAGTTGGGTGTCGTCCAGGCCTTCGGTAACTTCCTTGCGGTAGCGGGCGATGAACGGCACGGTCGCCCCTTCATCCAGCAGGCCGACGGCGGCCAACACTTGCGTGGTCTGCGCGCCGATTTCGTCGGCAATGGTCTGGGCGATTTTTCGTGCAAGAGCTGCGGAAATCTGAGTCATGTACGGCGGAACCTGCTGCAGCGGAAACAATGACGACCATTGTCGTCGCCGCGCCGGACTGACGTAACCCGTTGACAGCTGCGCGTGCTTCGGGTCCCGGTTAGTTCACGCGGTGCGGTCGCTGCATCGCCACGTAGATTCCCAGACATACGCCCAGCAAGGCCATGCCGGCGATGTAATGCATCGGCGCAGCGGGGTTGTCCTTCATCGACAGGCTAATTAGCAGTGGCGTCAGTCCGCCAGCGATTGCATAAGCCACGTTGTAGGAAAACGACAGGCCAGAGAAGCGAACTGGTGCAGGGAATCCCGACACGGCGATCGCCGGCACCAACGCGGTCAGGCCGACGCCGAAACCGGCGAGCACATACAGCACGGGCGAGAACTGGCCTGCCAGCGCGGCGCTGTAAAACATCCAGAAACTCGCCCCTAGGAGGGCGCTGCATAGCACCAGCACGCGACCCGCACCGAAGCGATCCGCCAACCAACCCAGGATCAGATTGCCAATGATGGTGGCAGTGATCGCCAATGTGTTGGCCGACAACGCTGCGCCGCGATCCACGCCTAGTCCTTGCAGGAAAGTCGGCATCATCAACAATGTCACCACTACCGCAGCAGTCAGCAGCCAGGTCAACAGCATCGCCAGTACGACGGCCCCACGATGCGCGCGCAGCACGTTTTTCAGGGGCAGTTCGGCGGATAGTGCACGGCGCGCCTGCATTTCGGTGAATACCGGCGTTTCATGCAACAGCCGGCGCAGGTACATCGCGATTAAGCCGAACACGCCACCCAACAGGAACGGCAGTCTCCAACCCCAAGTCAATAACTGGCTTTCGTCGAGCGCTGCATTGAGTGTGCGCGCGACCAGTGAGCCAATGAGGATGCCGGCGCATAGTCCAGCGGATAGAGCCCCGCAAGCCAGGTTGCGATGACGCGGCGAGACGTGCTCGGTCACGAAGACCCACGCGCCCGGCGCTTCGCCGCCGATCGCCGCGCCCTGCATGATCCGCAGCAGCAGCAGCAGCAGTGGCGCAGTAACGCCGACTTGTGCATAGGTTGGCAGCATTCCCATCAGCAATGTCGGGATCGCCATCAGCAGGATGCTGAGCATGAACATGCGCTTGCGTCCGTGCAGGTCGCCGAAATGCGCCATGACAATCCCGCCCAACGGTCGCGCCAGATAGCCGGCGGCGAAAATTCCGAAGGTCTGCACCAGCCGCAGCCATTCGGGCATGTCTGGCGGAAAGAACAGTGCGCCCATCGTGTTCGCGAAGAACACGAAGATCACGAAGTCGTAAAACTCCAGCGCGCCGCCGAGTGCGGCGAGTGACAGTGTCTTGAACTGGGGGCGGGTCAAGCCCGGGAATGCTGCGATATTGGTCATCGATCTAGCGTATGCGAAGCGGTTGCGACTGCGAAGCCGGTTGGCACTTTTAGGCGAGGTCGCATCGTGCAAGACTCGGGCACTGTCGGGTTTGAGGAGGAGTTTCGCGATGCAGATGCGCATGTTTTGGCAAACGGTGGCACTGGCGGCCTGTGTGACGACTTGCGGTAGTGCTCTGGCGCAGGTCGCGCCGATGACGCCCGACATCACCGGCAAGAAATTCAAGGCGCCGGAACCCCAGCGCGATTTCATCAAGCGCGTCGTGATGGTGCCGATGCGTGATGGGGTGAAGCTTTACACGGTCATCATGATTCCCAAGGGTGCGAAGGATGCCCCAATCCTGCTGACGCGCACGCCCTACAACGCGGCCAAGCGAGTGGAACGCATCCCCAACGCCACGCGGATGGTCGATGCATTGTCACAGGGCGATACGGTATTTGCCGAAGACGGCTACATCCGTGTGTTCCAGGATATCCGCGGCAAGTACGGTTCCGAAGGCGATTACGTGATGACCCGGCCGGCACGCGGGCCGCTCAACAAGACCGGCATCGACCACGCTACGGATGCTTGGGACACCATCGACTGGCTGGTCAAGAATTTGCCGGAAAGCAATGGCCGGGTTGGCATGCTTGGTTCATCGTATGAGGGATTGACGGTAGTGATGGCGCTGCTGGAACCCCATCCGGCGCTCAAGGTGGCGGCGCCGGAAAGCCCGATGGTGGACGGCTGGATCGGCGATGACTGGTTCCAGAACGGTGCCTACCGGCAGAACAACCTGAGCTATTTCACCGGCCAGATGACGGCACGCGGCGAAGGCACCGGCATCCCGCGCGCAACGGGCGATGACTACACCAGCTTCCTGCGTGGCGGTTCGGTTGGCGACTATGCACGCGCCGCTGGCTTGGACCAGATTCCCGCGTGGCATAAGGTCAGTCAACACCCCGCTTACGACGCCTTCTGGCAGGAACAGGCGTTGGATAAGCTGCTCGAGAAACTGCCCAAGATCACCGTGCCCACGATGTGGGAGCAGGGCCTGTGGGACCAGGAAGACATGTATGGCGGCAACCATGCATGGGCCGTGATGGAGAAAAAGGACACGGACAACACCCGGAATTTTCTGGTCATCGGGCCGTGGCGGCATAGTGGTGCGAATTACGATGGCAGCACGCTGGGCGACTTGAAGTTCGCTGGCGACACCGCGCTGCAATGGCGTCGTGACGTCCTCAAGCCATTCTTCGACCAGTATCTCAAGACCGGCGCGCCGGTCGCAAACACGCCGCCGGTGTGGATCTACAACCAAGGCAGCAACCAGTGGAGTACATATTCCTCGTGGCCGCAGAGCTGCACGCAAGGCTGTCCGAGTGCGGCAGTGCCGCTGTACCTGCACGCCGATGAAACGTTGGGTGGCAATGCGCCCATCGCAAGCGCTGCGCAATTTGCGGAATACATCTCTGATCCAGCGAAGCCCGTTCCGTTCGTGCCGCGTCCGGTCAACATGGGCGACCGTCCTACATGGACTACTTGGCTAGTCAAGGATCAGAGATTTGTCGATGGGCGCAGCGACGTGCTCAGCTACACCAGTGCGCCGCTGACTGAACCATTGATGTTGGCCGGCACACCGATTGCCAACCTGTTCGCATCGACCTCGGGTAGCGACAGCGATTGGGTAGTGAAGCTGATCGACGTATATCCGGATCAGTACCCGGACGAGCCGGCGATGGCTGGCTATGAACTTTCAATTGCGACCATGATCTTCCGTGGACGCTATCGCGAAGGTTTCGCGACGCCGAAGGCGCTGGTACCGAACCAGGCACAGTCATACAGCTTCGACCTGCCCAACGTGAATCATGTGCTGAAACCTGGCCATCGCTTGATGGTGCAGATCCAGTCCAGCCTTTTCCCGTTGTATGACCGCAATCCACAGACCTTCGTGGACAATATTTTCTTCGCGAAGCCGGCTGATTATCGCAAGGCGACCCAGCGTATTTGGGCGACGCCGGAGCAGGCGAGTTTCATCAGTTTGCCGGTGACATCGGGCAGACTGCCGTAAGCGGCATCATTCAGTAAAAGCATGTGGCCTTGAACATGTTGCATTGCGCGCGGAGAAAATCCGCGCGCAATGTGTACCGGGCTAGCGCAACCAGCGGCGCAGGTGTTGGTAAACCTCGGGGCTGCTGAGCAATCCTAGGTGACCCGTATTTTCCACTAGCCGTTGGCGGCTGGATGGGATTTTCAGGTCAAGTCGTGGATCGCGATGTTGGCCCAGCGCACTTGCAACGGGAACAAGTCCGTCGCCCCGCAGCGTTCGCCCAGCGCGCGCAGCTTGAGTGGATGCCGCCACGGCGTAGGCACGGATGCCCGCCGGAAGCCGCCGTGCAGTGGGGATACCGCGATGTTGCGCATCATCTATAGTCCCGTGGCGCAGGTCCTGGATGCCCGCGCTGCGCAGTTCGCCGAGACGCACGAACGGCGCGGTCCACGGTGTCAGCCCAAGCGCGGTTTGCAGCACGTTGCCGGCGCGCTCCAGCGGTGAGCCGTGATGTGGAGTACCAAGAAACACGATCTGGTTGAGTTGCTTCACCCATGATTGTGACTGTCGCGTCGCGTCCAGGATTGCGGCGCGCGCGACCAGCCCACCCATGCTGTGACTGACGATGGCGAAACGCTCGATTGGTACCGGCCAGCCGTCAAGCAACTGCTGCAGCAGCAACGAAAACGCGCGGCCGTTGCTGGCGATCGACAGGCCGCTGTTGTAATGCAGGTTGACCGCCGTATAGCCATGTTCGGCCGCCAGGTGTTCGCCGTGGTCGTGGCCGCGATGACGCCATTGCAGGTCATTCATGCACAAGCCATGGACCTGCACGAGCAGTCGTGATGATGGCGATGCCAAGGTGGACGGCCATACCTCCTGGCTTAGCGACAGCGGGCTGCCGTTGATGCGCAGCGCGGCCGACACGGCGAGCGGATTGCCAGTCGCTACAAGATGATCACCCATCACGCCATTGAGTGCAGCAAGCATGGCTTCGCGTCGGTGGGATAGTGCTGACTCTCCCCAATGCGAAGGAAGCCGGGCCAAAACATCGTCTACACCGGAGCCAACCACATTTGCAGTGGTGCGGACGCTTTGATATGCAAACCGCGAAATTCCGCGGGTGCGTGTGCTTTGCGGCTTGCCGGGCAGTTGGGCAGGCAAGCCAAGAATGCTTGCATGCACGCTTTCCGCGAGATCCGTGGTCGTGGTGACGCCGTGTACCAGCAGTTTTGCGAGGCCACGTAGGTCATTGCCGATTCGCGATGCCGGCAACGCTTGGTCAGGCAGCGCGTCGTCAGGCAGCACATCAATAGGCGGTGCAGGTGTCATGCAACTAGCCTAGCGCGGCGCAACCGAGTGAATGTTCCATACGTGGGCGACATACGGAGTCGGGACGGTCACGGGTTTGGAATCACGCCGAATAAATCGTCCTGCGCAGCGCTGCCGTCCGGTTCGGCGAAGCCCGACAAGCCAACGCCAACCAACCGGTAGCGCGTGTTTGACGGTAGGTCGACGCGCTCACGTAGATCGCTGGCAGTACGAGCAAGCATTGTCTCGCTGGTGGGCGGTTTCGACGCGGTCAGGCTGCGGGTCAGCGTGCGGAAATCGCCGGTCTTGAGTTTCAGCACGACCGTCCGCGCAATCCGATCCGGGTGTTGCTGGCGTTCGCGCAGATAGCCGGCCCACGCCTTGGTGGCCAGTCGCTCGATATGTGGCAGCAGATCCTCCAGTAGCAAGTCATGCTCGAACGTGTCCTCTGCCGAGACCTGCAAGGTCGGGCGCTCGGGTTGGACCTCACGTTCGTCGATGCCCAATGACAGTTCGTGCAAGCGCCGTCCCCACCGACCGAAGCGTTGTTCCAGTGCGTCGCCGCCCGCGTCGCGTAGATCAGTGCACGTGGCGATGCCGAGTTTTGCCAGCTTGGCTTCCATCACTTTGCCAACGCCGGGTAGGCGGCCCACTGCCAGCGGCGCAAGGAACGCATCGACTTGCGCAGGCTTGAGCACGAACTGGCCATCTGGCTTGTTCCAGTCGCTGGCGATCTTGGCCAGGAACTTATTGGGCGCGATGCCGGCCGATGCAGTCAAACGTGTTTCTTCGCGAATTGCATCTCGGATCACTGTCGCGATTGCGGTCGCGCTGCCGAGGTCCTGCTTCGGCTCGGTGACGTCGAGATAGGCTTCATCCAGTGACAATGGTTCGATCAGGTCCGTATGCCGGGAGAAAATTTCACGGATATGTCGTGAAACGGCCTTGTAGCGGCTGAAGTCCGGCGGCACGAAGATCGCATCCGGACATAGCCGCTCTGCACGGATTGCCGGCATCGCCGAGCGCACCCCGAACGGGCGCGCTTCGTAACTCGCAGCGCACACGACGGAGCGCGCGCCGCGCCATGCGACTACAACGGGTTTGCCGCGCAAAGCCGGGTCGTCGCGCTGTTCGACCGACGCGTAGAACGCGTCCATGTCGACGTGAATGATTTTGCGAAGTGAGTCTTTCACGCCACTATTTTAGTGCGTGTACCCAGTCACTGTCCGCGGCAGCTCAGCGCCAGAACGGAATGATGTATTCCTGCGCCTCACGTTCGGCTTTACTACTTTCTTTGGTGATGTCTGTCGTTGCCGTTGGTGAGCGAAGGATCCTGAGCTCATGCCGGCCGTCAGGAATCGCGCGCACATCAATCATTGCCAGCAAGGCCGGTCGGTCCGTACGCGGATCTGCGGCCACGTCGTAAGACAGGGTGTCAAGGATGTGTCCATCCAGCGTAACGCTATGTAGCGCGGCCAAGCACTGCAGGCGCGTTATGCTACGTGCTTCTTCGTCCAGTACTTCGGCTTCGCCGCAGCGCTCGCGCATGGCAGCTTCGTCGAATCGAGGTTGATATGGCAAGACCAACTTCACGTACGCGCCGCGAGCAACCATGGTTTGGATATACGGCGCTGTGCCGTCGAGAAGTGGATCGCGTTGGTCGTCGTAGTGCGCACTGTCGATGCCGGTGACGGTGGAATCCGGCCATGGGAACATCGAATAACTGCCGATGCGGTTGGAATTCTTTAACAAAAGGACGGCGAAAACACCCGACAAGAGTGCGACCGTCATCAAGCCACCTGTCACCAGCACGGCTTTACGGTCTCCGGAATGGCTGGAAATCAGAGTCATGACCGGATTACTGCTGCGACCAAACCCGGACTTGGAGTAGCCGTATAACGTCCATCGAAGGGTGCGCCTGATCAGACTACCGCGACCCCACTGAGCACCCCGCCAATGATCAAGGGCTGCGGCTACAAGGAACGGCGCGAGCACGACCGCCATCAGTACGATCATCCAAGTCTGGCTGGCCACTTTTCCGGCAGAGAGAAATTCCAACAGTACCGACACGGAGAACACGCTGATCGCTCCGACCGCGACTCCTCCGATCAGCGACGTCAGCATCACGCCGATTGCGAACACGGTGGTCGCCAGATTGTCCGCCCGCTCGATGAGGTCGGGGAATGGCTTGTCCAACTCGAGTTCGACTTCGCGCTGGATGGGTGTCAGCGTGATTTTCTCCCAACGGATACCTTGCGGATATACCGAATACATCCCTACGAGCGCGATCCAGCGAGCACGCAACACCACGTGCAACACGAACGTGCCAGCCAAGATCACTGACGCACCTTTCGTATACACATACAAGAGCAGGGCCAGCTTCCGCCAGTCGCCTGCCAGGCGTGGTTCCATCCAGAAGAATGCTTGGTCCAAGAGGCCCGGCAGCTGCAGCATCGCAAATACCGCACCCCCAGAAATCAAGAGTTCAACTTCCCAGGTGGGCGTCGTGCGGGAGGACAGGGTGTTGGGGGATTCTTGCTGGCTCATGGCGAAGCATGGTGCTTGCCATTACTCAAACTGGCAAGCCGAAATCGTGCGGATGGCGTGCGGGCGTCAGACCAGCCCGAACGCGTAATACAGCCCTATGACCACGAACACCGCCAATGTCTTGATGATGGTGACTGCGAATACATCCTTGTAAGCCTGCCGATGGGTCAGGCCGGTCACTGCCAGCAAGGTAATCACGGCGCCGTTGTGAGGGAGGGTATCCATGCCGCCGGACGCCATGGCCGCAACGCGATGCAGCACTTCCATTGGGATGCCAGCCGCATTCGCGTTGGCAATGAAGGTTTCCGACATCGCCGCCAGCGCAATGCTCATGCCTCCTGATGCGGAGCCGGTAATGCCCGCCAGCGCGGTTACAGTGACCGCTTCGTTGACCAGCGGATTCGGGATCGAGCCCAATGCATTGGCGACCACCAGGAAGCCGGGCAGGGCGGCGATCACGGCGCCAAATCCATATTCCGATGCCGTGTTCATGCCCGCTAGCAACGCGCCGCCGATGGCTGACTTGCTGCCTTCTGCGAACCCGGTCGTCACTGGCTTCCATGCGAACAGCAACACGCAGGCGATACCCGCCAGCAATGCGCCTTCGACGGCCCATATCGCGACGATCTTGGAAATTTCCTGCACCACTGGCACGCCGCTACCAACGACCGCTGGATCAAAACTGTGGCTGGTGCCGTAGGCCTGCGGGATCCACACGGTGAATAGCTTGTTTGCGATGCCGACAATCACTAACGGCAGGATCGCAATCAGCGGATTAGCCAACGTCCCACCGGTGAAAGGCGCAGGCTCGTTGAGCAGGGTGGCGGCGTCGCCATAGCCCTCACCCGCCTTGAGCGCGGCGCGACGGCGTGATTCCAGGTAGCTCAGTCCGACGATCAGGATGAACACACCACCCAGAGTGCCGAGCACGGGTGCCGCCCAGGTGGTGGTGCCGAAGAACGTGGTCGGGATGATGTTCTGGATCTGCGGCGTTCCCGGCAGTGCATCCATGGTGAAGGTGAACGCACCCAGGGCAATCGTGCCGGGGATCAGGCGCTTGGGGATGTCCCCCTGGCGGAACAGTTCTGCGGCAAATGGATAGACCGCGAACACCACCACGAACAGCGACACGCCGCCATAGGTCAGCAATGCGCAGACCAGCACGATCGACAGGATCGCGCGTTGTGCACCGACAACACGAATCGTCGCCGCGACGATCGCCTTGGAAAAGCCTGACAGCTCGATGACCTTGCCAAACAAGGCGCCCAGCAGGAATACCGGGAAATAGAGTTTCAGGAAACCGACCATCTTCTCCATGAACAGGCCGGTGAACATCGGTGCGACCAAGTGTGGGTCGGTCAGCAGCACCGCGCCCAGCGCCGCGACCGGTGCAAACAGGATCACGCTGTGTCCGCGATACGCCACGTACATGAGGAAGCACAGCGCGGCCAACACAATGAGAAATGCCATCCAAAGCTCCATCCACCACTACCCGATCGCCACATTGGGACCGGGTCAGGCTTGAGAGTCTCCTTGGTGGTGCGGGCGCGGCCCATTGTCCGAAAGGCCAATGCCGCTGCAGGGCGCTGCGGCCTAACGTGGCGTCCAATAACGCGGCATGTGTCCGCGACATGCATGTACCCGCAGGAGGGGAGCTGATGAAGCGCAAGCAATTGAGTGTATCGATCCAAGGTGTATTGGCGTTGTCGTTGCTTGCGACGATGCCGGCGATGGCGCAGCAGCAGGAACAGCAGGACGCCACGGTGGGCCAGAAGACCACGACACTGGAAAGGGTCAAGGTCACCGCCCGCAAGCGTGAAGAAACCTTGCAGGAAGTGCCGGTGGCTGTCACCGCGTTCACGGCGGATTCGTTGGACAAGCGCAACGTCCGCGATCTCGCCGACCTTGGTGCGCAAGTACCCAACCTGACCATCTATGCAGCGCGCGGTTCCAGCAGCACCCTGACCGCGTATATCCGCGCTGTCGGCCAGTCCGATCCGCTGTGGGGTGTTGATCCAGGCGTGGGCATCTACATGGATGACGTCTACATCGCGCGTCCACAGGGTGCCTTGCTTGATGTGTTCGACGTTGATCGCATCGAAGTGCTGCGTGGTCCGCAGGGCACGCTTTACGGCAAGAACACCATTGGTGGTGCGATCAAGTACATCTCCAAGGGCCTGCGTTCGGACTTCAACGGCTATGGCTCGGTGACACTGGGCAACTACGGCCAGCGTGACTTCAAGGCGGCGATCGGTGGTGGCTTTGGCGGCAGTGAATACCTGCGCGGCCGGATTTCGGTTGCGGACCTGCATCGTGATGGTTTCGGCGAGAACATCATCACTGGCGAACAGGTGAGCGACAAGAAGGTGCGTGCGGTCCGCGCCAACTTGGGTGCTTACGTGACTGATGCATTCGACCTGCAATTCGCCTTCGACCATGTCGACGACAGATCCGGCGTGCGTGGCGCGAAGATGCTGGCAGCGAATCCTTTCAATTCGATCCCGCTGTACGGCGGTACTGGCCCCAAGGCACCTTTGGACAGCCGCTACGATGTGCGCAATGGCATGCCGAACATCAACGACACTACGTTGAGCGGCGCATCCATGACGGCCAACTTCCGCATGAACGACGACTGGACGTTCAAGTATGTGCTGGCCAAGCGCGAATCGGATACTGAAACCAACATCGACTTCGACACCACGCAGGACAAGATCGCCGACGTCAAGGCGTTCTACAGCGACGAGCAGGTAACCCACGAGGTGCAGGCGAACTACGACGGCGGCGTTCGTTCGCGTGGCGTGGTCGGCTTCTACAAGTTCGACGGCGAGGCCGGTGGCCAAGTGCTGAACAACTTCTTCAACCTGGTCTTCGGTGACACGCAGGGTGTGGTCTACACCGAAAGTATTGCGGCGTATGCCGACTGGACCTTCGACGTCAGCGAGAAATTCAGCGTTGACGTGGGTGCGCGGTGGACAAGCGAGGACAAGCACGCGGTGGTCAAGAACATCGGCTATACCGATGCCACCTTCAGCAAGCCCAATGGTGCGGTGGCGGCAGGTTTCGACAAGACCATCAACTTCAAGAACCTGTCGCCCAAGATTTCGCTGGACTATCAGATCACGCCAGACATCATGCTTTACGGCTTGGCCTCCCGCGGTTTCAAGTCTGGCGGCTACAACATCCGGGCGCAGGCCACTGCTGTCCCGCGTTCGGCGGAGCCGTTCCAGGACGAGCAAGTCGACAGCTATGAAATCGGCACCAAGATGGGCCTGCTGGACAATCGACTTTTCCTGAACCTGTCGGCGTTCCACAACAACTACAAGGACATCCAGCTCTCGATTTTCACCGAGTACACCACGCCACAAAACACCAAGGCGTTCTTCGGTGATTTCACCAATGCTGGGGCGGGAACGGTGCAGGGTCTCGAGATTGAGTATCAGTGGTTGCCGACGCAGAACTTCGTGGTGTCCGGCAACATGGCGTGGCTGGATGCCAAGTACGACACCTACCTGTTCAAGGGCTTCAACATCGCCGACCAGCAGGAGTTCACCAATGCTCCGGACTTCTCCGGTGCCTTGAATCTGGAATATCGCACCGATATCGGTGTAGCTGGCAGCCTGTCGGCACGCGTGGGCTACTCCTACCAGAGCCGCGTCGTGGCGACGACCGAGGTGGTCTATGACCCGGTGACCAAGGCCACCGTGCAGCCGATCACCCAGGACGGTTATGGGCTTCTCGGTGCAGGCGTGATCTGGAAGCCGAACACCACTTGGACGGTCTCCTTGCAGGGCAGCAACCTGGCAGACAAGGAATACCGCACCACCGGCTACAACTTGTACTCCGCACTCGGCGTGCACACCGGTTTTTACGGCCCGCCGCGCCAGTACAGCTTGTCCGTCAAGTACGACTTCTGATCCCTGCAGCAACACGCAGTTTTGTTCCACGACGGCGGGCTTCGGCCCGCCGTCGCGTTATGCTCGCCCGGCAATGCAGACCCATGAGCACACCCCGTCGCAATCCTCGCCACGATGCCTGAAGGCGGCTCGATGCTGAGCGTTACCGCGGTCGTTGTCGCCGCGCTGCTTTGGCTGTGCCTGTTGTTCGGCACGGCCCTTTACGCCGAACGCCATCCGGGTGTGTTGGCCAAGCAATGGCGGCATGTGTATGCGCTGTCGTTGGCGGTGTATTGCACCTCCTGGACATTTTTTGGCACGGTCACCCAGGCCGCGCGCTATGACTGGCCGCTGCCTCCGACGTTCGTCGGCACCTTGCTGCTGTACGTATTCGCGGCATCCACCATGTTTCGCCTGGTCAAGCTGGCACAGCAGTCCAACGCGACCTCGATCGCAGACCTGATCGCCACGCGGTTGGGCAAGGATGCGTGGCTCGCTGCGGGCGTCACGTTGGTCGCTGCGCTTGGGCTAATTCCGTATATCGCGCTGCAGCTGAAAGCAGTGGCGATGAGCTTCGCGTTGTTGACCAATTCTGCCAGTAGCGCAGATCAGCCGCCGTGGCGTGATAGCGGCCTGTATGTTGCGCTGATGATGGCGCTGTTCGCGATGCTGTTCGGCACCCGCCGTGCCAGTGCTGCAGAACACAATCGCGGCCTCGTGCTGGCGATGGCATTCGAATCGCTGTTCAAGCTTGCCGCGATGTTGGCGCTGGGCGTGTTCGTCTGGTTCGGCCTGCAGCTGCCTGCGGTCACTGCGCCGGTGACGCCGCCTACCAGTGGTGGGTTCGTGCCATTGGTTCTTCTTGGTGCGCTGGCCATGTTCACGTTGCCGCACCAGTTCCACGTTGGCGTGGTCGAATGTCGCGACGAGCGCCACGTATGGACCGCCCGCTGGCTGTTTCCGGTGTACCTGATCCTGATTGCATTGCCGGTATTACCACTTGCACGTGCTGGGGATGCCTTGCTATCCGCGCAGGGCGTGCCTTCTGATTTGTATGTGCTGGCCTTGCCGATGTCGCAAGGCAACGCAGGTTTGGCGTTGTTTGCGTTCCTCGGCGGGCTCAGCGCGGCGACCGGCATGGTGGTGGTCAGCACGTTGACGCTCAGCCTGATGATCGGTAATCACTGGCTTGCGCCTGGCCTTTTGCGTAGCGTCTGGTCGCGTGGCGATGCCGGTGACTTGCGCGGCAACGTGCTCATGCTGCGGCGCGCCGGCATCGTCGCGATCATGCTATTGGCTTGGGGCTATAGCCGATCCATCGCAGGCAACGCAGCGCTGGCCGATGTCGGCGCATTGTCGTTCTCGGCACTCGCCACGCTGGCACCCGCCTTGGCCTTCGCAATCTGGCGCCAGTCGATGCCACCGCGTGCGGTGCTGGTCGGACTGTTCGTCGCGTTCTTGGTGTGGGCTTGGTGCTTGCCGGTCCCCCTGTTGCTCGGCATGCAAGCATCTCCGCCTCAATGGTTGCAGGATGGGCCGTTTGGCCAGCAATGGCTTGCACCAGATTCCCTGTTTGGCCTGACGGGTTGGAGTCCGCTTGCACGTGCGGTCGTGGCAAGCCTCACAATTGGCACCGTGACCACGCTGTTGCTTGCAATGCGTGCACGGCCAGTCATCCGGCGCGGCACGCGCAAGCTTGATGCGCGCAATCTCGACATGGTTGCACGGCGTTTCCTCCCGGTCGCCGAGGTTGATGCAGCCTTCCGTAGCAGCAGCGATGTCGAAGTGAGACTCGAACGCGCGTTGTCGGCTGTGCTCGGTTCGGCATCCGCGCGCGTGTTGCTGGATGCGGCGCGGCGCGAGCAAGGGCGTGTTGACCAGTCCGGGCCTGACCTCGATGCCGTGGTCGCGATTGTTGGCGAGGCCAGCCAGGACCTGCGCTTCAACCAGCGTTTGCTGGAGGCCGCCCTCGAAAATATGACCCAGGGCATCAGCGTGGTCGATGCGGACCTGCGCCTGGTGGCCTGGAATCGCCGCTATGAAGAAGTGTTCGGATATCCGGCAGGCATGTTGGCAGTGGGCATGCCGATTGCCGAGGCATCGGCGTGGGCGTTGCGCGAAATCGATGGCATCACCCAGTCGATTGATGATGATGCGTTGCAACGCCGGCTTTCGCATATGCGCGCCGGTACGCCACACTTGTCCGAGCGAGTGTTCCCTGATGGCAGCATCGTCGAAATCCGTGGCAACCCAATGCCGGGTGGCGGCTTCGTCGCCACGTTCAGTGACGTCACCGCATTCCGCGAAGCCGAAACCGGCCTCAAGCGGGTCAATGAGACGCTAGAACAACGCGTGGCCGAACGCACCACGTTGCTCGAGACCGCCAAGCGTGAAGCCGAACATGCGAACGATGCCAAGAGTCGGTTCCTCGCAGCAATTGGGCATGACCTGCTGCAGCCGCTACATGCCGCACACCTGTTCGCCGATGCGTTGCAACAACGCGCTGATCCGCCGCAACGCGAACTGGCGCGGCAAATCGGTGATGCACTGGATACCACCACCGACTTGCTGACGACCTTGCTGGACATGTCGCGGCTGGAAGCTGGCGGACTGGTACCGGAACCGCGCGCGTTTCCGCTAGCCGATGTGCTGGAACCGCTGGTGGCGCAGTTCGGCATGCTTGCCAGCGAACGCGGCCTGCGCATGCGATTCGTGCCAACCCGTGCGTGGGTGCACAGTGATCCGCAGTTGTTGCGTCGGGTACTGCAGAATTTTCTCGCCAATGCGCTGCGCTATACGCAACAGGGCAGCGTCCTGCTTGGCGTGCGGCGGGTGAGTCTTGGCGAAGGGCAGAGCGCGGGCGAAGCCCTTCGCATCCAAGTGCATGACACCGGCCCAGGTATTGACGCCGACCAGCACGAGGCGATTTTCCAGGAATTTCGTCGTGGCCATGACATGCCGGGGCAGGGGCTGGGGCTTGGCTTGGCGATCGCACAACGCATTGCGGCATTGCTGGACTCGCCGCTGCACCTATGCAGCGAACCTGGGGGTGGCAGTGTGTTTGCCATCGATGTGCCGTTGGTCGCTGAATCCACGCAGCAACGTGTCTCCTCACAGGGTGTTGCGGGCTTGCGAATACTCGTGGTCGACAATGAACCACTGGCATTGGATGCATTGCGCACTGTGCTCAGCAGCTGGGGCTGCGACGTCGATGCGGTTGGCAATGGCGAAGCCGCCGCCGCATGCCTGTCAGCACACCCGGCTGATTTGTGGATCTTCGACTACCACCTGGATGCCGGCGATGATGGCGTGGCGTTGCGGCAACGCCTGTCGCATCGCTTCGGCTCGGTGCCATGCATGATCCTCAGCGCTGACCAGACCGGCGTCGTGCGCACCGCTGCGCAGGAAGCGGGCTTGCCATTACTGATGAAACCTCTGCGTCCGCTGGCCTTGAAATCAATGTTGGACCGGATGCTGGCGGCGCGAGGAGCAGGCTAGAAACCCACGCAAATGGCGATTGAAGTGGTGGGTGTTGGCGGTGATTCTTGCGATGACCGCAAGCATGCGGTCGGTCGCTCGGCGTTTGCAACGTGAAAAAAAACCCCGCCGAGGCGGGGTTTTTGTTTCGAGCAACTACAGCACGCATCTATGTATTAACGGCCGTCGCCATCCGCATCACCCGGGATAGCGCGTTCAACGCCGTGCCATGCGTCGCGTACTGCGTGCTTGGCGTTTTCCCACGTCATGCTGGACGTGCCCTTTGAGGCATCCCAACGTGAGCCCAGCTCTGTTTCCATCGCATCGTCCCACGCGCGATTCGGATTCGAAGCGCGCGCATATGTACCGTAGCGGTAGGCCGGACGGTAGTCAGATTCATAGTCGAAGTCGGCCTTGTAGTGGTCGGCCTTCTTGTACGTGTCCTTGTGATAGGAGTCCGTCGCCTCGTAGGTGCGGTAAGTGCGGTCCGTTCGATCGAATGCATCACGCACGGCAGCCTTTGCCTGCTCCCACGTCAGCTTTGACTTGTCCTTCGCCTTTTCCCACCCATTGCGGATGTCGTTTTCAAGCGAATCGTCCCAGGCACGACCTGCGTACTGCGAACGTACGTTGGTGCCGTAGGTGTAAGCCGGTGCGTAGTCGCTTTCGTAGTTGTACTGGGAATCAGCGTAAGGGCGGTTCTGGTACTCATTACGCCAATAATCAACTTCGCCGGTGGGGTCGATGCCTTCAGCAACGCCTTTGCCAGCTGCCGCTCCGGCGATCGTACCAATCGCGCCTCCCACCAACATACCGATCGGGCCGAACAGTGCGCCGATGCCTGCGCCAACTACTGCGCCACCGGTGCCGCCGACGCCAACACCAATGGGATGTGCGCCGGGTGCGTTGGAAATCGGATCGCGATTCATGTCATGTGTTTCGACGGTCATTCTATTGCTCCATTCCGTTGGGGAAAATCCCGCACTGCGGGTGTGGCATCACGATGCCAATGGAGACGTATAAGGCATGTGGAGAGACGATTTTTTTTTGAGCTCCGCGGCACAGTCATTCAGGATCGTTCAGGTTGTGATTTTTCCCGCTGTGAGCACAGATGGGTTTGCTTGCCTGATGGAATGAGCAAAGTGGTTTGCGTCCCCGCATTGTGCTAATTGCATGTTGTGTTGGCCATGTGGGACCGGGATTGGGTCATTGTGTAACCCCACCTGCAAGCGCTACCCTGCGTGCCTGTGACCAATCGCCTCGCCAATCGCCTGCTGTCAGTGCTTCGCGCATCCGTGCTGGCGTTGTTCGTGCTGGGCGTGGTCGTGCAACCGGTGGCGGCCTCCATGAGCGAGATCCACGAGCTTTCCCACGAGACGATCAAGCATGGCTTGGCGGAGCACGGCCTGGATGCACATCAGTCGCTCGCCGAGCATTCAAGCGCATCGACAAGCGACACTGTTGCCGTCGAAGATGGCGCATCGGAAGCCTTGCACGCCCTGCATCATTTCGCCCATTGCTGTGGGTCGTTCACGGGAATCATGACGGCACGGCTTGATGTGCCATTACCGCCAGTAGCCAGTCGACTCATGGCTGTGAGTGAGTCGCCGGCGCGCACCAATAGATTGGAATTAGCTCCTTTCCGGCCTCCGATCACTGCGTAAGCGATGTGCTGGCGTTTGCCAGTGTTCCGTTCACGAGTATCCGGAGCAACACCATGAGTTTTCGATTCGCGGCAGTAGCCGCGTTGATCGTGAGCGTGGCCGCGGCATTACCCGCGCCCGCTAGCGAACGTATTTCCCTCGATGATGCCTTCCAGCGCGTCGCATCCAGCCATCCTGAGCTTCGATTGTTCGGCCCGCAACGCCAGATTCTGCTGGCTGAGCGGGATCTCGCATCCTTGCGTCCCGGCCTGGTTGCCCGTGCCAGTCTGGAAAACGCGCTTGGTACTGGTGCGGCCAGCGGCTTACAGGGAGCAGAGCTAACCCTCAGCCTGGCCTCCGTGCTCGAGCGCGGCGGCAAACTGGATGCGCGTCGAATACTGGCGAATAGCCGGATCGATACACTTGCCGTCCAGCGTGAGGCGCGGCGGCTAGACCTGTTGGCCGAAGTGGCCCGGCGCTACCTGGCGATCATCGCGGCGCAGCGACAGCGGGATATTGCCCGCTTTGATATCACCCAGCGCCAGCGCACCGTCGCTGGCGCACGCAAGCGCCTGCAGGCGGGTGCGTCGCCCGAATCCGCGGTGCTGACCGCGCAGGCGGCCTTGGCCCGCGCTGAACTCGATCTTGCCCGCGCAGACCAGCGCGCAACATCGTGCCGCCAGCATCTGGCTGCGTTGTGGGGAGAGCGTGCCCCCGATTTCGAAGTGGTGGCATCCGACCCGCTGCAGTTGCCGGCGATCGCCGATTTCAGCGAGTTGATGTCATTGCTTGAACGGACGCCCGAATTGACCCAATTCGTTGGCGAGCAACGCATCCGTGAGGCGCGCCTGCAGCTTGCGCGTTCGGAGTCCACAAGCGACGTTTCCTGGGATGTCGGGGTGCGACGGCTGCAGGCGAGCGGAGACTTTGGTTTCGTTGCGGGGATCTCGATGCCGTTAGGTGCGCGTTCGCGTGCGCAACCGGGCATCCGCGCGGCCGATGCCGAGCTTGCAGGGCTCGAGATCGAGCGCGAAGCCAAGGGCTTGTCGCTGTACTCGACGCTGGCCGAAGCGCATGGGCGTTACCGCGTCGCACAGTTGGAAGTTTCGCGCATGCAATCGGATATCTTGCCGAAACTGGCCAAGGCAGAAGCCGCTTCCGAGCGGGCGTATCGCGCGGGAGCGATCAGCTACCTCGAGTGGGCGCAGTTGCAGTCGGAGTCCACGCTCTCGCGCAAGCAGCAGCTTGATGCCGCAGTGGATGCCCAGCGCGCACTCATCGAAATCCAGCGACTCACCGGTCAAACGTTCATCGCTCACGCTGGACTGTTGCCAGAACGAAAAGGACACAACCTGTGAAGCAGTTTCATTTTATCAGCGCGCTCGCGCTTGCTTTGTCGCTTACCGCCTGTGGCAATTCAAATACCGACAACGGAAATGGGGATGGTGCACATGAAGACGGTGGCCATGAAGAAGCTGGCCACGCCGAATCCGAAGAGATGAAGAAGGGCCAGCACGGCGGACGTTTGCTGGAGCAGGACGGCTACGTCGTGGAACTTGCAATCGCAGAAGACGGCACGCCGCCCAAGTACCACGCATGGTTGTACAAAGGCGAGAAACCCTTGCCGGCAAGCGCAGGCACGCTGGAAGTGAGGCTCAAGCGCCTGGGCGACATCACCGAAAGCCATCAGCTCAAGCCACAGCCTGATGGCAGCCTAATGGCAGCGACCGTGGTTGGTGAGCCACATTCGTTCGATGTGGAGGTGATCGCGGACATCGGTGGCAAGTCATTGCGTTGGACGTACCCGAGTTACGAGGGACGCACCGAGATCTTGCGCAAGATTGCAGATGATTCGGGGATCCGGGTGCAGCCTGCCGGCCCAGGCGTGATTGCTGATGAGCATGAAGTCCAAGGCTTGCTGACACCGGTCGAAGGTCGCGCGGCCAAGGTCATGGCGCGCTTTCCCGGTCCGATCCGTAGCCTGCGCGCCAATGTGGGTGACCGCGTTCGCGCTGGTCAGCCGCTGGCCATCGTCGAGAGCAATCTCAGTCTGACCAATTACACCGTGACCGCACCGATCACTGGCGTGGTACTGGCACGTAGCGCATCGGTCGGTGCGGTCGCAGGTGAGGGCACTGTGCTGTTCGAAATTGCGGATCTGTCCACGTTGTGGGTTGACCTGCATATCTTCGGGTCCGATGCGCAGCACATCCAGCCCGGTGTGCCGGTCAAGGTCACGCGCATGAGCGATGGCGTCACCATCGAGACCACGCTTGAACGCGTGCTGCCAGGCACGGCCACCGCGAGTCAAAGCACCGTGGCGCGCGCAACGATTGCCAATGAAGACGGGTTGTGGCGGCCAGGCTCAGCGGTCAAGGCGCGGATCACGGTAGAACGCCAGCCTGCTGCATTGGTCGTGCCACTTGCTGCGCTGCAGAACTTCCGTGATTGGGAGGCGGTATTCATCCGCATTGGCGACACCTACGAGGTGCGTCCGGTCGAGTTGGGCAAGCGTGACAGTGAGCGCGTTGAGGTGCTCTCGGGTATCCGCAGAGACGACTCGGTTGTGGTTGAGCAGAGCTATCTGGTGAAAGCCGATATCGAAAAGTCGGGCGCTTCCCATGATCACTGAGGAGCGCGGCGTCCTCGAGCGCACCATTCGTTTTGCTATCGCGCATCGTTGGCTGATGCTGGTGCTGACCCTTGCACTGGTAGTCATCGGTGTGTGGAGCTTCACTAAGCTACCAATCGATGCAACGCCCGACATCACCAATGTGCAGGTACAGATCAATACCGAGGCGCGTGGCTATTCACCGCTGGAATCGGAGCAACGCGTCACCTTCCCGATCGAGACTGCACTGGCCGGGCTGCCCGGACTGGACTACACGCGCTCGATCTCCCGATACGGGCTGTCGCAGGTCACGGTCGTCTTCCAGGACGGCACCGACTTGTACTTCGCACGCCAACAAGTCGGTGAGCGACTTCAGCAAGTCAAATCGCAACTGCCTGCCGGACTGGAGCCAGAGATGGGCCCATTGGCCACGGGGCTGGGCGAGATCTTCATGTACACGGTCGATGCCAAACCCGAGGCGCGCAAGCCTGACGGCACGCCATGGACCGCAACCGATCTGCGCACGCTGCAGGATTGGGTGGTGAGGCCGCAGCTGCGCAACACGCCCGGCGTCACCGAAGTGAACACGATTGGTGGTTTCGCCCGCCAGATCCACATCACCCCGGAGCCGGCCAAGTTGGTCGCGTTGGGCTTTACCCTGCATGACGTGGTCGCGGCGGTCGCAGCCAATAACCAGAACGTCGGTGCCGGCTACATTGAGCGCAATGGCCAGCAATTCCTGGTGCGCGTGCCGGGTCAAGTGGCAGACCTGGATGCGATCCGCGACATCGTGCTGGACCGTCGTGAAGGGGTGCCGATCCGGGTACGTGACGTGGCCGACGTGGGAGAAGGGCCGGAGCTTCGCAGCGGTGCGGCAACCCAGGATGGACGTGAGGTCGTGCTGGGCACCGTATTCATGCTGGTGGGTGCAAATAGCCGCGAAGTGGCGCAGGCGTCTGCCGCCAAACTTGACATTGCAAACCGGAGTCTGCCGCCGGGGGTGAAGGCGAATCCGGTCTATGACCGCACGGCACTGGTCGATCGCACCATCAAGACGGTGTCCAGGAACCTGGTGGAGGGCGCGCTGTTGGTAATCGTGGTGCTGTTCGCATTGCTAGGGAATTTCCGCGCCGCGTTAATCACCGCGGCAGTCATTCCACTGGCGATGTTGTTCACCGTATTCGGAATGGTGCGTGGCGGTGTATCAGGCAACCTGATGAGTTTGGGCGCTCTCGACTTCGGATTGATCGTAGATGGCGCGGTCATCATCATCGAGAACTGCCTGCGCCGTTTTGGCGAAATGCAGCACCGTCTTGGCCGGGTCATGACAGAGGAAGAGCGTACTGACGCCACCGCATGGGCTACCGCTGAAGTCATTCGGCCCAGCTTGTTCGGCCTCGGGATTATTGCAGCGGTCTACCTACCGATCTTCGCGCTGACCGGAATCGAAGGAAAGATGTTCCACCCGATGGCAATCACCGTCGTACTGGCGCTCACCGGGGCAATGTTGCTGTCACTCACTTTTGTACCTGCGGCAATTGCGGTGTTCCTGGGCGGTCGTGTCGAGGAAAAGGAGAACCGACTGATGCAATGGGCACGGCGTCGCTACACGCCGTTGCTTGCGTGGTCGTTACGACGCGGCGCGTGGGTCATGGGTGGCGCACTGGCATTGGTGGTCGTGTGCGTCCTGATGGCTACGCGCCTGGGTACCGAGTTCATCCCAAATCTTGACGAAGGCGACATCGCACTGCACGCACTGCGTATCCCTGGCACCAGCCTGGAACAGGCCGTGAAGATGCAGTCCACGCTGGAAGCGCGCATCAAGCAGTTCCCTGAAGTCGAGCATGTGTTCGGCAAGCTTGGCACCGCCGAAGTTGCAACCGACCCGATGCCGCCCTCAGTGGCAGACACGTTCCTGATGATGAAGCCGCGGTCTCAATGGCCGGATCCACGCAAGCCACGCGATCAGCTGGTGGCCGAAATCGAGGCGGCAGTCAAGCAGTTGCCCGGCAACAACTACGAGTTCACCCAGCCGATCCAGATGCGCATGAATGAGTTGATCTCCGGCGTGCGCGCCGACGTGGCGATCAAGTTGTATGGCGATGACCTGGATCGACTGGTCGATGTTGGAAAGCGAATCGAGGATGTGGCGAAAGCGGTCGACGGCGCCGCCGATGTAAAACTGGAACAAGCCAACGGATTGCCGTTGCTGACCGTAATTCCTGACCGTGAGGGATTGGTGCGTTACGGGCTGAACCCAGGCGTTGTGCAGGAAACCGTTGCAACCGCGGTCGGTGGCGAAGTTGCCGGGCAACTCTTCGAAGGCGACCGCCGTTTCGATATCGTGGTCCGCCTGCCCGAACGTTTGCGCTCGGATCCGGCGGCATTGGCTGATTTGCCGATTCCGCTGGGTGGCGGGAGCAATGCCGACGAGTCCAGCCAGGCCAGTCCGTGGGCGGTTGGTACGCCGCGCAACGTGCCGTTGCGGGAGGTGGCGAAACTCGGCATCACGCTTGGGCCAAACCAGATCAATCGTGAGAATGGCAAACGCCGCGTCGTGGTAACCGCCAATGTACGGGGTCGCGATCTAGGCAGCTTTGTGTCTGACCTGCAGCAGCGCGTCGATGCCGAAGTTGTGATTCCAGCCGGCTATTGGATTGATTACGGCGGAACGTTTGAGCAGCTGATTTCCGCAACCCAACGCCTCTCGGTGGTAGTGCCGGTGACGCTGGCGATCATCTTTGGCTTGCTGTTCATGGCCTTCGGTTCGGCCAGGGATGCCGCAGTCGTATTCAGTGGTGTCCCGCTTGCCCTGACAGGCGGAGTGATCGCGTTGGCGCTGCGCGGCATACCACTCTCGATCTCGGCGGGTGTTGGCTTCATCGCGCTGTCGGGTGTCGCCGTGCTTAACGGCCTGGTCATGATCACCTTCATCCGCAAGTTGCGAGAGCAAGGCGATCGCCTGGATGATGCCATCGTCGATGGCGCACTCGGCCGGCTGCGACCGGTACTGATGACCGCACTCGTCGCGTCGCTCGGCTTCCTGCCCATGGCGTTCAATGTGGGTGCGGGTTCCGAGGTACAGCGGCCCTTGGCGACCGTGGTGATCGGCGGCATCGTGTCGTCGACCTTGCTGACGCTACTGGTGCTGCCAGTGCTCTATCGCTGGTTACATCGCAACGCAGGGTCTCGTGAGTCGGTGCTGCATGGATAACCAGCGGAATGCGGTAGCCAGTCATCATCCACATGTCTTGTTAAATTGTGTTTGATGCAACCTCTCAAATATCTCGCCGGCTATCCAGCGCACGTGCTCGTAAAAGTGCAGGCGTTGATCGGCGAAGGTCGTTTGAGCGCGATGCTGCAGGATAAATACGCTCAGCTGCACGCCGTGCGCAACGACGGCCAACTTTACGAGTACGTCCAAGATCTCAAGGATCGCCACCTGCGCAAATCGGAGCCGCTGGGCAAGGTGCTTTACGACAGCAAGCTGCAGGTAATGAAGCATGCACTGGGCACCCACACCAGTATTTCTCGAGTTCATGGCGGCAAGCTCAAAACCAGTCGCGAGATTCGCATCGCGACCGTGTTCCGCGATGCGCCCGCTGAGTTCCTTAAGATGATCGTAGTGCACGAGCTAGCGCACATGAAGGAAGCCGAGCACGACAAAGCGTTCTACAGGTTGTGCGCGCACATGGAACCGGACTACCACCAGCTGGAGTTCGATTTGCGCTTGTATCTGACGCAGATTGATATGGACCAATTAAGGTAGCGTAGTCAATGGGAGAATCGGGGCAGCGAACGGCGGCCCTCGATTCACAGCCTGCATCGGCCAGCCAATATCCTGCTGTTCGATGGGATACGAGCTATTGGGCCGTTGCCGGGGAAGTGTGGCTCCCCCTGATTTGACGGACGAGCGCCGTGGTCTCTTGGATCACCACAGTTGGTCGCTCGTACTGGATGTAGTGTCCACTTCCTGTTGCGATCACGCGGCGGCTGTTTGTTGAAAGTCGCAGATATGCCGCCTGTTCCTGGCCATGGGCGGTGCTGGCCCAGAGCCAGTCCTTGTGGGTGACTCGCTTCGAAAGAAAATCCGGTATCGGCCACTTCGGATCCTGCGAGAGGACCAAGATGGGCAGATCTCCGAAAGGTCCCGTTTTCGCTGCCTGTTTGAGTGAATCTTCCGTGCCGCGATATTCACGCACGTACTCGTCCAGTTGTGGGTAATCGCATGCGCTGCCCTTGATCCAACCCGCGTAAGCCTCCAGCCCTTCAGGGACTATGTCGCATTGGCCCATCAATCGCGCTACACCCAGCGCCACACTGGCTTTAACGAGCATGAATTCCGCATTGCTGTGTTGATCCATTGCCGATGCGAAGGCTGGGTACGGCAATGGGTCGGGCGTTGTGGCATCTACCAGCACCAAGCCAGCCACGCCTTGCGGAAATCGTGAGGCGTAGATGCGTGAATAGATGCCGCCAATCGAGTGGCCCGCCAACACCACCGGCGTGGTGATGCCGGCCTTGAGCAGGAGCGCATGCAGTTGATCGGCGATGTGATGTCCGTCGCGTGTGCCGGGTTGCGCGTCACTCCAGCCAAAGCCTGCGCGATCGTAGGAACAAGTTCTAGTGACACGGGAAAGTGCAGGCTGCACCTTGCCCCAGATGGTGAAGTCGTCACCGCGGCCCGATTCCAGTATCACGGTAGGGGAGCCTTCGCCGGTGCAATACAAATGCATGGCATGGCCCTGCACGTCATAGATGTCGCCGGGCGGTGGATTGACCTTGCGGTCGTGGCGCGTGGCAAGGAAGTTCCAAGTGGCGCCCACGATGCCCAGGATCACCAACCCTGCAGCTATTCCTAGACCCGTTCTCCGCGCAATACGAAGGGCACGCCGACCCTTAGTTTGACGTTGCTCCATGTTCTCGACGCCCCCGTGTTTGATTGTTTGCGCTTCAAGCGCATCGCTGACCACTATAGGCAGGGCTTCGAATCGTACGGCAAGGGCGGGCGCTGAACCGGTAGATGGGTGCGTTGAACCGCTCTTTTTTCCAGGGCCGCCCGTTGCCGCAGGTCTGGGTTGTCGGGGCACCGCCGAACACTGCGCGCCGCCGCGTGCTGCCCGCTTCATCGACGCTCAGGCACGGACGGTCGCAAACCACTTTCATTCCAGTACGTGCGGCGCTTCAATCGGGTTTCTTTCCGATGACAGGCATGCCCGATGAAAAAGCACACGATGATCTCCTGTTTGCTGGCAGTGCTCCTATTCACAGGCGTGACGAGCGGCGTTCGTGCCAGTGATACTCCCACGGCACAGGCCCAGATCGAACAAGTGGTCGAGCGTTTCCAGTCGGCGATCATCGCGCACGACAAGACGGCGCTTGAAGGCATGTTCGTCGCCGACGGTGGCTCGTGGTTCGAAGTGCTGGGCGAGGATGCTTACCGAAATATTAAGGTGAAAAAGCCCGAGCTGTCACGCGTTCATGCGGACAACTTCCACCGTTTCGCGGCATTTGTCGGCGACAACAAGCAGCCGATCGAGGAGAAGTTTTCGAACGTGCGCATCCAGACCGACGGCGCGGTTGCCTCGGTGTACTTCGATTTTTCCTTCCTGGTGGATGGCAAGGTCAATAACGTGGGTAGCGAAACCTGGCAGATGGTGAACACGGGCGACGGCTGGAAGATCAGCGCGATGGCCTATTCGAGCTATCCGGATCGCGCGCGCTAAAGTGACGCCCAACGCGCCGGCCGTGCGCAGCTTCAGGGAATCCACATGATGCGTGTCGCCGTCAATCGTGAGGCTGCGACTACCGTCTGGCTGCCATGGCTGGCCGGTGCGCCACTGGTTTTGTGCATGACGGTGATGGCCTTGCCGGAGATCGGCCGCGAACATGCGTTGGCGTTTCGCGGAATGTTTGCACTCGCCTACCTGCTGTGGACGTTGCCGCTGGTGGTCGTGCAGCGTGCGCTACAGAGACGCGTACCGTGGCCGTTGACCGTGTTCGTGCTGCTGGTGCTGACCTATCTGATGTCGATCGCCAACAACGCGCTAGCGCTGCTGCTTGCAGTGCATTGGGGCGGGGTTCCGGCCTTCGATTGGCATCTGTTGTTCGGCGGATTGGATGGGTGCTGGCTGGCGCTGATTGCGTTCTGTGCAATCCACGCGGTGGTCGATCGCTATCAGGCGCTGGAGGCCGAGCGTGCGCACGTTCGCGATGCGCTGGCGTTGGCCCGCGACGCCGAGCTGCGCGCGTTGCGCTATCAATTGCACCCGCACTTCCTGTTCAACACGCTCAATGCCATCTCCACCCTGATCGCAGAACAGCGCGGCACGGATGCGAACCGCATGCTTACGCGACTGGCCGACCTGTTGCGTTCCACGCTGGAGCGCGGCGAAGTGAACGAGATCTCGCTGGCTGAGGAATTGGCGCTGACCGGCCATTACCTTGACATCGAAAAGACTCGTCTCGGCGAAAGACTGGCACTGGAACTGCGCGTCGGTGCGGACCTGCTGCAGGCAACCGTGCCGGCGCTGCTGCTGCAACCACTGGTTGAAAACGCGATACGCCACGGCATCGCGCTGCGCACCGCGGGTGGCAGGTTGGAATTGCAGGTGGAGCGGGTGGGTGAGCGGTTGCAGGTACGGCTGCACAACAATGGCGTGGCCGCGTCCGCCGGTGCCGAGGCGAAATCGCGGCCTGCGATCGGCCTACAGAACGTGCGTGAGCGTCTGGTACGTCTTTACGGCAGTGCGCATGAATTCGACTTTGTGCTGGCAGAGAATGGTGATTGCACGGTGCAGATCGCCATGCCGTTCCGTCGCATGACGGTGGTTGCATGACCCTGCAAGTCATGATCGTCGACGATGAGCCATTGGCGCGAGCCGGTGTGCGCGCCCGGTTGAATACTCACGCCGATGTCAGCGTGATGGGCGAGTGTGGCGATGGTCCTTCGGCACTGGAGTTCCTGCAGTCGCAGTCACCGGACCTGTTGTTCATCGACGTGGAGATGCCGGGGCTGAGCGGCCTTGACGTGCTGGAAAGACTGCCGCCAGAGCAACGCCCACTGACCGTGTTGTTGACCGCCTATGAGCAATTCGCGCTGCGTGCCTTCGAGTTGCGCGCGTTGGACTACCTGCTCAAACCGGTCGACGACGAGCGCTTCGACGATGCACTGGACCGTGCGCGTGACACGCTGGCCCTGCGTCGCGGCGAGGCGGTGGGCGCTCAGGAACAACGTCATGCTACGCGCTTCGAGGTACGGCTCGGTCATCGCGTGCAGTTGGTACATGCCGATGAGATCGACTGGATCGAGGCACAAGGAGATTACGCCGGCTTGCATGTTGGAGCACGAATGCATCTGTTACGAGAACCGCTGCAGCAATTAGTTGGCAGGCTCGATCCAACCTGCTTTGCGCGCATCCATCGCTCGACCATCGTGCGTTTGGATAGAGTTGCCGAGATACAGTCGCTCTCCAACCGCGATCACTTGCTACGCCTGCGCGATGACACCGTGTTGCGTGCAAGTCGCACCTATGTCGATGCGCTGCGGGCGGCGTTGCTTGGCAGTTCTTTGCTGTAGGCAAGATCACGCAAACCACCATCGACTGCAAAATGCAGGGTCGACTTCATCCTGGAAAAAGCGTCTTTGGATCCGCAGGTCTTTCGTCGCCCTATTGCTTGTCTGGCTCCGATTCCTGACGCCTTCGTCGCACGTTGATTGCAAACCGTGCACGGGGTTTGCAACATGTTCAGCAGGTCGCAAAGGCCTGTACCGCTACTGCTGCGGGGGCGATGGATGCCGGCGAATAGGGGCAGCCAGTACAGGACGTCCTAAGCAACCAAGCACCATGTGGTCCTGGATAGCAGGCGTGGTCATTCGTTTAATCTCCAGTGAGGTGTGGTGATGCGCATTCCCGTGTTTTTCTTCTTGCTTGTGCTGGCTGCGACGGCCCGCGGCTCCGAACCATTGGACATCCTTGGTCTATGGGGCAATGAAACTGTATCCGGGCCGCTGCTATCCGGTGAAATCAGCATAGATGGGCGTCAAACCCCTTGGAAGGCTAGCTTGGCGGGCGTTTCGGCTACGGTGGAGCGCGATGGGGATGCGGTGACGTTCGTAATGCCGGGTGGACAGGGTCATTTTCGTGGCCGACTGACTGATGGCAACATCGAGGGCTTCTGGATCCAGCCGCCTGGTCAGGCACTTGCCACTGCTTATGCGACGCCGCTGACATTGCCGAGGGGCGAAGGGCAGGTCTGGATGGCACAACTGGATCCGCTGCAGGACCGGGTCACACAGTATCTGCGGATCTGGCGTCAGGGTGACGAGTCACTGAAAGCGTTCCTGGTGAATCCCGAATATAACTTGGGACGCGGCATCAACTATGACGTGACGCTGGATGCGGACGCCGTTGTGTTGACCGATCCAAAGCGCAAGGGTTGGGCTCTTAACGCGCGCCTGGATGAAGACAGTGGACAGTTGCGTGTCGATTGGCAGGGCATTGGGATGTTTCCATTCACCCGGCGAGATCGCGACAATGCGATCGGCTATTACTCGAATACTCCGGCAACTTCGCAGCATGCCTACCGAGTGCCAGTGCCGGCAGGTGATGGCTGGACCACCGCCTCGCTGGAAGAAGTAGGCATGCAGGTTGCGCCGATGCTGCGGATGCAGCAGCAGATCGAGTCCAGTGAAACGCCCGGACCGGGTGAACCGATGGTGCACGGACTGCTAGTGGCGCGGCACGGTAGGCTAGTGTTCGAAACTTACCTGCATGGTTACTCGCGTGAGCAGGCGCATGACACACGCTCGGCCGGGAAGTCGTTCGCCTCATTGCTGGTGGGCATGGCGATCGAACATGGCGCGGATATATCCGCCAGAACGCCAGTGCTATCGATGTTCCCATCAGATAAACCGATTAAACACGTCGATAAATACAAGAGCGCGATGACGGTCGGCGACTTGATGGCCATGCGTTCCGGTTTGGCCTGCGACGACAACGATAGCGACTCGCCAGGTGGCGAGGAGGCGATGCAACGCCAGCATGATGAGCGCGATTGGTATCGATACACGCTAGACCTGCCCATGGTGCAGGCACCTGGTGCCGACAAGGCGGTGTATTGCTCGGCAGGCATCAACCTGCTTGGTGGCGTGGTGAGCAATGCCACTGGTCGCCGCCTGACGGACTTATTCCAGGACTGGATCGCCGGGCCAATGCAGATGCGCGGCTACCATCTCAACCTGATGCCAAACCAGGATGCCTACTTGGCTGGTGGCATCCGCATGCGTCCGCGCGACATGCTCAAACTGGGCCAGTTGTTTCTCAACGGTGGCGTCTGGAATGGGCGGCGCCTAGTTGACGAGCGCTGGATAAAAGCGTCGGTGGCGCGTCACGCAACGTTCGGATCCAACCATGATTATGGGTATGCCTGGCATCTGCATGTATTCCGCGTGGACGGCCACGATTATCGCGGCTACTCCGCTGAAGGCAATGGCGGCCAGTTCGTCATCGTCATACCCGAGCTTGAGTTGGTCGTAGCCATTACGGCCGGCAACTATGGCCAGTTTTCGGTCTGGTATCCGCTGCAGGAACTTGTCACCACGTATGTGATCCCGGCTGCACTACAACGTGATGTCGCGGGAGACAAGCGCCGCCACGGGGTAGGCAGGGATTGAGGCTGCCGGGCCCGGGGATGCAGCCGGAGACCTGATTCAGAATGCGCTTCGATTAAGTTTGTATGGCGAATTCCGACCCGAAGCGGCCATCAACGCACGTTGTCTATGGCCGCGGCAGGGTCGTGTGCTGACACCACGCTTGGCGAGAACTTAACGCATCAGCGAATGTGCTGGCTATATGTGCTGAAATCGCCCATATCCCATCAGCGTGCTTGGCTTAGACATGAGATCTCACAGCACAGCCCGATGCCTTCGAATTCTTGACGATCAACCCACCCATACCCTTGAGAACGATCTTCCTCGGAGCGATGGATGAGTCTGACCTATGGGCAATTGCGCCAAATGCATTTCCAGAAAAGCATGGCAGATCGATTCCGGGGCATTGGGAAAACGACGCTCATCGCAGTGGCATGCATCGGCGGGGCTGGATTGGTGCCCATCATTTGGATGCGTTGGAGCAACGCATAGGTGCAGTGCTGTTCACACGCCCATCGCAAGGGCTTATACCCACCGATCACGCGCGCGCGCTGCACGATCACGTTCGCGCGATGGAGCATGCTTCCAGGGCATTCTTGCGAGCCGCGTCCTCCCAGAGCGGCGGGATTGAAGGAACGGTGCGCTTGTCGGTTGCCGACGTGGTGGGTCTGGAAGTGCTTCCTGCCATGTTGGCCACGCTACGTGCCAAACATCCCGCGTTGAGGGTCGAAATTGAACTGAGCAATGTGGAGGTCGATATCGGCAAGCAGGAAGCCGATGTGGCGGTTCGGATGCGCGCGCCGGCGCAGGACACCCTGATCGCACGCAAGGTCGGCGAGATCCCACTCGGATTGTTCGCGCATCGAAATTATGTGGCCCTCCGGGGACAGCCCTTGACGCTCGACGAGCTTGCGGACCACGACCTGATAGGGCCGGATCGATCGATCGGGGACCAGCGCATGGCCGAGGCGATGCTTCCTTCAGCGGCAATGGCGCGCTTCATGATCCGGACCGACAGCCACCCGGGGCAAGTTGCTGCTGCCCGCGCGGGTCTGGGCATCGCGGTCATGCAACACCCCTTGGGGCGTGCAGACTCAAACCTGGTTCACGTGCTGCCCGATTTCCTATTCGGGACTTTGCCAGTCTGGATGGTGGCCCATCGGGACATGCGACACGATCCGCGCGTACGTGCAACGCTCGACCATCTCGCGGTTTCGTTCGCCGAGTTCTGTAAAGGGTAAGAGCCGTCAGCGACACCCTCTGCCTACCACGCCGCGGTCCATTGCCACCATCGCGGCTGCCAGTACGGTTGCATCCACCCGCGTATCCGCGTCAACAACCTGAAGGCGGTTGCCGCGCGCTGCTGCGGCACCTGTATTGCGTATTGCGAGTGGCGGCGATCTGCCGGTGCGCCAGATGCAAGAGGCGCGCGTCATTGGCCGTGGCAATAGGGGCGGTAGCATCGGTGCAGGCGCCGTCAACCACGATGATTTCATGGTCCAGCCGCAGCGTTTCGGCTGCCGTACGCATTGAGACGAGTGTGTCTCCTATCAGGGCGGCTTCGTCGTGGGCGGGGACGATGATCGATAAAATGTGGTGCAGGATGGCATTGCTTCGGTGCAGCTGGCGCCGCATGGTGATGGGATGCCGCGCCAGGCTGTCACGCACCCCGTAAATTCCTGGGTTACCTCGAGTCCTGCACCAAACCTCTAGTCGAAGGCATCTACTTGGATGAGGGCATCTATTGGTTAGCGAGGTGCCATGCGATGCACTGATTGGCACGGAACGGCACGATGGCCTCAGCGCCTGCGCCTAGCTGGCTTGGAACTATCCAGTCGCGTCGTTCCAGAGTGATGGTGTCGGCGTTGCGGGGCAGGCGGTAGAAATCAGCGCCGTGACAGCTGCCGAACGCTTCCAGACGATCCAGCGCATCGGCTTGCTCGAACGCCTCGGCGTACAACTCGATGGCAGCGTGAGCGGTATAAATGCCGGCACAGCCACAATCGGATTCCTTCGCACGCTGAGGGTGGGGCGCGCTGTCGGTGCCGAGGAAAAATTTGGTATTACCGCCGGTGGCGGCGGCCAATAGCGCCTGGCGATGGTGCTCGCGCTTGAGCACTGGCAAGCAATAGTGATGCGGACGCAGGCCGCCTGAAAACATTGCATTCCGATTCAGCAGCAAATGGTGTGCGGTAATGGTCGCCGCGACGTTAGGTGCAGCTTCGATAACAAATTGAACGCCCGCGCGGGTCGTGATGTGTTCCAGAACGATGCGCAGCTCTGGGTATGTACGCACCAGTGGTGTGAGATGACGCTCGATGAACACCGCCTCGCGGTCGAAGACGTCAACCGAAGCATCGGTGACTTCGCCGTGGATCAGCAATGGCACGTCGTGCTTCTCCATCTCGGAAAGTACTGCAGAGATCCGCTTGAGATCGGTCACGCCGTTTTCTGAATTCGTCGTTGCGCCAGCCGGGTAGTACTTGAGCGCATGCACGAATCCGCTGGCCTTGGCCCGCTCGATCTCCCGTGGTGACATCGCATCTGTCAGATATAGCGTCATCAGTGGATCGAAGCGGACGCCGGTCGGAACTGCCGCCAGGATCCGTTCGCGATAGGCACGCGCGTGATCGACCGTGGTCACGGGTGGCTGCAGATTGGGCATCACGATTGCCCGTGCAAACCGACGCGCTGTATCAGGCAGCACTTCAGCGAGCATCGCGCCATCGCGGAGATGCAAATGCCAATCATCAGGGCGAGTCAGGACAAGTCGGTCAACGCCGGCGTTCGTTTGGTTCTGGTTCTCTGGATTCACAAGTCGTTCCGTGCGTGTCGGGTTATGGGGCAGGAGCAATAGGGTTCATCACTTCACTTCTGCGCATGAACCGGGATGTCCGAGGTGGAGTGTGCTGGGCAAGTGTTGCATTGCTGATAGCTTGCAGCTTCAAAGCAAATCCTTCCAGCGCCAGTCGCGAATCTCAGGCATATCCTCGCCGTGAGTCGCAATGTAGTGCTTGTGCTCGATCAGCTTGTCCATGAGCTGCTGCTTGAGGTAGACGCCCTTTTCGCCGGCCTGGGGCACGCGCTCAATCACGTCCATCACCAGGTGGAACCGGTCCAGGTCATTCAGTACGGTCATGTCGAAGGGCGTGGTGATCGTGCCCTCTTCCTTGTAGCCACGCACGTGGATGTTGACGTGGTTCGTGCGGCGGTAGGTCAGTCGGTGAATCGACCATGGATAGGCGTGGAAGGCAAAAATGACTGGCTTGTCGGTGGTGAACAGGTCATCGAAGTCGATATCGTTCAAGCCATGTGGGTGTTCGCTTTTCGGTTGCAGCCGCATCAGGTCGACCACGTTGACCACGCGTATTTTCAAGTGAGGCAAATGTTCGCGCATGATCGAAACTGCCGCCAGCGTTTCCAGCGTTGGCACATCACCACAGCAGGCCATCACCACGTCGGGCTGGGCATCCTGGTCACTGCTTGCCCACTGCCAGATCCCGATGCCTTTGGTGCAGTGCTTGACCGCTTCGTCCATGTCGAGCCATTGCGGGGCAGGGTGCTTGCCAACCACGACGACGTTGACGTAATGCAGGCTGCGCAGGCAGTGATCCGTCACCGACAACAGGCAATTGGCATCCGGCGGAAAATAGATGCGCACCACCTCCGATTTCTTGTTCATGACCACATCGACGAAGCCCGGATCCTGATGGGTAAAGCCGTTATGGTCCTGTCGCCAGACATGCGAGGCCAGCAGGTAGTTCAATGAGGCGATCTTGCGCCGCCATGGAAGTCCGGCGGTGACCTTGAGCCACTTCGCGTGCTGGTTGAACATTGAATCGATGATGTGGATGAAGGCTTCATAGCAGTTGAACAACCCGTGCCGTCCGGTGAGCGGGTAGCCTTCCAACCAACCTTCGCATTGATGCTCGCTGAGCATCGAATCCACCACGCGACCGGAGCGGGCGAGAAACTGATCGTCGGGCAGTGTTTCGGCTTCCCACTGGCGCGTGGTCGTCTCGAACAATGCGCCAAGACCATTGGACAGCGTCTCGTCAGGGCCGAAAACACGGAAGTTGCGCTGCTCATCGTTCAACGTCGCCACATCGCGCAGGAACGGTCCGAGTACGCGTGTGTCACCGATGCCGATTCCCCCTCGACTGACGCTGGTTGCCGCGTAGTCCCGGAAATCGGGCATGCGCAACTCGCGCAGCAGCATCCCGCCATTCGCATGCGGGTTTGCCCCCATCCGCTGGTTACCTTCGGGTGCGAGCTCAGCGAGTTCGGGTAGCAGCCGCCCGATTTCGTCGAATAGCTCCGCAGGTCGATAGCTCTGCAACCACGCTTCCAGTAGGGCCAGGTGTTCGGGAATGCTGTTCGGGTGAAGCGGAACTTGATGCGCGCGGAATGAGCCTTCGACCTTCATGCCATCGACTACTTTCGGCCCCGTCCAGCCCTTGGGTGACTTCAATACGATCATTGGCCAGCGCGGACGCTCCGTGGCGCCATGGTTGCGGGCGTGTTCCTGGATTTTCTTGATCTGCTCGATCGCCGTATCCAATGCAGTGGCCATGGCTTCATGCATCAGTGCCGGCTCATCGCCTTCCACGAAGATTGGCGTCCATCCGTAGCCTCGCAGGAGTTGCTCTAGCTCTTCCCTGCTGATGCGCGCGAGGATGGCGGGGTTGGCGATCTTGTAGCCATTGAGATGCAGAATCGGTAGCACTGCGCCGTCGTTTACCGGGTCCAGGAACTTGTTTGAATGCCATGCCGTCGCTAAAGGTCCGGTTTCTGCTTCGCCATCGCCAACCACGCACGCAACGATCAATCCCGGGTTGTCGAACACGGCGCCAAAGGAATGGCTCAGCGAATAGCCCAGCTCGCCGCCCTCGTGGATCGATCCCGGCGTTTCGGGCGATGCATGGCTGGGGATGCCGCCTGGAAAGGAAAACTGAAGGAAGAGCTTTTGCAGGCCGGCCTCATCCTGGCTGATGTCCGGATACACCTCACTGTAGGTTCCCTCCAGATAGGAGTTGGCAACGACTGCCGCGCCGCCGTGACCCGGCCCGGACACGTAGATCATGTCCAAGTCGTATTTCTTGATGATGCGGTTCAAGTGGACGTAGATGAAGTTCTGTCCGGGCGTCGTACCCCAATGCCCCAACAGCATGCGTTTGATGTCTGACGGCACCAAGGGTCGTTTCAGCAACGGATTGTCGAACAGGTAGATCTGGCCCACGGAAAGGTAGTTGGCAGCGCGCCAATAGCCATCAATGCGGTGGGCAAGTTCGGGGGAGAGCGTGGTCATCGAGCTTCCTCAAGGTGTAGGCGTATCGGATCCGCGCTGGCGCTGGGCGGGGCTCTCACACGCGTTGACGTGTCACGACCAGTCAACGCACTCGATGCGTGTGGACGAGAGCGTCTCGCTGAGACCCGCTCAACCCGCAACTTGCACGCCGCTGATGACAATCTACGCGCACGCTGCAGGAAACATGTTCAGGTGCGGCGGAGATCACGCTAACCCGGTTTCATGTCCGGCTACGAATCAAGGGCATTCTGTTCACCAATGAATCTCAGCCCCACCCCTGACTCGGTCGCGATCCAGGACGGAGCTGCCGCGTTATCGCCGAGTTTCTGCCGCAGCTTGCCGACCAGCACCCGTAAGTAATGGGTGTCGTGTTCATGGTGGTTTCCCCATAACTCCTGCAGGATTTGAGGCTGGGTCACAACCCGTCCCGCGTGCCGCACAAGCAGCGCAAGCAAGGCGTACTCTTTGCGCGCTAGTTGGACAGCTTCGCCGCGAATCGATACCTCTCGTAATGCAAGATCCATGTGCAGAATCCCGTCGTCGAAAGACGGCGGTGCCTGTCCTTCCGTCGCATGCGTTCGGAGCAGTGACCGTATTCGAGCCATGAGCTCCGGGACGCCAAACGGTTTGGTCACGTAGTCGTTCGCACCCGAGTCCAATGCCGCCACTTTGCCGGCTTCGTCTGCACGCACCGAGAGCATCAGCACCGGTACCTTTGACCATTCGCGCAGTTGACGCAGTACATCGTGTCCTTCCATGTCCGGCAACCCCATATCCAGGATGACCAGCTCCGCACCTTGGGTCGCCAGCATGTCCAGGCCAGAACGACCGTCTTGGGCCATCAGCACCGCATAGCCCTGCGTGCGCAAGCTGATGTCGAGGAACTTCCGGATCTGGGGCTCATCGTCAACGATGAGAATCCGCGCCGGAGTCGATTGGGGTTCAGTCATGCGCCATTGTCGACCGGAACGATGCGCGGCAGGGTGATCCGGATGCGCGTGCCGTGTCGATCAGGACCAGGAAGCGCCACGACGGTACCACCGTGGGCGCCCAGCATGCCTTGTGCAATCGCCAAACCCAGTCCCGTCCCTTTGTGCCCACGGTCGCCGCGCTCGACGCTGTAGAACATGTCGAAGATGCGCGCACGGTCTGCTTCCGGAATGCCAGGACCTGCATCGTCGACATCAACCTGGAGGCTGCCGTCGTCGAGGTCGCGTGCAGAGACGTGCACTGGCTGGTCGGGTGGCGAGAACTTCACTGCGTTTTCGATAATGTTGAAAATGCCTTGCTCAACCAAGGCCGGGTGCACCCAAAGCGGCTTCAACCCATCGTTGATCGCCAATTCGACGCGCGCACCGGGGACGTAAGCAGCGATCCGCGAGGTCGCGGCGCCCAATAACTCATCTGCACCGATCCATTCCCGACGCAGTGCCAACCCACCGTGTCCCAGCCGCGTCATGTCGAGCAGGTTCTGGATGTAGCGATCGAGCCGTTCGCCTTCGCTGCGGATGGTATCGAGTAGCGCTACCCGATCCGCGTCGCCCATTTTTTCCCCGTAATGCTGGAGGCTCGAGGCTGAGCCAATGATGGCCGCCAGCGGCGAACGCAGGTCGTGTGACACCGATGACAACAGCGCAGAGCGTAGCCGGTCGGTTTCGGCGTCGATTCGTGAAGACTCCAGATCATCCACCAGTCGGGTTCGCAGCGCTGCCTGCGCAATGTCATCGACCATCGCTTCGGCGAGCCGGCGTTGTTCGGTCCCCAGTCGTTTTACTTCCACTGGAAACCGCAGCCCAACGACGCCCAAGCAGCCAGTGCTACCCCGCAGCGGCAGGAACCACCAATTGACTGCAGACAAGGTGTCGGTAAAGCGCCCGGCCTGCTGCGCGTGGCTCTGGCACCAGTCTGCAGCGGCACAATCTTTCTCCCGCAGTCCGCGATCCGCAGCGGGCAACAAAGCCGTGGCGTCAATGTGGACTACCGCTTCGATATCCAGCGCAGTGCGCAACGCCGTGCGGCCGGCTTCAGC
>JBBSRO010000030.1:0-32718 GCA_038242955.1 Lysobacterales bacterium
GCACAGCGCTCGGCATCCGGCTATCAGTTGCTGGGTGGAAAATACCTGCCTTCGCAAGCAGACGTCACGCGCATGCTTGGCTATCAGCCATGGCAGCAGCCAGTTTCCATCCATGCTGCGAACAGCAGTGCGCGCTTGAACCACGCGTTCAGTGACGACTGGCAGTTGCGACTTGCTGCAGGGCGCAGCCGCAGCGTGATCGACGACAACGTGGCCTTTGCCTACGGCTGCTTCTATGCGGCGGAGTGCGCCGATGGCAGCAATCCAGGCAATTACTTCGCACCCAACGGCGACTACGATATTTACGACTATCGCAGCCCCGATGACACCCGCGTTGGCGACCATGCCCGTGCGACGCTGGATGGTCGCTTCGACACCGGCACGCTCAGCCACGAACTGAGTATCGGCATCGGTAGCTTTCACCGCACGATTACCCGCAGTCCATACGTGTACGACTACGTTGGTACCGCCAACATCAATGACAACGCGCCGCGATATTTCGCGCCATCGCCGAACCAGCCCGGCAACCCAGTGCGCCGCTTCGACAGTTGGCAGCGTTCCGTATTCGCGATGGATCGCATGCACTTGGGCGAACATTGGCAGCTGATTGCCGGCGGCAGCTTGGTGCGAATGAATGAGCGCGCATGGAGCAGTTCCGGCAAGCTCAAGCGCAGTTCGCGTCTGGAGAAATTGTTGCCACAAGCCGCCGTGCTGTGGCAACCGATCGCTGCGTTCACCGCGTACGCCAGTTATAGCGAAGGATTGTCCCTGGGCATGGAAGCCCCCTTCTGGACCAGTAATGACGGCGAGTTTCTCGCGCCCCGTCTGAGCCGTCAGTTGGAATCGGGCGTCAAATATCGCTGGAATGACAGCATTGATCTCAACGCCGCCGTGTTCCGTATCCACCAGCCCTACCAGTTCGCGCAACCGGATGCGTCCAGCGCCGGTTTCACCTTCCTCCAGCGCGGTGAAGAAGTGCATAGCGGCGTGGAGCTATCGGCAAATGGCCAACTCAGCGCGAACCTGAGTGCCATCGCAAGTGTCAGCCTGATCCAGGCGCGTGCACACAACACCGGCACGCCCAGCTATGAAGGCCACCAGGTGGTCAACGTGCCGCGCCTGCGCAGCAGCCTGCACTTGGACTATCAGTTGCCCTCACTACCGACCCTCAGCCTGCAGGGAGGTTGGCGTTACGCATCGTCGAATGTGGCCACAGCAGATGGAAGTGTGCGGGCTGATGCATATCATATTTTTGATGCAGGCCTGCGTTATCGCGGCAACTGGCAGCAGCGCTCATTTGTTGTGCAACTCGGCGTGGACAATCTGTTCAATCGCTTCTACTGGCGCGATACGGGTAGCTCCGGAGGCGACAACTACCTGTTTCCAGGCGCACCACGCTTGGCACGACTGTCGGTTAGCGTTGCGCTGTGATGCCCTGGCACGAAATCGCGGCGGCCACACTCAGCGCTAGCGCTGTGTGGCTTACGATCAAGCGTAGTCCCTGGTGTTTTTCAGCGGGCCTGCTGTCGATCTCGGTCTACGTCTGGGTGTTTGTCGGCGCCAAACTGTATTCAGATGTTCTGCTGCAATGCGCTTTCGCAGGGATGCTCATTGCCGGCTGGATACGCTGGATGCACCACCTGGACAGCAGTGGCCACGTTCACGTGGCTCGGTTACCAAGGCGCCTTGCCATCACGCATCTGATCATCGGCGTGACCGGTGGGTTACTCCTGGGATTGGTGATGCACCGCTGGACCGATGCATCACTTCCTTGGCTAGACGCCATGCTCACTGCACTCAGCCTAGTGGGGCAATGGTGGCAAAACCGCCGTCACATCGCCGCATGGTGGATGTGGATCGTGGTGGACGTGGTTTATATCGGCATGTACACGCACAAAAATCTGTTCGTCACTGCGATTCTGTACGCAGGTTTCGTGGCTTTGGCAGTGAAGGGCATGCGGGCTTGGCAGCAATCGTTGCGTCAGGAAGAAAATTTGGTGGCTGGCGTAGCGGCGGACGAATCTCGTTAATCACCAGTGCCTGGCCCCCGAATCCCCGTCGACTGTAATTCTGCTTCTGACGGTAACTCTCGTTACTGTCGAAGTTGCCGCCACTAGACGGTAGCTTTCGAAGGACTTTGCAGGAAGTCATAGGACACAAAAAAAAGGCCAGAACCCTTGATTTGATTGGGGATTCCGGCCTTCTTTGGACGTACTTGGAACGGTAAATGGTGGAGGTGGGCGGAATCGAACCGCCGTCCGAAGGTACTCCATGCCCGGCACTACATGCTTAGCTCGTTGTTTGATCTCGGCTGACGGCAACACAACGTGCGAGGCACACCGGCATCCACACCCGCTTTAGTCTAGAAGCTGGTTGACGGGTAGCCGCCAGCTTCGATCCCATGATAATGACCCTACATCCACGAGCATAGGCACAAGTGGGTTCAGGGCTTACGCCTTAAGCGGCGAGAGCGAAGACGTCGTCGTTGGCGTCTGAGTTTTTGCAGCTGGATTTACGAGGAAAGCTACCCCCTCGGCATGCGCCAAACAATTTCGCAACCCCCGTCGAAGCCAGTGCACCCCCGGGAACGTCGATATCGCAGACAAGATTAGTATAAGGGCGAACCACGGGATCACAAGCAACAGCTAATGAACGGTCACAATTAAGAAAACGCGGGCCGTGATGGATGCGGCCCGCCTTGATGGTGCGATTCGAACAGGGGTTACGACTGCACGGGCAGCAAGCGGATCTCGACACGGCGGTTGAGCGAGCGGCCGGAATCGTTATCGTTGCTGGCCACCGGGTAACGCTCGCCCATGCCCACGATTTCAAAGCGTTCGCGCATCAGCCCCTGGCCGATCAGATACCCGGCGACGGAATTGGCACGACGTTCCGACAGAACCTGATTGGCGGCATCAGATCCAACGCTGTCCGTGTGGCCACTGACTTCCACGATTGTCTGGTTGTACTCGCGCAACGTCGCCGCTACGTTATTCAAAGCGGGGTAAAACTGCGACTTGAGGTCGTACTTGGCGAAATCGAAGGTCACGCCGTCCGGCAGGTTCAACTTGATGACGTCGCCATCACGAGACACATCGATCCCAGTACCTGCCGTCTGGCGACGAAGGTCAGCCTCCTGGCGATCCTGATACACGCCGACCGCACCACCCGCTAGTGCACCGACACCTGCACCAACCATGGCCCGTTGACGGCGCTCGACGGCGTCACCACCACTGAGCAGGCCTGCTGCCGCGCCGATAGCTGCGCCAATCAGGGCGCCCCGTTGGGTACGGTTGGGATCAGTCGGGTCATTTGTCTGGCCCGTGTAGGTGGCACAGCCAGACGTAAAGATCGCCAGGGTGGCGCCGAGCGCTGCGAGCTTGAGCTTGTTGTTCATGCGGAAAACTCCTGGTCTGTGGATGGCTTCAGGCAAATCCTGAATACGCGGAACAGGCTAGTCGTGATCATGTGGCCCGAATGTGAACGAGCAATCTGGCCGTTAAGCTCAGGTTGACTCTTTAAGCATTGCACAGGCGCCGGCAGCATCCAGGGTTTCGTCCCAGCGACCCATCAGCGCCAGGTACAGCAATTTCTCGAATTCGACGCCGAAGCGGCGGGCCACCGCATCGGGATCCGGAATCAAGCGTGCGTCGGAAATCAAGCCGAAGTGCACCTGTCCGCGGTAGCTCATGAGCGACAGGCCCAGCCCGATGGAACCCGTCTGTGGCACCCAGCACATCATCTCGCGAAGGGCGCACCCGGCCATGTACAACGGTTGCTGAGGTCCGGGAACATTGGTGGCCACTGCACTGGCTTTTCGGCTGAACATGTCCAGGGCAACCTCGAGAATGGCCGGAGGAGCCATTCCAAGTGCTGCTAAAAGTCCATATGCAACAATTGCTTGCCGCGACTTCTTCAGCTGATTCATGCAATCGGAGATGCGTTCTACCCGTCGTAGGGGATTGTCTTCCCCTACTGGTAGCTCCAGGAACACCAAGCCAAAGTGATTGCCGAGTTTCTTCGCGTGTTCCAAAGGCCGCAAGTTGACAGGCACGGTTGCACGCAAGGTCATGCCTTCCAGATTTTCTCCGCGATCAAGCATGTAACTGCGTAACGCACCGGCCGCAGCCGCCATGAGCACATCGTTGACCGTGCAGCCACAGGCACGCCCTACCGTCTTGACCTCGTCCAGGCTCAGCGGTTCGGCCCAGGAGACGCGCTTGCTGACCCCAAGCCGCCCACGCAGTAGCGATGGAGGATCATCTGGCAAGGCCAGCACATTAACCAGCTCGCGCGCGAGTTCACCACATTCCTTGGCGATCAGCCTTGGCAGCGTGGGGTCGAGGTAGAGCGCCCTCCCCTGTTCCAACACTTTGCCGCCGAGCTGCAGATAGCGCTCCATCGCGCCCATGCGTTTGGCGACAGGTGCCGCCTCGTGCTTCAACCACGCTTTGTCCAACCGATTGGCTTCGGAGGGCACACGGCTGGTATCTGTCAATGACAAAAGTACTTGGACCAGCGCAATGCCGTCGGCGTAGCAGTGATGAATCCGCGCCACCACCGCGCTGCCACCCTGGTAGCGCTCGACCAAATGGAACTGCCAGAGAGGCTTGGTCGGATCCAGCGGGCTGGATGCCAGTTGACTGGCGAAGCGCTCCAACGCCTTCTTTTCTGCGCCATGCCCAGTCTTTCCCGGCAGGCCGGACAGGCGTACGTGCCAGTCCAGGTCAAACGTCTCGTCTTCCACCCATTGCGATCCGGTCGCGCCTTCCACGGGCTTTAGCAAGAACCGCGGATAGCTCAGGAAACGCTGATTGATGACCCGCTTGAGCTTCTGCAACGACATTGGCTCGTCGAACATCAGCACGCCGGTGATCATCATCGGGTTGGTCGGACGCTCCATCCGCAACCACGCAGTATCCACCCGCGACATCGCTTCGCGCTTCGGTCGTGGCGCGGGCAGCGGTTTGGCTCGCGGCCTTGAACCCGTGCGCGGTTTGGACGTGGCCATCGTTACTCCCCCTGTAGCCAAGGAGTGAATCACGCGTGCCCGCGCGGGGTCAACGCAGCGGCTGCCGTCAGCCGACCTTGTACTCGCGCGGGATGCGTTCATTGAGGCCGGTAAGGATTTCGTAGGAAATCCTGCCAGCGGCTTGGGCGAGATCTTCCGTCGCCAACACCTCATCGCCTTGACGGCCTATCAGCACGACTTCATCTTCGTTCCAGGCACTGTCCTCGCCGATATCGACCATGAACTGGTCCATGCACAGGCGGCCGACGACGGGATGCTTCTTGCCGTTTATCAGTACCTGCCCGCAAGAAGACAATGCGCGCGGGTAGCCATCGCCATAGCCGATCGGGACGGTCACGATGCGTGTATCGGCCGCCGGCGCCCAGGTTGCGCTGTAGCTGACCGGGTTCCCTGCTCGCACCACTTTGAAGTAAACCACCTGCGAAACCAGCGAAAGCGCCGGCCTTACTTGGATGGTGGGTTGCGATGCCGGACCCGGCGACACGCCATAGAGGAGTATCCCCGGTCGCACCATGTCGAGGTGCGTCTCCGGAAAATGCAGGATGCCACCGGAATTGGCAAGATGGCGAAGCGGCATAGGTGCACCGACACGTTCGATGTGGGCGCACGCTTCAAGGAATCGATCCAGCTGTTCGCCCGTCATCGGCGATGCCGGGTTGTCAGCGCAGGCCAGGTGCGAATAGATGCCTTTAAGCTCGCACCAGCGCGAGGCCAACGCGGCTTCGATGAAGGGTTTGCAGGAATAGCTGTGCACGCCGATCCGCTCCATGCCGGTGTCAATCTTCAGATGGATCACCGCCTTGCGGTTCAATGCCTGCGCCGCTGCTTCGACCTTGCGCAGCTTGTCCATCGACGAAACAGTGATCTCCAGGTCATTCGAAATGAACTGCGTGACCTGTGGGCCGTAGATTCCGCCCAATACCAGTATCGGGATGGTCACCCCGGCTTGGCGCAAGGCGATGCCCTCCTCCACGAATGCCACGCCCAATTGATGCGCGCCCCGCGCCTGCAGGTGCAGCGCGACGGGTACCAAGCCATGACCATAGGCATTGGCCTTGACGATGGGCATGACTGGCACCCGCACGTGATCGGTGATCGCGTGCAGGTTGTCGATGATGGCTTGAAGGTCGACCACGATGCGGGTCGGACGCTGGTTCAGGAGGTCACTCATGGCGCTATTCGACCATATCCAGTGGGCCTTGTTGGGCTGCCCCGCGTCGGCAGGGGCGAGTATTCGCTACGCGTCTATAAATGCTCCTGCGCTAACACCTGTCCGTTTGTCGCTGCACGCGGCATCGTTGCAAACGGGTGAGGTTATTCGAAGCTACCCACCGAATCATGCGCCAGATTGTCGAAGCGGGTGTATTCACCAAAGAACTTGAGTTTGAATGATCCCGTGGGGCCGTTGCGCTGTTTGCCGATGATGATTTCGGCAAGGCCTTTATCGGCGGAGGCTTCCTTGGTGTAGTACTCGTCGCGATAGATGAAGATGATGACGTCGGCATCCTGCTCGATCGCACCGGATTCGCGCAGGTCGGCCATCACCGGACGCTTGTCCGTGCGTGTTTCCAGCGAGCGGTTGAGCTGCGACAACGCAATCACCGGCACGTTCAGTTCCTTGGCCAGCCCCTTCAGCGAGCGGCTGATTTCGGAAATCTCGGTCGCCCGGTTCTCGCTATTTCCGGGAACCGCCATCAACTGCAGGTAGTCGATCACGATCAAGCCCAGGTCGTGCTCGCGCTTGAGCCGCCGCGCCTTCGCGCGCAGCACGTCCGGCGACAGCGCAGGCGTGTCGTCGATGAAAATCTTGACGTCCTTCATGATCTGGATCGCGCTGGACACCCGGCTCCAGTCCTCGTCTTCCAACTGCCCGGTGCGCAGGCGGGTCGCATTCACCCGGCCGACCGAGGAGATCAAGCGCAGCGCCAGCTGGCTGGCCGACATTTCCATCGAGAACACCGCCACCGCTTTTTTTGACTTGATCGCGGCGGCCTCGGCGATGTTCAACGCCAGCGTGGTCTTGCCCATCGCCGGACGTGCGGCAAGGATCAGCAAGTCGGTCGGCTGCAGGCCGGCGGTCATTTCATCGAACTCGGTATAGCCAGTGGACAGGCCGGAGATGCCGCCGCCGTTGGCATTGCGGGTTTGCAGCACATCGAACGCTTCGATCAGCGCCTTGCGCACAGGGACGAAGTCCTGGCGCCCGCGCGCACCGGCTTCAGCGATGGCAAATACCTGCTGTTCTGCCTTGGCCAATAACTCAGCGCTCTCGCGGCCCTCCGGCTGGAAACCGTCATTGACGATGCCAGTACCTACATCGATCAACTGTCGCAGCACCGCCTTGTCGCGCACGATTTCCGCATACGCCTTGATGTTGGCTGCACTGGGCGTGGTGCTGGCCAGTTCGATCAGATAGGCGCCGCCGGCGATCTGTTCGGCGATGCCCTGCGACTCGAACCATTCGCCCAACGTCACCGCATCGAATGGACGGTTCTTTTCGCCCAGTTCGCGAATTGCGCGATAGATCAGCTGGTGATCGCGTCGGTAGAAGTCGGTGTCAACAATCATGTCGGCGATGCGGTCGAACGCGTTCGGATCCAGCATCAATCCGCCCAACACCGCCTGCTCGGCTTCAACCGATTGCGGGGGCACGCGCAGGGCCTCGATCCGGTTGTCGCTACGCGGATTGAACCCGTCCGAACGCAGACCCGTGCGTGCACTCATTAGAAACGTGACTCCCCTGCCAGACTCGTCATCGCGAATCGTTTGTTGTTGTTCGAAGTTCGACATCGTAGGACGCATCGAGTACTGGGTGTTGCAGACAAGTCATGGGACAACCTGTGCATAACTCGTCTCACCAGCTGCGACTCGCGCCCTGACTCGGCTGAAATGAAAACGGGCGCCTTGAAGGCGCCCGTCCAGAATCACGTGATGTCAGTCGGCTTACGCCGCTTCCGGCACCACGACAACCTTGACCGTGGATTCGACGTCTGCGTGCATGTGCACGGCGACATCGAACTCGCCGGTGTGGCGCAGTGGGCCTTCGCCCATCACCACTTCCGACTTGCCGACTTTGATGCCCAGTTGCTTGGTGATGGCCTCGGCGATCTCGCGCGGACCCACCGAGCCGTAGAGCTTGCCTTCGGTCGAGGAATTGGCGGGAATCGTAACGCTGGCGCCTTCAAGCTTGCCTTGGCGCGCCGTAGCGGCTTCCAGCGTGGCCTGTGCCTTGGCTTCGTAATCGGCGCGCTTGGCTTCGAAATCAGCCAGGTTGGCGGCAGTTGCCGGCACGGCCTTTCCCTGCGGAACCAGGAAGTTGCGGCCGTAACCAGGCTTTACATCGACCTTGTCACCAAGGTTGCCGAGATTGACGACTTTTTGCAGAAGAATCAGTTGCATAAAATTGCTCCGTATTCGTTAGCAGGCCACGGCCCGCAACGCGTGCTGTCCGAATGGACGGGTTTGAAAAGGTTTACAAACGTGCAATTGCGAAGCCAGCGATGGGCTGGCTAGACGCGGGCTGGGGCGCAAACCGCAGTTGACTTCAGTCAATGAGAATTTGCGACCCGGACCAGCAACAACGCCAGACCGAGCTGGCGACGCAATCAGATGTTGTGGTTATCGGTGTACGGGATCAGGGCCAGGAAACGCGCGCGCTTGATCGCATTCTGCAGCTGGCGCTGGTACTTGGCCTTGGTGCCGGTGATGCGACTGGGGACGATCTTGCCGTTCTCGGTCAGGTACTGGCGGAGGATGTTGAGATCCTTGTAATCGATCTCGGTGATGCCTTCGGCGGTGAATTTGCAGAACTTGCGGCGGCGGAAGAACTTGGACATGGGTGTGTTCCTGAAAAGGGCTTAGGCGGCTTCGGCGTTGTCGGAGGTGTCGGCAGCGTCATCGGTGCTGGCGTCATCTTTGTTGTTACCGCCACCATCGCTGTCTTCGTCACGGCGACGGCGCTCGCTACGCTCGGGCTTGTCGCCCTTCTCGTCCTTGTTCTTCATGATCAGCGACTGCTCTGTCACCACGTCGTCGCGGCGCATGACCAGGTGGCGCAGCACTGCATCGTTGAAGCGGAAGCCTTCGACCAGTTCGTCAAGCACGGCCTGCTCGACTTCCACGTTCATGAGCACATAGTGGGCCTTGACCAAGTTCTGGATCGGATACGCCAACTGACGGCGGCCCCAATCTTCCAGACGATGGATCTTGCCCTCGCCCGCTTCGATCGCGCTCTTGTAACGCTCGATCATGGCTGGCACTTGCTCGCTCTGGTCCGGATGGACCAGGAACACGATTTCGTATTGACGCATTGTCGTTTCCTTGTGGATGTTGGCCGGCGGAACGCCGTGCCTGGAAGCCCTCGGCCACCTGCAGCAAAGCTGGCAGACGCGTTCGGGCAAGGTCTCAAGCGCTTGGTCTACAAGCGCGGGAGCCGGCCATTATGGCGAATCAATGACTTGCGCGCAAATTGCGCTGCGCGGACCAATCAGGCGAGCTTGTCGGCGTCCGTCGTAAAGCTGGACCCACAGCCGCATTCGCCGGCCACGTTCGGGTTGCGGAACACGAATTGTTCGTTCAGGCCTTGCTTGACGAAGTCGATCTCGGTGCCATCGATCAACGACAGACTGTCGGCATCCACATAGATGCTGACGCCATTGTCGTCGAACACTTGGTCGTCGGCACCCTGCTCGCGCGCCATGTCGGCCTTGTAGCCCCAACCGGAACAGCCAGTGCGGGACACGCCAAAACGCAATCCAAGCGCGGCTGGATCGGCATCGAGATAACCGCGAATGCGGGCGTGAGCGGACGGTGTCAGTGAGATAGCCATGGATCCATTGTAGCTCCGGTAAACTGCATGGCTTACATCGTGCTTATTGCCAGGATTTCAAGATGACAACGATCAGTGTGGCCCAGGCACTTGCCGGGCATGTGCCCGAGGGTGGCCAGGTCACCGTGCGTGGCTGGGTGCGAACCCGTCGCGATTCCAAGGCGGGACTCAGTTTCGTCCACCTCAGTGATGGTTCGTGCTTTGCGCCGATCCAGTTGGTTGCGCCCAATACGCTGGCCAACTACGAATCCGAGGTGAAGCACCTGACCACGGGCTGCGCGATCATCGCGACCGGCATTTTGGTCAAGTCACAGGGCCAAGGCCAGGGCTTCGAGATCCAGGCATCGCAAATCCACGTCAGCGGCTGGGTCGAGGATCCACTTACCTACCCGATGCAGCCGAAGGCGCACTCGCTGGAATACCTGCGCGAGTTCGCGCACCTGCGTCCGCGCACCAACCTCTTCGGCGCGGTCACCCGTATCCGCCATTGCCTGTCGATGGCGGTGCATCGTTTCTTCGACGAGCGCGGCTTCTACTGGATCAGCACACCAATCGTGACGAGCTCCGATGCCGAGGGTGCCGGCCAGATGTTCCGGGTTTCTACACTGGACATGGCCAACCTGCCGCTGGACGGCAAGGGCAACGTGGATTTCAGTCGTGACTTCTTTGGCAAGGAAACCTTCCTGACCGTGTCCGGCCAGCTCAACGTCGAGGCCTATTGCCTGGCCCTGAGCAAGGTCTATACATTCGGGCCGACGTTCCGCGCCGAAAACAGCAACACCACCCGGCACTTGGCCGAGTTCTGGATGATCGAGCCTGAGATCGCATTCGCCGATCTCAACGACGATGCCGACCTCGCCGAAGAGTTCCTGAAGTACTTGTTCCGCGCAGTGCTGGACGAGCGTACTGATGACCTCGCTTTCCTCGCTGAACGCGTTCAAAAAGATGCGATCACCAAGCTCGACGCTTTCATCAATGCGCCGTTCGAGCGCATCGAGTACGGCGATGCTATCAAGCTGCTGCAGGCCAGCGGCAAGAAGTTCGACTTCCCGGTCGAATGGGGCCTGGACCTGCAGACCGAGCACGAGCGCTGGTTGACCGAAGAACACATCGGTCGGCCAGTCGTGGTCATGAACTATCCGGAGCAGATCAAGGCGTTTTACATGCGCCTGAATGACGACGGCAAGACGTGCGCGGCGATGGACGTGCTGGCACCTGGCATCGGCGAGATCATTGGTGGCAGCCAGCGCGAAGAACGCCTGGACGTGCTGGATTCACGCATGGCGCAGTTCGGCCTCGACCCCGTGCATTACAGTTGGTATCGCGATTTCCGCCGGTACGGCTCGGTGCCGCATGCCGGCTTTGGACTCGGCTTTGAACGCCTTGTCGTGTACGTCTGCGGCCTCTCCAATATTCGCGACGCGATCGCCTATCCACGCGCGCCTGGCCATGCGGAGTTCTGAGTAATGGATCCCGACTTCATCCTGTTCCTTGCGCTGACTGCATTCGCCACCGCCATTGCCGGTGCCACCGCCTTCGTGATTTTCTGGCCACTGGCGCTGGTGCATGTCCGCGATCGTCATCCGGAGATCACCGCTGTGCTTGGTGAAGGCGCGTTCCTCAAACCACGTGCGTTGCTGTGGCTGCTGCGTGCCGAATATCGGGGCAACCCGGATCGCAACCTGACTGGCTTGACCACGCCTGCGCGAATTTCGATGTTGGTCATTCTCTCCGGTGTTGCTGCGGGTGGCCTGCTGTGGCTGTTGGCCGAGGGCTTGATGTGAGTGCTGTTGCGCCCGATAGCTGGTGGTTGGCGACACTCGGCCGCATGATCGTCTGGGCACGCCTGCGCGAACGCGAAGCGGGCACCGGCGAAGTGTTCGACAGCGATGGCAATACCCTTGCTTACGACAGTCTCGATACTGCCCGCGCGGCGTTGATGGACGCCGAGTTCGTCGAATTCGCAGGTCTCGATGACGACGATGCGCTGGAACGTGGATTCGCGCTTGGCGAGCTGGCACCCCCTCAGGCGCAGGACGATGAAGCCTTGCGCCCGCAGATGATCCAGTCACTGGGAACACGTGCCTGATGGATCTCGACCTGGCCGGAAAGCACGCATTGGTCTGCGGTGGGTCGGAAGGCATCGGCCGCGCAACCGGGCTGGAACTGGCACGGCTGGGTGCAGATGTCACCCTGCTTGCCCGTCGTGATGAAGCCTTGCGTGATGCCGTTGCATCCCTGCCCAGCACTGGCAAGCAGCGGCATGCCTATGTCGTCGCCGACATGGCGCAGACTTTCGCGCTTGGACAGTCTGTGGCTGCACTCGCAGCAGAGCGCCCGGTGCATATCCTGCTCAACAACACAGGCGGCCCGCCGGGCGGCTCTGCGCACGCTGCCGGCATCGCTGACTATCTTGATGCGTTCAACAAACACCTGATCGCCAACCAAATTCTGCTGCAGGCGGTGCTGCCCGGCATGCGCGGCGCGCAGTGGGGCCGCGTCGTCAACGTGCTCTCGACCTCGGTGTACGAGCCCATCGCCAATCTCGGTGTGTCCAACACCATTCGCGGCGCGGTGGCGAGTTGGGCGAAGACACTATCGAAGGAACTTGGCAGTGACGGCATCACCGTCAATAACGTCTTGCCTGGATATACCAAGACCCAACGCCTCGAACAGATCCTGGCTGACCGCAGCGCGGTGACTGGCAAAACCCAGGATGAAGTCGCCAAGGGCATGCTCGCGACCGTACCAGCGGGCAGGTTCGCTCAGGCAGATGAGGTCGCCGGCATGATCGCCTTCCTGTGTTCTCCAGCCGCTGCGTACGTCAACGGCCAGTCGATCGCGGTCGACGGCGGTCGGATGCAATCCATCTGACCAGCGTATCTGTCGAGTGTTGACGGCGCCGGTACACTAGGCGAATGCAACGTTACCGGCACTGGATCAACGGACATGCGGTTGAACCCGCCAGCGGGCAATGGCTGGATGTATTTGATCCCGCCACCGGCAATGTCATCTCCCAGGTCGCCGATGGCGATGCCAGCGATGTCAACGCAGCCGTCGCCGCTGCGCAAGCTGCATTCCCTGCGTGGTCGGCCCTGCCGAACAGCGAACGCGCGCGCTGGCTGGAGAAACTCGCCGACGCACTTGAAGCCCGCATGGACGCGTTCGCTGAGGCCGAAACCCGCGATAGTGGCAAGCCCATTGCATTGGCGCGCGTGATCGAGATCCCGCGCGCTGTCAGCAACCTGCGCTTCTTTGCGCACGCCGCAACCCAGTTCGCCAGCGAATCCCACCATGGTCAAGCGGGACTGAATTACACGCTTCGCCTGCCGCTGGGCGTGGTCGGCTGCATCAGCCCGTGGAACCTGCCTCTGTATCTGTTTACCTGGAAGATCGCGCCGGCACTCGCCGCAGGCAATACCGTCGTTGCCAAGCCTTCGGAAGTGACCCCGCACACCGCCACCCTGCTGGCGAAGTTGCTCATCAAAATTGGTTTTCCGCCAGGCGTGCTGAATATCGTGCATGGACGTGGCGAGGGCGCAGGCGAAGCGATCGTTCGCCATCCCGGCATCAAGGCCATCAGTTTTACCGGAAGCAGCGCCGTTGGCCGACGGATTGCAGGCATCATCGCGCCGATGCTGAAGAAGTTCTCGCTAGAACTCGGCGGCAAGAACGCGACACTGGTATTCGCCGATAGCGATTGGCGGCAGAACCTTGATGTTCTGACACGCAGCGCATTCCAGAATAGCGGGCAGATCTGTTTATGTGGCTCACGGCTTCTGGTCGAACGCTCGATTTACGGCGAATTCCGCAATATTTTCATCGAGCGCGTGCAGGCACTTCGCATTGGCGAGCCAATGGATGGAACCACCCAGATCGGCCCACTGGCCTCGCAGGCGCAGTACGACAAGGTCTTGGCTGCGATATCGCGGGCCAAAGACGAAGGTGGCCGAGTAATATGCGGCGGCAATGCGATCGAGCGTCCGGGTTGGTTCGTGCAACCCACTGTAATCGAAGGCCTTGGCCCGGAATGCGCGACCAATCGCGAAGAAATTTTCGGACCGCTGGTCACGTTGCAAGCGTTCGATGACGATACCGAAGCATTGGCCTTGGCAAATGCCAGCGACTACGGCTTGTCTGCATCAATATTCACGCGTGACCTGAGCCGCGCCCACCGCCTCGCCGCTGGCCTTGGCGTGGGCATTGTCTGGATCAATACCTGGCTGATGCGCGACCTGCGGACGCCATTTGGTGGCAGCAGCCAGTCCGGCCATGGCCGCGAAGGCGGCATGGAAGCGATGCGCTTTTTCACCGAGCCCCGCAACGTGGGCATTCAACTCTAGAAGGGAATTCCTGCATGCCGGCATTGAAGGATCTACTACGAAATAACGTCGAATGGGCCGAACGAGTCTCACGCGAAGATCCAGCGTTCTTCGAACGCCTGTCGAGACAACAGGCGCCGGAATACCTGTGGATCGGTTGCTCGGACTCACGCGTGCCGGCCAACCAGGTCGTTGACCTGACGCCGGGCGAAGTGTTCGTGCATCGCAATATCGCCAATGTCGTGGTGCATACCGATCTCAACTGCCTGTCGGTGATCCAGTTCGCGGTCGATGTGCTGAAGGTGAAACACATCCTGGTGGTCGGCCACTACGGTTGCGGCGGGGTGCATGCCGCGTTGAGCAAGCAGCGCCTTGGTTTGTCCGACAACTGGGTCCGGCACGTGGGCGATGTCGCCGACAAGCACCGGGACTGGCTGGACTCGCTGGATTCCCCAGAACTCCGGCACGATCGCTTGTGCGAATTGAACGCACTGCAGCAGGTTTCCAACGTCTGCCAGACCACTATTGTTCGTGACGCGTGGGCGCGCGGCCAAGCCGTGAGCGTCCATGGCTGGGTCTACACGCTGCGCGATGGCCGCGTCCATGACTTGGGCATCGACGTCAGTTCACTTGAGATGCTTCCGCAACGGTATGACGCCGCATTGGCTCGCATCCATGCAGACCGGGAAGACCGCTGATGCGCGATGCGATTCATGCCAGCACTGCACCCAAGGCGATTGGCAGCTATCCGCACGCACGCCGCGTTGGAAATTTGCTGTTCTTGTCCGGGATTGGTCCGCGCGATCCGGCAACTGACGCCATCATCGGCAACGAATATTCTGCCGATGGTCGCGTTCGCAAGTACGACATAGAAGCGCAGGCGCGTGCGGTGTTCGCCAATGTGCGCGCAGTACTTGAAGCCAGCGGCACACGCTGGGAAGAGCTCGTCGATGTCACCGTTTACCTCACTGACATGGCCGGCGACTTCAAGGCGTACAACGCCGTGTGGAAGGAGTTCTTCCCCGATGCAGCCATCGCGCCATGCCGGACCACGATTGGCATCACTGCGCTGCCCACGCCGATCGCGATTGAACTCAAGTGCGTTGCCGCGCTGAAGGCATAACGGAGGACGTCATGTCATTGCCCAACCCGATCAACCTACAAGCCTGGGTAGACGAGCATCGGCACTTGCTACAGCCGCCTGTCGGCAACAAGTGCATCGTCGATGGCGACTATATCGTGATGATTGTTGGCGGGCCGAACTCGCGCACGGACTACCACTTCGAGGACGGTCCGGAGTGGTTCTACCAGCTTGAAGGAGAAATGGTCCTACGCATCCAGGAGGACGGCTCTCCACGCGACATTCCGATCAGCGCCGGTGAAATGTTCTACCTGCCGCCGCACGTGCCGCATTCGCCGCAGCGCATGCCGGGCTCGGTGGGTCTGGTGATCGAGCGCAAGCGCCTGCCGCACGAGAACGACGCGCTGATGTGGTTCTGCGTGAACTGCAATCACAAGGTGTACGAGGAATCCTTCCACCTGGTCGACATCGAACAGGATTTCTTCCGCGTGTTCGAAGCCTTCTACCGCAACCACGCGCTGCGCACCTGCAGCCAGTGCGGCACCCTCAATCCGCGGCCAAGCCATTACGAAATGAATGCGGATTCGCAAGCGGACATCACCTGACATGCTGAAAATCGACACCCACGCGCATTACTTGCCCAAGAGCTGGCCGGACCTTGCCAGCAAGTACGGTGACAACCGTTTCCCGGTCATCCATCACGGTGATGACGGTCGCAGCCGCATCTACAAGGACGGCAAGTTCTTCCGCGAGATCTGGGCCAAGACCTGGGATCCGAAAATTCGCATCGACGAATTCGCCACCTTCGGCGTGCAGGTGCAGGTATTGAGCACGGTGCCGATGATGTTCAGCTATTGGGCCAAGGCCAGCCAGGCGCTGGAGTTGCATCGCACCCTCAACGACCATATGGCGCAGGCTTGTCGCGAGTTCCCGCGGCATTGTGCCGGCATCGGCACGGTGCCGCTGCAATCACCGTCGCTGGCGGTGCGCGAGCTCGAGCGCTGCATGGATGAACTGGGCTTGCAAGGCGTACAGATCGGTTCGCATGTTGGCGGCTGGAATCTTGATGCTCCAGAGTTGTTCGAATTTTTCGAGGCTGCCAGTGAACTTGGCGCCGCAATCCTGGTGCATCCATGGGACATGATGGGCACCGATTCCATGCCGAAATATTGGTTGCCCTGGCTGGTCGGCATGCCGGCCGAGCAATCGCGGGCAGCGTGCTGCCTGGTGTTCGGCGGCGTGCTGGAACGGCTGCCGAAACTGCGCATCTGCCTGGCCCATGGCGGCGGCGCATTCCCGTACACGATCGGCCGCATTGAGCATGGTTTCAACATGCGTCCGGACCTGGTGGCGACTGATAACTTCCGCAATCCGCGTGAGTATCTGAAGCGACTGTATTTCGATTCCTGGGTCGCCGATGACGCCGCGTTGCGTTACCTGCTGGAAGTTTGCGGCACCGACCGCGTGATGATGGGCACCGACTATCCATTCCCGCTGGGCGAACAGTCGCCGGGCGAAGGCATCGAGCGCCTGCAGTTGGATGATGTGCAACGTGCGCGGCTTTACCACGGCACTGCGCTGGAATGGCTGGATCTGCCCGCGTCGAGGTTTGCATGAGGAATTCCTTCACTGACGACTACGCAAACGCTCAGGACGCAGCCGATCCTCTGCGTTCTTTCCGCAACGAGTTCTACCTGCCGCAGCACGACGGTCGCGACCAGGCCTACCTTGTCGGCAACTCGCTGGGCCTGCAGCCGAAAGGCGCACGTGCCCACGTCGAGGAAGTACTGGACAAGTGGGCCAACGAAGCGGTCGAAGGCCACTTCACTGGCAGCGCGCAGTGGATGCCGTATCACGAACTGGTGCGGGAACCACTGGCGCAGGTCGTGGGCGCGCAGCCGCATGAAGTCGTGGCAATGAATTCGCTGACCGCCAACCTGCACTTGATGATGGTCAGCTTTTACCAGCCAACGATAGAGCGCACTGCGATATTGATCGAGGCCGGCAGCTTTCCGTCGGACCGCTACGCCGTGGAATCGCAACTCGAATATCGCGGGCTACCGCCGCATATGACCTTGATCGAGGTCGCGCCGGATGAACCCGACGGCACCATTTCGATGCAGGCAATCGAACGCGCTATCGCCGAACATGGCCCGCGGCTCGCGTTGATCCTGTGGCCCGGCGTGCAATACCGCACTGGTCAGGCATTCGACCTCAAGGAAGTCACCCGCCTCGGCCATGCTGCCGGCGCGGTGGTTGGCTTCGACCTTGCCCACGCCGCCGGTAATCTGCCGTTGCAACTGCATGACAGCGGCGCGGACTTCGCGGTCTGGTGCCACTACAAATACATGAACTCGGGACCGGGCGCGGTCGCCGGTTGCTTTGTCCACGAGCGCCATGCCAATACCACCCGTCCGCGCTTCGCCGGTTGGTGGGGCAACGATGCATCGGTGCGCTTCAAGATGGGGCCGGAGTTCAATCCAACCCCTGGTGCCGAGGGCTGGCAGCTCAGCAATCCGTCGATCCTCGGACTGGCGCCCTTGCGTGCGTCGCTCGATCAGTTCGGGCGCGCAACAATGTCGGCGCTTCGAACAAAATCGGAGCGTCTCACCAGCTACCTGGACACCCTGATTCGCGAAAACCTCTCTGATGCGTTGCAGATCATCACGCCGTCTGAGCCTGCCCGACGCGGCTGCCAATTGTCGATACGGGTGATGGGTGGTCGCGAGCGCGGACGTTCCCTCTTCGATCATCTGGCGACGCAGGGCGTACTCGGCGATTGGCGCGAACCCGATGTGATCCGTATCTCGCCAACACCGCTTTACAACACCCATGCCGACGTACTCCGCTTCGCCCGCAGCGTGCAGGATTGGCGCGATGGCCGCTGAGCAAAACTACTCAAGCAAGCACATCACGATCGTCGGTGCCGGCCTGGCCGGCGGCCTGCTGGCCACCCTGCTGGCCCAGCGCGGCTGGTCGGTGGATGTGTTCGAACGCCGTGGCGATCCGCGTATGCATGGTTACGCTGGCGGCCGCTCAATCAATCTGGCACTGGCCGAACGCGGCCTGCATGCGCTGCGACAGGCGGGTGCCGATGCAGAAATATTGAAACGCGCAGTGATGATGCGCGGGCGCTTCGTGCACCCGCTGCATGGCACACCAACCTTGCAGCGCTATGGCCGCGATGATTCGGAAGTGATCTGGTCGATCGACCGTGGGGAGCTCAACATCAGCCTGCTGGATGCCGCCGAATCGCACGGCGCACGCCTGCACTTCGACCGTCGGCTCGACCACGTGGATTTCGATGCGCGCATCGCCACTTTCAAGGGTGACTCCGCCGACCATGTGTATCCGTTCAACGCCTTGATCGGTGCCGATGGCGCCGGTTCAAGCCTTCGCGGGCTGATGTCGCCGTTGGTGGCGCTTAATGAGCGCAGCGACTGGTTGGGCCATGGATACAAGGAGTTGGAAATCCCGCCAGCGAGTGATGGCGGGTTCCGGATCGAGGCCAACGCCCTGCACATCTGGCCACGTGGACACTACATGTGCATCGCGTTGCCCAATGACGAACGCACATTCACCGTCACGCTATTCATGCCGCATGAAGGCGAATATCCGAGTTTCGCCACCGTCAAGACTGGGGATGATGCGCGGGCCTTCTTTGAGCGTGATTTCCCCGATGCGTTGCCGCTGATCCCGGAACTGCGTGAGGACTTCGAAGCCAATCCGACCAGCATGCTTGGCACGCTGTACCTGGATCGCTGGCACCTGGACAACCGCGCGCTGCTGATTGGTGATGCCGCCCACGCGATGGTGCCGTTCCATGGTCAGGGCATGAACTGTGCATTCGAAGACTGCGCGGCATTGGCCGACATGCTGGACCAGCACGACGACTTGGCCGATGCATTTGCCGCATTTGAATTGCTGCGCAAACCGGACGCCGAAGCAATCCAGCAAATGGCGCTGGAAAATTACATCGAGATGCGTGACAAGGTGGACGATGCCCAGTTCCTGCTCCAGCGGGAACTCGAACTTGCCCTGCAAGCGCGACATCCAGACCGCTTCATACCGCACTATGCGATGGTCACTTTCATGCGCATCCGCTATTCACTGGCACTGCAGCGCAGCGAAATCCAGCGCCATATCCTGGAAGATGCGACGCGTGGCCTGGAATCGCTGGATGGCGTGGACTGGGTTGCTGCGGATGCCGCAGTGATAGCGCAACTATCCCCGCTTGAAGACGTATAAATGGCAGCGAATCAAACCTAGACGGCGAGGCCGTGGCGTGGATCGCAAAGCGGCATTTGAGCCGCGTAGCGAACATGCGGCGGTAGACGCCGTCGTAGCCGGGTCAACCACGCACTTGGAATGCATAGCATGAGCGACAGCTTCCTGTTCTACGACCTGGAGACGTTCGGCAGCGACCCGCGCCGTACCCGTATCGCCCAGTTCGCCGCAATCCGCACGGATGCAGCCCTGAACGAAATTGACGAGCCGATCAGCTTCTTCGTCAAGCCCGCTGACGACCTTCTACCCTCGCCCATCGCCACCCTGATCACCGGCATCACCCCGCAAGATGCGCTGCGCGACGGGGTCACCGAGGCAGCGGCCATTGCCCGCATCAATGACGAAATGGTTCGACCCGGTACCTGCAGTGCCGGCTACAACTCGATTCGCTTCGATGACGAGTTCGTGCGCTTCGGCCTGTATCGCAATTTCCACGACGCCTACGAGCGCGAATGGAAAGGTGGGAATTCGCGCTGGGACCTGTTGGACGCGCTGCGGCTGATGCACGCGCTTCGACCTGATGGAATCAAATGGCGACAGCGCGAAGATGGCAAAGGGACGAGCTTCAAACTCGAACATCTAGCTGAAGACAATGGCCTGCGCGAAGGCATGGCCCACGAGGCCCTGAGCGACGTGCGCGCACTGATCGGGCTGGCCCGCCTGTTCCACACCTATCAGCCACGCATGTGGGATTACGCACTGCGCCTGCGCGACAAGCGTTTTGCGGCATCGCTGATGGATCCTGTCGCGATGACGCCGTTGCTGCATGTTTCGCAGCGTTATCCGGCTTCGCGCCTGTGCGCTGCGCCGGTCATTCCGTTGGCGCGACATCCACAGATCGATAGCCGCATGATCGTGTTCGACCTGGACAGCGAGCCAGATGCATTGCTCGACCTGGACGCTGACGCGATCTTGGACCGGCTGTACGTGCGGCAGGCGGATCTGCCTGAAGGCGAGTTGCGGATTCCGCTCAAGGAAGTGCATTGCAACAAATGCCCGGCTCTGGTCGCATGGGAGCATTTGCGCGGTGCCGACTTCGAGCGACTGTCAATCGACCCCGCAACAGTGTTGCAGCGTGCCGAGCGCGTTCGAGCCGCCGGCCCGGCCTTGGCCGAAAAGATACGCCAGGTGTTTGCCCGTGAGCGTCCCCACGAGGAAGTGGATGCTGACGCCGCGCTTTACGACGGCTTCATCGGCGATTCTGACAAGCGTCTGTTCGCCAGCGTGCGCAGCACTCCGCCGCACCTGCTGGCAAAACAAGCCTTCGATTTTCGCGATCCGCGCTTGCCGGAATTGCTGTTCCGCTACCGGGCGCGGAACTGGCCGGAAAGCCTGCTTCCTGCCGAACACAGGCGCTGGAATGATTACCGGCGCGAGCGCCTGGAACGCGACAGGGGCATGTCCGAACTCACGTTCGACCAATCCCAAGAGCAAATCTCACAGTTACGAGGGGTGCACGCTGGAGATGGTTCAAAGCAAGTCCTGCTGGACACGCTGGAAGCATGGAGCGACGAAATTCGGACGAGTCTGGCATGAGTGCTTATTTCAGCGCCCGGACATTCAAGTTCCTGCGTGGGCTTGAGCGCCACAACGAGCGTGAGTGGTTTCACGCACACAAGCCAGAGTACGAAGCGAATCTGCGCCAACCCTACCAACGCCTGTTGATCGACCTGCAACCGGCACTGGCTGGCATCAGCCTATATTTCAGGTCTGACCCAAAGACGGTGGGTGGCTCGTTGTACCGGATCCATCGCGACACCCGGTACTCGCACGACAAATCACCGTACAAGACCTGGCAAGGTGCAAAGCTCTACCACGAGCGTTCCCGGCAGGTCGAAGCACCATCTTTCCGCGTGCACGTGCAGCCTGGCAGAAGTTTTGTCGGTGCAGGCTTATGGCATCCGGAAACCACCATCCAACGCAAGATCCGGCAATTCATCTTTGACAATCCCGGCGGCTGGAAACGCGCGGCGCACGCGCCGGGATTACGCGAGCGCTACTCGCTGGCGAGCAGCGATATGCTGGTCCGGATCCCGGCTGGATTCCCCAAGGACTTTATCCATGCCGACGACTTGCGCCACCGAAATTTCGCCGTGACCCGGTTCATGGATGACTCCGAGGTCATGGGTGAGAACTTGTTGAACATCCTTGAACAGGACTTGACGGTACTTGGGCCGTTCATGGATTACCTGTGTGCGGCGCTCGATCTGGAGTTTTGAGGGGCTGCAGGCCACGTATGGCCAATGCATGACCATTCCATTGAACACCGCTGTCGCGCTACCCTGCTGATTACTGGACTCAGGGGTCAATTCACATGAAGCAATGGTTGATCGCCGGACTGTGCTTATTGCTCGCAGTGTTGGCGGCTTACACCGCAGCAGGCCCGTACTTGGCGGTGAATGGCATTCGCAACGTCGTGGCCAGCGGTGATTACGGCAAGTTGTCCCGCTTTGTGGACTTCCAGAAGCTGCGCGAAGACGTGACGCCGCAGATCCAACAGCGGATTAGTCGTGACATCCAGCAGCGGCTGGGCGCTGGAAGTGCCGCCGATATTGCATCGAGTGTTTCGCGCGAAATTTCAGCGCCTGCAATCAACGCCATCGTGTCGCCGCTTGGGGTTGCAACCTTGCTGACGGGTAGCACGCTTGCCCGCAAGATTACCGGTAAGAAAAACGATGACGGCAGAGCCTACGCGGATGATCCACTCAAGGATGCGAAGACACGCTATGTGTCGATGTCGCGCTTCAACGCCACGGTGACCACTGACGAAGGCAAACCCTTGGTGTTCGTGTTCGAGCGCCAGGGCCTGGGCTGGAAGCTGACTGGGTTGGACCTGCCCGACTGACGCGCATCACGTTTGAAGAATGTGGCGCCATTACTTGCCGCTGTTGGCAACCCCATGAGGCACGTGGCCTGCGGCTACATGACGGCGCGCCGAGTCGATATTATGCGGCGAGTCGTCGAAGAAGATATCGGCGCCAAAGGCTTCGAGGAATGGACCCTTCTCGCGGCCACCAAGAAACAGCGCCTCATCCAGGCGTACGCCCCAATCACGCAGGGTGCGGATGACCCGCTCGTGTGCCGGCGCCGAGCGCGCGGTCACCAGGGCGGTGCGTATCGGTGCATCCTCTCCCACCGGGAACGCGACCTGCAGGTCATGCAGTGCCGACAGGAATCCTCGGAAGGGGCCCCCGGACAAGGGCTCGCGCGCGCGTTCGCGCTCGTGCAAGCCGAATGCCTCTATCCCGTGTTCACGTGAAACCCGCTCGCTTTCATCGCTAAAAATCACTGCATCGCCATCGAAGGCGATACGCAGCTGGTGGTGCCCGGACAGCGTGGCACGTGCCGGCAATATGGTTGCCGCAGCAACGCCTGCCTCCAGCGCCGCATGCACCGACACCGGGTTCGCCGACAGGAACAGCTGCGCACCGAACGGGCGGATATATGGCCACACCGGTGCGCCAGAAGTGAACGTGGCACGGCGGATGTCGAGGCCGTGATGCTGGATCGAGTTGAAGATGCGCAGGCCTGTATCCGACGAGTTGCGCGATAGCAGGATGACTTCGACTGATGGCGCGTCCGGGCTGCTCGATGCGTTCAATGCAAGCAGCTTGCGAACCAGGGGAAATGCGATGCCTGGTTCGAGTATGTCATCCTCGTGCTGTCGCTGATGGTCGGCATAGGCGTCGACACCTTCGGCCTCGAACAGGCCGTGGCTGTCCTCCAGGTCAAATAGGGCGCGCGCAGTGATGGCCACCACAAGCGGGAGACGATGAGGGGTGGACACTGGCGCGCGCTCCTCAACCATGGGCAGCGCGCTGGAACAGTACGCGTTCCGGACGATGCAGTGCGAATCCTTGTGCATAATCGATGTTCATGCCGGCAAGCGAATCGAGTATCTCCATTGATGAAACCCATTCGGCTACCACTTCGAGGCCCTGCTCGTGTCCAATCTCGGCGATCGCCTTGACGATCGACTTGGACATCCGGTCGGTTGCCATCGATTGTACGAAACTGCCATCGATCTTGACGACGTCGAGTTCCAGATTCTTGAGGTAACCGAACGATGACATGCCTGCGCCGAAATCATCCAGCGCAACCCGGCAACCCAGTGCGCGCAATCTGGAAATCAATGCGCTGGATGCGGCGAAGTCACGTACAGCCACGGTTTCTGTGATTTCAAACATCACCCGGCCAGGATCGATGCCGTGCAGGCTGACAAGCTGCTGGATGAGTTCGAATAAACCATCGTCTTCGAGGCTTGCTCCGGACAGGTTGATTGCGCAAGTCGACAGTCGATTGCCATCCGGATGAATCCGGTCAATGTTCGCTAGCGCGGTTTTAACGACCCAGCGATCAATCATGGGCATTAATCCATAGCGTTCCGCGGCTGGCAGGAATGCACCGGGGAATACGACGCTGCCGTCCTCGCTGCGCAAACGCAACAGCAATTCGATTGATGCGCCGGTTTCGACATGCGGCTGAAGACCATGCAGTTCTTGGTAGTCCAGCAGCAACCGGTCATCGCGCAAGGCGTCGCGGATTCGCCCCGCCCATTCCATCTCGCCGATCCGGCCAGTAATGGCGGCGTCGTCCTCGGCATAAACATGGATTCTGTTGCGCCCGGCTTCCTTGGCCAAATAGCAGGCGCTATCGGCATGTGCGAACAACGCTTTCAGGGAGGCAGCACTGCTCAAAAGAACCAGACCAATGCTGGCACTGATCATGTAGGTACGCTGCTCCCAGCTGAAGATGAAGCCCTCGATGGCGACCCTTAACCGCTCTGCGGCTTGCATGGCCGAGTCGGCAGTTGATGCGCCTGCCAGCAGCACGCCGAATTCGTCGCCACCCAAGCGTCCCAACACGTCGTTGGGACGCAGTTTCTCGCGAATGATCAACGATAACTGCACCAGCAGCTCGTCACCCGCGCGGTGACCCGAGGTGTCATTGATCAGCTTGAACTGATCAAGGTCGATGAACAGCAGTGCACCTTCGTGATGAGCTGTCTGTTGTTCAATCATGGCTTGCGCACGTGTTTCGAATTCGCGGCGGTTGTACAGCTTGGTCAGTGAGTCGTGACTGGCTTGATAGCTGAGTGTTTCCGTGAGTCTCCGCTGCTCGGAGATATCGCTGGCCACCATGAGCCACATCGGGATCTCGTCGATTTCAATGGAGCTGATCCAGGTGCTGGCCCAGAACGGCGTGCCATCCGTCCCGGGGAGCTGCACATCAACCGCCCGCAAGGCATCTTGGTCATCGTCCGACACCAGCGACCGCCTTTGGATTTCCTCCTCGAATTTTGTCGAAAGCCTGGTCCATTTGGTTTCGGCAAGCAGCCTGTTGCGGGCCGACGCGTTGCGATACAGGATCTCGCCATTGTCCTTGCGGGCCAACAGCACCAACGTCGGCAGCAGTTCGTTGAGCTTGCGAAATCGTTCTTCGCTCGTGCGGAAGCGCTTACCCATGGAATTACCGAGCGCTATGGCCCGTTCGCGGGTGCTCACCAATGACCACGCCAGCGCCGCCAGCAGCGCGCTCATCGCCGACCCCACGTAAACCACAAGCAGCCAGCCACTCAGCCCAGCCGGGGGTGGGTTTGCATGCGCCACCACATTCCATGTGCGACCGCCAAAACGTAATTTCTTGATGTAGGGGGATTTTTCCGCCCGCGGACCAAACCTGCGGGAATAAATTGGCAGTGATCCGCCGCTACTGACGTCATCCACGGAGATGTCTGCGAGTGTTGATGGGAGCTGCGGGAGGATGGAAGTGATCAGGGTCGATAGACGGAACGAGGCGCCGATCGAACCGGTGATCGCTGCGCGTCGCGCCTCCGTTGAATCATGCCCGTGGCTTGGCGCAAAGACTGGCAAGCGCAGTATGAAGCCATCGCTAGACTGCCGATCGCCGTCTTGCCGCAGATGAAACGGCGCGGACATGATCATCTGGCCACTATCCCGGGCCAAGATCAGCGCCTCCATGTTGGTCGGCTGGCTTGCTACATCAAGGCCGAGAATTGACTCGTTCCCGCTTTGGGGCGCGTACATCGTGGTCACGTACCGGTCACCAGCGAGCGCATGCCTTCGTTCGACATATGCGATCGCTTGCAGGCTTGGCTGCACCGCGCTGTCGATACGCATGTTTTCGTATGCCAGAGCGTATTCATCCGGCGTGACTGCATCCGATGCCATGAAGATCGATTGGAAGGCACGTATTATCTGGCCACATTGGTCAAGCTGGAGCCGGATCGCGGCGGTGATCTGCTCCGTCTCGTTTATCAACGCAAGCTGGTTTTCCTGCTCATGCCGGTGTCGTTCTCCTTGAGCCAGCCAGGACGTAAGGCCCATGCCTAGCAAGAACGCCAGCATTGCCCAGGCCCATGCGGGCACCCGGCGCCGCGCCGCCAACTGTGCTGCAACCGCCGCCTCACTATGAATGTGCTCTAGCTGCATCTTCAACCTGCAGGATTCACGCTGCGACTTTACACGGTGAATTGCTCACTCAGAATCCTTTCTTCCAAGTTGTGTTCCGGGTCGAACAGCAAGGTCACGCTGCGGTCGCGTGATTCGCGCACCAGCACTTCGGTGACATCGCGGACTTCATGCGAGTCGGCAGTCGCGCTGACTGGGCGCTTGTGCGGATCCAGTACCCGGAACCGCACCTCGGTGCCGGATTTCAGTACGGCCCCGCGCCAACGGCGTGGACGGAACGGAGCGATTGGCGTCAACGCCATCACGTTGGCGCCTAGTGGCAGGATCGGGCCGCTGGCAGAGAAGTTGTAGGCGGTGCTGCCTGCCGGCGTGGCGACCATGACACCGTCGCAGATCAGTTCGTCAAGGCGAATTTGGCCATTCAGCTCGATGCTGATGTGCGCGGCTTGTCGTGTCTGCCGCAACAATGACACTTCGTTGTAAGCCAGCGAACCTACGGTTGTGCCGGACTCGGTCTGTACCAACATTTCCAGTGGATGCAGTACCGCCGGTTCGGCCAACGCGATTCGTGCCAGCAGGTCACTGCCGTTGTAGTGATTCATCAAGAAACCGACGCTGCCAAGTTTCATGCCGAATACCGGCTTGCCTAGTTCGCCATGTCGATGCAGGGTCTGCAGCATGAAGCCGTCCCCTCCGAGTGCAACCAATACGTCGGCGTCCTGCGGAGAGTGCATGCCGTGCAGCTTGACGAGTTCGGCCAGCGCCGCTTGGGCGACATCGGTCGGACTGGCCAGAAGTGCGAGGCGTGGCGTACTCATGGCTTGAGGATAACGCGAACTGCTGCCTGATCGATTCCTCCCCCTTCACCGAAGGGGGAGGAATCCGTACCTCAACCGTGCGAGGCCAGCTGCGACAACCGCTGTACCGCAACCGATGCCGTTGGATAGTCCAGCGACTTCTGGGTGGCCAGTTCATTTAGCATCGACAACGTAAAGCGCAATGACGCATCGTCACGCTCCAGCCAGCTCTTGACCATCGCGTCGGCAGTGCTGCCCGGGCGTTCCAGCACTTGTTGAACCAGTGCGCGCTGCTGGGTCGCCAACTCCTCGCGCAGTACGCCACGCGCTACCGCGTGCCAACGGCCATCCACCGGCAGGCTGTCGATCTGTTCAACCAACCACGGCAGGTTGAGTGCGTCACCGATACGGAAATGCACCTTCGCCACATCCATCGGCTTCAGCTTGCGCTGGCGCGCGACCTCGATGATATCGGCGCAAGGCTCGAGGTACGGCAGCGCAGCCAGTTGACCCGCCAAGGCCGCCGGCACGCCATTCCCACGCCACTCTCGGATGCTGGCCTCGTAAGCCGGGCGCGCCGCTGCCGGCAAGATGTTTTCGCCTGCGCGAATATCCCGGAAACCATCGTGATAACGGGCTACTGCCGTGGTGATGTCTGGCAATGCCCCCGGCCGCGACAGCAACCAGCGCGTGAACGTTCGCTGCAACTGCCATATCACCTGCAGTGCGTCGATCTGCACGGATTCGGCGATCTTGCCGTCCAGCGCATCGATCTGCGTCCACATGTCACGGGCATCCAGCGTTTCCCGCGTGATCGTGAATGCCTTGGCGACTTCGCCCGGAGTGCGGCCGGTATCTTCCTGCATGCGCAGCAGGAACGTGGCGCCCATCCGATTGATGGTGGAGTTGGTGACTGCCGTGGCGATGATCTCGCGCTTCAGGCGGTGCTGCTGCATTCCCTTGGCATAGCGCGCCTGCAAGGGTTCCGGGAAGTAGCGCTCGAGCTCCTTGGACAAGTAGGGGTCTTCTGGAATGTCGGAGTCCAGCAATTGCTGGAACGCCACCAACTTGGAATATGAAAGGAGGACAGCGAGCTCTGGCCGGGTCAACCCCAGTCCACGACTCTTGCGATCGGCGAAATCGGCATCGGACGGCAAGTACTCGATCTGGCGATCCAGCAGGCCTTGGGCTTCCAGGGTGCGGATGAAGTGTTGCTTCGAACCAAGCCGCGGCACGCTCATCCGCTCCATCAGGCTGATTGCCTGGTTCTGCCGGTAGTTGTCATTCAGGACCAGACCCGCCACCTCATTGGTCATCGACGCCAAGAGCTTGTTGCGTTCCGGCAGCGTCAACTTCTTGCGTTGCATCTCGCCGTTGAGCAGGATCTTGATGTTGACCTCGTGGTCCGAGGTGTCCACGCCCGCCGAGTTGTCGATGAAATCGGTGTTGAGCAAAACGCTTTGCTGCGCAGCCTCGATGCGGCCAAGCTGGGTCATGCCGAGATTGCCGCCCTCGCCCACGATCTTGCAACGAAGCTCCCCACCATTGACGCGAAGGCCGTTATTGGCACGATCGCCAACATCGGCGTTGGTCTCGCTGCTGGATTTGACGTAAGTGCCAATGCCGCCGTTCCACAGCAGGTCAGTCGGTGCGCGCAGGATCGCGCTCATCAGCTCCATCGGGCTGATCGCCGCGACTTCGGGATCTATGCCCAATGCGGCCTTGGCCTGCGCGGACAACGGGATCGACTTGGCGCTACGCGGGTATACACCGCCGCCCTTGCTGATCAGTGCAGTGTCGTAGTCCTGCCAGCTGGAACGCGGCACCTTGAACAGGCGTGCGCGTTCCTTGTACGAGACAGCCGAATCGGGCGTGGGATCAATGAAGATATGGCGATGATCGAAGGCTGCGACCAAGCAAATGTGCTTGGACAGCAACATGCCATTGCCGAACACGTCGCCGGACATGTCGCCGATGCCGACGCAGGTGAAATCCTGCTTCTGGCTGTCGTGGCCCATTGCGCGGAAATGGCGCTTGACCGATTCCCACGCGCCACGTGCGGTAATGCCCATGCCCTTGTGGTCGTAACCAACCGAGCCGCCGGATGCGAACGCATCGTCAAGCCAGTAGCCGTGTGCTTGCGCGATGCCATTGGCGATATCGGAGAACGTGGCAGTGCCCTTGTCGGCAGCAACCACCAGGTAGGGGTCATCGCCGTCATGGCGGACCACACCGGCAGGCGGCACTACCTTGCCACCGGCCAGGTTGTCGGTGATGTCCAGCAGGCCGTTGATGAAGCGCTTGTAGCAGGCGACGCCCTCGTTGAACCAGGCATCACGATTCTGTGCCGGATCCGGCAACTGCTTGCAGAAGAACCCGCCCTTGCTGCCAACCGGCACGATCACGGTGTTCTTCACCATCTGCGCCTTCACCAGGCCCAGCACCTCGGTGCGGAAATCCTCGCGCCGGTCGGACCAGCGCAAGCCACCACGCGCGACCGGACCGTAACGCAGGTGTATGCCTTCCACACGTGGTCCACAGACCCAGATCTCACGGTATGGCCGCGGCTTGGGCAGGTCAGGTACCAACGCGCAATCGAGCTTGTAGGCGACATAGTCCGCCGGGCCGCCATCCTTGCGGAGGCCGCCTTCGCGCGGCACGTAATAGCTGGTGCGCAGGGTCGCTTCCATCACGCCGATGAAGCTGCGCAGGATGCGATCCTCGTCCAGGCTCGATACCCGATCCATCAGCCCGAGCAACGCAGCGCGGGTGGCTTCGGCCTGCAATTCACGGTTACCGGTGCGCGCGTCGATCGCCTGCCTGAGCGTCGCCATCGTCGCATCGTCGTTGTTCGCCAGACGCTTCAACTCCGTTTCGAAATCGTCCATTCCGCGACGGATCTCGGTCTTGCTTTCCTTGCCGGTCGACGGGTCGAAGCGCGCTTCGAACAGTTCCACCAGCAAGCGCGACATCAACGGATAGCGGGCCAGCGTAGCTTCGACGTAAGCCTGCGAGAACGGCACGCCGACCTGCAACAGATACTTGCAGTAGCTGCGCAGCATCGCGACCTGCTTCCACGACAGTCCCGCCGCCAGCACCAAGCGGTTGAAGCCATCGTTCTCGGCATCGCCGTGCCATATGCGCGCAAATGCTTCCTCGAAATTCAGGTCCAGAGAATCGACGTCCAGCTCACCTTGCAGCGACTCCACTTCGAAATCCTGGATGAAACTGATGCCTTTGCTGGTCTCGACCTTGTAGGGATGTTCCGAGATTACCCGCAGGCCCATGTTCTCCATCATCGGCAATGCATCCGACAGCGGGATGTCATCCAACTGGCGGTACAACTTGAAGCGCAATTTCTCGCCTTGGCGATGCGAGCGGTACAGCGACAAGCGCAGGTCATCAGGACCGGTCAACGAGGCCAGGTTATCGACGTCCGTCGCGGCTACCGCCGGGCTGACCTCCTCGATGTACCCTGCCGGCAACGCCCGCCCATAATGCTCTGCCAGCTTGAGGCCAGCTTCCTCGCCGCGGCGAGCGATCAGCTGCTCGCGCAATTCATCGCGCCAGTCGCGCACGATCAACGCCAGGTTGGCTTCAAGCGCCGGCAGGTCGACCTCCACGAGATCGCTGTTCTTCGGACGCACGATCATGTGGATCTGAGCCAGCGGTGATTCGCCTATCTGCACGTTGGAGTCGACATGGTCGCCGTTGAGCGCGTCCTTCAGCATGTCTTCGATGCGGTGGCGAATATGCGTGCTCATGCGCTCGCGCGGGATGTACACCAGCGCCGAGAAATAACGGCCGTAACGGTCGCGGCGCAAGAATAGCTTGCTGCGAACGCGCTCCTGCAAGCCCAGGATGCCCATGCCTGTGCGGAACAGGTCATCTTCACTGGACTGGAATAGCTCGTCGCGAGGCAGGGTTTCCAGGATATGCCGTAGCGCTTTGCCGCTATGGCTGGAAGGATTCAAGCCCGAGCGATCCATCACGTATTGGTGGCGCTCGCGAACCAATGGAATTTCCCAAGGCCGACGCAGGTAGGCACTGGAGGTGTACAGGCCCAGGAAGCGCTGTTCGGCAACAGGATTGCCCTTGGCGTCGAAGCTGAGCACGCCGATGTAGTCCATGTACCCGGGACGGTGCACCGTCGCTCGCGAGTTGGTCTTGGTCAGGATCAGTGGATCGACCGTGCCCGACTGTTGCATGAAATGCGCTGCCAGCGTCTTCAGGTTGCGCGGCTTGCCAGCCTCCCTGTCGCGGAGCAGGCCCAGGCCAGTGCCGACCTCGGCCACCAGAACTTCTTCCTTGCCGCCCTTGGTGGTCCTGGAGGTGACTTTGTAATCCCGGTAGCCAAGGTAAGTGAAATGATCGTTTGCGGCCCAGCGCAGGAACTCCTGTGCTTCAAGCTGTTCCTTCTCGGATACTGGCATCGGCCGACCTGCGAGATCCTCGGCGACTTCCAGCATCTTCTCGTGCATCGGCTTCCAGTCGTTGACGATGGCGCGTACGTCGGCCAACACCGCTTCCAGCCGTTCCTTGATCGTCGCCATCGCATCTTGTGCCTGGCGATCAATCTCCAGGTGGATGAAGGATTCCGCCACGCCGCTACCGATCTTGTCCAGCTTGCCGGCCTTGTCGCGCTGGACTTCGACCACTGGATGGCCCAACACGTGCACGCCGATGCCTTGTTCGGCCAGCGCCATCGTCACCGAGTCCACGAGGAATGGCATGTCGTCATTGACCACCTGCACGACGGTATGCGGCGATTCCCAACCGTGCTGTTTCAGGTTCGGATTAAACAGGCGCACCAGCGCTTTGCCTCGCTTGCGCATGCGGGCGAACTCAAGCATATCCGCTGCAAGCGCGGCCCAGCCGTCGGCGCCGTGCTGTGCATATTCATCCGGGTCCATGCGTCGGTAAAACACATTCGCGAAGGCCTGTGCCTCAGAAAGGCGGGTTTTGGGCACGCGCTTGGCCAGTGCCGTCATGATCTGTTTCGGGGCGACATCGCTTGCGGTCTTGATTTTATTCTTGCTGTTCATTGCTTGGGATATCCATGCTTTGAATGGACGATGGCCGCATGTCGGCGGCCGGCTGTGTCATGCCAATGTGATGGCGTGGGCTCAGCGCAGCCCGGAGTCGTTGCGGGCATCGACCAGTCGCTGGATCTCGCTGGTGCCCTCGTGGAATTCGTTGATCCGTGCATCCCGGTGGACGTAGGACCGCGCGCCTCTATAGCCAGTGCGGCTGAACGCTAGAACTATTCGTGGTTCGGGATTCATCTCAACCCGGTCTCGTTGCGGGCGATGACCAGCCGCTGAATTTCACTGGTGCCTTCGTATATCTCGGTGATCTTGGCGTCGCGGAAATAGCGCTCGATCGGCATTTCCTTGGAGTAGCCCATGCCGCCATGGATTTGCAGCGCCGCATGGGTGATGAACATCGCAGCCTCAGATGCGGTCAGCTTGGCTATCGATGCCTCGGTGCTGAAACGCCCCCCGACTTTATCGGCTTCCGACTTTGCCCAAGCTGCGCGCAAGGTCAGGATCTCAGCCGCGTCCAGCCGGCACTTCATGTCAGCAATCTTTGCCTGGATCATCTGGAACGAGCCGATCGGCTGGCCGAAGCTTTTGCGCTCCTTCACGTAAGCCACCGACGCCTTGTACGCCGCCTTGCCCAGGCCCACTGCCTGTGATGCGATGCCGATGCGGCCCGCGTCCAGCACGCCCATGGCGATCTTGAAGCCTTGGCCTTCCTTGCCGATCACTTCATCGGCGCTAGCCACGTAATCCCGGAATTCGATCTCGCAGGTTGCCGATGCGCGGATACCCAGCTTGGGCTCGCTCTTGCCCCGATGGAAGCCTGGCTTGGCCGTGTCCACCATGAAGGCCGTGATGCCCTTCGCGCCCTTGTCTGGGTCGGTCATCGCAAACAGGA
>JBBSRO010000031.1:0-32300 GCA_038242955.1 Lysobacterales bacterium
CGCTCGGACAGAGCCTGGTTGTACTGATCGGTACCCTTCGAGTCAGTGTGACCGGCAACTTCGACGCGCAGATCCGGGTAACGCTTCAGGATCTCGATGGCCTCGTTGAGGATCGCAACTGCATCGGGACGCAGGGTCGACTTGTCGAAGTCGAAGTTCACGCCCTTCAGGTCGATCGACACGGGCACCGGGCAGCCGTCTGGACCGATGGTCTGGCCAGCCTGCGAATCCGGGCACTTGTCGTTGCAGTCATTGACGCCATCACCGTCGCCATCCATGTCGGCGCAGCTCGGGGCTGCAACCGGTGCCGGGGCAACCGCAGCCATCGGCTCCGGGCCCAGGGCCACTGTCAAGCCGACCGATGCCAGGATGTCCATGAACTGATTCTGATTTCCGCCCAAATTGCCGACCGTCGGATCCTGCAAGTCATCAAAGTCAACACGTGTACCGACTTCCGTGCGCATGTTCACGCGACCGAAGTCGAACTGCAAGCCGGCGCCAAGATTGACGGCCAAATTGTTGTCTTCATGCTGCCTGAACGGATTAGCAAACCCTGGGGTCAGAAATTCTTCTTCATGACGCTGCCAGCCAAGACCGCCACGAAGGTAGGGCCACCACTTGGAATCGGCATTGCGGAAATGATAACGGGCGTCGAGTGACACTCCGTACTGGCTCCACCAGAGATTCGGATTGCCGTTCTTGTCGGGGTTCTGGTAGTTCAGTTCCGCTTCAAGCGACAGGTTCGGGTTGACGAACTTGCCGAAACCCAAGGTGCCAAACAGGGAATCTTGGGTGGCACGATCACTATCTTGGAAATTCACGCCGGTAGAACCACTCACATACCAGCGATCGTCGAACTCCTGGGCAGACGCAGCGTGCGCCAAACCCATACCACCCAGCAACAGGGCAGTGCAGAGGAGTTTCTTATTCATGTTCAGCTCCTTGATCAATTTTAAAAAATCTAAATGACGCCTGAATTGTTCCGCCTAGACGGCTATGTCTGCACGACACCCACTCAGGTTACGAACGGGCACGTGAAAGCCGCGTTAACGCTACCATAACAGTTGCGGCCATGCAAAAGCCTTAGCGTGACCGATGGCAAGCACGATATCGCTATAGGGCGCTGCAGGAGGCGAGCCTTATGCATGTGCCCTTGGTTATCACTACCGCGCGCGTAAGCGGTCTTCCGATACAAGTGCCATACCCACCGGTATGCTTCCATGATGTCACACACCACGCCCTACCCTCACCTCTTCCGTCCGCTGGATCTCGGCTTTACCACCGTGCGCAACCGGATCCTGATGGGATCAATGCATACGGGACTGGAAGACCGCGCCAAGGACTTCCCGAAGTTGGCGGCCTATTTCGCTGAACGTGCTGCAGGCGGCGCCGGGATGATCGTCACCGGCGGGTTTGCGCCGAATATGCTGGGTTGGCTCAAGCCTTTCGCCGGGCGCATGGCTTGGCCATGGCATGTCCGCAGGCATCGACAAGTCACTTCGGCGGTACACGCGCACGATGCAAAGATCTGCATGCAGCTATTGCACGCGGGCCGCTATGCCTATCACCCGCTGTCAGTGGCGCCATCAAAGCTGAAGGCGCCAATCAATCCGTTTACCCCGCACGCGCTATCGTCAGCTGGCGTCGAACGCCAGATCAATGCGTTCGCGAATGCAGCCCGGCTTGCCCGTGAAGCCGGCTATGACGGCGTCGAAATCATGGGCTCTGAAGGCTACCTGCTGAACCAGTTCACGGTGGCGCGCACCAACAAGCGTGAGGACCAATGGGGCGGCGATGCGGCGAATCGCATGCGCTTCGCAGTCGAAATCGTCCGGCGAGTGCGCGAGACGTGCGGGGCCGACTTTATCCTCATTTACCGTCTGTCGATGCTGGACCTGGTCGAAGGTGGCAACGGCTGGGAAGATATCGTCGCCCAGGCTCAGGCGGTCGAAGCGGCCGGCGCCAGTATCATCAATACGGGCATCGGCTGGCACGAGGCACGCGTCCCGACCATCGCCACCTCGGTGCCGCGCGCCGCATTCGCGGGCGTGACCGCGAAGTTGCGCCCGCATGTGCAATTGCCACTGATCGCGACCAACCGCATCAACATGCCGGATGTCGCCGAGGCCGTGCTGGCAAGTGGCGCTGCAGACATGGTCTCGATGGCGCGCCCGTTGCTCGCCGACCCCGAGTGGGCAAACAAGGCCAGCGCCGGTCGTGCAGACCGCATCAATACGTGCATTGCCTGCAATCAGGCCTGCCTGGACCACGTATTCGAGAACAAGCGCGCCAGCTGCTTGGTCAATCCTCGGGCCTGCGACGAGACCGAACTGAACTACCTGCCGGCCAATAAGCCGAAGTCGATTGCCGTCGTGGGTGCAGGTCCAGCAGGACTGGCTTGCGCCACCGTCGCCGCGGAACGCGGACATCGGGTCACCCTGTTCGATGCGGCGGAACAGATCGGCGGCCAGTTCAACCTCGCCAAGCAGATCCCGGGCAAGGAAGAGTTTCATGAAACCGTGCGCTACTTCGGCCAGCGGGTTGCTGATACTGGCGTGACCTTGCGCCTGTCCGAACGTGTGGATGCCAAGGCGCTCAAGGATTTTGATGAAATCGTGGTGGCCACGGGTGTCACGCCTCGCGTCATCCATTTTCCAGGCTGGGACCACGCCAAGGTGATCGGCTATCTGGATGTGCTGCAGCGACGGGTCAAGGTCGGCAAGAACGTGGCGATCATCGGTGCCGGCGGGATTGGTTTCGATGTTGCCGAATTCCTGGTCCAGGAAGGCGAATCGCCCTCACTTAACCCCAAGCGCTGGATGGCTGAATGGGGCGTCGACGCGAACTTTCAGACCCTAGGCGGCCTGGCTCCGCCGCGCCCGGAACCCCCAGCGCGCCAAGTCTGGCTGCTGCAGCGCACGACCGGCAAGCTGGGCGCCAAGCTGGGCAAGACCACCGGATGGATCCACCGTTCAACACTGAAGGCCAAGTGCGTGAAAATGCTGGGCGGCGTGGAATACTTGGGGGTGGACGACACCGGCCTGCAAGTGCGCGTTGATGGCAGCGAGCAGACATTACCTGTCGACCACATCGTGGTCTGCGCAGGGCAAGAGTCGCGCCGCGACCTGTTCGATGCACTGCACGCAGCTGGACAAAAAGTGCACTTGATCGGAGGCGCCGACGTGGCTGCCGAACTTGATGCCAAGCGCGCAATTGCGCAAGGCAGCCGACTTGCAGCCAGCCTCTGATGCAGAGTCGCCGTTTACTCTATACAGAGTAAAAACTCCAATCCAATCAGCGCTTTTTGCCACCCTTGTTCAGTTGCGGTTAGGGATCAGCCCCCTAAGGTTCGCCAACTTTTTCCGCCCCATGATTTGGCGGAAGCCGGCACGAGCACGCAATCCTGCGGCTTTCGCGCCCGGGCACAAGGTCGCCTCAGAGCTGCCGCCCTCCCCAGTACGCCATGACGTGGTGCCAACCGTGCGAATGCAGCGCGGAGACGCGCGCGCCGCAACGGAGCAAGGAGTTTTACATGAAATTGGCCTGGATACTCTGGCTGTCAATGCACGTCTTGCCACAGCCTGCTGCCGATTCGCTGTGCTTGTCCACCACCGTTTACCTAGAAGCACGGGATCAGTCTGTTCGCGGCCAGCAGGCGGTGGCTGAAGTCGCCCTGCGCCGTCGCGACAGCGGTCTGTGGGGGCGCAACGTGTGCCAGGTCGTGACTGCGCGCAAGCAGTTCGCACCGACCATTGTTTCGCCGCAAACCCGTCTTTCTAATTCCGAAGCATGGGCCGAAGCTGTCACGATTGCCATTGAATCCGAACGCAATTGGGCGCTTCCGCCTTCGCAACGCACACTGGTAGTGCCCGGCGCTAGCCACTTCGCCGCATTTGCCATCGCCAGCCCAAGCTGGCGCACCGCATACCAAGTCGCGACGATCGGCGACCACACCTTCTACAAGGTGCAGAGTCTCAAGCCGCGCCGTTCACGCTCATAAGTAAGCGCAGTTTGACGCAACGATCCGTTGCGGTGCACCTGATCGAAGCTTCACTGCAATGCGTGGATAGTGGTGGTCCATTTACACAGGACCACCCTCATGAAGTTATATACCAAGCCCGGCGCCTGCTCGATGGCGGACCATATCGCGTTGCAATGGACTGGCCAGCCATTCGAAGTCGAAGTCATGAACGCTACGACCTTGAAAGAACCCGCCTACCTAGCGGTCAATCCCTCGGGCGCCGTGCCTGCGATCACCGATGTTGCCGCTGACGGCAGCAAATTCGTGTTGACGCAGAACGCAGCAATCATGGGTTATATCGCCGACAGCGCGCCCGAAGCCAAGCTCGTTGGCGATGGCAGTGCACAGCAACGCGCGATCGCCACGAAGTGGCTGGCGTTCTGCAACTCGGACCTGCATCCCTCATTCAGCCCGCTGTTCGGCCCCGGCGCATTCAGCGAAGACGCAGCGGACCACGACGCAATCAAGGCCGCCGCACGCAAGCGCGTTCGCAAGAACTTCGAGACCGCCAATAGCGCACTGGAAGGAAAGCAGTGGCTGGCCGGGTTCCGTAGCGTGGCCGACCCTTATTTGTTCGTCACCCTGCGCTGGGCCGATGCGATGAAGATCGATCTCTCGGACCTTTCAAACCTCACCGCGTTCAAGCAGCGGATGCAGGACGATGCTGGCGTGCAGGCAACGCTCAAGGCTGAAGGGCTCGCGTAAGCGTCACGTTGTCACCAATGAAAAAGGCCGCGCAATGCGCGGCCTTTTTCTTGTCAGGCGCTGCTACCGATTCAAGTGCGGTGTGACCATTGTCGAGACATTTCTAGATAGGTGAACGACGCCGACCAAGTGATTAACAGCAAACCAGTCAGCGCTTCCAGCCCCGCCAGTAGCCGCAGTGCACCAACCGGCGCCAGATCGCCGAACCCGACCGTGGCGTAGGTGACCGCGGAAAAATAGATTGCATCGAACAACCGGCCAATGCCTTCTCCGCCATGCACGAAACCCGTATCGGGGATCTTCGCCAAAATCCAAATGGCCACGCCATACCACCAGATCTCGATGATGTGCAGCCCGAGCAGCGAGAAGATGATCTTCAGCATCGCCCGAGGATCATGCTTGGGTTCCCGGCGGCTGAAGTGCCGGGCCAGCCAATGCACGCCCTCGTAGTGGAGCACGACGACAAGCGCAGTGATCGCAAATGCAACCAGCGCCACCAGCAGGTGGGCGCTGAATTGCTCGCTCGGGATCAACCAGTCCAACGAAGGTGCCTCAGCGTTTGTCGATCACCACGTATTCCCGATCTTCCGACCCGACGTAGTTCGCGCTCGGGCGAATGATCTTGCCGTCGTCGCGCTGCTCGATCACGTGTGCGCTCCAGCCAGTGGTGCGCGCGATCACGAACAATGGCGTGAACATCTGGGTCGGGATGCCAAGCATGTGGTACGCGCTCGCGCTGTACCAATCCAGGTTCGGGAACATTTTCTTGGTGTCCATCATCAGGTTCTCGATGCGCTCGGACACGTCGAACAACACCTGGTTACCGCCTTCCTTGCAAAGGGAGCGGCTGATCTCCTTGATGATTGGATTGCGCGGATCACCGATCGTATAGACCGGGTGGCCGAAGCCAATGATGATTTCCTTCTTCTCCATCCGCGCGCGGATATCGGCTTCGGCGTCATCGGCACTGCCGTAGCGACTGATGATGTCCATCGCCACTTCATTGGCACCACCGTGCTTCGGCCCACGCAGCGCACCAATCGCGCCCGTAATGCAAGAATGCATGTCGCTGCCGGTACCCGCGATCACGCGCGCTGCGAAAGTCGATGCATTGAACTCGTGCTCGGCATAAAGAATCAGCGACTTGTCCAGCGCATTGGCATGCAACTGCGAAGGCTCTTCGCCATGCAGCAAGTGGAGGAAATGCGCGGCGACGTTGTCGTCATCGGTTTCCACGTCGATGCGGCGGCCGTTGCGGGTGAAGTGCCACCAGTACAGCAGCATCGAACTGAAGCTCGCGATCAGCTTGTCGGCGATGTCGCGCGCTTCGCTCGCCGGATGACCCTCGCGCTCGGGCAGTACCACGCCCAGCATCGAGCAGCCGGTGCGCAATACGTCCATCGCGTGTGCATTGGCCGGTACCAGCTCCAGCGCTTCGGTCACGATCACCGGGAGCCCGCGCAAGCGCTTGAGCTTGGCCTTGTAGGCGTTGAGCTGTGCCTGCGTCGGCAACGTGCCGTGCACCAGTAGGTGCGCCACTTCCTCGAAGGTCGACTTGGTCGCCAAGTCGTGGATGTCGTAACCGCGGTAATGCAGGTCATTGCCGCTGCGGCCAACCGTACAAAGTGCGGTGTTGCCGGCCGGTGTGCCGCTGAGTGCAACAGACTTCTTAGGTTTCGGCAGCGTGCTTGGTGTGTCGCTCATGATCATGCGTCCTTCTTGTCGTGTTTCTTGTCGTCCACAAATAATGCATTGAGCTTGTCTTCGTAGGCGTGGTAGCCCAGAAAATCGTAAAGCTCGGCACGCGTCTGCAGGGTGTCGATGATGTGTTTCTGGGTGCCGTCACGGCGGACGGTTTCGTAAAAATTCAATGCCGCCTTGTTCATCGCGCGATAGGCGCCGCAGCAGTACAGGGCGATATCCACGCCGGCATCGCGCAGCTCATCGGTCGTGTAGAACGGCGTGCTGCCAAATTCGGTCAGGTTGGCCAGGATCGGTACCGGCACGGCAGCCTTGACCTTGCGGTAGTCATCAATCGAGGTCATGGCTTCGGGGAAGATCATGTCGGCACCCGCTTCGGCATAGGCGACCGCACGCTCGATGGCGGCATCCAGCCCTTCTACCGCCGCCGCGTCGGTGCGCGCCATGATCACGAAGCCAGGATCAATGCGCGCATCCACTGCCGACTTGATGCGATCGACCATCTCGCCAGTGGACACAACTTCCTTGCCCGGGCGATGACCACAGCGTTTTTGCCCGACCTGGTCTTCCATGTGCACAGCGGCAACACCGACCCGCTCGAAGTTGCGGATGGTGCGGCTGATGTTGAACGCGCCGCCCCAGCCAGTGTCTATGTCGACCAATAGCGGCATGCCAGTGGCATCGACAATGCGGCGCGCATCGGTCAGTACGTCTTCCATTGTGCTGATGCCGAGATCCGGCACGCCGAGCGAATTGGCGGCTACGCCTCCGCCTGACAGATACAGCGCTTGGTAGCCAGTACGCTTGGCCATCAGGCCGGCGTAGGCGGTGATTGCGCCCATGACCTGCAGTGGGGTTTCGGCAGCGAGTGCGGCGCGGAAGCGGGCGCCCGCGGACTGTGGTTCGCGCATAGTGCCTCCGGGGATAAATCCAGATTTTAGCCGATTGCCCCACTTTCGGCTTTGACCACTCCGCCCAGCGTTCCCCCACTGCTGGGCCCTGTCTGATCAATTACCCCATGCCTTGCCTGCGGGTTCACCCGGCCATACATCGTATTCAGGTAAAAGTAGCCACGCCACGGAGTACCTCGATGACACGGATCTACAGCAAGACCCCAGAGGCGGTTGCCAACCTGACCGCAGAGCAGCGCCGCGTGACGCAGGAGTCCGGCACCGAGCGGCCATTCGATAACGCCTTCAACGGCAACCAGGAGACCGGCCTCTACGTGGATATCGTCTCCGGCGAGCCACTGTTCACCTCAGTGGACAAGTTCAACAGTGGATGCGGCTGGCCCAGCTTCAGCAAACCAGTGGAAACCGCGCATGTGATCGAACACCGCGACATCACGCACGGCATGATCCGTACTGAAGTCCGATCTACCCATGGCGACAGCCATCTAGGCCATGTGTTCGAGGATGGTCCGCAAGAGGCTGGGGGCCTGCGCTACTGCATCAACTCTGCGTCACTGCGCTTCATTCCGGTCAATGCGCTGGAGCACGAAGGCTATGGCAAATATCGTCAGCTTTTCAAAGGCACATCCCTCGATGGCCCGAGTCCAGGAGATACCGCATGACTGACAATAGCGAAACCGCACTCCTCGCAGGCGGCTGCTTCTGGGGCATGCAGGAGCTGATCCGCATGCAGCCTGGCGTGCTGTCCACGCGCGTGGGTTATTCCGGCGGAGACGTAGACAATGCGACTTATCGCAATCACGGCACGCATGCCGAGGCGATCGAGATCGTTTTCGATCCAACGCAAACCAGCTTCCGGATCATGCTGGAGTTCTTTTTCCAGATCCATGACCCGACCACGGTCGATCGACAGGGCAACGACCTCGGCGCCAGTTATCGGTCAGTAATTTTCTACGCGTCCGATGAACAACGTCGAATCGCAGAAGACACCATCGCCGATGTCGAGGCATCCGGCTTGTGGCCCGGCAAAGTGGTGACTGAAATCGCGCCAGCAGGTCCATTCTGGCAAGCCGAACCCGAACACCAGGATTACCTGCAGAACTTCCCGACTGGCTACACCTGCCATTTCGTGCGGCCGGGATGGACACTGCCGCGTCGCAATACAACCGTCTGAGGATGGATATGCATGAGGTCGATGTCGCCATCATCGGCGCGGGCACTGCGGGCATGGCGGCGTATCACGAGGTGCGGAAACATACCGATCGCATCGCGCTGATTGAAGGTGGTCCTTTTGGCACCACATGCGCGCGCGTGGGCTGCATGCCTTCGAAACTGCTTGTGGCACCCGCCCATGCGCGCCACCGCTTGGCGGCATTGCCCGCTTTCGGCATCCAAAGCGATGCGGGCAAGGTCGATGGGCAAGCCGTGATGAAACGGGTGCGCGAAGAACGCGACCGATTCGTCGGCTTCGTCAAGGACACGCTTGAGGGTTTCGAGCAATCCCATGTGGTCCGGGCGCATGCTGTGTTCGAAGATCCGCATACGTTGCGAATGAGTCCTGCGAGCGACGGCAGCGAGCCAGCATTCGAGCGAATTCGAGCGAAACGCATCATCATCGCGACCGGTTCCCGACCAAGGATTCCGGATTCACTGCGCGCGGCCGGTGATCGACTTATCGTCAATGATGACGTGTTCGCCTGGCAGGACCTCCCGGGCTCCGTCGCCGTGTTTGGCGCCGGCGCTGTCGGTGTTGAACTGGGCCAAGCCTTGCATCGGTTGGGTGTGCGCATGCACTTGTTCGGGATTGGTGGCGGCATTGCCGGGATCAGTGATCCTGATGTGCGCGACGAGGCCATCCGCACACTTGGCACGGAAATGAAGTGCAGCCTGGATGCTCGCGACACGAGGATCGAACGCGATGGCGATGCGGTGATCGTGCATTTCTCCGATGACGAAGGAAGTGCCCGCAGCGAGCGCTTCGACTACCTGCTCGCCGCGACGGGACGTATCGCGAATGTCGATAGGTTGGGGCTGCAAGACTCTGGCCTGAAGCTTGATGAGCGCGGAATACCGCGCTTCGACCCGCAAACCCTGCAATGCGGTGAGAGCCACATCTTCATCGCCGGCGATGCCAATGCTGACCGCCCCGTGCTGCATGAAGGTGCGGACGAGGGCCACATGGCGGGCAAGAACGCGGCCAGGTTCCCCGAGGTCTACCGGCACACACGACGCACGCCCCTCGGAATCGTGTTCTGTGATCCGCAAGTCGCGTTCGCTGGGCGCACGCATGCACAACTGACCGCCGATGAGGTGGAGTTCGCGATTGGCCAGGTGTCATTTGAAAACCAGGGACGTTCGCGGGTCATGCTGGTGAATGAAGGGCTGTTACGCGTCTATGGCGAGCGCAGCACGGGCTTGCTGCTAGGCGCCGAAATGATCGGCCCGGAGAACGAGCACTTGGCACACCTTCTGGCGTGGGCAATCCAGATGCGAATGACCGTCGAACAAGTTATCGAAATGCCGTTCTACCACCCGGTAATCGAAGAAGGCCTGCGCAGTGCATTGCGCCACCTACTGAAGGAATTGGGCATGGGGCCGAAACCACCCAAGGGGTGCATCGACTGCGGTCCTGGTGCCTGATTCAAACGACGACGACATCGCCGCTACCGCATAAGTGATCGCAAGCCAAGCTGATGCAAACGGGCCAGTTCAAGGGTGCAATTGCCCTCTCGATCACAACGCCGCGATGAAGTAAATTCTGCAACTGCACGTTGCCGCGCATTCTGCTCTACTGGTGACATTGAAATATGAAATCCTTTGGACGACCAATGCATGAGTGAATGCGGCATCATTTTATGCGTGGACGACGATTCGACAGTCCTCAGCGCACTACGAACGGTCATGGCGGCTAATTTCGGCAAGGACTTGCATGTCGAATTCGCCGAAAGCGGTGAAGAAGCGCTGGAGATCGACGCGGAACTGCGCACGCAAGGCCAAGAACTCTGCCTGATCATCTCCGACTTCATGATGCCTGGCTTGCGTGGTGACGAGCTCTTGGTGCGCATGCACGAACGCTCGCCGAGCACGATAAAGATTTTGCTGACGGGCCAGAGCGACTTAAGTGGCGTCAAGCGCGCCATCAACGACGCCAATCTATACCGCTTCCTGGAAAAGCCCTTCCTCAACGAAGACATTGTCCTGACGGTGCGTGCGGCACTCCGCGCCTACCAGCAGGAACGCGACCTGATCGAGCAGAATGACAAGTTGCGCCAGATGAACGCTGATCTAGAATCGCTCGTTGCCACGCGTACGCAAGAACTGGTGGAAAAGAACCAGCAATTGGAAATACTTTCGATCACCGACACGCTGACCGGACTTTTCAACCGCCGCAAGCTCGACGAGGAAATGGACGAGGAGTTAGCGCGCAGCAGCCGCTATCCGATTCCACTCGCCGTCATCATGGTGGACATCGACCACTTCAAGCGCGTCAACGACACTTACGGCCACGGTGCCGGGGATATTGTTCTGGTCGACGTTGCCAACATCCTGCGCAATTGCACCCGCGCTTCAGATGCTGCAGGCCGCTTGGGCGGCGAGGAGTTTGTCGTGCTCTGCAGGCACAGCACGATTGAAGGTGCGCTGGCCGCCGCAGAAAAGCTACGCGTTGCTATCGAATGCCATGCTTTTGCCGGGGTCGACCCGATTACTGCGAGCTTCGGAGTAGCCGCTTTCAGGGAGGGCGATACCGTGACCAGCCTGCTTGGACGTGCCGATGCAGCGCTGTACCGCGCCAAGAACAACGGACGCAATCGCGTGGAGGTGGAAATTGACTGAGTTCGATCCCAACGACACGCAAATGACAACCATTGCCGAACTCGTGCAGCGGGTTGCCGAGCTTGAACACGAAGTGGCAGAGCGCAGCCAGGGTGAATCCCTGCAGCGCGCCCTCTACGAAATTGCATCCCTGTCGACCACTGACAGTCCGGAGCATGAACACTTTGCCCGGCTGCACGAAATCGTCAGCCGGCTGATGTACGCGAAGAATTTCATCATTTCCACGTATGACGCCGAAGAGGGAATGATCCATCAGGAATACTTGGTGGACGAAGACACAAGTCAGCTAAAGGAAAGCTTTCCATACGGCGAGGGCATGTCCTCGCTGGTGCTTCGCACCCGGATTCCATGGCTGATGGATAACGATCTTTTCCAATTACTGGTCGCCCAAGGCGAAATTCGTGCCGTACACGGATTGGACAGCTTCAACAGCTGGATGGGCGTGCCACTTCTCGTCCAGGACCAGGTGTACGGGCTGATCATCGTGCAGAGCTATAGCGCCGACATCAACTACACGCAGGCTGATCTGGACTTGCTCAGCTTCGTGGCCAGCCACGTGGCAGTGACGGCGGCACGCTGGAAAGCCAATGCATCTCTCAAGCGCGCGATGGACGAGCTTGCTGCATCGGCGGAAACGCTGCGTCTGGTCGGCAGCATCGGCAAGGATTTGACTGCGCGCCTGGATACCGAGGCCATCTGCAGGTCTCTCGAGAAACGCTTTTCCAAATTACTGCCGGTGGACGTCTTTGGCGTCGCGCTGCTTTCCCCAACCGGCGATGCACTGGACTACACGTTTTATGTGGAGGACGGCTTGATCGACGAACCCCGTTCGTTCCCGCTCGACCATCCGACTTCGCTCGCGGCGCTGACGTTCAGCGGCGACCGCGAACTGACGGTTTTCGACCAATCCCAGCTGGCCAGCGCGCCCGGCGCCAGCGACTTTGCCGAGACTACGCCGATCCTGTCTGCAGTGTTCATGCCGCTGATCGCCAATGGCCGCCGTATTGGCGTTGTGACCGTGCAGAGCCACGAAGCCAATGCGTACAACGAACGAGAGCTGGAGGTTTTTCGATCAGCCACCTCATATGCGGCGATTGCGCTCGCAAATGCCGACGCGTTCGCTATCGCCGAAAACGCACGCGCTCAGGCTGCCAAGGCACTTGAAGACCAACATCAGGCTGAAGCACAACTCGTGCATTCGGAAAAGATGGCTGCACTGGGTCAATTGATCGCAGGCGTGGCCCACGAGATCAATACCCCCATCGGCGCGATCAAGTCGAGTGGCAGCAATATTTCCGGTGCGCTTGACAGCGCCTTGCTCGGCCTTCCCGCGTTGATTGACGAGCTCGACCCGGCAGATCGCGAACACTTCAGCGCTTTGGTGGCTCGCGCGATCAAGCCCAAGCACATGCTCAGCACCCGCGAGGAGCGCGCCGTGGTGCGCGAAGTCACAGCGTCCTTGGAGGCTCTAGGGTTGGACCAGGCACGCCACCGTGCGGGCCTGCTGGTGCAGTTGCAATCACACACCGATCTGCCTGGGATGCTGCCGCTGCTGCAGCATCCGGCAGCGGATCGTATCCTGGATATCGCCTACGGTATCTCCACCATTTCTACCAATGCCGGGAACATCAATACAGCAGTGGATCGGGTGGCCAAGATCATATTCGCGCTCAAGTCGTTCTCGCGCTTCGACGGAGCCCAAGTGTGGACAGAGTCGGATCTAGCCGAGGGCTTGGAGACGGTACTGACGATTTATCAGAATCAGATCAAGCACGGCACCGAGCTGGTCCGCCAATTCCAGCAGATACCGCACGTACGCTGCCTGCCAGACGAGATCAATCAAGTCTGGACCAATCTGATTCACAACGCGCTGCAAGCAATGGATCACAGGGGCACCCTGACCATCAGCGTGTCACGCGAAGGCGAGGATGCGCTCGTGTCAATCAGCGACACCGGTTGCGGCATGCCACCGGAGCTTCAGGCGCGGATATTCGAGCCCTTTTTCACCACGAAGCCCGCGGGTGAAGGCACAGGCCTTGGTTTGGATATCGTGCGTAAGATCGTGGAGAAGCACAGGGGCAGGATTACCGTGGAAAGTGAGGTGGGACGTGGCACCACTTTCACCGTACGTTTACCGATAGCCGGAGGCGGGTGATGGAAAAAGGAATTCTGTTGTGCGTGGATGACGAGATCATCGTCCTCACCGCGTTAAAGGACCAGCTTCGGCGCGCGTTTGGCAATGAATTCTTGATTGATCTTGCCGAGAGCGCCGAAGAGGCGCTGGAGCTGCTTGACGAGATGGCTGACGAAGGTCACACGTTGCTGGTAATCGTGTCCGACTGGTTGATGCCCGGCATGAAAGGCGACGAGTTCCTCATCAAGGCGCACAAGCGTTTTCCGTCCGTGGTGAAGATCATGCTCTCCGGCCAGGCTGAGAGCGCTGCGGTGGATCGCGCCCGTCGCGAGGCGGGACTGCACGATTTCCTGTCCAAACCCTGGAACTCCGAGACCCTGGTGGAGTCGATCAACCAAGGCCTGCGCGGCAAGATCTAGTTGCACCAGGACAATCGGCTCAGGCGACAATTCCACAGCCATCGCGAGCGCAATTTGACCCTGTACACGTAATGGTCATTCGGATGCAGGGGCAAAATGTCCGCACCGGGCGACACTGGGACGCAACCAAAATGAGGCCTCCACGGAGCCTCGATGCACAGTGGACGTCGAAGGCCGCATTGCGTCCAGACATAAGAAGGGCCGGCGCATGGCCAGCCCTTTGCAATTGCGATAGCGACGTTACCGGTTACAGCAGGTGAGCAACACCTGCACGTTCTTCTTCGAGCTCGGCCAGCGTCTTGTCCATTGCCAAGCGGCTGAAGTCATCAATCGCCAGGCCCTCGATGCGGGTATAGACGCCATTGGCGCAGGTCACGGGCACACCGTAGATGATGCCCTCGGGGATGCCGTAGCTGCCATCCGACGGCACGCCCATGGTCACCCACTCGCCCCCGGTGCCCAGCACCCAGTCGCGCACGTGGCAGATGGCGGCATTCGCTGCTGACGCTGCTGATGACAGGCCACGCGCTTCGATGATCGCCGCGCCGCGCTTGGCGACAGTCGGGATGAAGGTATTGGCATTCCAGTCCGCGTCATTGATCGCATCCTTGAGGGACGCGCCGCCGACGGTCGCGAAACGGTAATCCGGATACATCGTGGAGCTGTGGTTGCCCCACACCACCAGCTTGCGCAGCTCGCCCACCGGCTTGCCGGCCTTGTTCGCCAACTGGCTGAGCGCACGATTGTGGTCCAGCCGCAGCATTGCGGTGAAGTTGGCTGGGTTGAGATCTGGTGCCGACTTCATGGCGATGTAAGCATTGGTATTGGCCGGGTTGCCAACCACCAGCACCTTGACGTCACGCGATGCGACCTTGTTCAGTGCTGCGCCTTGGGCCGTGAAAATCTTGGCGTTCTCCAGCAGCAGGTCCTTGCGCTCCATGCCGGGCCCGCGCGGACGCGCACCGACCAGCATCGCAACATCGGCATCCTTGAACGCGACTTCAGCATTATCGGTACCGACCATGCCCGCAAGCAGAGGAAACGCGCAGTCTTCCAATTCCATCATCACGCCCTTGAGTGCCGCTTGTGCCTTTTCAAGCGGCAGTTCCAGCATCTGCAGGATGACCGGTTGGTCCTTGCCCAGCATCTCGCCGGAAGCGATACGGAACAGCAGGGCGTAACCGATCTGACCGGCAGCGCCGGTCACTGCAACACGGACGGGGGCTTTCATTGGAAATGACTCCTTAAATTTTGTGGATTACTTGTTTGTCATCCCGGCGAAAGCCGGGACCCAGCTTTTCGATCAACGGCTGGATCCCGGCTTTCGCCGGGATGACGTGCATCAGGTCAGGACAGTTCGGCGCAGAATTCCTGGATGCGGGCCAGGCCGGGCGCCAGCTGCGGCGTTGGGCAGGTGTAGCTGATACGTAATGCGCGCGGCTCACCGAACGCAGAGCCCGGCACGCAGGCCACGCCCTTCGACTCAAGCAGCACGTTGCAGAAATCGACGTCGTTGCTGATCAACTTGTCGCCATGCGACTTGCCGAAGTAGGAGCTGATATCCGGGAACACGTAGAACGCACCCTGGGGCCGCGGGCAGACCATGCCGGGAATCGCGTCCATCACCGCCATCACCTGATCGCGCTTGGTCTGGAACTCAGCGTTCTTCTGCGTCGGCACATCCTGCGGACCATTCAATGCAGCAATCGCCGCAGCCGTGACGATTTCCGGGATGTTGGTGATGTGATTGGAGTTCATCACCGCCACTGCCTGCGCGACTGATTCCGGGCCGGCCATGAAGCCGACGCGCCAACCCGGCATGCCATAAGTTTTTGACAGCGAGTCGATGAAGATCACGCGGTCACGCAACTCGGGGCGTGCCTGCACGAAGTTGGTGTATTCCAGTCCGTCGAACAGCATCCGGTTGTAGATGTCGTCGGTGATGACCCAGGTGTCCGGGTACTTCACCAGCACATCGGCCAGCGCAGTGACTTCGGCCTTGGTATAGACCATGCCGGTCGGATTGTTCGGGTTGTTGAACAGGAAGACTTTGGGCTTTTTCGCCAGCGCGACGTCAAGCTGCGCCGGGGTCAACTTGTAGTCCTGCGACGCCGGGCATGGCAGCAGGTCGACCTTGGCGTTGACGATCTCGGCGATGTCGAGATAACTGGTCCAGTACGGAACCGGGAAGGTGATGGTGTCGCCTTCGTCCAGCAGCGCTTCGGCCAGGTTGTAGATGACGTGCTTGGCGCCGATGCCGGTCGCGCAATTCACGCGGCCATAGCCGGTCAGGCCGATCTGTTCGATGTGGGCAAGGAAGGCATCCAGCAGTGCGTCGCTGCCGCGGTTACTACCGTATTGGCCGCTGTCATTGGCCAGCGCTTCACGCGCCGCGGCATACACATGATCGCCGGGCAGGAAGTTCGGCACGCCGATCGAGAAACTGATGACATCGTGGCCTTCGGCCTTCAGCCGCTTGGCTTTATCGGCGACCTGCATGATGGCACTGGGCTTGGCGCGACCCATGCGCCGGGCGAGTTGGGGCATCGGGGAGACCTCAGGCTGGTAGCCGCGCAAAGCGGCTGGGACGTGGGATTAAGCCTTCGAATGTTAACACGCGGCCCCGCAGCGTCAGCCCGTGCCAAAGCGCATGCCCAAGCGTGGCGAGGCATGCAGTGAACGACTGCCGAAATGAAAACGGACGGCCAATGGCCGCCCGTCGGTATTGCGTGCAACAGAGTCAGGGTGACAGGATCTTGTTCCATTCAGCCACGCGATCAGCCTTGGTGGCCAGCGCAGCGTCGGCATCGCCTTCGATCTTGACTGAGGTGATCTCGTCACCACCGGCCACCGCGTCCACTGCTTCCAGGCCGCTGATCACCTTGCCAAACACAGTGTGCTTGCCATCGAGCCACGGCGTCGGAACGTGCGTGATGAAGAATTGGCTACCGTTGGTGTTGGGACCGGCGTTGGCCATCGACAGCACGCCACGCTCGTGTTTCACACCGTTGTTGGTTTCGTCCTCGAACTTGTAGCCCGGGCCGCCGGTGCCACTGCCCTGCGGGCAACCGCCTTGGACCATGAAGTCGGGGATCACGCGATGGAACGAAAGGCCGTCATAGAAGCCGTGCTTGGCCAAGTTGACGAAGTTGGCAACGGTCAGCGGCGCCTTGTCCGGGTACAGCTCGACGTTGATCGGGCCTCGGGGGGTCTCGAAGATGGCGTTCAGGGTCATTTTGGCTCCTGCTGGAATGAGTCATACGGCGGGCGCCGTAGACCCCTATAATACTCGGCTTCCTTTCCCATAGAGCCGTGCTGGTAGAACCCGGCACGCATTCCTGATGTCCATAGAACGCCTTCGCAACATCGCCATCGTCGCCCACGTTGACCACGGCAAGACCACCCTCGTCGACTGCCTGCTCAAGCAATCCGGCACCTTCAACGAGCGCATGATGCTTGCCGAGCGCGTCATGGACAGCAATGACCAGGAAAAGGAACGTGGCATCACGATCCTGTCCAAGAACACCGCGATCACCTGGAACGGTAACCGCATCAACATCGTGGACACCCCGGGCCATGCCGACTTCGGTGGCGAGGTCGAGCGCGTGCTGTCGATGGTCGACTCGGTGCTGATCCTGGTCGATGCGATGGACGGGCCGATGCCGCAGACCCGCTTTGTGACCCAGAAGGCATTTGCGATGGGCTTCAAGCCGATTGTCGTGGTCAACAAGATCGACCGGCCCGGCGCGCGGCCGGACTGGGTGATCGACCAGGTGTTCGACCTGTTCGACAAGCTCGGCGCAACCAATGAGCAGCTGGACTTCCCGATTGTCTATGCGTCGGCGCTGCACGGTTACGCAAGCCTGGAAGACACCGCCCGCGAAGGTGACATGACGCCGCTGTACGAGGCGATCATGCAGTACGTGCCGGCACCGAGTGTTGACCCGGACGGCCCGTTCCAGATGCGCATCAGCCAGCTGGATTACAACAATTTTGTCGGTCTGATCGGCGTTGGCCGCATCCAGCGCGGCAAGGTCCGCACCAATCAGCCGGTGAGCGTGATCGATCGCCATGGCAAGAAGCGCCAGGGCAAGGTCCTGCAGGTACTTGGCTTCATGGGCCTTGAGCGTGTGGAAGTCGAGGAAGCCGAGGCCGGCGACATCGTTGCAATTTCGGGCGTGGCCGACCTCAGTATCTCCGACACCATCTGTCAGCTCGACAGCCCGGAAGCGCTGCCCGCGCTGACGGTGGATGAACCGACGATCAGCATGACCTTTCAGGTCAACAATTCACCGTTCGCCGGCAACAAGGATCACAGCGGCGGCAAGTTCATCACCAGCCGCCAGATCCGCGAGCGGCTTGAGCGCGAAGTGCTGCACAACGTTGCACTGAAAGTCGAAGAAGGTTCCGACCCCGACAAGTTCCTAGTCTCCGGCCGTGGCGAGCTGCACCTGTCGGTGCTGATCGAGAACATGCGCCGCGAAGGCTTCGAGCTGGCAGTGTCGCGCCCGGAAGTGATCATCAAGACCATCGACGGCCAGCAGATGGAGCCGGTCGAGCAATTGGTGGTCGATATCGAGGAAATCCATCAGGGTGGCGTCATGGAGAAGCTCGGCGTGCGCAAGGCCCAGCTGAAGAACATGGAATCCGACGGCAAGGGTCGCGTGCGGCTGGATTACATGATCCCGGCGCGTGGCCTGATCGGCTTCCAGAACGAGTTCCGCACCCTGACCCAAGGTTCGGGCCTGTTGTTCCACGTATTTGATCATTACGGCCCGAAGGAACAGGGCGCCATTGCCAAGCGCCAGAACGGCGTGATGATTGCAAATGCGCCGGGCGCCACGCCAGCGTATTCGCTTGGGCCGCTGGAAGAGCGCGGCAAGCTGTTCGCCGCCGAGGGCGATAACGTGTACGAAGGTCAGCTGATCGGCATCCATTCCAAGGACAACGACCTGACCGTCAACGCGATCAAGACGAAGCCGCTGACCAATATGCGCGCTTCGGGCAAGGATGATGCGATCAAGCTGACGCCTGCGATCAAGTACACGCTGGAGCAGGCCCTGGACTTCATCGAGGACGACGAGCTTGTGGAAGTCACCCCGAAGGAAATCCGCCTGCGCAAGAAGTCCCTGACCGAATCTGACCGCAAGCGGGCTAGCCGCGCAGCGTGAGCCTGGCGCTGTTCCCGGGATGGCGTCCCAACGTCGATGCACAAGCACGGCTAGGAACGCTGGCCCAAGCAGCGCAACACACGCGAGCCAGCGACGCACCTGTCCTGCAGGTGCGTCGGCCAGACCAGTGGCACATCACGCTTTAGCTTTGCCGGATACGAAATCCAGCATCTGGTCACTCCGGCGTTGCTGAGGGCTTTTGCCGATGCTGCAGCAGAGGTTCCACCGCACCAGTTCAATCTAGAACGCCTTGCCTATTGGCCTGGATCAGGCGCCGTCGTTGCCCTGCCGTTTCGATCTCCTGAATTGCAGGAATTGTGTAAGGCTTCACATCGGGCACTGCGCCGTTGTGGCATTCGTCCGATGCTGGTTACCAACCAGCCACACATCACGCTGGCTTATCTGGACAAACATTTGCCGTCGCAAGCGTGGCTTGGCGATGTCGATTGCTCCGGTACAGCTCTCTGTGTCGAGCGCTTCGAACTCCTGTTCAATCCGGGAGGCTGTTATGAGCCACTGGGTTGCTGGGACCTGACGGGCCCCGGACTGCCTGCGCAACCCGAACAGCCCACACTTTTCTAGGAATGGAAGGCAAGCTAGGACGCCACGTATATGAGCGAACCCCCTTACAACCCGGATCCACACGCACATCCCGGCCTGCACCTGATCGCAATGGTGGAAGGGGTGAAAGGATCGCTTGCCCTGCTTGCTGCCAGTGGCCTGGAGCTGCTCGGCCCGGCTCCGCTGCAACGCTGGGCGCATGCCTTGATCGCCCGCTTCCATCTTGACCCGGAACATGGCGCGATGGCCTGGCTTGCTCAGGCGATCAATCCCAGCGCGGTGCATCTGGTCGCTGCGGCGGTCCTGGCCTACGGCGTACTGCATCTCATCGAAGGTTGGGGCCTGTGGCGAGCCAAAGCCTGGGCATCATGGCTGGGCTGCGTCACTGCAGCGCTCTACCTACCCTTCGATATTTACGCCTTCGCCACCCACCGCCATTGGCTGGAAGCGGTTGTCGTGCTCATCAACATCATCGTAGTTTGGGTGCTGGCGCATGACCTGTTGGTGCGTCGCCGCTGAACTGATGCGCGCGTCGCCACAAGGCAGTTGCTCTCGCTGATCGCAGGCGCGATGCTTGGCGGATTCGCCAAGGAGTTCCTGCCCATGCATCGTCTGTCGCTCGCCATCTCCTTGCTACTGCTCGCAGGCTGCCAAGCCACGTCGCAAGCACCTGCATCTGATGTAGCAACCAAGCCTGCCTCGACTACAACAACGCCCGCTTTCGCGTTCGAAGAAGCCGATATCGCATCGCTACAGGTAAAGATGGCGGATGGCTCGCTCAGCAGCCGCAGGCTTACGCAAGCCTATCTGGATCGCATCGCTGCAGTGGATGATGCCGGGCCAATGCTCAACGCGGTGATCGAGACCAACCCGGACGCGTTGAAGGATGCCGACGCACTCGATGCCGAGCGCAAGGCCGGCAAGCTGCGGGGCCCGCTGCACGGCATCCCCGTGCTGCTCAAGGACAATATCGATGCGCGGCCGATGGTGAATTCTGCCGGATCGTTGGCACTCGCCAATCACCACCCGAAGACCGACGCTTTCCTGGTCCAGCGACTGCGAGATGCCGGTGCAGTGATCCTGGGCAAGACGAACCTCAGCGAATGGGCCAACTTCCGTTCGACGCGATCAAGCTCGGGCTGGAGCGGGCGTGGCGGGCAAACCCACAACCCGTATGCACTGGATCGCAGCCCCTGCGGGTCCAGCGCCGGCACCGGCACCGCGATCGCGGCGAACCTGGCAAGCGTTGGCATCGGCACTGAAACCGATGGCAGCATCATTTGTCCGTCTGCGGTGGCCGGCTTGGTCGGCATCAAACCGACCGTGGGGCTAGTCAGTCGCAGCGGCATCATCCCGATCTCGCAGTCGCAGGACACCGCCGGGCCGATGGCGCGCACGGTTGCCGATGCTGCGGCGCTGCTGACCGCGATTGCAGCGGCCGACCCGGCCGATCCCGCAGCGGCAGAACGCACCACAACCGACGCCATCAACTACACGACCCATCTCAAAGCCGATGCACTCAACGGCGCGCGGATCGGTGTCGTTCGCAAGCTGATGGGTTACCAACCGGATGTGGACGCATCGATGGAGCGCGCGATTGCCGCGCTCAAGGCAGCTGGCGCTATCGTCGTCGATGCCGAAATCCCCACCGCAGGCAAGTGGGATGACGCCGAATACCAAGTGCTGCTATATGAATTCAAGGACGGCTTGGAGGCCTATCTCGCCGCTAGCGATGCGCCAATCAAGACACTCCAAGGACTCATTGAATTCAACAAGGCCAATGCCGCTACCGAGATGCCTTACTTTGGCCAAGAGATCTTCGAACAGGCCAACGCCAAGGGCCCGTTGACCGATGCCGCCTACATCACGGCTCGCGACAAGGCACGCAAGTTGGCTGGTTCGGACGGGATCATGGCCGCACTGAAAAAGCAGAACCTGGACGCGCTGGTCGCGCCATCCATGTCGCCGGCATGGCCGACCGACTTGATCAATGCCGACCATTTCACTGGCGCCGGTTACGGCGCTGCGGCAGTTGCGCGCACGCCGAGCATTACCGTGCCGATGGGCGACAGCCATGGCCTGCCGCTGGGCATCACCTTCATGGGTCCGGCCTGGAGCGAGGCGCGGCTGATCGAACTGGGGTATTCCTTCGAGCAGGCAACCAAATCGCGCAAGCCGCCGCGTTTCCTGCCTACGGTCAGCTTCGATCCGGTGAAGTGATCACTCGTTTTCGATGACAATGCGGGCGATGCGTCCCGCATCGCCACTGAGCCAGCCGACATTGCCGTGCAAGTCGATGGCGTCGAAACCGACATCGCCCAATGCATGCCAGCGCGTGCCGTCCCACAGGTCGGCGCCGGACGGCCCGGTGGCAATGCACGGCAGCTTGTCGTCCACGCAAGCCGCGCCCGACCGATAACCACGTGGCGCGAGGATCCGGGTGACTGTCTTGCCGCTGCCGCTGCCGATTGCGGCATTGCCCGGCGTGGACTCTCCGCGGTAATCACCACCCACTGCGAACCAACCCTTTTTTGACGGCACCACGGAAAAAACGCCGGCTTCCGGCTTGCGCCTTGCCATGCCTGTGTCGAATGCCTGCCATTCGCGCTGGCCATCACGCAGAAGATGTACGCGCGCACGCGCGCCGCTACTGGCAACGGCCAATGCACCATGCAGGCGTGCAATGCAGGTCCCGCTCGCGGCAAATGCCGCTTCATCCTTATCGGCTTGCGGTCCATTTGCCAGCTGCTGCCATTCGCGTCCGCCGTTGTCGGTCGCGAACAGCTGGTACCGCCCATCAACCGGATCGCCAAGCATCCAGCCACGCTCACCTTCGAATGCCATGCAATCGAAGAAGCCGCGCGGATCCTTGTTTTGCAGTGCAAGCGTCCATGACTGGCCGCCGTCTTCGGTGCGGTACACGCGTGAAGCCTCGCCCGGGCCGATGCTCAGCACCACCGCAACGTCTGAACTGAATCCTTCGACATCGCGAAAATCCAGCAACCCCGCTCCATCGACATGCATCACCTGCCATTGCGCGCCGCCATCGAGAGTACGCAGCACCGTGCCTTTCTGGCCGCTGGCCCAGGCGACGCTGGCATCGACTGCGGAAATTCCGCGCAGGCGCACATCAACGCCACTGGCTTGAATTTCCAACGTCGTACCGGCATGCGCAGTGGAAACACATGCGAGCAACAACATCACCAGGAAGGTTCGCATCGAGGTCACCATCATGCGCAGGCAATATGACCGCGCTTGCGCACGATCAGCATCGCGATTTCCAGCGCTTGCTCGTAGTTCAGGCGTGGATCGACAGTGGAACGATAGGCACGTTCCAGATCCCGTTCAACCAATTCGCGTGCACCGCCCAAGCATTCAGTGACGTCTTCGCCAGTCAACTCAAGATGCACACCACCCAGACGGGTGCCAGCCGCAGCATGCAGGTCGAATGATTGCTCAAGCTCGCCACGAATGTTGTCGAAGCGACGCGTCTTGTACCCATTGGTCGTGGCCTCGGTATTGCCATGCATCGGATCGCAAATCCACAAAATGCGGCGACCGTCGCGCTTGATTGCATCCAGCAACGGCGGCAGCTTGGCGGAGACATGCGCGGCGCCCATCCGATGGATGAAAGCCAGTCGGCCGGGTTCGTCATTCGGATTGAGTACGTCGATCAAACGCAATAGCTGGTCCGGATCTACCGACGGCCCGATCTTGATCGCAATCGGATTACGGATGCCGCGAAAATACTCGACATGGGCACCGTCCAGTGCAGCAGTGCGCATGCCGATCCACGGATAGTGTGTGCCGAGATTGAACCAGCCCGGCTGACGCGGTACCTGCCGGCTTTGCGATTCTTCGTATGGCAGCAGCAAGGCTTCGTGCGAGGTGTAGAAATCGACCCGATTGACGTTGTGCAATTGCGCGCCAGACAGCGTCTCCATGAAGCGCACGGCATCCCCGATCGCGCCCACCATCCGCTGGTATTCCTCGGCTAGTTCCGCCTTGCCAACCCAGCCGAGGTCCCAATACTCGGGATGATGCAAATCGGCAAAGCCGCCATCGATCAGCGAACGCACGAAATTCATGGTCATCGCTGAACGCGCGTGCGCCTTGACCATGCGCCGTGGATCCGGGACCCGCGCCTCGGCAGTGAAGGCTGGACCGTTGACCATGTCGCCGCGATAGCTGGGCAGGGTCATGTCGCCAATTGTTTCCATGTCCGCCGAACGTGGCTTCGCGTATTGCCCTGCGAAGCGACCGACGCGAACCACCGGCAACTTCAGCCCGTGCACCAACACCACGCTCATCTGCAGCAGAACTTTCAGGCGATTGGAAATCACTGGCGAATTGCATTCGGCGAAAGTTTCCGCGCAGTCACCACCTTGCAACAGGAAGCGCTTGCCATCCTGCGCATCGGCCAGTTGCTTCTTGAGTGCCAGGATTTCCCACGACGTCACCAGCGGAGGCAACGCGCGAAGCTCGTCCTGCACGCCCTGCAATGCTGCAGCATCAGGATAAGTGGGCAGTTGCAACGCAGTCCGCGCGCGCCAGCTATCCGGTGCCCAGTTTTCGGCGTCGGGATTGAGGATGGCTGTGGCGTTTGGCATGGCGGTATTCAGCGGGGATGTTGCGTCGCATCATCGCGTCCGCACGCATCCACCGCAACCGTTACCGACGGAACAAATACGTCTGCCTGCGCTTGAACCCTGCATACAGCGCCCAAAGCGCCAGCCCGATGAACCACAGCAGGCACCACATCGGCATGCTCAGCCCAAGGAATTTCCAGTCGATTGCGCTGCAATCACCAGTTGCCATGAGCACCTGCCGCGCGGCACCCAGATAGCCCTGGCTCTCGACCATGAAGTTCAGCCCCGGTCCGCAGCCCGGCATTTCCGGCGGAAACATTTGCACCCACGCATGCCGTCCCGAGTAACCCATCCCGACGATTGCAGCGACCACTGCAACAAATGACCACGCGCGCCGTGAACCAGCGGCACGCGGTGCGTGAAGTGCACCGATCAGGAAGACCAAGCCAAGCGCAGCGAACGCGAGACGCTGGAAGATGCAGAACTGGCACGGCAGGATCTGCAACTGAAATTGCACGTACAGCGCATATCCAAGCAGTGCCGCGCAGGCCATGAAACCCAGTAGGAATTGACTGCGGAACGACCAGCGGAACGGGAACATATGGACTCCTGAAAATCCGATGGCTTGATTATGGTCCAACGGAACCAAAAAACGAAAAACCCCGGGATTACCGGGGTTCTTTATGACGCAATATTGCGCTGCCTTACTGCAAGATCACTCGGCAGAAGCCTGCGGGCGATCAACCAGTTCGACATATGCCATCGGCGCGTTGTCGCCGGCGCGGAAGCCGCACTTGAGCAGGCGCAGATAACCGCCCGGGCGATTGGCATAACGCGGACCGAGGATGGTAAACAGCGTGCCCACAGCTTCCTTGTCGCGCAGGCGCGCGAACGCCATCCGGCGATTGGCAACGTTATCGACCTTGGCCAAGGTGATCAGCGGCTCGGCGACGCTGCGCAACTCTTTAGCTTTCGGCAGGGTGGTACGGATCAGTTCGTTCTTGATCAGCGACGCCGTCATGTTGGAGAACATGATGTGGCGGTGGGCGCTGGTACGGCTGAATTTACGGCCGGATTTCCGGTGGCGCATGGCATTGATTCCTGATGAATGTTGAAACGACTGAGGTTCGCTGTCGCCATCCTGGCGTTGTCGACGTGGACTGCGGTTGGCCCGAACCGGCGATCCTTGCCGGAAGTGCCGCGGATCTTCTGATCCATCGGCTGTTTACGTGTTGCTGTTGGTGCGTTGATTCAAGCTATAACAAGATTAAAGCAGGTACAGAAGCCGCGGCTCTCACCGCGTATGCTGCTGGCCCTGCCCGGCGCAGCGCGCCGGGCGTTCGCAAGCGGCGCGCGGCATGCCACGCAACCGCCGCTTGCTTACCCCATCATTCCGTGTGACGCGATACCTGCGGGCGGCCAATTCTCGAGCTTCATGCCAAGCGACAGGCCACGCTGGGCCAACACTTCCTTGATCTCGGTGAGCGACTTCTTGCCCAGGTTCGGTGTCTTCAGCAGTTCCACTTCGGTCTTCTGGATCAGATCGCCGATGTAATAGATGCTTTCCGCCTTCAGGCAATTGGCCGAACGCACGGTCAGTTCCAGGTCGTCGATCGGGCGCAACAGCACCGGATCCACACCGCTGGCAACCGGCTTGACTGCACCGCGATCGCGGTGGGTGAAGTCCCCGAACACCGACAACTGGTCGCTGAGGATATCGGCGGCAGTACGCACCGCTTCCTCCGCATCAATCGTGCCGTTGGTTTCAATATCCAGAACCAACTTGTCAAGATCAGTACGCTGTTCGACGCGGGCGGACTCGACCGCATACGCGACGCGACGCACCGGGCTGAAGCTGGCATCAAGCATCAGGCGACCGATGGTGCGGGTCTCCTCATCAGGACGACGGCGCGCAGCAGCCGGTTGATAGCCGAAGCCACGACTGATCGTAAGACGCATGTTCAGCGACACGTCCTTGGTCAGGCTTGCGATCACATGGTCGGGGTTGAGCACATCGACGTTGTGGCTTGTCTTGATGTCGCCTGCAGTGACCACGCCCGGACCCTGTTTATTCAGCTCAAGGGTATCGGTGTCGCCGCTGTGCATGCGCAGGGCAACGTCTTTCAGGTTCAGAAGGACCTCGAGCACGTCCTCCTGCAGGCCTTCAACTGTCGTGTACTCATGGAGTACGCCGTCAATCTCGACCTCGGTGATTGCGAAACCGGGAATCGAGGACAGCAGTACGCGGCGCAAAGCGTTGCCGAGTGTATGGCCGTAACCACGTTCCAGCGGCTCGATCACGACCCTGGCGCGGTTCTCGGTAATTCGCTCGATCTGCGGTCCGCGGGGACGCAGCACTTGGGTAGCGGTAACCGTCATTCGTGGTGTCTCCTGTGGCCTGCGCGCATGGCGCAGGCCGGTGGCAATGGCTTACTTCGAGTACAGCTCGACGATCAACGCTTCGTTGATGTCGCTGGGCAGGTCGGAACGTACCGGAACCGCTTTGAACACGCCTGTGAATTTGCCGGCATCAACCTCGACCCATGAAGGCGAGAGGTCCATCTGCTGGGAGACGGTCATGGACTCCTTGACTCGCATCTGATTCGCAGCGCGTTCGGACAGGGCGATCGCGTCGCCTGCCTTGACCGCGTAGGACGGCAGGTTCACCGGCTTGCCATTCACGGTCACGCCGCGATGACTAACCAGCTGACGAGCAGCCGGACGAGTAATAGCAAAGCCCATGCGATAGACGACGTTATCCAAGCGGGTTTCCAGCATCTGCAGCAGGTTTTCGCCTGTGTTGCCTTTCTTGGTAGCGGCTTTTTTGTAGTAATTGCGGAACTGACGTTCCAGCAAGCCGTAGATACGCTTGACCTTCTGCTTCTCGCGAAGCTGGGTGGCGTAATCGGAAAGCTTGCCGCGGCGCACATTCGCACCATGCTGACCGGGCTTCTGCTCCAGCTTGCACTTGGAATCGAGTGCACGTGCCGGAGACTTCAGGCCGAGATCGGCGCCTTCGCGACGGGCGAGCTTACAGGTGGGACCAGTATAACGAGCCATTTTCTTATGCTCCCCGGCGTCAGACGCGACGCTTCTTCGGCGGACGGCACCCGTTGTGCGGGATTGGCGTCACGTCGATGATGTTGATGATCTTGTAGCCGACATTGTTCAAAGAGCGAACCGCCGACTCACGCCCAGGGCCTGGACCCTTGATGCGCACTTCCAAGGACTTGACGCCGTAATCGAGTGCAGCCTTGCCGGCCTTCTCGGCGGCGACCTGCGCTGCAAACGGGGTCGACTTGCGCGAACCGCGGAATCCCGCGCCGCCCGAAGTGGCCCACGACAGCGCATTACCCTGACGATCAGTGATGGTGATGATGGTGTTGTTGAAGGACGCGTGCACGTGGGCAATGCCGTCGGTGACGATGCGCTTGATCTTCTTCTTGGTCTTGGATGCAGCTGGCTTGGCCATGATTTATCCCCTACTTCCTGATGGCCTTGCGCGGACCCTTGCGGGTGCGTGCATTGGTCCGGGTGCGCTGGCCACGCAGCGGCAGGCCGCGACGATGGCGCAGGCCGCGGTAGCAGGCAAGGTCCATCAATCGCTTGATCGCCATGCCAACTTCACGGCGCAGGTCACCCTCCACCACAATCTTGCCGATTTCGGCGCGCAAGCGCTCGACGTCAGGCTCGGACAGATCGCGGATCTTGGTCGACGAGTTAACGCCGGCTGATTCGCAAACCTGCTTGGAACGGGTACGGCCAATGCCGTAGATGCTTTGCAGCCCAACCCAGACGTGTTTCTGGGCAGGCAGGTTGACACCCGCAATACGCGCCATAAGGCGATCTCCGATAACGTGGCACGGGATTATTGGTAATCCAGCGCAGTGAACATGAAATTATAACGTGGTCTCGGGTTTTCAGGAAGCCCCCGCCCTAGATGGCGCGAAAGCCCGGCATGGGGAGTGTGCCCATGCTCCGGCGACAGCCCCAAACTGGCAGTGCCGGCATCGCCTTCCCTAAGAAAAGCTTTTCCGGCCTGCCCGCGCGCTACTCCAGTGCGCGGATCGGTTCGGGGCCACCCAGACGCGAGACTGCCGCCGGGTCGCCCATGTTGCCTTGCCGGGGCGCAATGCCCAGCAACGCTGTTGTATATGACTCTAAAAACAGGCAGGCAAAGACCTGCCCCGCATCAACGCCCTCGTGATCCGCCCTTGAGGTTCGCCTTCTTCAGAAGGCTTTCGTACTGATGCGACATCAAGTGCGCCTGGATCTGCGCGATGAAGTCCATCACTACCACGACCACGATCAATAGCGAGGTACCGCCAAAGTAGAACGAGACTTGCATCTTGCTGCGCATGACATCGGGCAACAGACAAACCAGTACCAGATACAAAGCACCTGCCGCGGTGAGCCTGGTTAGCACGCCATCCACATAGTCGGCAGTGGCCTTGCCAGGCCGAATCCCAGGAATCAGGGCACCGGACTTCTTGAGGTTGTCAGCCGTTTCCTGCGAATTGAACACCAGCGCTGTATAGAAGAACGCGAAACCAATGATCAGTCCGGCGTACAACACCATGTACAAAGGCTCGCCAGGCGAAAGCATCTGGCTGACCTTCTGCAGCCAAGTGGTCGTGGCGCTCCCCGCCTGGCCGAACCAAGTTGACGCAGTGGCCGGGAACATGATGATCGACGACGCGAAGATCGGCGGGATCACGCCCGACATATTGAGCTTGAGAGGCAAGAACGAGCTCTGGTTCATGTAGGCACTGCGACCGCCCTGGCGGCGCGCGTAGTTGACAGTGATCCGGCGCTGCCCGCTCTCCATGAATACAACGAACCAGGTAAATCCAACCACGATCGCCAAAAGGAAGAACACCGTAATCCACTGCATGTCACCGCTATTGGCCTGCTGCAGTGTGTTGATCACAGCACCCGGCAAACCTGCAACGATTCCCGCGAAGATGATCAGCGAAACACCGTTGCCGATACCGCGCTCTGTCACTTGCTCGCCCAGCCACATCAGGAACATCGTGCCGGCGGTCAGCGCGATCACTGCCGTCATAACGAATCCCGGACCCGGGTTATAAACCACCGGCAAGCCATTGCTGGCGCCTTGCGCCTGAAGTGCGACCGCGATGCCGGCGGACTGGAAAATCGCAAGACCCACCGCGCCAACGCGCGAGTACTGGGTGATTTTGCGACGACCCGACTCGCCTTCTTTCTGCATTGCCTTGAGGCTAGGCAGGATCTGCACCATCAACTGCATCACGATAGACGCAGAGATGTACGGCACTACGTTCAAGGCAAGAATGCTGAAGCGCGAGAGCGCGCCACCCGAGAACATGTTGAACATGTCGACGATGGTGCCCTTCTGGGCATCCATCAGCTGCAGCATTGCAGCCGGATTGACGCCCGGTACCGGGATGAAACAGCCAACCCGGTACACGATCAGCGCACCCAGCACGAACAACAGGCGCGAGCGAAGTTCAGTGAACTTGCCCGCACCGGCCAAGCCGGACAATGCAGCAGAAGCGTTTCGCGACATTCCAGTCTTACTCCGCCAGACTGCCGCCAGCAGCCTCGATGGCGGCCTTGGCACCCGCGGTAGCAGCGATGCCCTTCAGCACGAATGCCTTGGTCACTTCGCCCCGCACCACGATCTTGGCGCGCTTGGCAATGCGCGGCACCAGTTTCGCAGCACGCAGCACGGCGAAATCAACATCACCAGCCGGCAGCTTGTCCAGCTGGTAAAGCAGAACTTCAGCGGTGTCGTTGGACGTTTTCGAATGGAAGCCGATCTTCGGCAAGCGCTTGTACAACGGCATCTGGCCACCCTCGAAACCGGCCTTGATCTTGCCTTTGCCCGAACGCGCGAATGAACCCTTGTGCCCGCGGCCGCAGGTCTTGCCGAGGCCGGAACCGATACCACGTCCAACGCGGCGGCGGTCTTGGCGAGCGCCGTCAGCAGGCGTAAGTGTATTGAGCTTCATTGGATTATTCCTCTACCTTGACCAGGTAATGCAGCTGATTGATCAGGCCCCGCACCTGCGGGCTGTCTTTCAGCACGCGGACGCTGTTGAGCTTGCCCAGCCCCAGTGCCTTCACCGACAAACGGTGGCGTGCCTGGGTACCGCGCAAACCTTTGACCAGCCGTACCGTAACAGTGCCGTCGCTCTTTTCAGAGGTGCCCTTGGGGGCAGCGTCGTTCTTAGCCATGGTTGAGATCCTCTACCTTCTTGCCGCGCTTCGCCGCGACCTTGGCCGGCGAATGAATCGCCTCCAGACCGCGGATCGTCGCACGAACGAGATTGATCGGGTTACGCGAACCGGTCGCCTTGGCAAGCACGTCCTTGACGCCAACGGCTTCCAGCACGGCGCGCATCGCGCCACCGGCGATCACGCCGGTACCTTCTGAGGCTGGCTTCATGAACACGCTGGCGGCACCGTGGTTCGCCTTGATCTCATGGAACAGGGTGCCGTTGTTAAGGTCCACCGAGGTCATTTTCTTGCGGGCGTATTCCATCGACTTCTGGATAGCCATCGGCACTTCGCGCGCCTTGCCATAACCGAAACCGATCCTGCCGGCACCATCACCCACGACCGTCAAAGCGGTGAATGTGAACTGGCGGCCGCCCTTCACTGTCTTGCTGACGCGATTGACAGCGATCAGCTTCTCGATCATGCCGTCATCGACTTCTTCGCGGTCGCGACGACCGCGGGATTCGCGTGGATCTGCCATTTCTAAATCTCTTGTTGATTAAGGAAATTTGCGGCGATGCCGCTTATGGTTGTTGATTGAATCGGATGTTTCGTCATGACCGAAACCGACCATGACGCCCGATGCACATTGCATCGACAAGCAGGCTTCGAAGGGCAAGCCAAATGCACGAGGATGAAACCCCATGCACTCAATACGAGTCAGAACTTCAATCCACCTTCACGAGCAGCATCGGCCAATGCCTTGATGCGACCGTGATAGCGGTAACCGGAGCGGTCAAATGCGACCTTCTCGTAGCCAGCGGCCTTGGCACGCTCAGCGATAACCTGACCGACCTTAGCTGCGGCATCCGAGTTTTTGCCATTTTTCAGGCCAGCAATCACATCGGCTTGCAGGGTGGAGGCCGAAGCCAACACCTTGGAGCCATCGGAGCTGAACAACTGGGCATACAGGTGCTGACCGGTGCGAAGCACCGACAGACGCGGCACGCCGAGAATGCGAATGCGTGAACGAGTGGTCTTGGCGCGGCGCAGGCGAGCGATTTTCTTGAGCATGATCTTGGTCTCCGAAAGCTGAAGTGCCAGGGGCTGTTGAGCCTTTAGGCCTTCTTGGCTTCCTTGCGGATGATGGTTTCGTCGGAATACTTGACGCCCTTGCCCTTGTACGGCTCCGGCGGACGGTACCCACGAATCTTTGCGGCAACTTCACCAACCATCTGCTTGTCGGCACCGGCAACCAGAATCTCGGTCTGTGTCGGCGTAGTGATGGTGATGCCTTCCGGTGCGACGTAAACCACCGGATGCGAGAACCCCAATTGCAGATTCAGGTCCTTGCCCTGCATGGCGGCACGGTAGCCGACGCCAACCAGCTCAAGCTTGCGCTCGAAACCGGTGGAAACACCGTGCACCATGTTGGCGACAATTGCGCGCAAGGTGCCGGAGAGTGGCACCAGCGACACATTGTTGGCCGACACCAGTGCATTTCCATCTTCAATCTTGACTTCAATACCAACCGGCTTGGCGATCGTCAGGGTGCCTTTCGGACCCTTCACACTAATCAATTCCGGCTGGACGCTAATGTCGACACCTTTGACGATGGCGACCGGCTTCTTGGCAACTCGGGACATTGTCGTTACTCCCTTAAGCCACGATGCACAAGACTTCACCACCAACACCCTGAAGGCGCGCATGGGTGTCAGTCATGATGCCGCGGGAGGTCGAGATGATGGCGACGCCAAGTCCGTTCAGAACCTTGGGCAACGCGTCTTTACCGCGGTACTGGCGCAGGCCCGAGCGCGACACGCGCTTCAGGGTTTCAATGACCGGCTTGCCCTCGTAGTACTTAAGGCCGATTTCGAGCTCTGCCTTTGCTCCATTCTCCGTAACGCGAATGTCGCCGATGTAACCCTCGCTCTTGAGGACATTGGCGATGGCGACCTTGGTCTTAGACGACGGCATCTTTACCGTCGGCTTGCCTACAGCGGCCGCATTCCTGATGCGGACCAGCATGTCGGCGATTGGATCAGTCATGCTC
>JBBSRO010000032.1:0-30096 GCA_038242955.1 Lysobacterales bacterium
CGGCTTCGTTGGCGGCGTCAATGGTGTTGGCGGTCGGCATGGCTTGGCAACTGCGTCCATTGCCTACGCTGGAATCACCCCAGCCAACAGCCCAGTCAGATAGCGCCGACACGGCAGCGGTGCAGATGATCGAACCCGCTCCGTACGCCGAACCCACACCGATACTGCAATCAAAACCAGCACCAGTACCGGCGCAGTCGGCGGCAGCCGAGCGCCAGCTTGCCGATCCGCCCGTCATCAGTTCTCAGAAACGTGCGCCAGCGCCCGAAGCTCAAGTGCTGGAGGCAGCGGCACCGCTGCCACCCTCTCCTTCACGACCGGTGTACGCGCCGCCGCCGGCGCCGCCGGCCCCACCCGCCCCAGCTATTGCAGTGGAAGCACCACTACGCGTCGGAGCATTGGCCAAGTCATCGGCTGCATCGTCAGGCAATACGCTGGACACGCAGATCGACGATCGCGCCATGCGCGCGCGCGCGGTCCCGCCAGCTGCAGCTACCACTGCCAGTGGCCATGCCATTGCGCAGGAAGCTCCACCAGCAAGCGCAGACAAGGCCGAAATGCTCGGACGTACCCAAGGGCAAGCAGTACCCAAGGCAGCGGCAAACGCGCCGGTGATGCCTGAAGTGCGCAAAGAGGCCCGGATGGCAGCTGACGCCGGCTTCGTCGATGATCCTGATGACGACGTTCCGCCAGCCACGGTTAATTCGCCTGCGGTACGCGATGCCTGGCTGCATCGCATCGACGAATTATTGGACCAGGGAAAACGGCAAGAAGCCAAAGCCAGCCTGACCGAATTCAGGCGCCGCTATCCGGCAGCCGTGCTGCCTCCCCGGTTGCGTGCACTCGAAATCGAGCCCTGAGCTGCCGCTGCAGGCTGCGCGCCGTTACCATGCACAAATGAATTCCCCCACCCCGGTGCCGGCCAAGGCGCCTATCGGTTCCCTCCGCGCGCTTTGGCCATTCGTGCGCAGGCATCGCGGATTGTTCATCGGCTGGCTACTGGCGCTTGCGGTGTCATCCAGCGCATCGCTGAGCTTGCCCGTCGCGTTCCGCACCATGATCGATGACGGCTTCAGCAGTGGCAGTGCGGGTAGCATCGACCGCGCCTTCCTGTTCCTGTTTGTGGTCGCGCTGGTGCTTGCAGCAGGCACCGCAACACGCTTCTTCTTTGTGTCATTGCTGGGCGAGCGCGTGGTCGCCGATTTGCGCACGCAACTGTACGGCCACCTGATCAGCCTAGATGCCGGTTTCTACGACCGCACCCGCAGCGGCGAACTGGTGTCTCGGCTGACCTCTGATGTCGAGCTGATCCGCAACATCATCGGCAGCGTGATGTCGATCGCCTTGCGCAGCAGCATCACGGCCGTTGGCGCATTGGTGATGCTGTTCGTGACCAGCCCGAAACTTGCAGCATGGGCACTGATCGGCATCCCGCTAGCGGTGTTGCCGGTGATTTTTGGCGCGCGCAAGATCCGCAAGATCTCACGCAGCAGCCAGGATCGGATTGCCGATGCCAATGCGCTAGCAACGGAGACATTGGGTGCGGTACGCACAGTGCAGGCGCATGCCCGCGAAGGCTATGAGCGTGGACGTTTTTCTAGCGCAGTCGACACGGCTGTTGCCACTGCGCGCAAGCGAATCGGCGCACAGGCGTTGATGACCGGCGCCACGATTGTGTTGTTTTTCGGCGCGATCACCTTGGTGCTGTGGTCAGGCGCGCATGACGTGATCGCCGGTCGCATGAGCGCCGGCACGCTGATCCAGTTCGTGCTGTACGCGCTGTTCGGTGGCGGCTCCGTGGCAGCGCTGGCCGAAGTCTGGAATGAGCTGCAGAAAGCCTCTGGCGGTATGGGCCGGATCAACGACCTGTTGCAGGAAAGCCCAGGAATTGTTGCGCCTGCAAACCCGCTTCTTCTTCCCTCGCCGGTACGCGGCGATATCGTCTTCGATGACGTCACATTCGCTTATCCGCAACGCCCGGAAGTCCCTGCGCTGGAAGGCTTCAGCCTGCACGTAAAGCCGGGCGAGACCGTTGCCTTGGTCGGCCCTTCCGGCGCTGGTAAGAGCACCGTCTTCACCCTGTTGCTGCGTTTCCATGATCCCCAGCAGGGCCGCATCGCAGTGGATGATTTGGACCTGCGCAAACTCGACCCTTCGTCCTTGCGCGATGGCATCGCCCTGGTGCCGCAGCAGCCCACATTGTTCGCCGCCAGTGCAGCCGACAACATCCGCTACGGTCGGCTGGACGCGACCGATGCCGAGGTTCGCCAGGCTGCAGCGTCTGCCGAGGCCGACGATTTCCTGGATGCATTGCCGGACGGCTTCGCCAGCGAGCTTGGGGAGCGAGGTACGCGCCTATCCGGTGGCCAGCAACAACGCGTCGCCATTGCTCGCGCCCTGCTCAAGGATGCGCCGGTGCTGCTGCTGGACGAAGCGACCTCTGCGCTCGATGCGCAGAGCGAGCGTGCCGTGCAACATGCGCTGGAAAATCTGATGGCTGGGCGCACCACGTTGGTGATTGCGCATCGCCTAGCCACGATTTTAATGGCCGATCGCATCGTGGTGATGGACGCCGGCCGCATCGTCGCCGAGGGTACGCACCAGGAATTGCTGGCGCAGGATGGCCTTTACGCAGAGCTCGCACGTTTGCAGTTCCTTGACTGAACTCAGCTTGCAATGAGCACAGTTCTCGTCACCGGCGGCAGCGGCTTCATCGGTGGCCATGCCATGGCGCAGTTACTGGCGCAGGGCCATATCGTCCATACAAGCGTGCGCAGCCTGCAGCGCGAACCCGCAGTGCGGGCCATGTTGTCGGCTGCCGGCATCGACACGGATGAAAGCCTGCGATTTTTCTCCGCAGATCTGACTGAAGATGCCGGTTGGGCAGATGCGGCGAACGGCTGCGACTTCGTCCTACACGTAGCATCGCCATTCCCCGCTGGAATACCAAAGCACGAAGATGAGCTCATCGTGCCCGCTCGCGATGGTGCCTTGCGAGTACTGCGCGCTGCGCGCGATGCAGGTGTGCGACGGGTGGTGCTGACTTCATCATTCGCCGCGGTGGGTTACGGCCATCCGGAGCAGCCGGAAGCCTTCGACGAAACAATCTGGACGAATCTCGAAGGCAGTGATGTCTCCGCCTACGTGAAATCTAAGACGCTTGCGGAACGCGCGGCATGGGACTTCATCGAGCGCGAGGGTGGCGGCCTGGAATTAGCCGTGGTCAACCCGGTCGGTGTCTTTGGCCCGGTCATGGGCGCTGACTACGCGACCTCGATCCTGTTGGTTCAGAAGCTGATGGATGGTGCCCTGCCCGGTAGCCCGGACCTGCGCTTCGGCGTGATTGATGTGCGCGACGTGGTCGATCTGCACCTGCGCGCAATGACAGACCCTGCGGCAAACGGCGAACGCTTTCTGGCAGTAGCCGGTGATTTCATGCGGGTTCGCGACATGGCCTGCGTACTAAAAGCACGAATGGGCGATGCCGCACTGCGCGTGCCGACCCGTCAGTTGCCGAACTGGATGATCAGGCTGGCCGCCTTGGCAGATCCAACCGTGCGCCAAATCGTGCCTGAGCTTGGCAAGTACAAGAATGCGACTAGCGACAAGGCGCGACGCCTACTGGGCTGGTCGCCACGCTCCAACGAAGACGCGCTGGTGGCGACTGCCGAAAGCCTGTTGCGGCTTGGCTTGCTGAAAGCGTCGCGCCAAAGACGCCCCTCATAAAAAAACGCCCCGCACGTGGCGGGGCATCGAATGCTTCCAACCTGATGCAATCAGGCCGGTTTGACGTCCGTAGCCTGTGCACCCTTAGCGCCCTGGGTGACTTCAAAACTGACCTTCTGACCTTCCTGCAGGCTGCGGAAGCCCTCGGAACTGATCGCGGAAAAATGCACGAACAGATCGGCGCTGCCGTCTTCGGGCGAGATGAAGCCGAAGCCCTTAGCGTCGTTGAACCATTTCACGGTGCCTTGCATGTGACTGTAACCTCTCGAGAACGTTGCTGGAACGCGCGCCTTCGGCAAATTGGCCGGACGCACGCCCCAAGTATGCAGGAACCGTCTTCACATGCAACGCTGCGCCGCACTGCTGCCAATCAGGAGGCCAGCAACTCGCCAAGCAAGCGCGGCACACCATCCATCGCGGCGGCGACGTTATCCAGCACATCCTGCAGGGTGATCACTTCATCAGGATCCGGTCCGGCGCCTGCTGCCCAGTTGGCCACAATGGCCAAGCAGGCGTAGTCCAGTCCCAGTTCACGCGCCAAGCCAGCTTCCGGCATGCCGGTCATCCCGACCAGATCACAGCCATCACGACGCATGCGCGCGATTTCGGCCTTGGTCTCCAATCGTGGGCCTTGGGTGGCGCCGTAGCAGCTAGTATCGACCAACGGCACCGCAGCTCGCGTAGCAGCGGCAATGACACTGGCCCGCAACGTCGACGTGTAGGGATCACCGAAATCAACATGCAGCACCTCGGTGCCCATGCCGTGATCGACATCGCCTTCGCACAACGTGGAAATCCGGCCCCATGTGTAGTCGATCAACTGGTCCGGGCACGCCAGTACGCGCGGACCGCAGTGGGCGGTGATGCCACCGACGGTGTTCAACGCAAGCACGCGCGTCGCACCCATCGCCTTCAGCGCAGCAAGATTGGCGCGGTAGTTGATCTTGTGCGGTGGCAGCGAATGGCCTTCGCCATGCCGCGCCAAGAAGGCCACGCGCTTGCCGGCATAACTGCCGACACGGATAGGTCCAGATGGCGCGCCGTACGCCGTGACTGGCTGATAAGTTTCCACATCGCCCAAATCACCAAGTGCATAAACGCCGGTACCGCCAATTACCGCCAGTTCGATCGTCATCAAAAATGCCTTACGTCAGTTTTCACGGCGAATGCGCGCGAGCGCCAAGCGGTATCAAAGCGCGTAGATCGCCGATAAATTGCGGCCCTGCTCGTGGTAATCCATGCCATAGCCGAATACATACGCATCCGGCACGTCCACGCCCACATGGTCGGCGCTGATGCCAGCGACGCAACGGTCGTGCTTCTTTTCCGCAAGCACCGCGATGCGCACCTCGGCCGCGCCTTGGTCCTCGCACCAATGCTTGATCGCCAACATCGTATGACCCTCGTCGAGGATGTCGTCCGCCAGCAGCACCTTGCGCCCTTGCATTGGGGTCGCCGGACGGTGCAGCCAGGCCAGGCCCGAGCCACTGGTCTGGCCGCGATAGCGCGTGGCATGCAAGTAGTCGAAATGCAGGTCCAAGCCAAGATCGCCCAGCGCGAACGCCAGTTGCGCGGCGAATGGCAGGCCGCCATTCATCACCGTCAGGAACAGCGGTACGTCGCCCTGTTCGTATTCGTTGCAGATCTCGCCGGCCATGCGCTGGATCGCGTTTTCCAGCACGTCTCTTTCGTGGATGACGCGTGCGGTCGCCATGGCGTCTGCCAGCTTCGGAATACTCATGCCACATTCCCCACATTGATCGCACCGGACGCAGCCCCTGCATCCTGCGCGGAAACCGGCACGTCACCGAGCCGCATTTGCGCCTGTCCATGGCGCGCGTCGGCAAGCAAGCCATGCCACGCCTGCGGACCACGGCCCATTAGGCCAACCAGATTCATCGTATTGGAGGTGCGGTCATCGAGTGCATGCAGCGATTCGTCGACCAAGTCAGGATGGCAGACCAACACGACATCGCAACCGGCATCCAAATGCGCATCGATGCGCGACTTGATGCCACCAGCAGAAAACGCCGCCGCCATGCCGATGTCGTCCGAGAACACCACCCCACGAAAGCCCATTTCCTTGCGCAGAATGTCGCCGATCCAGCGTCGCGAGTAACCAGCCGGCTCGGGTGCGACCTGGGGATACACCACGTGCGCCATCATCACTGCGTCCGCACCTGCGTCGACACCAGCCACGAACGGCACCAGATCGAGCGCACGCAGTTCTTCCAACGAGCGGTTGTCCACCGCATGATCAAAATGGGTGTCTTCCAGCACCGAACCATGTCCGGGGAAATGCTTGAGGGTCGCGGCCATGCCAGCACTGTCCATGCCTTCGATGTAGGCACGGGTGAATCCAGCCACGATCTCCGGATCCGGCGAAAAAGCGCGATTGCCGATTGCGCGGTTGCCACGACCAAGATCCACCACCGGCGCGAAACTGAGATCGATGCCGGTCGCGCGTATCTCGCTGGCCATGAGCCACGCGTGCTCACGCGCCAACTCAAGTGCGCCAGCCGCATCGCGCCGATACAGCGCATCGAAACCTTCCAGCGGCGGCAGCGCGCTGTAGCCCTCGCGGAACCGCTGCACGCGCCCGCCTTCCTGGTCGACACAGATCAGCTGCGGGCGCGACACTGCATCGCGAATTGACTGGGTCAGTTCGATCACCTGCTCTTTCGATGCAAAATTGCGGGTGAACAGGATCACGCCCGCGCAGGCATCGTGCTGCAACCAGTCGCGTTCGCGCGTGGTGAGTTCGTGCCCGGCAATTCCGATGACCAGCATGCGTTAGCTTTCCTTGAGATCGGTGGCGAGGCGCTGCGCCTCGTCCCATTGCGCGTATGGCCGCGAGGCCAAGGCAAGATTGTAGTAGCGGCCTGCTTGGGTGGCTTCCACACCCAGCCACGCAGGATGTTCAAACGGCTCATCTTCGGAATCCAGTTCGATTTCGGCAACCACCAGACCCGCGTTGTCACCGAGAAATTCGTCGACTTCCCACAAATGCCCGGCGTGCAGGACCAAGTGACGACGCTTGTCGATTTTCCCACCAACGCAAAGCGCCAGCAGCGCGCGCGCATCGTCCATCGGGATCAGGTAATCGAATTCTTGCCGGCTTGCGCCCAGCTCACGCGACTTGATGTTGAGCCTCGCCTGCTCGCCTTCTATGCGCACCCGGACCGATGCATTCATCGCGCCACTGGCAACCGATTGCAGGTCGTTGAGGTAACCCTGCGCCATCGCCACGACTTCATGTGCAGCATCACGCCAGCCCTCGCCGGCCAGCAGGAACTTGCGTTCGATTTCAATACCCATGCGCTGCCTCAGGCCTGTTCAAATACAGCGATCGATTCCACGTGCGCGGTATGCGGGAACATGTCCATCACTCCAGCCGCGCGCAGTGTCCAACCCGCTTCGTTAACCAGGTAACCGGCATCGCGCGCCAGCGAACCGGGATGGCAGCTGACATAGACAATGCGCTTCAGCCCCTTAAGCGGGAACTGTTTCAGCACTTCAATTGCGCCGGCACGTGCAGGATCAAGCAGCAACTTGTCGTACGAACCCGTTGAAGGCGTAGGCTTTAGCCACGGCTGTCCAGCAAGATCCTTGCTCAAATCGGCAGTATGGAAACTGACGTTTGGCAGGCCGTTTTGCTCAGCGTTGGCGCGTGCGCGCTGGACAAGCCCGGCATCGCCTTCCACGCCGACCACGATGCCGACATCACCAACTACGCGCGCCAGTGGCAGGGTGAAATTGCCGATCCCGCAAAACAGGTCGAGCACGCGTTCGCCCGGTTCCACGTCCAGCAATTCCAGCGCCCGCGCAATCATCGCCTCGTTGAGCTTGGCATTGACCTGAATGAAATCCAGCGGCCGGAACTGCAATTCCACCTCCCATTGCGGCAAACGGAACGACAGCTGCGGTGCCTCACCACTGAGCGGATGCACGGTATCCAGTCCACCAGGTTGCAGGAGGATGTTGAAGCCATGTTGCTGTTCGAAGGCGAGCAGCTTCGTATGATCAGAATCGCCAAGCGGCTGCAGGTGACGGAAGACCAGTGCAATCCCGCTCCCTTCAACCGATGCATCGCCAGCGATGAATTCGATCTGCGGGATGTCGCCACGCGCGTCCAAACTATCGACCAGCGCTGACAGGGCATCAATCTTGAAACCAATCGACGGCACCACCGTGTGGCACTCGTGGATGTCGGCGACAAAGCGCGGATCGATTTCACGGAAACCGACTAAGGTCTTGTCCTTCTTCGCGACCCGGCGCACCGAGAACCGGCCCTTGCGCCGATAGCCCCAGGCATCGCCCATGAGGGGCGGCAGTACCTCTTGCGGCTCTACGTGTCCGATGCGTTGGAGGGTGTCCAACAACAGGCGCTGCTTGGCCTTGATCTGCTCGCCCTCAGCCATATGCTGCAGCACGCAGCCGGAACACACCCCGAAATGCGGGCAGCGCGGCGTCACGCGGTCTGGGGAGGCAGTGAGGACCTCAAGCGTCTTGGCCTCGTCGAAATTCTTTGACCGCGCAGTCTGCTGCACGCTGACCCGCTCTCCCGGCAGCGCGCCGGAGACGAATACGGCCTTCGTGGCCTGCGGATGGCCTTCGGCCCAGCGTGCGACTCCGCGCCCGTCATGGGTAAGATCGACGATGTCGACGGTCTGGGGGGTATGGTCGAGGCGGGCCACGGAATCGATCGTTGCTGATGGCCTGCCATTGTCGCAGAAGCCCACATGCAAACGGCCCGCCGAAGCGAGCCGTTCCAGTCATGAACCACGTGGTCAGTAGTCATCCATGCCCTGCGCACGCTGAGACCGTGTTGGCGCTACTTCTGCTTCCAGGCACCACCGGACTGGTACCACCAACCGCTACGCGCGCTTTCCGCCCACTGCTGAGCGAACACCTTGCGGATTTGGGTTTCCCACTCAGGATGGCTATTGGCAACCGCGACCTCGCGATATACCGCCTTGCGGTCACGATTGTCGTCAGCCACGGCCGCATTCATTGCTACACGATCCTTCAACGCCAGCTTGCCGGCGTCGCGCACGTCGATCAGGCCATCTTCGGTGAAACCGAGTGCACCGGAATCAAAACCCGCGCGCAGCGTACTGCTGAAGCGTGCCTCCATGCGCGACTGGATTGCCTGGATCGCTGGGGTCTTGATGCTGATATCTGGTGCGCTCTGCGCTTGTGCCGAACCTATACCCAGCAATATCAAGGGATCGAAACCGGCGCTTCGGGAATGCGACGCATCGAAATCGAAACGATTGAGCTGCATGGCCATGCCGCCGCCATTGCTGTCCTTGATCTGCGTACTGTCGGCATCGTCAATCACCTTCTCGACGAATTCGCGCGCCGCAGCTTTTGCCTCGGCTGCCGGGAAATAAACATTGATGGTCACGCATGCGCTAAGCAGCAGCGCTCCGACGACCGGCATTCCCAACCACTGTTTCATTGCATCGCTCCTCGCGTTGTTCGGCTGCGCATCGACATTGCACGTTGTTCTCAAGTTGCAGCCATGTTCAAAGATTTTTTCATTTAACGACGGGTTTCACTTCACCCGACCCTACAGCAGTCAATCTTTCCACCAGCGTGGGCCAATCCACCCGGCGGTTGAAGCCGACCACAGTCAGCCTCGGGATACCTGCACCTGCCACGATAGTAAAGCTGTTTACCACCTGACCACGGTCTGAATCACCCAGGCCGGACATCTCGCAGACCTGGTTCACCAGCTTGCAGGCGATGCCAATGCGCCGGTAGCCGAAATCGTCGAACAAGCCAATCAGCTTTCCCTGCAGGCTGCTCATGAACGAAGCGTCGCCGACGCTGGAAATATTCTGCACCGCGCGTTGGCTGATCCGTTGCTTGATGCCAGCATGGTTATCGGTCAGGAACTCCGCGTCGAACGCGACAGGCGTCCAGTCAACCAGGCGCAGGTCATTGACGTGCCCGTCCAGGCGTCCAGTAATACTGCCGAAATCGAGAACCTCGGTCAGTCGCAACAGATCCAGGTCGTCGAAGGCGATGTCCGCGCTGAGGCTTGGTGCGCTCCCGAAGGGTCGTTCAAGTGCCAGTGACGAGAACGCAACGCGGCCATCGAACAGCTGCATCGACAAACCGCCGTCGAAGTCCACGCGTTCGTTGGCGTAATGTGCGTTCGGTATCGTGCCACTGAGCTTGCCCTTGAACGCCGGCAATCCCAGCGCCTTCGAGACCCGCCCGAAGTCGATATCGTCCAGCACAAGCGCGAAGTGCATGTCGGCACCGGCATCGCCCTGCGGCGGACGGATTACCAGGTCGCGGAAGGTCATGCGCCCGCCCATCACTGGCACTACCGCGTCCTCACGAAATTTCAACAGGCCGCTACCACTCTCGAACGGCAGATTTGATGCCTCGAAATCCAGTCCGTACAACTTGCCGCTGTTCCAGTGCAATTCACTGCGCACTGGCGCGCCGGTGGACAAGCGCACGTCGCCCTGCAAGCCGTTGAATACGAAACGTTCATTGGGATCGCCAAGACTGACGTCCCGCAGCTCCGCATCGGCTTGGGTCAATACGCCATCACGCATCTTGATGTTCAGGTCCATCGCACCTTTCAGGCCGACCTCGCCTAGCCCGAACAGACCCAACCAGCCCGAGAGGTATCGCTCGCGCAGCGGCGTCATGTCAGCGCTATGGATAGCAATGTCGAGTCTGGCCACGCTGGCGTCCACGCCAAATGCGACACTGCCTTCAGCATTGAGCGCATCACCGTCGTGCCATTCGATGCGCGGTAGTTCCCAGCCGGCATCCTCATGCCGCATGGCATCGATGCGAAGGCCAATGGGTGATGCCGGCAATGCCAGGTAGGTGTTGCCGGCCAGGAATTCGCCGCCTCGCAAATGGCCGTCCAAAGTCAGCAACGACAAGGCTGGGGTAGTCCGGTAATCGATGTCGAAACGGCCACCGAGGTTCTCGCCGGCGGTGCTGGCATCCGCAGTTTCCAAGCCAAGGCCACGCAAATTCAGTGGGCCTGAGATACGCAACGGCCTATCAGCGCCTGCATCGATGAGCAATTGGCCGTCGAACTCACCCGAAGTCAGCCGCGCCTCCGGCCACGCCTTCGTCAATAAAGCTTGTGCCCAAGCCAGCGGCACGTTAGTGAGATCGAAACCTGTGAGATCAGGGCTGGCGACACTGTGGTCCAATGCGATTCGCGCCGATCCTCGGCTCAATACAGCGTTGGTGCTGGTGGCATCGAACTGCACAGCCAGGCGCAATGGATTCGAATTTCCGGAGCGCAATTGACCAGCGCATTGCCAGCCTTCGCGGTCGATTCGTTGCAATCGGCACTGCCAATGCAAATCGCGGTACTCGTAGCCCAAGTCAGGCGCATCAATTCGCGCAGCCCACAGGTCCAGCGTGCCGGCAGTTGCACCTTCCGGCCAATCAAGCCTTACCCGCACTTGCTCCAAGCTGGCGACTGGCGTGGTGACCTTGGCAATGCGTGCCTGTGCGACCCGCGCCTGCGCCGGCATCGACAACAACAACGCACACAGCAATGCAGCCAGCAAGAGATCAACAGGTAAAATTGGCCGAGACATGCGCGCAGCATACCCAGCCACCGCGAGAGTGCGATGAACGAACCACTTCCTGCCTCAATACCGAGGATCCTGCTAGTCGAGGATGATGCCATCAGTGCTGCCTATCTGGGCGAAGTTGCCGCATCTCTGCCAGCGCAAATAGACGTGGCCAGCAGTGTTGCCGAAGCCGTGGGCCTTGCCTGCATCCACCGTCATGCACTGCTGCTGATCGATGCCCACCTCCCTGACGGGCGCGGCACAACACTGCTGCAGGCCCTGCGAACGCAAGGCGTGACGGCTCCTGCACTCGCGCATACAGCCACTACCGAGTCCGCGGTACGCGATGAGCTGCTGGCAGCAGGATTCGTGGAAGTGTTACGCAAGCCACTGGGCATGGTCGAGCTCAAGCAGGCGCTGCGCCGACATCTGCCGAAAACGATCGCGACGACCGCAGCCTTGATTGACCTGCCATGCTGGGACGATCCGGCCGCGCTTGCGGCACTTGGCGGGCAACGCGCGAATGTCGATGCATTGCGCGGATTGTTCGTGGAAGAACTGCCTGGGCAGCGACATCGAATCTCGCGGGCCTGTATCGAGGGCAACACTGCGGGTGTACTCGATGAACTTCACCGCCTGGTTGCCAGTTGTGGTTTTGTCGGTGCTGCGCACATGGGGCAAGTCGTGCGCGGGATGCAGGCATCGCCACTGGATCTGGATACGTTGGCCGCATTGCAATCCGCAATCGAAGACGTATTGAACTCAGCTTGGGCGAGCGACGGATAGCCGCCCCAGCTCACCCAGCATGTCCCAGGATTTCAGCCCACGCCCGTCCAGGTAGTGGAGCAGCAACGCGCGTAGCGGCAGGCGCAGGCTGGCCAAGTCATCGCGACCCGGGATTACATCCGCAGCCAATGCAAGCAGCCCGCACCCGGTCGCAGCCGCATGGCGTGCACCGCCACGATCATTGAATGCGCGACGCGGACCGTGTTCGGGATCAAGCAGATAGCGCGCCGCAGGATCCAGCGGTTGGGCATCTCCATCGACATCGAGCGCGAAGCCCACGCCAAGCGCTTCCAGCAAGTCGCGCTCAAAACGACGCAATGTCCAGGCAAGCGACTCGTCGCTGCCCAGCCTTTGGCGCGTGATGGCATAGGCCGCATGCAATTCCGGCTGCGGATCCTGGCGCTGCGCCAGGCGCATGCACAATTCGTTGAGATAAAACGCGGCCATCGCAGCATCACCGCGCAGCATCGGCATTGCATCCACTGCCTCGGCGGACGTCAGTTGCGCCAGTTCACCGCGCTGGACGGCATCGAAACGAATCGATTGCAACGGCTGCAGCGCAGCCCGCAACACATGTCGTTTCGGCCCCTGCACCCCACGCGCAACCAACCCGATACGGCCATGGTCAGCACTGAGGACTTCCACCAACAGACTGGTCTCGCGCCACGGCCGCGCGTGGAGCACGAACGCCGGCTCGCCGACGTAACGCTGCATAATTTAGTCGTGGTAACCGAGTGAGCGCAGCGCAGCCTCGTCGTCCGACCAGCCCTCGCGCACGCGCACCCATGTTTCGAGGAACACCTTGCTGTCGAACAGGCGCTCCATTTGCAGACGGGCGCGGGTGCCGATCTCGCGAAGACGCTCACCCTTCTTGCCGATCACGATGGCTTTCTGCCCTTCGCGTTCGACCCAGACCACGGCACCAATTCGATACATCACCCCGCCGTTCGGCGATGGTTCTTCCTCGAAGCGCTCGACTTCGACCGTGGTCGCATACGGCAACTCCTCTCCGAGCTGGCGCATGAGCTGCTCACGGACCAGCTCACCCGCCAAGAAGCGCTGGCTTTTATCCGTAATTTCGTCTTCACCAAACTCGGGTGCGGCTTCCGGCATCAACTGCAGCAGCGTTTCCACCAAAGACCCCAAGCCCTTGCGCTTGAGCGCAGACAACGGATGCACGGCAGCAAATGCACGGCCTTCAGTGACCTTGGTAATGAAGGGCAACAGCGCGCTCTTGTCCTTGATCTTGTCGACCTGGTTGACCACCAGCACGACCGGCATGCCCGCATCGCTCAGGGCATCGAACGCCAAGCCATCTTCCATGTCCCAGCGGCCGGCTTCGATCACGAGCACTGCCGCATCCACCCCATCCAGCGCGCCACGCGCGGCCCGGTTCATCATCCGGTTCATTGCCTTGCCGGACCGCTTGCCCTTTTCGCCGTGGATGCCTGGCGTGTCCACCAATTGCAACTGGCCGCCCGGAAACGTGGCGATGCCAAGCAGGCGGTGCCGGGTGGTCTGCGGCCGGTTCGAGGTGATGCTGATCTTGGCACCGACGAGCGCGTTGACCAGAGTCGACTTGCCGACGTTCGGCCGGCCAATCACCGCCACTGCCCCGCTGTGTTGCGCCTGCGTATTCAAGCCTCGATCTCCTGCAGGGCCGCTTCCGCGGCCTGCTGTTCTGCGGCGCGGCGTGAACTGCCCTCGCCCATGGTATTCAGTGACGGCTCGGCCAGCGTGCAGCTGACCTTGAAAATCCGCGCATGGTCGTCGCCGGTTTCTTCGACCAATGCATAGATCGGCAGATTGCGTTGGCGGCCCTGCAGCCACTCCTGCAAGCGTGTCTTGGGATCCTTGCCGACCTTGTGCGGTGGTGGCAGCGCTGCCATCAGTGGCGCGAACCATTGCAGGACGACGGTCTTGCAAGTCTCGAAGCCTGCATCCATGTGAATCGCCGCAACCAGCGCTTCCAGCGCATCGGCCAAGATCGAATCACGACGATGGCCACCAGTCTTCATTTCTCCGGGGCCAAGCACCAAGCGCTCGCCCAAGGCCAACTCTCGCGCGATCATGGCCAGCGCGGATTCGCGCACCAGTTCGGCGCGCGCACGGGTCAGCGCACCTTCGTCCGCACGTGGCCAGGCCAGGTAAAGGGATTCGGCGACGATCAGGTTGACCAGCGCGTCGCCAAGGAACTCCAGTCGCTCGTTGTGCGGACTACCGGCGCTGCGGTGGGTGAGCGCCTGTTGCAGCAAGCCGGCATCATGGAATCCATGGCCGGCGAAGTGACCCGGCCTCAAATTAGTTCGCTGCGACGCCACGCACCACTGCCTGCTCCGCGTGGAATTTGCCGACGATGTCAAGGTTGGCGATCAGCTCCTCACGACGTTCATAGTCAACGGTGAGCATGTACCCCTCACCCGTCGACTCGATCTTCAAGGCATTCATTTTCTTGACGGTATTCGCGTAGCTGATGTCCAGGCGGCGATTGAACAACGTCCGGATCTTTTCCTTGGAACCAGAGATTACTTCGGGGTCCTTTGCCATCCCGGCCAGAGCCTGCTTCACCGAATAGAACTCCGTGTACATCGGAATGATCTTCATTCCGCAGTAAATGAAGAGAATGATCAACGCGAGGGAGATCAGGAAGCCGATCATGGTGATGCCACTTTGCTTGCGATTCATTGCTGCTCCCCTTGATCCCTGCATGTGCCGGGTTGATGGACGGATTAATGGATACGGGTACCGATTCTCGAGACATCCACTACGTGGTCGGCGCTACGGTCGAAGTTCATCCAGACCAGAAACGCCTTGCCGCGCAGGTTTTCTTCCGGCAGGAAGTGTGTGGGCCAGAAACGTCCGTCTTCGCTGTTGTCGCGATTGTCGCCCATCATGAAATAATGCCCTGCCGGCACGGTCCAGTCACCCTCCCCGCTGACATTCTCCCACTCCAGCACGAAATGTGGGCGACCTGGCAATCCTTCCGTGAGCTTTGTAGAACCGGTTTCCCGATTTCCTTCGCCAGTACCAAGGTACACGCCTTCGCTCCTGTACGGCAGTACCTTGCCGTTGATCGTGACCTTGTTGTCGTGATAACCGATCTTGTCACCCGGCAGTCCAATCACCCGCTTGATCCAGTCTTCCTTGGGGTGGTGTGGCGGATGGAACACCACCACGTCGCCGCGCTTGGGGGCGCCGATATCGATGAACTTCTTGTTTGTGATTGGCCAGCGCAGGCCAAAAGCGAACTTGTTGACCAGGATGAAGTCGCCAGTCAGCAACGTCGGCATCATCGAACTTGAGGGAATGCGGAAGGGTTCAGCAACGAAGCTGCGCAAGCCAAGCACCAGCGCCAGCACCGGAAAGAACGCTTTCGCGTAGTCGACCAGGATCGGTTCCTTGGGCTCTTCCAGCACGCCAACAGAGGCCTTGCGGCGCTTTGCCAGCACGAGTTTGTCGAGCAGCCAGATCAGGCCAGTCAGCGCCGTCAGCGTAACCAGAATCGTTTCAAACCACACCATCATGCCGCGCGCTCCCTCGGTGCTTGCCCGATCATTTGTTGTCCATCTGCAGCACGGCCAGGAAGGCTTCTTGCGGAATTTCCACGCGGCCGACCTGCTTCATCCGCTTCTTGCCTTCCTTCTGTTTCTCGATCAGCTTCTTCTTTCGGCTGGCATCGCCACCGTAGCATTTGGCCAGCACGTTCTTGCGCATCGCCTTGACCGTGGTGCGCGCAATCACCTGCGCGCCGACCGCGGCCTGGATCGCCACGTCGAACATCTGCCGAGGGATCAATTCCTTCATCTTCTCGGTAAGGTCCCGGCCACGACGATCCGCATGCGAACGATGCACGATCAGCGACAACGCATCGACCTTGTCCCCATTGATCAACGTATCCACGCGCACGAAGGGGCCAGCGTCGAAACGCAGGAAATGGTAATCCAGCGAAGCGTAGCCGCGACTGACCGATTTCAGGCGATCGAAGAAGTCCAGCACGACCTCGGCCATCGGCAGCTCATAGCTGACCTGGACCTGGCTGGCCATGTAGGTGATCCCGACCTGCACGCCGCGCTTTTCCTCGCACAGCTTGATCACGTTGCCGATGTAGTCCGGCGGGGTGAGGATATTCGCGCGGATGATCGGTTCGCGGATCTCTTGCACTTGGTTGATCGGTGGCAACTTGGCCGGATTGTCCATCGAGATGATGCTGCCGTCGGTCTTGAGCACCTCATAAACCACCGTCGGCGCAGTACTGATCAGGTTGAGGTCGTACTCGCGTTCCAGACGCTCCTGCACGATTTCCATGTGCAGCATGCCCAGGAATCCGCAGCGGAAGCCGAAGCCCATGGCCTCTGAACTCTCCGGCTCGAAGCGCAGCGCCGCATCGTTCAGGCGCAGCTTGTCGAGCGCCTCGCGCAGGTCCGGATAGTCCTCTGCATCGACGGGAAACATGCCGGCGAATACGCGCGGCTGCATTTCCTGAAACCCCGGCAGCGCATGCGGCGCAGGATCGGACGCCAGGGTCAGCGTGTCGCCAACAGGCGCGCCGTGCACGTCCTTGATCGAAGCATTGATCCAGCCCACTTCACCAGCACCGAGCTTGGCGGTGTCCTTGCGCTTTGGCGTGAACACACCCACTTTGTCGACCAAGTGCCAGCGTCCGGTGGACATCACCAGGATTTTGTCACCCGCCTTGATCTCGCCCTGCATGACGCGAACCAGCGACACCACGCCGAGGTAGTTGTCGAACCAGGAATCGATGATAAGCGCCTGCAACTTGTCGGTGTCGCGCGGCTTCGGAGGCGGAATGCGCTGCACGATGGCTTCCAGCACGTCGATCACGTTGAGGCCGGTCTTGGCGCTGATGGCCACTGCGTCGGACGCATCGATGCCGATCACGGCCTCGATCTCTTCCTTGACCTTGTCGATGTCGGCCGTCGGCAGGTCGATCTTGTTGAGCACCGGCACCACTTCCAGACCCTGCTCCACGGCGGTGTAGCAGTTAGCCACGGACTGGGCTTCAACGCCTTGCGCAGCATCGACCACCAGCAGCGCGCCCTCGCACGCCGCCAGCGAGCGGCTGACTTCATAACTGAAATCGACGTGGCCAGGCGTGTCGATGAAATTGAGGTGGTAGGTCACGCCATCCTTGGCCGTGTACGGCAGGGACACGGACTGCGCCTTGATGGTGATGCCGCGCTCGCGCTCGATCGGGTTGTTGTCGAGCACCTGCGATTCCATCTCGCGCTCGGTCAATCCGCCGCACAGCTGGATGATGCGATCCGCCAACGTCGACTTGCCATGGTCGATGTGGGCGATGATCGAGAAGTTGCGGATGAACCGCATGGGATCGTGCTGCATGAAAGGGGCTGCTTCGGTCGTGTGGGCCGAAGGAACACGGCCGTGGGTAAACGGCGGATTATCGCACAGCACTCCTACGCCCTTGTCCTGCAGAGGCATGTGCCGATAAGCCTCGCACCAATCAGCCCTCGGTCGGTGTAACCGTGACGTATTGGGTGCCACCGCCGCGCCGAACAAGCAGCATGACTGCCTGACCCGCCTTGACTCCGCGCAGCTGTGCATCAAGTGATCCCGCGCTACCAACATCGGTGCGGCCCACTGCGAGGATCACGTCACCCGGCCGTAGACCGGCCTCGCGGGCAGACATGCTTTCGACGCGGGAAATCAACACGCCCTCGCCCGCCACAAGGCCCAGCTGGCGGCGCTGCGCATCATCCAGGTCCTCGCCGACGATACCCAGGACGTTAGCTTGGGCAGCGGAAGCCGTACCGCCACTTCCATTCTTTCCCTCGTCATTTCCCATCGACGCACCTGCGGCACGTTCATCCAGCTGGCTCAACACCGCAGTCAGGGTGCGGGTCTTGCCGTCACGGATCACGTCGAGGGTGACCTTCGTCCCGGGCGCCATCGCGCCAATGATGGGTGGCAGGTCGCTGGAATCATTGATGGGCTGGCCATTGACGCGACTGATCACGTCCTGGCGCTGGATGCCGGCCTTCTGCGCCGCGCTGCCAGCTTCGATACCTGCAACGAGCGCCCCGCTTGGCCCATTAAGTCCAAGTGCTTTTGCAGCATCACGGCTCAGCGGTTGGATCTGCACCCCAAGCTGGCCGCGGCTCACCTTCCCAGTGGTCTTCAGCTGCTCCACCGCGCTCATCGCGACGTCGATCGGTATCGCGAAGCTCACACCTTGATAGCCGCCGGAATTACTGAAAATCTGCGAATTGATGCCAACCACCTGCCCACGCGTGTCCAACAATGGCCCGCCGGAATTGCCACGGTTGATCGCCACATCGGTCTGGATGAAGGGCACGTATCGCTGCTCAGCATAGGGATTGGCACGACCCACCGCGCTGACAATCCCGGCAGTGACGGAGTGATCCAGTCCAAATGGAGAACCAATAGCGACCACCCACTGGCCGGATTTCAAGGCCTTGGAATCACCGATGCGCAGGGTCGGCAGGCCAGTCGCCGAGATCTTTAGCAGAGCCACATCGGACAGCTCGTCGCTACCGATGACCTTGGCGGTGAATTCGCGGCGATCGGCAAGGCGGATGCGCACGGTATCGGCGCCATCGACCACGTGGTGATTGGTCAGCACGTAACCGTCGCTGGAAATGATGAAACCGGTCCCTTGAGAAATACCACGCGGACGAGCATCTGGCTGTCCTTGCTGCCCAGGCATCGGCATGCCGCCCGGGCCGAAGAAGCGGCGGAAAAATTCGGGCATTTCATCTTGACCCGGCAACTGCGGTGTCTGGCCGCGTTGCTGGGCGACCCGTGGCTTGCTGCCAACTTCGGCCTCGATGCTGACCACGGCAGAGCCGACCTCATCGACCAGACGAGTAAAATCCGGCAAGCCAACTACCAATTGCGGCGCCGGCGAAACCACCTGCTGCTGAGGCTCTGCAGCGGCCGATGACGAATACCAGCCCACGCTGCCACCAATGGCCAGCGCGAGCGCTGTGGAGAGGACGAAAGGACGAAGTGCGGACGTACGCGTGGCGGCAGGCATCGTGGACGAATCCTCGTTTGCTGTGGAGTAGGTCAAATCAGAAGTGAAAAATTCGAGGCGCGAATATCCGTGTAACCCACGGCCCGAAGCAAATATCAGGCAACCATCAGGACTGCGGCTCACCGATGGCGGTATCGACTGTTCCATCCTTGGCATCTGTTGCTGTATTGCCCGCAGGTGGATCGACAATCAAAGCCGGCGGCAAATTGCCGATGCTGGTGCGCACCTGGAATGGATTGTAGGGGGCCGCATTGCGGGCGTTGTCGCCGAAGCCCACTACAAGACCCGGACCGCTATTGTGAGGGAGCACCGAACGCGGCCAAGGACGAGTGACGATGTCGGTCCGCGGCAACAACGTCGCGATGTTGCCGGCGTTGGCCAGTCCACTATCCACGGGCGCGATTGAATTTGTCGACGCTTGCACAGGCAGGGCCTGCACCGCAGCAGCCACCTGCGTGGCGCGCGACTGCCTGTTACGGCGACTGTTCCGGGAGGGTCGAGCCACGACGGCTACAGCTGAGGCCAGCGCAGCAGTCTGCGACTCGAGGTCGATGCCGGTTGGATCCTGCGCTGGCGATTGAGGCGCTGGCGTCTTTGACACTTCCACTGGTGCAAGGGCAGTGGCCACCACGGCGTTGCCCGACAAATTGCCAGGTAACTCCGTGACGACCGGCTGGTTCATGAACGCCACCACTGCGAGAGAGGCTGCCACCGCAGCACCGCCGCCCCAACGAAGCCAGCGTGATGAACGCACTGTGCGTGTGCCGGCTGTCTGAGGCTGATCGCCGTGGCGCTGCTCTCCGATGCAGGCGCCTTCTTCATTGCGCAGCGATGCGGCCACGCGCGACGCGAAATCCGCGGGTAACCGCTGCGTCGGCGCCAGCCCACGCATCACTTCAGCGGACAATCGCCATCGCTCCCAGCTTTCCGCCAAGGACGCATCATGCTGCAGGCGGCGCAGCAGGAAACGCGTCTCGTCCGCGGGCAACGCGCCGTCCATCAACGCGGACAGCTGTTCGCGACTGCTCAGTTGGGTCAGGTTGGTGGCATCCATGGCCATCTCTCCATTCATCGCTGCGCTCTTCATGCATGTGCTCGATTGCGGACGTTGTCGTTTTCCAGAAGTGGTTTCATGCGTTCATCAATGGCCTCACGGGCCCTGAAGATGCGCGAACGCACGGTACCAATCGGGCAGTCCATGCGTTCGGCGATCTCCTCGTAACTCATGCCTTCCACTTCGCGGAAGGTAATCGCTTCGCGCAATTCTTGCGGCAATTCTTCGACCGCGCGCAGCACGGTTTGTTCCAGCTGCTGACGCATCAATTCGCGTTCCGGCGTGTCGTTGTCGCGCAGGCGCAAGCCTGACTCGAACTGCTCGGCATCTTCGATTTCGATATCGTCCGTCGGTGGCCGCCGGTTACCGGCGACAAGATGGTTCTTTGCAGTATTCACCGCGATGCGGTGCAGCCACGTCGAGAACTGCGCATCACCACGGAAACCGCCAATCGCCTTGTAGGCACGAACAAAAGTGTCTTGTGCAACGTCTTGGACCTCGCTCCAGTCGCTGATGTAGCGCGAAATCACCGCAGCCGTCCGGTGCTGGTACTTGCGCACCAGCAAATCAAAGGCGGCGCTGTCGCCACGTTGCACGCGGGTAACCAGATCCTGATCAAGTGCTTGCGACACGTCATCCTCTGCCATTTCGCGCCGATGCCTCAAAGGTGGGCCCGGTGCTTCCGGACGTTGTGACAATGGTGCGACACGAAAGTTCCGCGATGCTTGAATTCAGTGAAGGCGATTAGACACGTATTCAAGTGCTCGCGGGCTACGATAGACACAACTTTTGTCCGGATGGCGACACATGGCCGACTCCTTTGCAAACAGTTTCGACGGGCTCCGTTTCCACCATTGGCAGGTGGAGCCGCGCGAAGATGGCGTTCTGGTGCTCGGCCTGGATCGGGCCGGCGAATCGGTCAATGCACTGGCGCAAGACGTTCTACTTGAGCTGGACGCAATACTGGAACGCATCAGCCTGGATCCGCCGAAGGGCGTGGTGATTCGCTCGCTGAAGGCCAGCGGCTTCATCGCCGGTGCCGACATTCGCGAATTCCGCGAGTTCGACGCACGTGGCACAACCGACGATGCAATCCGCCGCGGCCAGCAGGTGTTCCAGCGCTTGTCACAGCTACGCTGTCCCACGGTCTCTGCGATCCACGGTTTCTGCATGGGCGGCGGCACCGAACTATCGCTGGCGTGCCGCTACCGGGTGGCGTCGAACGATCCCTCGACCCGGATCGGCCTGCCTGAAGTAAAACTCGGCATTTATCCCGGCTGGGGCGGCAGCGTGCGTTTGCCACGGCTTGTCGGGGCGCCGGCTGCCTTCGACATGATGCTGACCGGCCGCACCCTGTCGGCCAGCGCGGCACGCGCCATTGGCTTGGTCGACAAGATCGTGGAGCCAGCCATGCTGGTCGATGCCGCCGTCGAACTGGTCAAGCGCGGCAGCCACCACCCATTCAAGCAACGCGTAACCGCATGGGCCACCAATACTTGGCCAGCGCGGCAAATCCTCGCCCCGATGCTGGTCAAGCAGGTCGCCCGAAAGGCGCGCAAGGCACATTACCCGGCGCCCTACAGCCTGATCGAAACCTGGCGGCGCAGCGGTGGCGGCATCCAGTCGCAGCTGTCCGCCGAGCGCCGCTCGGTGGTGAAGCTGTCGGCAACGCCTACCGCGCGCAATCTCATCCGGGTGTTCTTCTTGCAGGAGCGACTCAAAAGCATGGGCGGCAAGTACACGGGCCCGGCCATCCACAACGTGCACGTGATCGGCGCCGGCGTGATGGGCGGCGATATCGCGGCATGGGCGGCCTACAAAGGCTTCGAGGTAACCCTGCAGGATCGCGAGCAGCGCTTCATCGATGCAGCGCTGACACGCGCGCATGGGCTGTTCACGAAGAAGGTGAAGGACGACAGCAAGCGTCCGGCAGTTGCTGCACGCCTGAAATCGGACCTCGCTGGTAATGGCATTGCCGAGGCCGACTTGGTGATCGAGGCGATCATCGAACATGCCCAAGCCAAGCGCGACCTGTACGCCGACGTCGAGCCACGGATGCAGCCCGACGCATTGCTGACCAGCAATACCTCGTCGATACAGCTGACCGAACTGACTGGCCACATCACGCGCCCCGCGCAATTTGCAGGCCTGCATTACTTCAATCCGGTCGCACTGATGCCGTTGGTGGAAATCATCCACCACGACAGCATGTCCATGGAGACGCAGCAGCGCCTGGCCGCGTTCTGCAAGAAGTTGGACAAACTACCGGTCCCGGTCGCCGGTACACCCGGTTTCCTGGTCAACCGCGTGCTGTTCCCTTACATGCTGGAAGCGATGACGGCGTTTGCCGAAGGTATCCCGGGACCTGCGATAGACAAGGCGGCCGTCGCGTTCGGCATGCCGATGGGGCCGATCGAACTGGTCGACACCGTAGGCCTGGACGTGGCATCCGGCGTGGGCGGTGAACTTGCGCCGTTCCTCGGCCTGCCGATCCCGGTTGCGCTGCAGCGCCCGCCGGAACAGGGCAAGCGCGGCAAGAAGGATGGCCAAGGCGTGTACCGCTGGGAAAACGGCAAGCCGCAGAAGCCCACGATACCCGCCGATTACAAAGCCCCCGCTGATCTGGAAGATCGCCTGATCTTGCCGTTGCTTAACGAAGCGGTGGCGTGCCTGCACGATGGCGTGGTCGCCGATGCCGAACTACTGGATGCCGGGGTCATCTTCGGTACCGGATTCGCCCCGTTCCGCGGCGGCCCGATCCAGTACATCCGCGAGACCGGCGCAGAGGTTGTGCTTGCTCGCTTGCAGGCATTGCAGGCAACCCATGGCGACCGTTTCGCACCACGTCTTGGCTGGGACTCGCCAGCACTGCGGACTGATGCCGAGACGGTCGGCTAGCGACTAAAGGCAAAACCGGGATCAGAGTGGGGTTTCGCTTCTAGAAACCCCACTCTGATCCCGGCTTTTAATCGCCTTCTCGCGAAATAAGTGGCACTACATGGTCTGCGTCGGCTGATCCGCGTTAAGCGTGCCAGCCAGCACAGTCTCGATCTTGCCACGCACCTGTTCGCCCTCGGCGGTATCAGCGAACTGCACGCCGATGCCGGCAACCCGGTTTCCTTGCGCACCTGTAGGCGTGACCCAGCACACTTTACCGGCCACCGGCAGGCGTTCGGATGAATCCGGCAACGTCAGCAACAGGAACACCTCATCGCCGATGAAATAACGGCGCGTTGTCGGTACGAAGATGCCGCCCCCCTTGATGTAAGGCATGTAGCCGCTGTACAGCGCACCTTTGTCTTTCACGACCAGCGAAAGGATGCCTTGGCGTGCGCCGCCCGTGCCTGTTGGTCCGCTCATGCTGTCCCCTTCATTTGCACCATCCCAACAATGTTTCCACCACCGCCAGATCCGAGCGCGCAGTGGTACGCAACAAATTGCGTGCGCGATTGGCTGCGTCGAAACGCGCAGCCAGCCTGCGGGTTCGGGCCGGATCGGTCAAGCCCGCCGCATCGTGCAGGGCCAATTCGGCAAGATGGCGTAGGCGCTCGTCGGCGCGACCATCGGCCACCCAACGTTGGGCCAGTTCAACCGGAGCAGCCTGTCCGCGCTGCAAGGCCTCGGCATCTTGGCGCACGCTGCGGCGCAGGGCCATGCCATCACCAGACAGCCAGGCATCGGCCAGTCCGGGATGCCCACGAGCGGCATCCAGTGCTTCGCCGGCGATAGCGCTCGAATGTCCGCGGGCGGCCAACCAGTCCAGTGCTTCCACCCGTGGCGGCAAGCGCAACTCCAACCGCTGGCAACGGCTACGAATCGTCGCCGGCAGGCGCGCTGGATTGCTGGACAGCAACCACAGGTAACGCCCCGGCTGCGGTTCTTCGAGCGTCTTGAGCAGCGCGTTGAAAGCGTTGTAGTTGATCGAATCGGCAGGATCGACGATCGCCACCAGGGTTTCGCCCATGCGCGGTGTCAGCGTGAGTTTCTCCGACAGCGAGCGCACCTGTTCAATCACCAGTTCCGCACGCGGCTTGCCGGTTTTCTGATTGATCTCGTAGCCGATGAACATCAGGTCCGGATGCGCGCTATGCCCCCACGGCTGCGAAGGCGTGCCGTCCGGGCGGATTTCAAGCGGATCGTATTGCGAACGCGATGCGAACAACGTGCAACTGCGGCAGCTGCCACAGGCTTCGCCGTCCGTCAGCGGCGACAGGCACAGCACGCGACGCGCGAGATGCTCGGCCAGCACGCGCTTGCCGATGCTTTCCGGCCCGACGATCAAAGTCGCATGGCCCATCTGCCCACCAGCAAGCGCCGCGGCGGCGTGTTGATAGGCGCGTTGCTGCCAAGGACTCAGCGCAGGCAACAGGCTCACGACAAGCCCCCGCGGTACTGGCCAAGTGCCACGAGCGCCGCATCCGCCACAACGTTAGCGGCAGGGCTGGCATCGATCACCTTGAATCGCCGCGGATGCTGCGCCGCACGCACCAGGAATCCGCCTCGCACCCGTTCGAAGAACTCGTCGCGTTCGCGCTCGATGCGATCCGGCAACAGATCGCGACCGCGTGTACGTTCGCGGCCGTGCGCGATGCCGAGGTCCAGCAATAGCGTCAGGCCGGGTTCGATGCCGACGACGCGCCGTTCGAGTTCATCGATGAACGCGCCATCCAAGCCACGGCCTGCACCCTGATACGCGTGGCTGGAATCTGTGAAACGGTCGCTGATCACCCATGCCCCGCGCCGCAATGCCGGCAGGATGCGTTCTGACACGTGCTGCGCGCGCGAGGCGAACATCAGCAGCAATTCGGTTTCCGCTGAGGCGGCTTCATGCGAAGGATCCAGCAATAGATCGCGGATACGTTCGGCCAGTGGCGTGCCGCCGGGTTCGCGCGTACTCAACACTTCGCAGCCATCGGCAAGCAGTGCATCCCGCAGTGCGGAAAGTACGGTGCTCTTTCCAGCGCCCTCGCCGCCTTCCAGGGTGATCAGTCGCGGCTCGATGACGAGGCTCGACGACGTCACTTGGGTCCCGCCTGATGCTCCGCGCGGTATCGCTGCAGGTAGTCGCGCACCGCGCCTTGATGATCGGCCAGGGAACGGGTGAATACATGGCGCCCGCTACCATCGCCAACCGCGACGAAGTACAGCGCATCGCCATCTGCGGGATGCGTAGCGGCGCGCAATGCAGCCACGCCCGGCATCGCGATCGGCGTCGGTGGCAGGCCGTCGCGCGTGTAAGTGTTGTAAGGCGTATCCGTGGTTAGGTCGCTGCGCCGGATATTCCCGGCATACGTGCTGCCCATGCCGTAGATTACGGTCGGGTCGGTCTGCAGGCGCATTCCGATCTTCATCCTGCGCACGAATACCCCGGCAATCGCGGGACGTTCTTCTGCAATCCCGGTTTCCTTCTCGATGATCGAGGCAAGCGCCAGCACCTCGCCCTTCGAATTCAGTGGCAGGCCTTCCACACGTGATGTCCACGCCGCATCCAGTGCTTTGTCCATCGCCTGATATGCCCGCCGCAGTACATCCAGGTCGCTATCCCCGCGCACCCATGCATACGTCTCCGGCAGGAAGCGACCTTCGGGATGCTCGCCGGCATGATCGAGCGCACGCATCAGTGCGGCATCGTCCATATCATTAGATGCATGTTCCAGCAACTCGACCTTGGCCAGCGCCGCCCGCAGGTCGCGGATATTCCAACCCTCGACAATGGTGAATTTGCGTCGCACCACCCTGCCCTCGCGCATCGCCAGCAGCAGCTGCTCGGGGTCGATGCCGGGCTCCAGCGCGTATTCGCCGACCTGCAATTTACCGGCCGCACCCAGCTTGCGCGCGAGCAATTTCCATTGCACAGACTCACCGGTACGTACGCCTTCAGACTGCAGCTTGCGCAGCACAGAATCCAGCGAATCGCCGCGTGCGACCAACAGGCTGTCGCCAGTCTCAATACCGACCAGCGGAGCTTTTGCGAACCCCTGATAGCGCTGCCATGTCCAGGCACCCGCCACGATTGCGACGATCAACAGCAACCAAAGAATGCCTTTCAATGCGCCACCAGATTCCCGGGAAGAACGACGACTCACGCAACCTCCTTGTGCAGTTGGAACATGGGAAATGCCACAGCCAACTGCGCCTGTAGTACCGCCACGGCAGGATGTTGGCGGAACTCAATCGCACCCAGCAATGACACTGGCAGGATACCGCGCACTGCGTTGCACAGGACAAGCGCGTCGGCGGTCTCGACCATATGCGGGGTCAGCACTCCAACCGCGACCAGGCCCTGTTCGATCACCCAGCCACGGCATACACCTGCAACACCGCAGGCCTCCACCGATGGCGTGATCCAGCGATCGTCACGCAGGACCAGCAGGTTGGCGGCAGTCGCACAAACCACCTCGCCAGCGGTGCTCAGCATCAGGCCTTCGTCGCAACCCGTCTGATCACATTCTGCCCGGGCCAATACCTGTTCCAGTCGGTTGCAATGCTTGATGCCGGCCAGCGCCGGCTGAGTAGCCAGACGGGTCTGGCACCAATGCAGGCGCAGGCCATTGAATGGATTTGATGTTGATGGCAACGGATGCAGGGCAAGTAGCCACGTCGGCAACGGGTCTGCTGGTGGCGCATAGCCACGCCCACCGCTGCCACGGGTGACCAACAGCTTCAGCACGCCTGCATCGATGCCTGCGATGGCATCGCGAATATGCGTTTCGATGACCTCAATCGGCGGTAACACTAGACCAAGTCGGCCAGCACCTTCCAGCAGGCGCGCTCGATGCCGCGGCCACAGCGGCAACTCGCCCGCGTGCACGCGCATGGTCTCGAACACACCCTCGCCATAGGCCAGGCCACGATCATCCGGCGGAATCGCATCGACCAATGTGTCACCGATGAAGATGCGTGCGTTCATCCCGCCACACCAATCGCACGCAACATCCCGCGCGCCTTGGCACGGGTCTCGTCGAGTTCATGCTGCGGGTCGGAATCGATCACGATGCCGGCGCCGGTACGGAAACGCAGTGCGCTCGCCTCACACTCGGCACTGCGGATCAGGATATTGAGATCCATGTCGCCATCGCGGTTAAGCCAGCCCATCGCGCCGGTGTAGGCGCCACGGCCCTGGCCCTCGAGGTCCGCAATGATCTGCATGCAGCGGATCTTCGGGCAGCCCGTGATCGTGCCGCCAGGAAATACTGCGGCAATCACCGCGCCGGGCGTCGTGTCATCTTTGAGTTTACCGCGCACATTGCTGACGATGTGGTGCACGTGCGCATAGCTCTCGACCACCATCAGCTCATCGACCACGACGCTACCCGGCGTACAGACGCGGCCAAGATCATTGCGCTCAAGGTCGATCAGCATCACGTGCTCGGCACGCTCCTTGGGATGGCCAACCAATTCGCGGATCCGCGCAGCATCGTTGTCGCCATCGAACCGTGGACGAGTGCCGGCGATGGGCCTGGTCTCGACCTCGCGCCCGTGCACCGACACCAACCGCTCGGGCGAAGCGCTGACAACACTCCAGACACCACCAAAAAATATTCCCGCGAACGGGGCCGGATTATGGTCGCGCAGTCGCTGGAACAGCGCGGCCGGCTGTAGTAGTGCATCGAATGCGACCTGCCAGCCACGCGACAGGTTGACCTGGAATACATCGCCCGCAGCCAAGTAATCCAGGATCCGCGCCACGCCATCAGTAAAGCGCTCCGGCGGATCTTCAAGCACCTCCATTGGTGCCTGCCACTTCGGCAGCGGCGACAGGTCACGGGTTGCATCGATGTCAGTTTCGATGTGATCCAACCAATCGGCATGGTCGGCTTCGGCGATTGCAATGCATTCACCGCTCATCCGGTCGCGCAGGACCGCTGCGGGACAGCGCAATGCACAGGCCACTGGTAAGCCGCCGTCGGCAACCGGCAGATGCAGGATTGGTTCCACTTGGCCGGCAAGTTCATAACCGAGGAACAGCGCCCAACCGCCACGAAACGGCAACGCCGAATCGAGCGCACGCTCACAAGACAATGCGTGCCACTGCGCGTCCAGCACATTCAGGAAGGTGCCCGCATGGACCTGGCCATCGTGATCGCGGACCACTCCATCTCGCTGCAGTTCCAAGCGTACGCCAGCGTGCGCCAGCAACATGTCCCAGCGCCCGTGCGAGCCGCTGGCGCTGGATTCGAAGAGCGCCGGATAGCGTTGCGGTGCCAGCCGATGAAGAGCCAGCAAGTCAATGTCGGTGGGAAGGGCTCGGGTAATCATCAGCGGAGGGCAAGCCACACCAATCCTCCCCTACCTTCAGGGGAGTGAGCAGGCATCACATGCGCCGGAACACCAGCGTGCCGTTGGTGCCGCCAAAGCCGAAGCCGTTGGAGACAACCACATCGACCTTGGCTTGGCGCGCGGTGTTTGGCACGTAATCCAGATCGCAACCCTCACCCGGATTTTCCAGATTGATGGTCGGCGGAATGATGCCGGTCTGCAGTGCCTTGACCGAGAAGATTGCTTCGACGCCACCGGCAGCGCCAAGCAAGTGACCCGTCATCGACTTGGTCGAGCTGATCATCGTCTTGTAAGCGTGGTCGCCCAGCGCGCGCTTGATAGCCAAGGTCTCGGCGAGATCGCCAAGCGGCGTTGAAGTGCCATGCGCGTTGAGGTAGCCGACATCATTGGCGTTGATACCCGCATCCTTGAACGCAGCGGCCATGCAACGCGCCGGACCATCGCCGTTTTCGCTTGGAGCGGTCATGTGGTACGCATCAGCGGAAGCGCCGAAGCCTGCCAGCTCGCAATAGATGCGTGCGCCACGGGCCTTGGCGTGTTCATATTCTTCCAGCACCAGCACGCCAGCGCCGTCGCCCAGCACGAAGCCGTCGCGGCCTGCATCCCAAGGCCGCGATGCCGCATGTGGATCGTCGTTACGGGTACTCATCGCCTTCATCGCGCAGAAGCCGCCCATCGAGGTCGGTGAGCTGCCACGCTCGGCGCCACCGGCAACCATCACGTCAGCATCGCCGTACTGGATCAAGCGCATCGCCATGCCAATGCTGTGGTTGGCCGTTGCACAGGCCGATACGGCAGAAAAATTCGGGCCCTTGATGCCGGTCAGCAAGCTGACCTGGCCAGGCAACATATTGATGATTGTGCTGGGCACGTAGAAGGGCGAAATCTTGCGCACACCGCCCTCGTGCAGCTTGATCGCGGTTTCCTCGATTCCCCAGATGCCACCGATGCCAGAACCCAGGATCGTGCCGATGCGCTCGGCATTGGCTTCTGTCACTTCCAGGCCGGCATCGGCCATCGCCATCACGGAAGCAGCCACGCCGTAATGGATGAAGTGATCCATCTTCTTGGCATCCTTCGGCGGCACCCATTGGGTGACATCGAAGTTGCGAATCTCACCGGCGATCCGAGTCGGATAGGTCGAGGCATCAAAACCTTCAACCGGGCCAATCCCGGAGCGCCCGTTGATGATCCCGTCCCAGCTGCTGGCAAGGTCGTTGCCGAGCGGCGACACCATGCCCATTCCAGTGACCACAACGCGTCGTTTCGACATTACGGCTCCTCGATTGATCGTGTTGCGCTAAAAAATCTGCACTGACTTGATTCATCCCCGCAAACGCACGGGGCCGCATCAGCGGCCCCGGCGCGAACCCTCGATCAAGGCCTCAGGCCTTGACGTGGGCCTTCACGTAATCGATCGCCTGCTGCACAGAGGTGATCTTTTCGGCATCTTCGTCCGGGATCTCGCACTCGAATTCTTCTTCGAGCGCCATCACCAGCTCGACGGTATCAAGCGAATCCGCACCGAGGTCGTCGACGAACGACGCGCTGGTGGTGACGTCTTCTTCCTTGACGCCCAGTTGCTCGATAACGATTTTCTTGACGCGCTCTTCGATGGTGCTCATGTTTGGTTGCTCCTCCCGGGA
>JBBSRO010000033.1:0-29377 GCA_038242955.1 Lysobacterales bacterium
GCCCAGCAGGGTGATATTCGGATTCATGTCTTGACCTGCAATTCGGACAAGCCCATCAAAGCGGGGCTTTCAGGGCTGCACCGCGGCGGCATGCCGCGGCACCAGTACTGCCGAAGCGGGCGGCACCAGCCGCACGCCTCGTTACCTCGAGCGCGATCAGGCGCCAGCTGCGGCCGTGACAGCGGCAAGCAGCGGATTGGCGAACGCGAACATCATCGCCACGCCGACGCCGATCAGGAACGCGGCGTCGATCAGGCCGGCGAGCAGGAACATGCGGCCCTGCAACATCGGGATCAGTTCCGGCTGGCGAGCGGCGGACTCAAGGAACTTCGAGCCCATGATGCCGATGCCGAGCGCGGCGCCCAATGCACCCAAGCCGACGATGATGCCGATGGCGACGGCGGTGTAGGCCTGGACGTTGGCAATGAATTCCATGGTGGATCTCCGGTTTAACAGTAAAAGGTAGGTTTGAAGGGTGATGCGAAAGGGTATTGCGGATGCGTCAGTGTGACTCGTGCGACATCGCCAGGTAGACGACGGTGAGCACCATGAAGATGTAGGCCTGCAGCAGGATGATCAGGATGTGGAAGATCGCCCACACCGAGTTGAAGATCACGCCAGGTATGAAAGTGACCCAGGACGCGAACAAGCCTGCGATCAGCATGAACACCAACTCGCCTGCGTACATGTTGCCGAACAAGCGCATGCCCAGGCTGACCGGCTTGGACAGCTGCTCGACGATATTGAGGAACAAGTTCGGGAGCGCCAACACGATCTTGGCCACCGTGCCCTCGGCATGGAACGGTGATGTAAGCAGTTCCTTGGCGAAACCCCAAGTGCCCTTGGCTTTGATCGAGTAAAAAATGATCAGCAGGAACACGGTGATCGACATCGCGAACGTGGTGTTGATGTCGGCGGTCGGCACCCAACGGAAGTAGGTGTGGTGCGCGACTTCGGAACCCGCGATCGCTGTAATCGCCGCACTGGGAATATCGATCGGCAACAAGTCCATGGCGTTCATGAAGACCACCCAGACGAAGATGGTCAGCGCCAGCGGCGCGATGAAGCGACGGTCGCCATGGAAGGTGTCCTTGACCTGCGAGTCGACGAACTCGACCAACAGCTCGACAAACGCTTGCGGCTTGGACGGCACGCCAGACGTCGCCTTGCGCGCCTGCGTCCACAGCAGGAAACAGCCCAGCAGTCCCACTAAAAGACCAACGATCCAGGAGTCCATGTGGACTTCACCGAACGAGAACTGCTTCGTGCTGTGGGCAAGGTGATGGACGATGTATTCCGTCAGGCCACCGCCAGATGCACCACCATTAGGTTCCAGACTCACGCAATCGTCCTCGTCTTGCCGCGATTTACTGCTACGAATTTCATCGAAACCACGAAGGCCGCTGCGGCAATCGCCGCGCCAGCCAGCACCGGCACTGCCGGCAACTTCCATACCGCCATCGCCAGGTACAAACCCCCGACGACAACAAACCATTTCACCGCTGTACCTAGAAGCAGCCGCCCCAGCGCGATACCGGCACTCTCGACACCACCCCCGAATGCCCCCCAAGCCGCCAGGAGGCTACCCAAGATCATTGCCCCGCCACCGGCCAGCGCCGCATACGCTTCGCGTGGCCCTGTGATCAGGCAAACCAGAGCTGTCGCCAGCGTGGCAGCGGCTTGGTAAGCCACCACCCGCAGCGCCAGCTGCCGGCCCGCGTTGGCGGAATTCAGCACGCTAAGACCTATGTTTGGAATACGTCCCTGCAGCTGATCAAAACCGTCCTGCCGAGCCGCAAAAGTATAGCAGGCGTGAAAATGCCGGGGCAACCGCCAAAAGACTTTTGACAAGGATGGAACCTTCGCTGGCCGGACCGGTCGCATTAAACAGCGCCCCCAACTTCCTCGTCAGCTGCGGGAGGGCGTCGCAGCCCCGGCCCTTCCTAAAGTGGCCGGGGCTGGCTTTGTTGTAAGGCTAGCATCAAGCAGGCCGCTGATCAGACGGAACGCACTAGTCGTTATAGAAGCCACGCCGGATATGCCGAGCTAGACAAGCACCATTTCGAAGTGCAGAATGATAATCATTCTCATCTGAGATCACGACAATGTGCAAGACCCTCACTTTCGCAAGCCTGCATTTCACGGTGGCGTTCTTCGTGGGCTGGCTCCTTACTGGCAGCATCCTGATTGGTGGCGCCTTGGCGTTGGTAGAGCCAGCCTGCAATACCGTGGTGTTTTATTTCCACGAGAAAGTGTGGCGGCGGATCGAAGCCCGCCGTCTTGGCTCGGCCACCAGCGGTGGCGCCCTCGCCACCTGAAAATCACGTCTTTCTTGACCGGTTTGCATGCAACTGCTCCCCCAGGCTGCGCGTCAGCACAGCGAGCCAGAAGTCGCCGTACCAACAGCAACGCGATCTAGCGCCCGCCTACTGTTTCCTGGGAATGTAGAGGTCGGTAATCGTGCCTTCGTAGACTTCAGCCGCCATGCCAACCGATTCACCCAAGGTCGGATGCGGATGGATGGTGTGGCCGATGTCAGCGGCTTCACAGCCCATCTCGATCGCAAGTGCGACCTCGCTGATCAGTTCGCCGGCGTGCACGCCAACAATACCGCCGCCGATGACGCGATGAGTGGCCTCGTCGAAGATCAACTTGGTAAAGCCTTCCGTACGCGAGATACCGATTGCGCGGCCTGACGCCGCCCACGGGAATTTGCCGACGCCGACCTTCAGGCCCTTTTCCTTGGCTTCGTTCTCGGTGACACCAACCCAAGCGATTTCCGGATCCGTATAGGCCACCGATGGAATCACCCGCGCCACCCATTCCTTCTTCTCGCCGGCTGCAACTTGGGCGGCGAGCTTGCCCTCATGCGACGCCTTGTGCGCCAGCATCGGCTGGCCGATCAGGTCGCCGATGGCGAAAATGTGCGGCACGTTGGTACGCATCTGTGCATCCACCGCAATCAGCCCACGCTCGCTCACTTGCACGCCGGCCTTGTCGGCATCCAGCTTGCCGCCATTGGCGCTGCGTCCCACCGCCACCAGCACCCGGTCAAAGAGTTTTCCGTCGGGGATGCTCTCGCCCTCGAATGTGCAGGCGATGCCGTTCTTCTGCGCCGCGGCCTCAACGACTTTGGTCTTCAGATGCACGCCGACGCCCTGCTTCTTCAGGCGATCGGCAAGTGGTTTGACCAAGTCGAGATCGGCGCCCGGCATCAGCTGCGACATGAATTCGACTACGGTCACCTCGCTACCCAGCGCGCGATACACCGTGGCCATTTCCAGGCCGATGATGCCGCCGCCAACCACCAGCAACTTCTTCGGTACTTCGGCCAGCTCCAGCGCATCGGTGGAATCCATGATCCGCGGGTCATCCCACGGGAAGCCGGGCAGCTTCACCGGCTGCGAACCGGCGGCAATGATGCAGTTGTCGAACCGCAGAAGCTGCACGTTGCCATCTGCATCGGTGATTTCCAGCTCGTTGGCCGAAACGAAGCCGCCGGTGCCGTGCACGACGCGGATCTTGCGCTGCTTGGCCATGCCCGCCAGGCCCTTGGTCAGCTGGCCGACAACCTTTTCCTTGTAACCACGCAACTTGTCCAGGCTGATCTTCGGCGCGCCGAAGTCCACGCCATACTCGCTTGCGTGCGCGGCTTCATCGATCACCTCGGCCGCATGCAGCAGCGCCTTCGACGGGATGCAGCCGACGTTGAGGCAGACACCTCCAAGTGCTGCGTAACGTTCAATCAGCACGGTGTCAAGACCGAGATCAGCCGCGCGGAACGCAGCGGTATAACCACCCGGACCGGCGCCCAGCACCACCAGTGCGCAGTCGATGTCGGCCTTGCGACCAGACCCGCCTGCGGCTTGAGAAGAGGGTATTGCCGGTGCAGCAGCAGCTGGTGGCGCTTTTGTCGCGGCCGGTTCGGCGGCGGATGGCGCCTTGGCTGCCGGCGCCGCAGCTGCGCCCTCCGCTTCCAACATCGCGATCACGGCGCCTTCGGACACGGAATCGCCCAACTTGACTTTCAGTTCGGTGATGACGCCGGCCGCAGGCGATGGCACTTCCATGGTCGCCTTGTCAGATTCGAGCGTGACCAGGCCTTGGTCCTTGGTGACGGTGTCGCCCACCGCCACCAACAGTTCGATCACCGGCACATCGCCGTGACTGCCGATGTCGGGGACGCGCACTTCGATTGCATTAGCCATGTCAGCTCCGGATCAATTCTTGTTGTCGACCACGGCCCACGTAGTCTGGTAGAGGTCGTGGCGGCGGTCCTTGAGGTTGAGTACCGTGCCATTCGCGCGGAACTCCACCAGTGCGTCCAGCCGCAGATCGGCGAACGCAACCTGTTCGGTGTTCTCGGTGCAGATCGCCGCGATCCCGTCAGGCGGGAACGGAAAATCCACCGGCGTGAAGATACCGCTTTGTGCGTACTGGATATCGAAATTGGTCACGCCCGGCAGGTTGCCGACGTTGCCCGATGTCACCACGTAACATTGGTTTTCGACCGCGCGCGCCTGACAGCAATAACGCACGCGCAAGTAGCCTTGGCGGACATCGGTGCAGAACGGCACGAACAGCATCAGCGCACCTTGGTCGACCAGGTGACGCGCCAGCTCCGGGAACTCTGAGTCGTAGCAAATCATTACGCCGATAGGCCCGCAATCAGTGAGAATCGCCGCGGCCTGTTCGCCACCGGTGATCTTCCACCAGTGACGCTCATTCGGCGTGGGGTGCAGTTTTTCTTGCGTATGCAATGAGCCATCACGCAACGCCACGTAGCAGACGTTGTGAATATCGCCGTCCTCGACGTAAGTGGGGTGCGAACCACCAATGATGTTGATGTTGTATTGGACCGCCAGCCGCTTGAGCAGGTCGCGCAGTTGATCGGTGTACTGGGTCAAGGTGCGCAGTGAATCGGCCGGCGAAAGTGGTTCGTTGGCGACCGACAGCAACTGCAGCGTGAACAGTTCCGGGAACACCACGAAATCGCTTCGGTAGTCGGCGGCAATGTCGACGAAATATTCCACCTGCTGCGCGAACGCGGCGAAGTCAGGAATGCGCCGCTGCTGATATTGCACGGTAGCCACGCGCACGCTGTCCGGCAGCGTCCCGCGCTTCTGGTTGAGCCGCACCACCGGGTTCTCGGCTCGCTTCGGATTGCGCCACACCAAGCGCACGCCGTAGCCCATTGAATCGGCATCGCTAGGCAGGTAATCAGGTATCACGCCGCGCACTTCGAAACCATTACGCAGCTGGAAGCTCAGCGTGGCATCGCGCACACGCGCAGACTCAACCGCCTCTACATACGCTTCAACCGTACTGTGCTGACGCAGCTTGCGCTTGAGCCCCGGCAGGCGGCCGACGAAAACAATTCCCTTGAGCTCCAGCGATTGGCACAGCTTCTTGCGCTGGTCATACAGACGGCGGCCGATGCGGAGCCCGCGGTATTCCGGGTCTACGCACACTTCCATCCCATACAGCCATTTACCCAGCGGGTCGTGACGGGCGGCGTAGCCACCCGCACTGATTTCACGCCAGCTGTGCGGGGCCATTGCGGTGGCTTCATCAATCCGGAAGGTCGCGCAATGACCGACGACCTTGCCGTCGTATTCGGCGACGAACTGGCCTTCCGGAAAGTTGCCCAGCTGACCGCGAACCATGTCGTGGCTGTAGCCAGATCCGTACACGACCGCGGACAGCGCGGCGACCGCGGCGATATCTGATTGCTGCAACGGGCGGATCAGCAGGCGGGGTTTCTCATCATTCATGGCAGGCATTCAATTTCAGTCATGTCTCGGAACTACATTCTTGTCGATACAGGGTTCACGCACTGTCTTCGTCGCGCGGCGCGGCGGCACTACCAGCCTCAACATCCTTGCCGGCGTCATTCCGCGACAGCTGTTCACGCTCGTGTGCTGGCAACTTTTCAGGCGTTGCGATCGCATCGTCTCGATTTTTTGCCAATACGCGCTGGCCTTGCAATGCGGCCAACGCCTCGTCGCCAGTGAGTCCAAACAGACTGCGAACGTTGAGGTCTCGCTGCGGGAACGGCATCTCGATGCCATGTGCCCGCATTGACGTATCGATCTCCCACAGATAGGCAGCATTGATCGCCGCATTGCGGCGGGCTGCCTCAGGCGTCAACCAGACCACCAGCATGTACTCCACTTTGGAGTCCGCAAAATTCGTAAGCCACACCTGCGGACGCTTTTCGCCTTCGGTCGTCAGTGTGAAGGAAACACGACTAGCAGCTTCCAGCGCAGCTTTCTTCACCAGCTCCTTGTCCGCACTGTAGGACACGGTGAATGACACGCGTATGCGGCGATTCTCGGAGCCGTGCGTCCAGTTCACCACGCGACCAGTGACGAATTCAGAGTTCGGCACCAGCAGGTCGATATTGTCGTTGGTGGTGATCCGGGTGGCTCGGATGTTGATCGCCCGCACGGTGCCGCGCGTGTCGGCATCCAGCTCGACGAAGTCGCCTACCTTCAGCGAACGGTCAAACAGCAGGATCAGGCCTGAAATGAAGTTACTGAAGATCGCCTGCAGGCCGAAGCCAAGCCCAACACCAATCGCACCTGCGAATACCGCGAATTTTCCGAGCGATACGCCGATTGAATCCAGCGCCATGAAGAAGCCTACCGCCAACAAGGTGTAATGCAGCAGCGTCGACAACGTGTAAAGCGCGGCTTGGTTCGCCGTCTGGTTGCGCTCGCCATAGCGCTTGAGCGCACGGCGCAGGAGCACCGACACCCCCCAGGCAAGCACGAATGCAAGCACCGCGCCGACCAAACCTCCAACTGTGATCGAGATGCCACCCAGGTTCAGCAGCTGGAAATCCAGCAGCGGCTGCAGGTCTGTCCAGCCTCGCGACGCGACAGTGCCAGCAGCGTCGCGAACGCGTTCGCCCGCATCTTGCAATTTGCTGCCTGTGTCTGGTTGCATCACCCGCTACAGCATCGCCCGGCGCATGTCGCCAAGCAGTTGCGCGAGGTAGGCGGTAAAGCGTGCGGCCGCAGCGCCATCGATCACCCGATGGTCGTAGCTCAACGACAGCGGCAGGATCATGCGCGGCTTGAACTTGTCACCATTCCAGACGGGTTTCATCGAGGATTTCGACACGCCCAGGATCGCGACTTCGGGCGCATTGATGATCGGGGTAAATGCGGTGCCACCAATGCCGCCCAGCGAACTGATCGTGAAACAGCCGCCTTGCATCTGGTCAGGCTTCAGTTTCCCGTCGCGGGCCAAGCCGGCCAATTCGCCCATTTCGCGCGCGATCTGAGCCACACCCTTCTGGTCGCAATCGCGCAATACCGGCACTACCAGCCCGTTAGGGGTGTCGGCGGCGAAACCGATATGGAAATACTTTTTCAGCACCAACTGCTCGCCATCCAGCGAGGCATTGAAGGTCGGATACTTCTGCAGCGCGACCACGCAGGCCTTGATCAAGAACGCAAGCATGGTGACCTTCCCGGCTTTACCAGCAGCAATCGCCTTCGCGTTCTCGTCGTTGAGCGTGACCCGCAGGTCCTCCAACGCGGTGATGTCGGCATCGTCAAACTGGGTGACGTGCGGGATCATCGCCCAGTTGCGCGCGAGGTTGGCACCGGAGAGCTTCTGGATGCGCGATAGCGGCTTGCTTTCGATTTCGCCGAACTTGGCGAAGTCGACCTTCGGCCATGGGATCAGGTTCAGACCACTGCCATTTCCTCCACTTGCCCCCGCAGAGGCGGGCGCGCTGCCAGTCATAACGCCCTTGATGTACTTCTGCACATCGTCCTTGCTGATCCGGCCACCGCGTTCGCTGCCGCTCACTTGCAACAGGTCCACGCCGAGCTCGCGCGCGAACAAGCGAACCGCCGGGCTGGCGTAAGGAACTTTGTCCGGCAGCACGGCATTGGCATCGAAGCGCACCGGTGGCAAACCGGCGCCCATTTTTGCCTCGTGCGCGGCCGGGACTGGCTTCTCGACGGCGACTTCGGCCTCTGGCTCCGGCGCTGGTTGCTTGGCCGGTGGAGCGAGCTTGTCGGTTGCTGGCGCGGGTGTTTGCGCCGGTGCCTGTTCGGCCGGCGCCTTCGCAGTCGCTTTGGCAGCCGGAGCGTCAGGTGCAGCCTCACTGGTCTCGATCTCCGCAACCACGTCGCCTTCGGTCAGGTTATCGCCCAGCTTGACCTTGAGTGACTTGATCACACCGGCAAACGGTGAAGGCACTTCCATCGTGGCCTTGTCCGACTCCAATGTAACCAGGCCTTGGTCCTTGGCGACCGTGTCGCCGACTGCAACCAGCAACTCAATGACTGGCACATCGCCGTGGGCTCCGATATCGGGAACACGTGCTTCCTTCAGCTCGGCCATGCGCTACTCCGGTGTGTCATTCAAGACCCGTATTGTTGCCACAACCGGGGCTTTGGAACAAACCCGCAGCTGTTTTCGGATTTTATCCGGGTCAATTATCCGGATGTTCGCGACCGCCTATTTACAGCGTGTCTGGCGAACCGCCGCGGCTGAATCAGCGTCTTGTTGCGCCTTAAGACTGGGTGTTCCCAGCGCGCCACCCTCGCCAACGCCTGCGCAGGCCCCACGCGTACACCAGGTGGTAGCCCATCAATAGGCCGGCCACTGCAAACAGGCTCCCGGCATCGGCCAGCAAACCTGCGTTCAAGTTCATTCCGCGCAGCCGGCTAGCGCCCTGCCAGATGCCTAAGCCGATCCGCAGAGCAACCACGGCGGTCAGCAGCAAGACCAGCCAGCGATCGGGCGTGTAGTGAAAACTGCCGGGCGTGATCTCGAAACGCGTGCGCCCCACCCCTGCCAACCCGACTACCGCGCCCGCCAACATGCCCGAAGCCGCCCACGGCAACGCATGTGGCACCCACGTACCGCTCGCCCAAGCGCTGACCAGGAATATCAACACTGACACCAGCATCAACCATGCGTTGGACGCCACGATCCAGCCGAACGCACGTTGCCTGGCGCGTCCCCGCTTGTAGCGAAGCAGCAGTCCGAGCGGCAACAACAACAGAAACAGCAGCAATAACGCGAGCACAGCGAGGGGGAGCAACAGTAGCGGCATTAGGGGTGCTCAGCCTCGGCGTGCACGCGCTCACGCCGCAGCATATATAGCCCGCTGCAAATAATGATGGCCGCGCCCAGCCAGGTGATCGCATCCGGCAACACGCCCCACAACGCCAGATCCAGCGCGACGCCCCAAACCAGGGCGGTGTATTCGAGCGGCGCAATCAGCGAGGCCTCCCCACGGCGGAAGGCTTCGGTAATCGTGTATTGACCAAGCGAACCGGCAATCCCGACGACCGCAATGATCCAGGCATCCTGCATGCGCAATGGCACCCAACCCGGCCATGCCAGCACGCCTGCACCCAGCGCCAGCATCGCCAGCATCCAGACCACCATCGCCTGGTTGGAGTCAGTCCGCGCCAGCACCCGCACCGTAATCGCCGACGCCGCATACGCCAATGCCGCCACCAGCACCGCCAGACCGGCCCAAGTGAAAACGCCAGCCCCGGACGGACGCAGCACCGTCAGCACCCCGAGCAGTCCAATCGCAATCGCGGTCCAACGCCGCGGACCGACCTTTTCGCCGAGGATCGGCACTGACAACGCCGTGATCAGCAGCGGCGCAACGAAGAAGATCGAATACGCGGTGGACAGGGGCAGGCGCTTCAACGCGTACACAAAACTACCCATCATCACGATGCCCAGCACGCCGCGCAGCACGTGCAACGACCAGCGAATGCGCAGCAGCGGCCGCAGCCCGGTCGTCAACAGCACCCACGCCAAGACCAGCGGCAGCGACGACAAACCGCGCAAAGTCGCGACCTGCAGCGGTGGGTAATGCGCGGACAGGGTCTTCAGGCCCGCATCCATCAGCGCGAACATCAGCACGGCCGCAAGCATCATCCATACGCTGCGGCGGTGGTTGTGTTCGGGGTTCACGGCGACAGGCGCATGCATTGGCATCGCGCGAGCATGGGGTAACCTGATCGTTCCGTCACCTACCGTGTTTGCCGCCATGCCCTCTTTCGATATTGTCTCCGAAGTCGACACCCACGAACTCACCAACGCGGTCGACCAAGCCAACCGCGAGCTGACCACCCGTTTCGATTTCAAGGGCGTGGAAGCAAGCTTCGAACTCGATGATGCTGCGATCAAGCAGTCCGCGCCCAGCGAATTCCAGTTGCAGCAGATGACCGACATCCTCCGCGCACGACTGATCGCACGATCAATTGATGCGCGTTGCCTGGAGTTCGGCGACATCGAAACCAATTTGGCCGGTGCGCGACAGACCGTCACCGTCAAGCAGGGCATCGAGCGCGAAATTGCGAAGAAGCTACAGACCGCAATGAAGGACGCGAAGCTCAAGGTCGACTCGCAGATCAACGGCGACAAGCTGCGTGTCAATGCCAAGAAACGCGACGACCTGCAGGCCGCGATGGCGCTGCTGCGCGCGGGCGAATACGGCGTGCCGCTTCAGTTCGACAACTTCCGCGACTGACGTTGTTGGATACCACGCAGTTCGAGGCCGACACACGGCGCTGGCTGGAACGCGCAGTGATCGGGCTGAACCTGTGCCCATTCGCCAAGGCGGTGTACGCCAAGAACCAGGTGCGCATCGCCATCAGCGACGCCAGCACCGAACGCGCGCTGCTCGAGGAATTAGGCGAGGAACTGGCGCTATTGCGCGATACGCCATCCGATCAGGTCGACACCACCCTGCTGGTGCATCCGCAGGTCTTGCAGGACTTCCTCGACTACAACGATTTCCTCGAAAAGGCCGATTCGATGGTCGAGGTACTGGACCTGGAGGGCGAGCTGCAGGTCGCCAGTTTCCATCCGGACTACCAGTTTGCGGGTACCCAGCCGGACGATGCCGAAAACCTCACCAATCGTGCGCCGTATCCCATCCTGCACCTGCTGCGCGAAAACAGCATTGCCCGCGCGGTTGAGGTCTATCCGGAACCGGACGCGATCATCGAGCGCAATGTGGCGACGATGCAGGAACTCGGGGTCGAGGGGTTTCGCAAGCTTTTGGAATCAGGGCCGGCGAACTAAACGCGCGAGGCTGCAGCCCGCGATCAGTCAACCGCAAACAACGTTTCGCGCTCTGCCTTACCCAGCATTCGCCACTGGCCTTCAGCCAGATCGCCGAGATTCAGCCCGCCGATCCGTTCGCGATGCAGCGCTTCCACGTGGTTGCCAACCGCAGCGAACATCCGCCGCACCTGGTGGTAGCGACCTTCGTGCAGGGTCAAGCGCGCTTGGCGCGGCCCCAGAACCTCTAGCTCCGCTGGCAACAGCGGAGTCTTCTCACTTTCCAGCATCAAGCCTCCGTTGGCGAATTGAATCGCTTCATCACCACGCAGGTCCTGCGCTAGCGTCACCAGATAGACCTTCGGCAATTTTGATTTTGGCGAAATGATCCGGTGCAGCAGTTGGCCGTCGTCGGTCAGCAGCAACAGCCCAGACGTATCGCGATCCAGCCGGCCGACCGTGGATAGCGCAGGATCGCGAGTGCCAAACCGCGCAGGCATCAAGTCGAACACGACACCCCCCGGATCCTTCTTGGAGCAGGTCACCGCAAGCGGCTTGTTAAGCATCAGCAGAATGCCGGGCGCCGGGTCCAGTGGCTCGCCATCGACGCGGATCTCATCGTGCGTCGGCGTGTCGTCGGCGTACAGGACTTCGCCATCGGCATCGGTGATTCGGCCTTCGCGGAATAACCAAGCAACCTGTTTACGACTGCCGTAGCCAAGATTAGCGAGGTGCTTGACCAGTTTCATCGCCGGTTCCGCGCTGGCTTGGCTGCACGCGCCGGCGCAGCTTTTACAGCTGCCGCTTTGGTGGCCTGCACGATCTTGAAACCGCCTTCTTGGGCGACGATGGCGACCTCGGCAAATCCGTCCGCCAAGGCTTGTTCATACGGAAGGTGGCGATTAGCGACCAGCCATAACCGCCCGCCGGGATTCAGCGCCTGCGCAGCTGCATCAATGAACGCGCGACCGATGTCGGGTCGATCGCCACGACCCAATGCGTGAAATGGCGGATTACAAACGATGGCGTCGAAGTGCTCTGAAACGCCCGCAACCACATCCTTCCAGTGGAAATTCAGTGCGACGTTCCGTTCTGAGCCGGAGGCCTCAGCGAGGTTGGCCTTGGCCAACGTGAGTGCACGCGCGTCAGCCTCGTAAACATCCAGCGAGGCGAGGTTCGTGCAACGCGCTAAAACTTCCAGTGCCAAGTAGCCCCAACCTGCGCCGAAATCGGCAACCCGCCCATGCAAATCCTCTGGCAGTGCAGCAGCCAACATGGCCGATGCTGCATCCACCCGATCCCAGGCGAACACACCCGGCCGGGTCTGGAATCCGCCTCCAGGTACATCTGCCGATGCGATCCGCCGCGCCACATCGCCATGCGCCCACTGCGCCAGCAAGGCCGTGTCGATGGCGGCATCCGGCGCAGTCCAGAACACCCGGCAATGATGCTTGCTGACGACGGAAACAGAACCGGCAAGCTGCTTCAAATCAGCCTCGCGCGATTTCGCGCCTTCATCGTTGGACACCGCCACCACGACCACGCCGCCTCTGGCGACCACTGCACAAGCCTTGGCCAGCAGCGCACGTGCTTCCTCGCGCTGGCGCGGCGGCAGCACCAGTACCAACGGGAACCCGCCAGCCGGCAGGGCATCTTCATCAATGAGGTCGACATCAATCCGCGCCAGACGTTCAGCTTCCGGCTTGAATGGCTGCGTGCCCACCAGTCCGTTGCTCCGATGTGCATGCAGCGGCGCACCTTCGCGGGCGCGCAGGAACAGCACGCCCTCGGCCGGCCACTGCAGCAGGCCGGCACTGAATGGATAGAACAGGGCGTCCAGGGCGATATCGCGTGAGGTATATGACATCCGCGAAGTTTAACGATGTGCGGGACCGACAGGCACGGCTCAGGTCGATGCGGGATCGCGTTCCGCGTGCTTGCGGCGCAGCAGGGCAAACGCCCAGTTGCCAAGCACGCACAGGCCAGCGGCCAGACTCCAGTGCACGGCTTCACTGCCGCCTGGAAGGATCTGGGCCAGATCCGCCGGCCAACTGCGGCCGAACCACGCCACCGTCACTAACGCCGAAAAGCCAAAGAGCACCGACAGCCCGCGCAGCAAGTGCTGCTCAAACAGCGAATTGTTCGCTGCCTGCGCGCGCGCAAGCCCCGCCACCTGCGCAGCGAAATCCATGGGCAATTCAACGGGCTTCGCCTGCCGCAATGCGCGCGCGACGCGCAGGTCACTGGTATCTGCATCGTCACTGCCATCTTCGACGGCCAGTCGCGCGCGCTCTTGCGCCTGCCATTGGACTTCATCGTGTTCGGGAGAATTTGATCGACTGGTCATGCGGCGACTCCAATACGCGGGCTGAGTATCTCGCGTAGATGCTTACGGCTGCGGAACAGATGACTCTTGATGGTGCCTTCGGCCATGCCGGTGATCGTGGAGATCTCGGCAATCGGCAGTTCTTCAAGGTGATAGAGGGTCAGCAAGGTACGTTGTATTGGCGACAGAGCCTCGATCGCGGCATGCAACTCGCGCTCGTCTTCGCTTTGCGAATGTGCTGCCTGCAGGTCATGACCGTCACCGATAGTGTCGATCAGCGACAGGCCGTCGGCATCCTCGCCCACTTCGGCCAACGGAATGCGCTTGCGCTCCAGGTGCCGGCACGCAACCGAATAAGCCACCTGCCCTATCCACGACTTCAACGGGCTGTCGAAGCGGTATTGGTGCAGGTAACGATGCACGCGCAGGAATGTTTCCTGACAAAGCTCGCGGGTGTCTTCGGGATGGCGAACCATGCGCTGGATCACGTGCCAACACAGGCCTTGGTAATCGCGCACCAGCTGTTCGAACGCGCCCGCGCGATTGGCGAGCACAGCTTCTACAAGCCGGCGGTCGATGTCGGGATTGGCATCCATCCATCATCAGATACGCCGGGGGCGGGATCGGTTGCAAGCGCCCGGCGAATTTTTTTGTGGGCAAACTGCAACCCGCTGCACCGCCGACGTATCTCTTTGCCCGAACGGCAACCACTCTGGCAGCCGGATGCAAACTGGAGATCACCATGGATTTCGCACTTCTGATTCCAATCACATTTTTCATCTGCATCACCTATGCCATCAAGGCCGTGATGGATGCACGCGTCCGCAAGCAACTGGTCAGCAGCAATGGTTCGCCGGAGCTGTTGCAATCGATCATGGCCAGTGACGAAACCAACCGCCGCCTGTCCTCGCTGCGCTGGGGCATTACTATGGTGGCGCTGGCGATCGGTTTCGGCATCGTCCAGGGCGCCGGCTGGACTGAAATCAATCCGGGCGTGATTGCGCTGTTAATTGGCTCGCTGGGGCTTGGCAACCTGGCCTTTTACGCGCTGTCCCGAAAGCTCGGTTGAGCATACGGCTGGCCGCATCAGCGGATCGATCGGGCGTATCCCGGTATGCTGTCGGCCTCCCAAGCCGGCAGCCTTCCGATGTCCGACCAAGACCAAAGCACTCCTGATCAGGGTAGCCCGCCCGATCGCATGTCCAACGACCCGCGCAGCAATTTCCATGAACCTTCCGTGCTGGAGCGCGGTATCGGGATCCGTTTGAACGGGGTGGAACGCCACAATGTCGACGAGTACTGCATCAGCGAAGGCTGGATTAGGGTACCCGCCGGAAAGTCCTTGAATCGCCGTGGCCAGCCGATGACGCTGAAGCTGCAAGGCAAGGTCGAGGCATGGTTCCTTGATGAAGGCAACGAAGCCGAAACGTCGGCTGACTAAGCGGCTGTCGGTTGCCATCAGGTACATCTGCGCGGGCGCACACTGGTTTCACTCCAAACCGAGGCGTCCGCCATGCGCATCCATCACCGCCTGTTACTTCCACTTGCAGCTTCGCTGATGCTTGCACTTGCCAGCTGCGCATCCACTGGCCAGACCGGGATGTTGGCCGCTGATGCACCGCGCGCACTGCCTGACTCCGGCCCTGTCAGCGTGACATGGAACGATCCGGAGACCTTTACCGAAATTCGCAATAGCAATAACCGCTGGGCAGCATCGGAGGGTGACTGGCTGCAGGATCTTGCGCGGCACATGCGCAAGCGGGCAGAGCAGGGGCTAGCGCCGGGTGAGCGCCTCGAGCTGACCATCGTCGACATCGAGCGTGCTGGCCAGTACGAGCCATGGAGTCACCCCGGCATACAGAACGTCCGCATTGTTCGCGACATGTTTCCACCACGAATGACGGTTGCGTTCCGCTTGCATGACGCATCCGGTGGGGTGGTGGATGAAGGCGAGCGAAAACTCAGCGACTCAGCCTTCCTGATCCATAGCAGCACGATCAACGACACGGATCCGCTTCGTTACGAGAAGCGGATGATTGATAAATGGCTGCGCCGCGAACTGATCACCGCTGCACGCTGATACCGCGCGACCACCTTGGTCGTATTGAAAGCCGCCACAATGGCGGCTTTCGCATTGATGGTTCAGGCGTTTGAAGATCAGACAAGACGGCATCCGGTTCCACCACCCAATCGCGTTCTGGACCGGCTGCTTGCTGGTGCTGCTCGGCGTGCTGGCGCACGGGCCTATGTTTTGGATGGGGCGCTATACGAACTGGCAGATGGTTGGCATGCCAATGACCACCGATATGTGGATCGGCATGGCGCTGATCCCCATTGGGCTCGCATTGTCGGGCTGGGGTCTACTACCAGGACGTCACTCGGTGCGCGACGAACGCGCCGGCATGGATGCCACACGGTTTTTTCACGTAGCCGATGGCGCCTCCCTTAATCGCGCGCACTGGACACTGGTCGCGGTGCTGGTCGTTGCGCTGGCGGTGGATGTCATGAAGCCCGCAACACTCGGTTTCGTCTTGCCCGGCGTGACGCGTGAATATGGCATCCCCCCGGGACACGCGGGGTGGTTGCCGCTGGTGGCGCTGACCGGCACTACGTTTGGGTCGTTGTTGTGGGGACGGCTAGCCGATGTCTTTGGTAGGCGCGCGGCGATCCTGCTGTCAGCACTGATGTTCATGGGCACCGCAATTTGTGGGGCGATGCCCAGCTTCGAATGGAATCTGGCGATGTGTTTCCTGATGGGATTGTCAGCGGGCGGCCTGTTGCCCATCGCATTTACCCTGATGGCGGAAGCCGTTCCTGCGATGCATCGCGGATGGCTCCTGGTGATGCTGGGCGGGCTTGGCACTTCGGCTGGCTATTTGCTGGCATCAGGTGCGGCAGCGGTGCTTGAGCCAATGTTCAGCTGGCGCATCCTCTGGTTACTGGGTTTGCCGACCGGTGCATTGATCATCCTGCTCAATCGTTGGATTCCCGAGTCGCCGCGCTTCCTGGCGCATCAGGGGATGGTGGCTCAGGCGCACGCCGTACTGGCGACGTTTTCCGGTAATCAAATCGAGCGTGATGATGCATCGCGCCCAGCATCTCCATTGCTCGACCAACAACATGCCGGTACCAGCCTGGCGGGGCTTCTGCGCGGGCGCCATGCGCGGGTCACCTGGGGTTTGTTGATGTGCGGCATGGCATGGGGCTTGGTCAGTTTCGGCTTCGTGCTTTGGTTGCCGCTCAACCTGGTTGCGATGGGTGTCGATGCAAGCGCCACCAGCGCACTGCTCGCGCGAGCAGCTCTGATCGCGCTGCCCGGCATGCTGCCAGCAATCTGGCTCTACCATCACTGGAGCACGATTCGCAGCCTCATTCTCTTCATTGCACTGACCGTCATCTCATTGATTGCATTTGCGGCCATCGCCTGGCTCGACGTGAATTCAATGACAGCCACCACCATCGCAACCGTGGCACTGCTCATTAGCAGCAGCGGACTGATCGCGATGCTGATCCCGTACGCGACCGAGATCTATCCGGTGCATTCACGCGGAACGGGTTCTGGCGCAATTGCAGCGGGCAGCAAGTTTGGTGGCATCCTTGGCGCAGCGCTAGGCGTGGTCGGTTTTTTTGAGCATCTGGCACTCGCGGCGATACTGGTGGCACTGCCGATGCTGGCGTCGAGCCTGTTGTTGGCCCGTCATGGGCCAGAAACGCGCGGCAAGACCCTGGAAGACATCCAGCACAACCTGATGGAGAACGATGTGGCGCTTTGACGCCACCGGGTCATGATTGAAAAACTCTGTAGTCGCGCACTACAGGCTTTCATCGCAGCATTCCCGGTTACATCGGGGCATGCATCAAACGTTGCAAACACCTCGCTATGCTTGCTCACATGACGTCGCATACAGGCAAAAAAAGCACCATGATCAAGAGCGCATTTTTCGTCCTGCGCATCACCCTCGCCTGGGGCTTGGCCGTCCTCATGGTTGCCCTGCTGTATTCGGGAATTCCACTGATAGGCCAATGGGAATTCCCGATCTTCCTGGCAGGCATGGTCACGATGGCCTTGGTAATTACGGGCGCGTTTTCGCACCTCCACCGGGTACGTTTGATTGCTGGTCACATCGACAACGGCACGCTTGGCAACCGCCAGCGCCGGCAAATCGAGATCCCGTTTGAAGCTGGAGAAGCATTCGACCTCCTGGATGCCGCGATCCGCGAATTGCCCCGCATTGAACACGTCGAAAGCGCACGCGACAGCCTGCAGGTCCGGGCCAACCTCAGCCGGCCGCGCACCTATGGCGAGCCACCTTTGCGGCGCTACAACCCGCTGCTGTGGTTCGGCGTGACCCGTAACCAGATCCTGGCCACGGTGACCCCAGGCCACGATGCGGGCAGCGTGCTGCTCATTTGCGAACCCGAGAACCCGGCGTGGAGCGATTGGTTCCTGGTTGATGACGCTACCAATTACGAGAATGCCGAAGCGATCACCCGCGCCATCAGTCGACGCGTGGCCGAACGCCGCCGTGGTGAACAGGCCAGCGCTGCGCAGACCGAAACCGAGAAAGAGCTCACCATCGCCAAGTTGAGCCGGTTGCATGCGCAAGTCGAACCGCATTTTCTTTACAACACCTTGGCCAGCGCACAGCTTCTGACCAGAAGCGACCCGGTGCGGGCCGAACAAATGCTAGGCCACCTGATCCAGTTTCTACGCAATTCATTGCCCGATGCCGATGATGCGATGTCGCAACTAGGCACCGAACTGGAACGTGCTCTGGCCTATCTGGAGATCCTCAAGATCCGCATGGGTGATCGCCTGGCGGTTCAGGTTGATGTGCCCGACAACCTGCGCACCACGCCACTACCACCGATGATGCTGCAGACATTGGTGGAGAACGCGATCAAGCACGGGCTGGAAGCACGCACCGGCGGCGGCACTGTCTGGATTCGCGCGCGTCGGGGCGAGGGCGGAATGGTCGCGGTCACAGTCGCGGACGATGGCGAAGGCCTGAACACCAAGAACAGTGGCACCGGAATCGGCCTGAAGAATGTGCGTGAGCGCCTGCGCCTGATGTTTGGTGGCAAGGCTGCACTGTCGATAATCGCCAACTTCCCGACTGGTGTTGCCGCAACGATTACCGTGCCAGCGGTCGATGCAGCACCTACAAACAATCCAGCGTCCCGGAGTCAGCACGATGTCTGATCTTGTACGAACCTGCATCGTTGCAGAAGACGAATCGTTGTTGCGGCAGGCACTCATCGACCAGCTGCGCAGCGCATGGCCGGAACTGCAGGTCGTGGCCGAATGCGAGGACGGCGCCAGCGCAGTGGAAGCGCTGGCCGAATACACCCCGGACATCGCATTCCTCGACATCCGCATGCCGGGCCTGACCGGATTGGAGGTCGCCACCGCCGCTGCACAGGCCAGTCCGCGCACGCAAATCGTGTTCGTGACCGCGTATGACCAATATGCGATCGATGCGTTCGAACGTGGCGCAATCGATTACCTGCTCAAACCAGTCCAGCCCGAGCGGCTTGCCGCCACCATCGAGCGGCTACAGGCACGCGGGGGCAACCCCGATGCGGCGACGCTGGGTGCGTTGATCGAACAACTTGGTGCGGCCTCACGTGCGAACGAGGCGCGCGAACCGCTCACTTGGATCACCGCTAGCGCCGGCAAGGAAACGCGCTTGATCCTGGTGGATGAAGTCGCCTATTTCCGTGCCGACAATAAATACACCACGGTGGTCACGGCAGAAGGCGAAGCCTTGTTGCGGACGCCAATCAAGGAACTGGTTGCGGCACTTGATCCGGCCATCTTCAAGCAGATTCATCGCTCGACGATTGTCAATCTCAAAGCAATAGCAGGGATCACGCGTGATGATGCGGGTCGCGGCAATATGCGCCTGAAAAACCGCCCCGAAACCCTGACCGTCAGCGTGCCGTTCATGACACTGTTCCGGAATATGTGAGGCCCGCTAGCCGAGGTCGTGCACCCACGTGGATGCGGGAATGGCGACGCAAGCATCGGCCCGTGCCTGCAACACCTCGCGCTCGCGCGCATTGCCAGTCAGCGACGCCGCGCGAATAAAAGCCGCGCGCGCTTCATCCAGCCGACCAAGCTGCTGTAACAAATCACCACGCACCACTGGCAATGGCGCGTAATCACGGAGCTGCGGTACGTCGGTCAATGCATCGACGATGACCAGACCTGCCTGCGCACCTTGCGCACGGCTCACCGCCACTGCCCGGTTGAGTTCAACCACCGGCGACGGCATCACCTGTGATAGTTGCGCATACAGGGCCGCGATGCGCGGCCAATCCGTGTCCTGCATCCGCAATGCGCGTGCATGGCAGGCGGCGATCGCCGCTTGCAATGCATATGCACCACATCCCCCGCCTAAGCACTGCGTACGTTCCAATGCGGCTAAACCCCGCTGGATCTGCAGGCGATTCCAGCGTGCGCGGTTTTGTTCTGGTAGCAGGATCGGCGAGCCATCGACCTGGGTGCGTGCAGGCATCCGCGATGCCTGCAATTCCATCAATGCCAGCAAGCCAGATACCTCGGGCTCATTCGGCAGTAGACCGATCAGCACCCGACCTAACCGCAGCGCTTCTTCGCAAAGCGCAGGCCGCATCCATTCCTCGCCACTGGTCGCCGCGTAGCCTTCGTTGAATAGCAGGTAGACCACCTCAAGCACGGGATGCAGCCGCGCCGGTAGCTCGGACTTGCGCGGTATTTCGAAGGCAACGTCTTCCTTGGCCAGCGTGCGCTTCGCGCGGACGATGCGCTGGGCCACTGTCGATTCGGCCTGCAGGAACGCACGTGCAATCTCGGCCGTACTGAGGCCGCCAAAGAGGCGCAACGTCAATGCGACGCGGGACTCCCTCGACAACACCGGATGGCAGGTAACGAACAGCAGGCGTAACAGATCGTCGCCGATGTCGTCGTCCGCCAGTCGTTGTGCTTCATCACCCTGCATGTGAGCTCCGTGCAGTTCCAGTTCGACACCGAATTCATCCTGCTTGCGCAAATGCAACGAACGCTGGCGCAGGTAGTCGATGGCGCGATGCTTGGCAGCAGTCATCAGCCAGGCCGCGGGATTGTCCGGCAGGCCCTCCCGCGGCCAGTGCTCCAATGCGGCAAGCAATACGTCCTGCGCCAACTCTTCGGCAATATCTAGACTGCGGGTGACGCGCGCGATACGTGCAAGCAGTCGCGGCGATTCCATTCGCCACAACGTGTCGAGGGCGCCATTTATCGCGTCAGGGCAAGTGTCGATTGGCATCTTTGTCGATCACATCATCGCCCGCTGCATCCTGCAAGTTCGCGATGAATGCATAGCGTAATTACTGCGCCGGGATCTGCGATTCATCCATGTGGAATACACCCCACTGATGGCCGTCCAAGTCGACAATGCTGCGTTGGTACATGAATCCATAGTCCTGCGGCTCGCCGCTTTCCCTTGCACCAGCCGCAAGCGCCTTGCGAGCGAATTCGTCCACTTCCGCGCGACTGTCCAGCGACAGCGCTAGCAATGCTTCGGTGACCTTGTGCGCGTCGGCAATTGGATTGCTGCTGTGGGTGGCGAAGAACGACTCCACCAAAAGCATTACACCGGTGTTTTCATTGATGATCAAGGCAGCGCAGTTTTCGTCCGTGAAGATCGGATTGAATGAGAAACCGAGTGCGGCGAAGAACTCTACTGATCGCTCTAGATCCTTGACGGGCAAATTGACATAAAGATTGCGGGGCATCGTGGTGTCCTTGTGTGGATACGGTCAGGAGCATGGCTTGAGGCAGTTCACCATCCAGCCCTTGCCAAATTTGTCCTGGATGGCGCCGAAGCGATGCGACCAGAACGTTTCCTCCAGCGGCATGTTGATCGTGCCGCCTTTAGCTAGCGCATTAAAGATGCGTTCGGCCTCTTCGGGCGTGTCCGGCATGATGTTGATGGTGGTGCTGCCGGCTTCATGCGGCGCGGGACCATCGGCACCCATCAGGACGGCGCCGCATACATCGATTTGCGAATGCATGATCATGTCAGCCGATTCCGGGCCGCATTGCTCGGCCATCGGTGACTCGCCATATGTGAAGCGCTGGGTCACTGCGCCGCCGAGCACTTCGGCATAAAAATTCATGGCCTCGCGTGCAGTACCGGGGAAGTTGAGATAGGCAACTAGTTGCATGATTTTTTCCTTGGCTTGAAATTGGGCAGAACAATCATTTACGGCCGGTGCGCTTGCGCTTGCGCTTGCGCTTGCGCGGGTGATTTTCACTTCCCACGAAGTTACGAGGTGAATTCTTCGCCGAACTCCGCAGCCTCATGGTGCTGGCGAATCTCGATCTCACATAGGCCGAGCATGGGGGTTTGGAGAGCGTTTGACCCACTCGATGGATTTATCGAGGGAACGCACTTGCCTCCTTCCACATATGACGACGACTGGGCGTGACCAAGATCGACATGTCCCGGAAAACTATTTTGAGATTGCGATTTGAGCTAGATGCTGGCTACGGGCATTATCTGACTCCCGATATAATCCGATGTGGAGCTTGCAATGCAGTACCTGACCCTCATTCATATCGACCCCGAGCTGGTGGGTGAGTTACCGCACGCCGAATACGACCGACTGATGCGCGGCTGTTTTGAGACGGCCGATGCACTTCGCCATGACGGTTGCCTGCAAGGCTCGCAGCAGCTGGAGGACCCAGGCACGGCACGCACCTTGCGCGTACGCGATGGCATCAGCCGGGTCACCGATGGACCGTTCGCCGAGACGCGCGAATTCCTGGCCGGCTTCAACCTGATCGAAGCCGACTCGATGGAAGATGCACTTCGCATTGCACGGCAATTTCCATGGGCGCGCTTCGGAAGTATTGAAGTGCGCCCGGTGCGCGACATGCAGGCCGTTCGTGATCGCGTCGCCGCAGCTTGAAAGAAGTGCCCGGCGCTGACGCTGGCTTCACCAGCGCGGCTTATGATCACGTGTCCCGGGTAGGCCGCCCGACTTCGAAGATCGAGGTGGCATGTACATCGTGGGACTGGGCACAGCGCATCCCGAGTGGCGCTATACGAAAGCCGATTGCTGGGAATCGTTCAAGGCATCGCCTTGGTTCGACCGCCTGGATCGGCGTGCGCGCATGGTCACCGAACTGGTGCTGTCGCGTGATAACGGTATCGATGCCCGCTACTTCGCAGTCGAGACCTTGGACAAAGTGTTCTCGATCGACCCGGACACCCTTCACGCGCGCTTCGCGACACATGCACCCGCGCTGGCATCGCAGGCAGCGGTTCGCGCGCTTGCCGATGCCGGTTTGCAGGCTAGCGATATCGATGCCGTCATCGTCAGCACGTGCACCGGTTACCTGTGCCCCGCGCTGAGCAGCTACGTGACGGAGTCGCTGGGCTTGCGCAGCGATGTACTGGCGTTGGACCTGGTCGGCCAAGGATGCGGCGCGGCGCTGCCGAACCTGCGTACCGGGGAAGCACTGATCGCATGCGGCCGCTGTTCACGCGTGCTGTCGATCTGCGTGGAAGTCAGTAGCGCGGCGATGTACCTGGACAACGACATCGGCGTGCTGATCAGCGCCTGCCTGTTTGGCGACGGCGCCGGTGCGGCAGTGCTTTCTGCTGAGCCGGTGGGGGACAAACGCCGCGTGCGCTGGGTGCGTTCGGCATCGATCACGGATCCCACGCAACGCGATGCCTTGCGTTTCGAGCAACGTGGCGGCTTGCTGCGCAATATCCTCACCCGCGAGGTGCCGGGCTTGGCTGCGACCTATGCGCCGCAGGTGCTAGGTCAAGTGCTGCAAGCCGAAGGCCTGCAGCGCGAGGATATCAACGGTTGGGTATGGCACGCCGGTGGGCGCGATGTTCTTGCCGCACTGTCCAAGCGGCTGTCACTGTCCAAGGCCGATATCCGGCATAGCGCCACTATCCTGCGCGAATACGGAAATCTCAGCAGCGCCTTCGTCTATTTCGTGTTGCAGGCTGCGCTCGCCGCCGACGAACCCGGTGGCCATTGGTGGCTGGCCTCGTTCGGCGCGGGTTTCAGCAGCCATGGCGCGCTGCTGGACGTTGCGTGATAACGCGCACATGACGCAACTCGCATGAGAATGCCGCGCGTGGTTGAACCCGAGTGGCTGGATCACCTGCCAGCCGAAGATCCGCGTGCCGTGCGCTCGCGCGCGGACCTACGCCGGATCAACTGGTTGATGTCCGCGTCGCGTCTGTTAGGCGATGCACTTGACCCACTGGTCGCGGGGCGTTCCAAGGTCCGCATCATCGAGCTTGGTGCCGGCGATGGCTCACTGTTGCTGCGCCTCGCACGGTCCCGCGCGCGCAAGTGGCCAACGGTCGAGCTGGGTCTACTGGACATGCAGCCCGTGGTGGCAGTGGAAACACTGGCACGCTATCGCGAACTTGGCTGGGCCGCGGATGTCGTAGAGGCCGATGTCTTCGCGTGGCTGGCCGAAACAATAGACATCGATGCAGATGCCGACAATGCTCCAATCATCATCGCCAATCTGTTCCTGCATCATTTCGAAGGACAGAGCCTGACCGATTTGGTGCATGGCATCGCGATGCGCGCGCGCGCCTTCGTCTGCATCGAGCCACGACGCTCGACAGCTGCGTTGCTTGGTAGCCACCTGCTTGGGGCAATCGGTTGCAATGCCGTCACCCGCCACGATGCGGTGGTCAGTGTGCGTGCCGGCTTCACGGATGGCGATTTGGGCCAACTTTGGCCGAACGATGCACGCTGGGATATTCGTGAGCATGCGGCCGGGTTATTCAGTCATCGCCTGATTGCGCAACGCGCATGAACACCGCATTCGACGCGATCATCATCGGTGCTGGTCCCGCTGGCACGACGGCGGCGATTCGCTTGGTGATGGCGGGCTGGTCTGTCGCCATCGTCGAGAAGCGCGAGTTTCCGCGCCGCAAGGTCTGCGGCGAATGCATCGCGGCATCAAACCTGCCCTTGCTGGATGCGTTGGGCATTGGTGACGAATTCGATGCGCTTGCCGGCCGAGACCTGAAACACGTGGGATTGATGGTTGGCAGCCGCAACGTCATCGCGCCGCTCCCGCCGATGCTGGATACACGACACCGCTGGGGTCGCGCCTTGGGCCGCGAACACCTGGACACGCTGTTGCTGGCGCGAGCTGCCTTGCTTGGGGTGACCGTCTTTCAACCTTGGGCGGTCAAGCAACATGATGCCGATGGAAATCTGCAGCACTGCACGTTGTCGCGCGCGGGAGACGACGACATGCACCTGCAGGCACCTGTTCTCATCCATGCGCACGGCTCATGGGAGCCGGTCCCACGCGATGGCCTGCAGCCCGATGCCGCGCGCAAGCCGCCGCATCGGAACGGCGATCTGCTCGCTTTCAAATCAACGTGGGTAAATGCAAGCATTGAGCCTGGCTTGCTACCGGTACTGGCGTTTTCTGGCGGTTATGGCGGCATGGTGCTGGGCGACCATGGCCTGACCACACTCGCGTTCTGCATTCGTCGGGATGCGCTGGCGCGCACGCGCGCAAACCACGCAGGCAGCAGCGCCGCCGAAGCAGCGTTTGCGCACGTGAGGGCTGCATGTGCCGGCGTTGGAAAGTCGCTTGATGATGCAGACCTAACGGGCAGCTGGCTTGCGGTGGGGCCATTGCAACCGGGCATCCGCGAAGCGGTGCCGGGCGCGGGGCAATTCGCCATCGGCAATGCGGCGGGTGAAGCGCACCCGATTCTGGGCGAAGGGATGAGCATGGCGATCCAATCCGCGTGGTTGCTGTCCGATCAACTGATCGCGCATCGCGCGAAAACACCAGCATCGAGCGGGCCGCCAACAGACTGGGCGTCACTTGGGGCTGCTTACACGCGAGCATGGCGGAAGAATTTCGCGCCACGCCTGCGCTTTGCGGCTGTGTGCGCGCATCTAGCGATGCGACCACGGGCAGCGACACCACTGCTGCCCTTACTGCAACGCTGGCCTGGCCTACTGACCCAAGGCGCGCGCATCGCCGGCAAGGTGCGGCAATCCGCAGTCCCTGCCACGATTGCCGAAAACCATTCGTACAGCAAACACTCCGACCCACAATCTGTCACTGGAATCCACCCATGAGCATCGATGACGCATCCACCTTCGACGTCCTGCGCGCAGTGCTCGCCAAGGATCATGGCCTGGATGTCGAAAGCCTGACGCCAGACACGCAATTGGCAGACCTGACCATCGATTCGCTGGCCCTGATCGAATTGATCTTCACCTTGGAAGATCGGTTCAACGTGGTCGCCGATAACGTGCCTGCAGACCTGCCGACCTTGGGTAGCGTCGCCGAGTACATCGACGGCTTACGCGCCAAGTCGACATCAGGCGATGCCAACGTCGAACTGACCGACGTCCCTCGCTGATGCCGAGTCGCACGCAGAGCGGTCGAAGGCCAAGACGCGTTGCGATCACCGGTATCGGCATCGTGTCGCCGTTGGGCAATGACGAGGCCACTTTTTTCGATGCATTGAAGGCAGGCCGTTCCGGCATCAGGCACCTAGACACACCCTTCGCAAGCCGCCTGGCCAGCAAGATCACCGCACCCGTCGACTTCGATGGCAGCGAACATTTCAAGCCGCCAAAGTTGCGCATGCTGGATCGCTTCAGCCAGTTCGCGCTGGTCGCGGCCACACAGGCGATGGCAGGCGCCGGCCTGCAATTGGGTGATGAAGAACGACTACGCGCAGGCGTCTTCATCGGCACCGGCAACGGCGGCGGCCACATCATCGATGATGGCTACCACGCACTCTACGCAGATGGCGCCACGCGGCTACCGCCGTTCACGGTATTGATGGCGATGCAGAATGCGGCGGCGGCGTGGATCGGCATCGAACAGGGGTTGTCCGGGCCGAACCTGACGTTCTCCACGGCGTGTTCGTCGTCGGCAGTGGCTATCGGCGAAGCCTTCCGGCGCATTCGCGATGGCGAGGCCGATGTGATCCTGGCGGGCGGCAGCGAAGCACCACTCAACTTCGGTACGCTCAAGGCGTGGGAAGCGTTGCGCACGATGGCCAGCGAAGATCCGATTGATCCCGCGGCATCCTGCAAGCCGTTCGCTCGTGATCGCACCGGCATGGTGCTGGGCGAAGGGTCTGCAATCCTCGTACTGGAAGACTGGGACCATGCGTGCCAGCGTGGCGCGCATATTCGCGGCGAACTGCTGGGCTACGGATTGTCCACCGACAACGAACACATCACCCGGCCCACCGTTGAGGGCCAGGCACGCGCGATGCAGTTGGCCCTGAAATCTGCAGGCTTGCAAGCCACTGCCATCGACCATATCAATGCACACGGCACCGGCACGCTGGCGAACGATGCCACTGAAACCGCAGCGATCAAGCAGGTCTTCGGAGACCGGGCGCGACGCATTCCCATCAGCGCGACCAAGGCCATGCACGGCCACATGCTGGGCGCCGGCGCAGCGGTTGAGCTGGTCGCTACATTGTTGGCACTTGAACAGGGTGTATTGGCGCCTACGATCAACCTTGCGCAACCCGACCCGGAATGCGACCTGGACTATGTCACCGAGGGAGCGCGCGCCGTGCAGGGGACTGAGATCGCGATAAGTAATTCGTTCGCATTCGGGGGCACCAACGCCGTGCTGGTCTGTGGTTCTGCGCGTCGCGAAAGCTGACGACAGAAAGGCAGTTCCCCGACCTCGCGGCATAGGGTGCGCCGACTGACAGCAAGCGTTGGCGTGGCCAAGCTACAGATCACGCCGCCCGGATCACCATGATGGACCTGCGCACCGCCCTGCTCATCGTATTGTTGCTGCCATCGGCAACATTCTCCGCCAGCGCCAGCGCCAGCGCCTCGGCGAAGTCGCCGCTGCTCGCCGCACAACCAGCCATGCCTGCACCGATGCTGGCCAGCAGCTTCCACGCCGGTATCGACATTGCGGACTATCTGGTCAGCGAGAAACTCGATGGCGTGCGTGCACGCTGGGATGGCCGGCAACTACTGACCCGCGCAGGCAATCGCATCAATGCGCCGACGTGGTTCACCGCAGGCTTTCCGATACAGCCCATCGAAGGCGAGCTGTGGATTGGCCGCGGACAATTCCAGCAGGTGAGCGACCTTGTTCGCGCGCTGCAAGTCGATGCTGCGGCATGGCGACAGGTGCGCTTCATGGCCTTTGACTTGCCAACATCATCGCAACCCTTCGCCACCCGCACACGCACGTTGCGGGAGCTAGTCATGCGAACCGCATTGCCGCAATTGCAACGCATCGGACAATTACATTTCAGTGAGCGCGCACAGCTCGATGCACGACTGGATGCGGTGATGGCTAACGGTGGCGAAGGCCTGATGCTGCATCACGCCCTTGCGCATTACAGCGCTGGTCGCACCGATTCCCTGCTGAAATACAAACGCTGGAACGATGCCGAAGCCCGCGTGGTCGGCTACCGCCCGGGCAATGGCAAGTACGCCGGCATGGCTGGCGCACTTCTGGTCGAAGATGCGCATGGTCGGCGCTTCGCACTCGGCAGCGGCTTACGCGATGCCGACCGTCAGCGGCCGCCCGCCATCGGCACGTTGGTTACATTTCGCTACAACGGCCTGACCGCAAAAGGCACACCGAGGTTTGCTCGTTATCAGCGTACGCATGTTGCTACGGCATCGGTCACCACGCGCTGAATCAACCGAGTCGATCCGCTAGTCGGAATCGACGCATGCAGTTCAGCCTTTCATGGCACTTGGCTGTAAAGATCAATGATGTCCGTGATCGCCTGATGGCAAACGCTGCAGAACGCGTCGCTACGGGTGAACATCATGCATTGCAGTTGCGGGCGGTAATAACCGGTCGCCGAATAATTTCCGCCCTGGAACGCGCCGACCGCATCGCGGTATTTCGCTTTGGCAAATAGCGCTTCGACATGCGCCTGCTCTTCATGGAACAGCGCACTCATCTCCGCTTCCGGACGCTGGTCCGCGCGCAACTTCGCGCGGCGCGCCTGGATGCCGCGTTCGTAGGTTTCGAACGCTGCTTTCGGCCAAGGCGTGGGCAGCACTGGACTGTTTGGCGCGCGCTTCCATTTCAGGTTGTCCGGGTCCAGCAACGCCGTCACGTTCGGCTCCCACGGCTCGATCATGGGCTTGTCCGCAGCGGCATAAGACACTGGCGAGGTGTAGTACTCGTCGGCCAAGCCGGCGAAGTGATGACCGAACTCGTGCACGAACACGTAGTCGCGCCAGTCGTTGTCGGCGGCCACGGTGCTGAACTGGCCGAAGATGCCACCACCACCATAGGTCTGGCCGTTGACCATTATTTCCACGGCGTCATAGGGCGCGTATTGCGCCAACTCACGGAAGGCGCGGTTGTCCAAGGTCAGGACGTAACGCTCACTGCCGAAGATGTCATAACGCGCGCCAGTCGATGATGCGTGGTGGATGCCAGTGGACGGGCGACTGATGCCCGATTCTGGCGTTGGCACTGCAAGTGCCCAGACGTTGAAATCAGATGCGCGCTCCTTGAACGGGGACACGCTGAACAGGTGATCGGCCAGTGCACGGGCGCGTTGCTCGAACTTTCCCATTTCGGCGGCGGTGTAGCCATCGCCGAGTAGCAGCAAATCGACTTTATGTGCCGAGTCGCCGTTGTGACGAATGGCGATGGGCATTGCGGGCGCTTGTCGTGCCACGCGTTCGACATCAAGTGCAGCCGGATCGACAGTCACTGACCACGATTGCGCGAATGCGTTGGCGGCATCGCGTCCATAGACGGTGATCTTCACCGGGGCGGTGGGCATCGGGAACCGCAATGATTCCTGGAAGCTGCGCTGGGTCGCCTGCGCCTCGTCGGTGCTACGCCATTCGCCGAAGATCGTCGCGTATCCACGCGAGTACAGCAGCTTTCCACTGGCGACATCGACTACGTCGAATTTCTGCGAGCCACGGTTGGTCGTGTCCGTCAGCTGGTCGGGATTACCCGGCCATGGCAACGGTTCC
>JBBSRO010000034.1:0-29321 GCA_038242955.1 Lysobacterales bacterium
CGCCCGAAGACGGCAGCGCCGATCTGTTCGTGCATTTTTCCGCGATCAGTTCCGAGGGCTTCCGCAGCCTGCAGGAAGGTCAGAAGGTCAGTTTTGAAGTCACCCAGGGCGCTAAGGGTGCACAGGCGACCGACGTCAAGCCGGCCTGATTTCATCAGGTTGGAAGCATTCGATGCCCCGCTACGTGCGGGGCGTTTTTTTGATTTGGGGTCGAGCAAGAGGGCTTGGTGCGGTGCACAAAGGTGATAGGCGTCGCAAAAAAGCTTGTTAAGTAATTGTTGTGCCCCTTATAGTCGGTCAGCCAGGCTCGTCTGGCCGGGCGTAATTTACAGAAATGTAAATTAGCCACCACTGTCGCAATGGGGTTACATCACATGGTCTCTAATTCTTTCGCCAAAGGGCTGAAGCGGAGCACGCTCGCTCTGGCACTCAGCATGTGCTTCGTAGGTGCGGCGATCGCCGCTGATTCGGGTGGCTTGCGCATCACTATCAGCAGTGCGAACGGCCAACCTGTCGCTGGCGCTACCGTCAAGGCGAGTTCGCCGTCCAGCCTGTCATTCAAGACCGGCGTGACCGATGCGAATGGCAACGTCAATCTTGTCGGCTTGGATCCCGCTACTAATTACACCATTGAAGTCGTGGCCCCCGGCTACAGCCCATTCAATGCAAGCAAAGTTGCAGTTGTCAGCGACAAGAACCTCAGCTTGGGGTACGTGTTGGGCAGCGGCGGGTCTTCAGACGCCACGAACCTGGACGCCGTGGTTGTCACAGGATCTTCGCTGGCTGCAGTGGATACCACCTCCGCCACAGTCAGTACTGTATTGACCTTGGATCAAGTGGAATCGTTGCCCACCGCACGAAGCTACCAGAGCTATCTGCAATTGGTGCCTGGCGTCAAGCCCAGCACCAACGGTAACCCGTCCTCCAAATCCGGCATCAACTATCAAGACGTGGGTGGTGTCACGGGTTCTTCGACGGACAACCTTTACTACATCGATGGCGTGAATGTCACCGATCCGCTGAACGGCACATTCGGCGCGAACCTGAACTCGGAAATCATCCAGGAATTGCAGATCTTGACCGGCGGCATTCCGGCGCAATTCGCAGGTGGTTCCGGTCTGGTTTCCAAGGTAGTCACCAAGTCGGGCGGCAATGAGTTCCATGGCTCGGTCAACTACTACCTGCAAAATTCCAATTTGGTGGCCAAAGACAAGCATCTGGCTGCAAACAAGTTCTCGACCTATGACGCTGCGGTCACATTGGGTGGGCCGATTATCAAGGATAAGCTTTGGTTCTTCGGGTCATACCAGAAGAAGAGCCGCGATGAAGACGTGAGCGATGCGGTGACCCAGGGCATCCAGCGTACGGTTTCCCAGAACAGCACACTGGGTTTCGGCAAGCTGACTTGGCAGATCACTGACAATGATCGCGCGACGGCGACATTTTTTAATGATCCGTTGACGCAGAGTGGCTCTCTGAATCCGTCCACGGTCAACAGCCGCAGCAACATCACCGAGTCGGGTGGCGACAATTACAAGTTCGAGTACAGCCATGACTGGGCCAACCTCAGCCTTGGTGCTTATGCATTCAAGCACGAAGGCCAGTTGTCGACCCTCGCGTCAACCCCTGACCCGTTCAACGACGTGGCTTATCACACCGGCCGGGATAGCAAGACGAATGCCGATCTCCAGTTGGGCGGTTCCGGCCAGAATACCTTCACCAGTCGCGACAACAAGGAATTCGGGTTCAACCTGGATTACTACCTGTATAGCGATAACTGGGGTGATCACAGCTTCGGGGCGGGATATCTGCAGAGTGAGGGTTCTTTCACCCAGCAGATTTCTTATCTTGGTGCAGGCGCTGCCGGCTCTCGTTATACCTCGGTCGGTGCTGCTGATGCGGGCATCTCCCTCGCCACTTACCTTGACAATGATCACGGCTGGAAGGGCACTCGCTCAATCAGCAAATCGGATATCTCCCGTATTGCCCAAGCCACGGGCCTGACAAACGCTCAGGTACTGGCCAAGACGTTCAGCGATACCACCGGAAACCCGGATGGTCAGGTCAACATGTACCGCATCTTCCAGTCGGCAAATGAAGGCCAGGGTTATACGGTGACATCCAAGCAAACTGCGGGTTATTTGCAGGACAAGTGGACGATGGGCAAGTTGACGGCCAATATCGGCGCGCGTTTTGAACGCAACGAGCTGGTCAATTCCGCAGGCGCAAGCATTCACAAATTTGATTGGGACATCGCACCCCGTCTCTCTGTGTCATATGACCTCGATGGTGATGGTCGCAGCAAGATCTTTGCGTTCTACGGCCGTTATTACGATCCAATTCGTGCCGACATGGCGAACTTTGCTGGTGCGGTGACCGGGCCGACGACCGACGAACAGATCAATATTGATGGCACCTGGGTCACCTTCCGTCAGCGTGGTCCCGGTGATGCTGCCATGGCACCTTCCACCAAGACGCCGTATACGGATGAAATCATGCTGGGCTTTGCCACGACCTTCGGGTCGGACGTCGGTCTATCGGTTACGCTCACCAACCGCAAGACCAGGGACCTCATGGAGGACTACGATTTCGGCATCTACTCGAACCCGAATCAGGTCTGCGGTACCGACAAGGCATGCCCCAGTTCGTCGTTCTACATCCCGTACTCCTACTTCGGTTATGCGGGTGTCCCTCCGGTGAATTACGTGCTTGGCACGTTGCTTGGCGGCAAGCGCAACTACACCGGCTACGAAGTCACCCTGCAGAAGTTCAAGTCGGATAATTGGCAGGCGTCTGGTACCTACACATTCAACGGTGCCACGGGCAACAGCAACTCGGACGGAAATGCAGACTTCCAGGGCGACTGGATCGCTCTCGACCCGCGTGCCCCCAACCAGTACGGTCCGCAGCCCGGCAACATCAAGCACCAAGTCAAGGGATGGGCTGCGTACGAGTTTGATTTCGGACTTGAGTTGAGCGGTGTATTCAACTGGAACAGCGGGGTTCTCTACAGCCGTACGTTCAGTGCGTACCGTCGCAATCTGCCGGAGATGTCGGCTGGTTACCTGTTGGACGGAGTGTTTGACAGCTGGCTGCTCCCGGGTGCGGTAGCCGGTGAAACAGCTCCCGCTTACTACACTCTGGATCTCCGCGCCAAGTACACGCAGGCGCTCCCGGTGGGCAGCCTGGAACTGTTCCTGGACGTGTTCAACATCCTCGACAAGCAGTCCGCCACCGCTGAACAGGATTTACTCGCTGGTGATGGCGTGTACAAGTTCGGTCAGGCCAATGCGTGGGTTCAACCGCGCCGCGCCTATGTTGGCGTGCGTTACAAGTTCTGATTCAAGCTAGGTGGTTGCAGTAACTCAGACCGGCGCGCAAGCGCCGGTCTTTTTTTGCTCTTCCCCGACGTACGGGAGTGGGGAGAGAGACGCGTTGCCCAAGGGGTGCGAACACGCACCGAGACCCTATGCCACCCGAATCAAGCGGAAGGCGGGTTCAGGCCCTAATCCGCTGGATCAGTAAAGGTCATTGGTTAATCAAGGAACTGCAGGCGTGCGAGTTCCGCGTACAGACCACCTTGCGCCAGCAATTCCTGGTGCGTACCCTCGGCGACGATGCGACCGGCGTCCATCACCACGATGCGGTCGGCCATCAAGATGGTCGCCAGGCGATGCGCGATCACCAGCGTGGTGCGGCCGGCCATCAGATTTTCCAGCGCATGCTGCACGGCGCGTTCACTCTGCGCATCGAGCGCCGATGTCGCTTCGTCCAGCAGCAGTACCGGAGCGTCCTTCAACAGGGCGCGCGCGATCGCGACGCGTTGCTGCTGGCCACCCGACAGGCGCGTGCCGCGCTCGCCCAGTTCGCTGGCGAAACCGTCCGGCAGCGCATCCAGGAAATCGTCGGCCTCGGCGGACTCAGCGGCGTGGCGAACCTCTGCATCGGTCGCGTCGAGCCGACCATAACGGATGTTGTCGGCGGCACTTGCGGCGAACAGCGTGGGCTGTTGCGGCACCAGAGCGATGCCATCACGCAGCAACGAAGGATCGAGCTTGCGCAGGTCCAGGTTATCCACCGCGATGCAGCCCTGCTGTGGATCATGGAAACGCAGCAACAGGGTAAATACGGTGCTCTTTCCTGCGCCGGATGGGCCGACTAGGGCCACCGTCTCGCCCGGCCGTACGTGCAAGCTAAAGCCTTCCAACGCAGGGACTTCCGGGCGTTGCGGATAAGCGAAGGTGACGTCATCGAAAACGATATCTCCGCGTACCGGTGACGGCAGCGCAAGCGGGTTTGCAGGCGCAATAATTCCCGGGCTCTCCTGCAGCAGATCGTTGATCCGGCCCATGCCGCCAGAGGCTTTTTGCAGCTCATTCCAGACTTCAGCCAGCGCTGCCACCGAGCCGCCACCGAACAGCGCGTACAGCACGAACTGGATCAGTGTGCCCGCGCTCATGCGGCCGGCGATGACGTCGTGCGCGCCTGACCACAGCACCAAGGTGATGGCACCGAAGAACAAGATAATCGTGGCCCCCGTCATCAATGCCTGCGCGCCGATCCGCTTACGCGCGGTGGCGACGGCCGTATCGACTGCGCTGGCGAAACGCCCACGTTCGTAGCCTTCGCGGGCATGCGCCTGCACCGTGCGTACGGCGCCCAAGGTCTCGGTCGCCAGTGCATTGGCATCGGCGATGCGGTCCTGGCTGCTGCGCGAGATCTTGCGAATCTTGCGTGCGCCGAAAATCACCGGCAGTACTGCCAACGGTATTCCGACCAGCGCCCAGGCCGCGAGTTTCGGGCTGGTGACGAATAGCATGACCAATGCGCCAACCGCGGTAATCGTGCTGCGCAACGCAATCGACATCACACTGCCGATGATGTTGCGGATGAGCTCGACGTCGGACGTCAGGCGCGACACCAGTTCGCCGCTGCGGGTGCGGTCGTAGAAACCGGCATCCAGGCTGATCAGGTGCGCATAGAGCTCCGTGCGCAAGTCGGCGACGACGCGTTCGCCTAGCAGCGAGACGAAGAAGAAGCGCGCCGCGGTGCCCGCTGCGAGTACGAGCGCCACCACGAACAGGAACAGGAAGGCGCGGTCGATGCTGCCAGCGCTACCGCTACTGAAACCGTCATCGATCATGGTGCGGAAGGCGACGGGAAGGCTCAGCGACGCGCTGGAAGACACGGCCAGTGACAGCAGCCAGCCGATGAACAGTCCGCGATGTTTGCGCACGAACGGCCACAACGCGCGCAGGGAACCGATGGGCGCTTTCGCCGGCGCCGGCGTTGGGGAATTCATCCGTGCATGGTAACGGTGCGCAGCCTACAGCGGCAGTTCAGGGCTGGACTTCGAGGGCGCGCAACAGGGGTGGGAGTACAGCGGCCGGATAGCGGCGCCTGAATTCGACCAAGCTGGCCTTGGCTTCTTGCCGCTTTCCTTGCTCCAGCAACTGGCCGATGCGATGTAGCCAGGCATCGCGTACCGCAGGGGAGTCCACCGTAGCGGGTGGGACGTCTTCGCCAGGATCATCCACAAAGCCGGCATCGGCTGGCATCGAGCCTTCTTTACGCACCTCAGGTATCACTGGCGCAGCTGACATCGCTTTGCGTGCCGCCTGTTGGGTACGTCCGATCGTTCCAGCTTTGTCCGAGCTTGCTGTTGCAGCTTCTTGCGCGATGCCATGGTGACTTGCAGCAGCAGGCGCAGCAGTGCGCGTACGCATGGCGCGATCGACGGCCTGCGTGTCCAGCGTATTGCCCGAGGATGTGGGCGATGACACGACCGAGGCCCCGGCGTGTTGTGGAGCCTCTGCTGTCATGACAGCAGAGGGTGACGGTGGGGCTGGTGGTGATGGCGGCGGCGCGTACACCTGTGGTCGAGGCGGTGAAGGCAGCGGTGCTGGCGCCTGCGACGCTATGGCTTCGGATGCGGGTGAGCCCGTCTGGGAACTGACGATGCGCGATGCAGCAAGCTCGCGCTTGGCTGGCGCTGATTGCGCGGGTGCCGGTTTCATTTGCATCGTCGGTGCGGGCTTTTCGTAGGGCGCCCTCTCGATCATCTGCACCGCAGCCACGTCAGCGGCATCCCGTTGTGCTGTTGACGGGGTGGATTCAAGCGCAGGTAATGGACGTAGCTGCCAAGCGATGCCCACTGCCAGAACCATCGAAGCCGCCAGCGAAGCTGGGGCAATCCAGCGGACGCGTGGTCTGATCGGGGTATACGGCAGCCTGGCTTGGCGTACGGCGGTCTCTGCCGCAGCCAGAATGCTGGCGTCGAGATCGGGCCCGGGCGCCGCGCGGCCATGCACGCGTGGCAATGCCTTGGCCAGCGCGCGTTCCTCCGCATCAAGCGAACGCACCGATTCCGGCCCAGATGGCGGACGCAGGCTCATGCGGGCAGCCTCGCACGCAGTTTGTCCATTGCATAGCGCAGGCGTGATTTCACCGTCTCGCGGCCCACGCCCGTGACTTCGCCGATTTCGTCAAGCGTCAATTCCTGCTCCAGCCGCAACAGCAATACCTCACGTTGATCCTCGGGTAGTTCATCCAGTGCAAGTTGCAGCTCGCGCCGGCGTTCGAATTCGGACAGTACGCGCTCGGGTGTGTCCGGATCGGCAAGGCGCGCTGCGCGTTCATCAGCGTCTAGCGGCGCCGGTGGGCGATGCTTGGCCGCCCTCCAATGGTCGTGCAGGCGGTGATGGGTAATCGTATAGAGCCAGGTGGCGAAACCGGGGTCCGGCTTCCAGCCTTCACGCGCGCTGATCACCCGCTGCCAGACGTCTTGGAAAACTTCATCGGCCAAGCCGTTATCGCGCAGCTGGCGCAGCAGGTAGCGGTAGAGCTTGCCGCGGTGACGCGCGTACAGCTGGTCGAACGCCCCCACTTCACCCGCCGCATAGGCAAGCATCAGGGTTTCGTCGCTGGTTTCAAGACCGTCCATTCTCGCCAGACTACGGATTGATGGGTGCGCAGGAAAGGCCGAAAACAATGCCTGGGCTAGGATGCTGGGGGCTGCCATGTTCCTGCAAACGCACGGGAAGGTCGAAAAGGGTTGCCGGTCCTGCTGCCCTCTGGCGTAGTAGACAGTATGCTCGTTGCATGAAGGGGGGCTGTGGAGTGCACTTGCCGAATGGCGCTGATAACGTGGGCACGTCGCCGACCGAGCAGGACGGCAGGCCGGACCTTGCGGGACTTCGCAATGATGACCTGATCCAGTTGTTGCAGGATGCGGAGCAGCGTATCGCGTCCCTGCGGAGTTCGGAGCGCCTGCAGCAGTCGCTGTACGAGATCGCCGACCTGGCCGGTGGCAGCCGGGACATGCAGGACATGCTCAGGCGAATCCACGCGATCGTGGGCGAGCTGATGTACGCGGGAAATTTCTACATCGTGCTGTACGACGAATTCCGCCAGAAGATCCGTTTCCTGTATTTCGTCGACCAGCGCGACCCGTTCATCAACGATCCCGATGCCGAACTGGACTTCGATCAGGCAGATGCCAACCTGACCGTGGCCCTCCTGCAGGGCGGTGAGGCCATGCGTGGTCCCTCACCGCAGCTTCAGGCCCAGTACCGCATCACCCCTGATCCAAGCAATGGCCCTGACAGCGCGGATTGGCTAGGGGTGCCCATGCTGCGCGATGACCGGGTAGTGGGCGGGATCGTGGTGCAAAGCTATGAACAGCCCTCTGTCTATAGTGACGACGACCGAGCGTTGTTGGCCTTCGTAGCCCAGCACATCCTGACCGCACTGGACCGCCGATATGCGCGCGGCGAGTTGGAACACCGCGTCGAGGAACGTACCCGCGAACTCGTGCAGGCTAACCTGGACCTGCAGGCAGAGGTGCTGGAGCGCCAGCGTGCGCAGGAATTGCAGCGCACCTTGTTCCGCATTGCCGAATTGTCGATGACCAGCGACAGCCTTGACGACTTTTACGTTGCCATACATGAGGTCGTGGGGGGGCTCCTGTATGCCCGCAATTTCTACATTGCGATGTTATCGGCCGACGCGACGATGCTGGAATTCGCATATTCCGTTGATGAGCGAGACGTGGAGCGCAAGCCACGCAAGATTGCCCGCGGACTAACCGAGTACGTCCTGCGTAGCGGTGAACCGATTTTGGTCGATCGCCAAAGCATTTCGAAACTCGAAAGCGAGGGCAAGGTCGTCAGCCAAGGAACGCTTGCGTACTGTTGGCTCGGGGTGCCCCTGCTGCACGAGGACAACGTCGTCGGCGTAATCGCCGTGCAGAGTTACTCGCCGGATTTCACCTTCAGCGTTCGCGACCAGGAATTGCTTACCTTCGTTGCGTACCATATTGGCAGTGGCTTGGCCCGAAAGCAGGCGCAGGACAGGCTGGTCTTGGCGCACACCGGGTTGGAGCAGCGGGTTAGCGAACGTACCCGCGAATTGGCAGCAGCCAACGCGGAGCTGGTTGAGCAGATATGCGAACGCATGCGGGCCGAGCGCAAACTCACTCACCAGGCCATGTACGACGTGCTGACCGGATTGCCGAACCGCGCCCAATTGTTGGGCAAACTCGCGGGCGCCATCGCCAATGCACGGGGTCATGAGGACGCCTGCTTCGGCGTGCTATTCCTCGACCTGGATCGTTTCAAGCTGGTCAACGACAGTGTTGGCCACGCCGTAGGCGACGAGTTGCTGGTTGAGTGTGGTCGTCGCATCGCCGCCTGCATGCGCGGCAATGACGTGGTCTCCCGGTTGGGAGGCGATGAGTTCGCGATCCTTGCCGAGGGGCTGGATGGGCCGGCGATGGCCAAGGAGTTGGCGCACCGGGTGCTAGTGGCGTTGGGTTCGCCGATGTGGATTGCGGGCCGGGAGCTGTTTCCTACTGCGAGTATTGGCATCGCGATGTGGCAGCCGCTGTATGCCACCGGGGAAGAAATGCTGCGCGACGCGGATGCCGCGATGTACCGGGCGAAGAGCGATGGCAGGGACCGGTCGATGTTGTTCGATGAGCAGATGCGCGACGAAGTGATGCGCACCCTGGATATGGAATCCGACCTGCGTCGCGCAATCAACAATGATGCGTTCGAGTCGCATTACCAGCCGATCGTGAAGCTGGGCAATGCCGAAGTGGTGGGCAGCGAGGCATTGCTGCGCTGGCGGCATGAGAAACATGGCTTGTTGACACCCGCCGAGTTCATCGATGTCGGCGAGGACAGCGGTCTGATTGAACAGGTTGACTGGCTGATGTACGCGCGGGTGATTGCTGACATGGCCATGCACGAAACGCTGGGCTACGTGGCGATCAACGTGTCGCCGCGGCATTTCCGTTCGCATGATTTCGCCGAGCGCCTGCTTGGTATGTTGGACGTGGCCGGCGTGGATCCATCTAGGCTTCGCATCGAGATTACCGAGGTCGCTCTGATGGACGATGCGCCGCGCATCAGTGAGTCCTTGAACCTGTTGCGCAGGCATGGCGTGCTGGCCCAACTGGATGATTTCGGCACCGGGTTTTCGGCGCTTTCCTACTTGCATCGCTTCCCGATCACGGCACTGAAGATCGACCGCAGCTTCATTGCTGACCTGTCGGGCGATGCGCGCAACGAGAGTGTCGCAGTGATTCGCGCGATTATTGCCCTCGCTGGAAGCTTGAGCATGGAAATCATCGCGGAGGGCGTGGAAAACATGGCGCAGCGCGAACAGTTGCGTGAACTGGGTTGTATCTATGCACAAGGCTACCTGTTCGGTCGGCCCGTGCCGCTGGATGTCTGAAACTGCAGGTTGAGCACCGCAACGCGCTGGTTGGTGAATGGTCACGTTTCGACAAACCTGCAACGCACGTTTCGTTATTGCGTGCCTTGCACTTGCACGCGCAACTGGCCGTCATGCAGGCGTGCGTCCAGCGTATCGCCCACCGCCGCATCGCCCACGCCGCGCACGATCCGGCCGTCCTCATGCTGGAGGATGCTGTAGCCGCGGGCGACGGTGGCCAACGGACTGATGGCGTGCAGCGAACGCGCCAGCCCACGCAACCGCAACGCGTCGTGTTGCAACCTGCGGGCCATCAACGCCTGCGGACGGCCCTGCAGTGAAGCGAGACGCTCTCGCAGTCTCTCTATCCGGCGGTTGGGATGGCTGGCGCGCAACACGCTGTCGGCATGGCGCAGTGACGCACGGTCACGCTCAAGTCGGCGCTGCATCGCATTGGCCAAGCGCGCATGCGCTTGTTGCGCACGTTGGGCGAGGGCGGACAGGCGCGCCTGTGGCCGCAGTGCCTGCAAGCGCAGGAAGGCGCGATCCGCGCGCTGGCTACGCTCGCGCAATGCGTGTTGCTGCAGATTGGCCAGGCGCCGATGCCATGCATCCAGTCGTGCGGAGAGTGCAGCACGCTCGGGTACCAGCAGCTCTGCGGCGGCAGAAGGGGTAGGTGCGCGAAGGTCGGCGGCGAAGTCGCTTAGCGAAAAATCCGTTTCGTGGCCGATTGCGCTGACGATTGGCACCGGGCTGGCGGCGATCACGCGGGCCAGTGCCTCGTCGTTGAAGGCCCACAGGTCTTCCAGCGACCCGCCGCCGCGGGCGAGCAGGATCGCGTCATAGCGTTCGCAATCGATGGCACGCTGCAGCATCGTGCGGATCTGCGCCGGGGCGTTGTCGCCCTGCACCGGTACGGGCAGCAGGTCCAGTTCAACCAGTGGGAAGCGTCTGCGCAGCACGCTGACGATGTCGCGGATCACCGCGCCGCTTGGCGAGGTCAGCACCGCCAGTCGGCGTGGCCAAGCGGGCAGGGCACGCTTGCGGTCCGCATCAAACAGGCCTTCGGCTTGCAGCCGTGCCTTGAGTTCATCCAGCGCGCGGCGCAGGGCGCCTTCGCCGGCCTCTTCCATGGAGTCCAGCACCAGCTGGTAGTCGCCGCGGGCTTCGTAGAGAGTCAGCCGGCCACGTGCGAGCACGCGGAGGCCCTCGCGCGGGACGAATTTCAACCATTGACTCTTTGGCTTGAACAGGGCGCAGCGCACCTGCGCGCGCGCGTCTTTGAGGGTGAAATACACATGTCCCGAGCCGGGTCGCGACAAGTTGCCGATCTCGCCCTCGACCAATACCACCGGGAATGCGCCTTCCAGCAGGTCTCGTGCCAGCGTATTCAGTTGGCTGGGGGTGAGGATGTGCTCGTCCATGCAGGCATCGTAACCACTCTGGCGCGGAAGCGAGGGGATCGGTGGCTCGCATAGCGGAATGTTGAGTCGCGGAGCGAATACCCGTCACGAGGCGCCGCCGCCCGCTAAAATCACGACATGAGCATCTCGCCGAACGAAATCGCTTCCTGCCGCACCAACCGATTCGGTCCGGAGCAACGTCGCGTCACCCGCCAAGTGGTGATTGGCGAAGTTAGGGTCGGTGGTGATGCGCCAGTAGTGGTGCAGTCGATGACCAATACCGATACCGCCGATGTTGCTTCGACGGTGAAGCAGGTGGGTGAACTCTGGCGGGCCGGTTCGGAATTGGTGCGGGTCACCGTCAACAACGCAGAGTCTGCTGCGGCAGTGCCACGCATCGTCGAGAAGCTGGAGATGATGGGCGTGCGGGTGCCGATCATTGGTGACTTCCACTACAACGGACACACGTTGCTGGCCACCGAGCCTGCCTGTGCCCAAGCCTTGGCCAAATACCGGATCAATCCCGGCAATGTCGGTTTTGGCAAGAAGCGCGACACGCAGTTCGCGCAGATGATCGAGTTCGCGCTGCAGTACAACAAGCCGGTGCGTATCGGCGCCAACTGGGGTTCGTTGGATCAGTCCTTGGCCACGCGGTTGATGGATGAGAACGCACTGCGTGCCGAACCATGGGATGCCGGCCGCGTGCTGCGCGAGGCATTGATCCGTTCGGCGCTGGATTCGGCGCAACGCGCCATCGAGTTGGGCTTACCAGCCGAACGCATCGTGCTGAGTGCGAAGGTCAGCGGCGTCCAGGAATTGATCGCGGTCTATCGCGACCTTGCCGCACGCAGTGACTTCGCCCTGCATTTGGGCCTGACCGAGGCCGGCATCGGCAGCAAGGGCATGGTGGCGTCCAGCGCCGCACTCGGCGTGCTGCTGCAGGAAGGCATCGGCGACACCATCCGTATTTCACTGACGCCAGAACCGGGTGGGGCGCGTACGCAGGAAGTGATCGTGGCCCAGGAGTTGTTGCAGACCATGGGGCTGCGTGCATTCACGCCGATGGTCACTGCGTGCCCAGGTTGCGGCCGCACGACTTCAGAATTTTTCCAGGAACTTGCGCAGGTAGTGCAGGAGCACGTGCGTGCGCGCATGCCGGAATGGAAGATCACTCATCCTGGCGCAGAAAACATGACGCTGGCGGTGATGGGTTGCATCGTCAATGGTCCCGGCGAGTCTCGCCACGCCAATATTGGCATCTCCTTGCCCGGTACCGGGGAGGCACCTTCGGCGCCAGTCTTCGTGGATGGGGAAAAAACCGTCACCTTGCGCGGCGCGAACATTGCACATGAGTTCGTTGCGTTGATCGATGACTACGTGGATGGGCACTACCGCGCGGTTGCCTCGCAGGATTAGGGTATCCCCGGACTGGGTGCGTGTAGCGCGTTAGACTCGGTGGGTTGACTGCTTCAGGGGGCACCATGGACGGAACGCGCACGAGCTTCCCGCTGTATCTGCACATCACGCTGCTGTCGGTTGGATTGGTGGTTGCCACCGGCCTTGTGCTGCACTTTTTCGGCGATGCAATCCCCGGTCTGTGGGAGTTTGCACTGTTGTCGGCAGCCGTTGCAGTGATTGCGTTGCTGGCATCGCGCCGGCTTTCGGGCTCCCTCATACGCTTGGCTCGCGAGGCCGAGGCGGTGCGTCATTTCGATTTCACTGACCATCCGGTGATTCGCTCGCGTGTGAGCGAAATTGACCAGCTGGGCGGCGCGTTCGACCTGATGCGCGATGCCGTGCGTCGCTTCTTGCGCATCAACCAGAGGCTCGCCACTGAAACCGACCTTGAAGCACTGCAGCCGTGGCTGCTCGACAAGCTCGTGGATATTGCCGTTGCCCGCGGTGGCGTGCTTTATCTGGTCGATGACAAGAGCGATGCGTTGCGCGCGACCGCCGTGGACACCAATGGCGGCATGGCGCAGGCCGTGCATGACTTGCCGCCGCTGGTGCAGGAGACGTTGCCGCACCTGATGGCGCAGGCGCGCTCGACCATGCTGCCGGTCAGTGGTCGGTTGCATGCGGCGGAGTTGGAGGCGATCGGACTGGATCCGGCGCTGTCGTCACTCGCGACGTTGGCGCTGCCGTTGCGTGACCGCCGCGAGCAACTATTGGGCATGCTGCTGTTGTTCAAAGATGGCGAGATTGATGACGCCAGTATTCGTTTCATAACGGCGTTGGTGGCCAGTGCGGCGATCACGCTGGAAACCCAGGAACTGTTGCGCAGCGAGAAGGCGTTGATGGAGGCGAGTATTCGCATGGTCGCCAGCGCGATTGATGCGAAGAGTCTTTACACAGGCGGGCACTGTGCGCGCGTGCCGGAGCTGACATTCATGCTCGCGCGCGCTGCGTGCGCTACGCAGGACGGGCCTTATTCGGACTTCGAACTGGACCAGGAACAGTGGGAAGCTTTGCACATCGCGGCCTGGCTGCACGACTGCGGCAAGGTCACCACGCCGGAATACGTGGTGGACAAGGCGACAAAGCTCGAAACGCTGAACGACCGCATCCATGAAATCCGCACGCGCTTCGAAGTGCTCAAGCGCGATGCCGATGTCGATTACTGGCGTGGCGTGGCTGAAGGCGGCGACGAAGCTGCGTTGCGGCAATCGCGGGATACGCTGCAGGCAATACTGGACGAGGAATTCGCGTTCATCGCCACATGCAATGTGGGCGGTGAATTCCTGTCGCCGGACAAGCAAGCTCGCTTAAGTGAGATCGGCGCGCGACGTTGGCTCCGTACGTTGGATGATCGGCTTGGTTTGTCACGTGACGAGCTGGAGCGCAGGACGGAGCAGGTGGACGTGTTGCCAGTCCAGGAAACCCTGCTTGCCGACAAGCCCGAGCATCGGATCGCGCGGCCGGAAGCGGAAAAGATGCCGGCGGACAATCGCTGGGGATTCAGGATGGCAGTGCCGGAGTTGCTCTACAACCGCGGTGAGCTGCACAACCTGTCGGTCAGCCGTGGCACCTTGACCCTGGAGGAACGCTACAAGATCAACGAGCACATGGTGCAGACCATCATCATGCTCAATGAGCTGCCGTTCCCGCGGCACCTGCGTGCCGTGCCGGAAATCGCCGGCGGCCACCACGAGAAAATGGATGGTAGCGGTTACCCGAAGCGACTTCGACGTGATGAACTGAGCCCGCTGGCGCGGATGATGGCCATCGCCGATATCTTCGAGGCGCTGACTGCCGCAGACCGACCCTACAAGTCGGGCAAGACGTTGTCCGAAGCGCTCTCGATCATGGCCAAGATGTGCCAGGACCAACACATCGACCGTGAGCTGTTCGAGCTGTTCCTGCGTAGTGGTGTCCACCACGCGTACGCCGAACGCTACCTGCATCTCGAGCAGATTGACGAGATCGACATCGAGGTTTACCTGTAGCGCGCCTCCAGATTCATCGCCCGTTCTTCAGGTGGTGATCGGTATGATCCGGCGACCTTCGAATGTAGCGCTTGTAGATGACGAATCCCGTGCAGGCGCCAGACCAAGATCCTCATGCTTCCTTGCGCGTGGCGCGCGAGGACGCCCGCTTCGGTATCGATTTCCTGCGCCGACATTGGCGGCGAATGCTGTTGGCATTCGTGGGGGTCCTGCTGCCGCTGTGGGGATTTGGTGAGCTTGCAGAGGATCTGCGAGCTGGCGAGGTATTCTTTTTTGACGGCCCATTGCTGCAATTCGCGCATGCGTTGGCAGCGGATCGCTGGAACGGATTCTTCGCGTGGATGTCGGCACTGGGTTACGTCTATGGGGTGGTGCCTGCGGATGTCGTGGTTGTCCTGGTTCTTGCCCTGCGCCAGAAATTGCGTGAAGGCTTGTTTGCTGGATTCGCGATTATTGGTTCTGCGCTCTTGAATCTTGGCGCCAAGCAACTGTTCGCGCGCGCGCGCCCATCGCTTTGGGAGTCAATCGCACCCGAGTCGAGTTTCAGTTTTCCCAGTGGCCATGCAATGGGCTCGATGACGCTGGCTTGCGTGCTGGTGTTGCTGGCCTGGCACACGCGTTGGCGCTGGCCTGTGTTGGCGGCCACCTCGGCCTTCGTGATGCTGGTGGGATTCTCACGTGTCTACCTCGGCGTGCATTACCCGTCAGACATCCTCGCCGGCTGGGCCGCGGCGATCACGTGGACGGCGGGCATGTATCTGTTGGTATTTGCGCGCGACCGCAGGCCTTGGCAAAAAGACTGAATTCCAGCGGCTGACACCAGGTTTCGATGCAGACCCGGTTGCGACCTTCTTTTTTGGCGCGGTACAAGGCCGCGTTGGCGGCGACCATCAAGGACGGCCTTGTGTCGCGATCCTTCGCCAGCGATGCAATGCCGATGCTGACGGTGATGTGCTGGGCCTCGCCGCCTGGCGAAAACGCCGTGGCGACGATTGCCTCACGCGGGCGCTCGGCGAAGCCCCGGGTAACTTCGGCGCGAAGCCTGGCAACCTGATGGTGGGCGAAGTTGACGGTCGCGCACTGCCGAAGATCATCGGCTTCGACATCGCGACAGCCAGCACACGGGGCCAAGGTCAAGAAATCGCAGGTACGCCGGACTACATGAGCCCCGAACAGGCTGATGGTGACAAGACGCTGGTGGACACGCGCAGCGATGCGTATGCGCTGAGCGAGTTGCGGACGGGCAAGCGCCCCCTGGCTGCCGGCGAGACTGTCACGAGCAACCACCGCACGCTGCGCCTGCCATCGCCGAGCAGCGCAGCACCCAGCTGGAAAAAGTTGCTGTGTTCCAGCAGTCAATGCTGCAGGGCATCGACATCGAGGCCATGGGTATCGGCATGGCAGGTGACTTGCATCGGCAGCTCGTCGCATCCGATCCCCTCGTTGCACCTGCACTTGAACGTGGGCTGGCGGTGCTCAGTACGCCGGATATCACGCAAATGCTGATCGACCGCGACATCCTGGTCAATGCCGAGCGCGCGATCACCCGCGACTTCAGTGGCGATCCGCTGCTTGCCGCGGACTTGCGTGAGTCGGTCGCTCGCGTTCGTGCGTGCTGCGCTGGGGTTGGCAGGCGATGCAGCGCATGCCTTTGCCCACGTGGGCGAGGTACGCAGCAACGCGCTCGGCGTGACGGCGCTGGAGACCTTGCGTGCGCGCCAGCAGCAAGCCAGTGCATTACTGAAGGATGCACAGCCGAAGCTCGCCTTGAGCTTGCTTCAAGCCGCATTGGCAGACGCAGCAGGGTTGGCGAAGGCCGATCCACTCCAGATCAAGTTGCGGCTCAATGAAGCCTAGGCGGTGTCCGCCTTTGGTGATCGCAAGCGCGCACGATGTTTGAGACCTTGCGCGCCGACAGCATGGAGCTTCTGGGCGAACGCAATCCAGCGACGATGGATGTCACCAATGACCTTGCCATCCTGGTCGGGTCCATGGGTGAGCCGAAGATCGGGCGCGAACTTCTTGAGCGGCTCGTTCCGATGCGTACGGCGGTGCTTGGCGCCGAGCATCCGAACACGCTCGGTGACCACGCGCTCGCAATCGCTTCGTATAGGGAACTACTCGAATTGCGCGAGGGCGCGCTGAGCAAGAACGATGTGCGCACGGTTGATGCTGTCTGGCAACTGGAAGTCCAGCTGCGTGGCTTGGGAAATCAGGAAGATGCTGACGCAGTTCGCGCGCGCTATGTGTCGCCATTGCTGGATGCAACATCCGGGATGTTGTCCTACCAGCAGCTGGACAAAGCCGAGGGCATCCGCAGGACCGAACGCGAAGAAGCGCGGGCGGCGCACACCGCAGCGTAGCGACTGGTTATTCGCCAGGGACGGAAGCTTCGCTGGGCGCCTGAGATGCGGATCGGCGCGCGAGCACCGCCTCGCGATGTGCAATGTAGGCAGTGGCGCTGAAAATGATCGCTGCTCCGGTCGCGGTCCAGCGGTCCAGTACCTCGCCGAACCACAGCCAGCCGGCAACGGTGACGATGACCAACTGCACGAAACTGATGGGCGTCAATGCCGAAACCTCGCCGATCTTCAGTGCGCGCGTCCACAGCAACTGGCCAGCCGTGCCCAGCACACCTGATAGTCCCAGCCATAGCCATGTAATGCCCTGCGGGGGATGCCAGACCCACAAGGCAGGCAACACCGACAGCGGCACCCAGAACAGGTAGGTCCACAGGACAATCGTGTCGGCGCCGTCGTCGCGCGAGAGTTGCTTGATCTGGATGGCCACGATCGCGGTGATGACTGCCGCCGACACCGCGACCAGGCTGCCCGCACTGAATGCATGCGACCACGGACGCACGATTACCACCACGCCGATAAAGCCGGCGAGTACTGCGCTCCATCGGCGCATGTGGACTTTTTCACCGAGCATCAAGACCGCGGCAATGGTGACGAAGATCGGCGAGGAATACGCCAGCGCGATCGCCTGTGATAGCGGCAGGTTTGCAATTGACCAGAAGCCAAAGTACATGCTGACTACGCCGATTACGCAGCGCACCAGGTAGCGCGACAACTGTTTGGTCTGCAGGGTCTTGCGCAGGGCCGCGACCGGTCTTCCGCTGCGGAATGCGGGCCACAGCAGTATTGGCAACAGTGCCAGCAGACCGAAAATGTTGCGGAAAAAGGCGATCTCGAATACAGGCTCGGTCGCGCTGGACAGGCGGATGCATACCGCCATCAATCCGAAGCTGACGGTGCTGGAGAGCATCAGTAGGGCAGCGCGCAGCTGGCTGTTCATCACCACGCAGCACCAATAATGCGTGGCTCGGGTTCAATCGCCACGCCGAAGCGCGCATGCACCGAACGTGCGATGCGGCGCGCGAGGTCAAGCAATTGCGCGCCGCTGGCACGGCCGTGATTCACCAGCACCAGCGCATGCGAGTCGGCAACCCCAGCATCGCCTTCGCCATCCTGGTCACGATGTCCCTTCCAGCCACATTGCTCGATCAGCCAGGCCGCAGACAGCTTGCGCGTATTGGCATCTCCGCCACGGAAGACCGGCATCGAGGGATGTTCGGCCAGCAATGCAGACGCGACCTCAGCCGCCACCATGGGGTTTTTGAAAAAGCTGCCGGCATTGCCCAACACGTTCGGATCCGGCAACTTGCGGTGTCGTATGTGGATCACCGCTTCTGCAACCTGCGACGCGCGCGGCGACTTGATACCCATCGCCTGCAGTTGTTCGCCGATGCCCGCGTAGTCGAGGTTCAACAAGGCCGTGCGCGACAACCCGAACTCCACCGCGGTCACCACGAAGTGATCCGGTTCACGCTTGAACAGGCTGTCGCGGTAGGCGAACGCACAGGCATCGTTGCCAAGCCGAACCATTGCGCCAGCATGTCGATCAAACGCTTCCACTGCATGGATGCTGTCCCGCGCTTCCACGCCGTACGCGCCGATGTTCTGGATGGGTGCCGCACCGACGGTGCCGGGAATCAGGGCAAGATTTTCGAGTCCGCACAAGCCATGTCCCAGCGTCCAAAGCACCAGGTCGTGCCAGGTCACGCCGGAATCGGCACGGACGATGGCAGTCGCGCCATCGTCGTCGATGATTCCAATCCGTTGTGACGTGAGGGCGAGGACTGTGCCTTGTGGATCACCCGCAAACAAGAGATTGCTGCCTCCGCCGAGCACCAGCACGGGTCCGTCGCGCAGCATGGCGTAGTCGAACAGTTCGGGTAGTGCGCCGCTGTCCTTGACCTCGACCAGCATTGGCGCCGTCGCCGCGACCCCGAAGGTATTGCGCGCATCCAGTCGCGCATCCTCGTGGATGCGATAGGCGGCGGTCGAGGCGCTGTTCGACGCGCCGATCATTCGGGCGGCAGGTTTCCGCGGCTCGGCGCTTCCTTGCGCCGACGTAGCGCATCGACGCACTCACCGATCAAGGCTGGTCCGCGATAGATCAGGCCGCTGTAGGTTTGCACCAAGGTTGCACCGGCCGCCTGTTTGGTCGCGGCGTCTGCGCCCTGCAGTATCCCGCCCACGCCTATGACCGGGATGTGTTCCGGCAGGCGTGTGCGCAACATCCGCAGCACCGCGGTTGCTCTGGCCATCAATGGCGCGCCGGAGAGCCCACCGTCTTCATCGGCATGGCGTGCACCCTCCACGCCATCCCGACTGATGGTGGTGTTGCCGGCTATGACGCCATCCACACCGAGGTCGCCCAGCACGCGGCCGGCAGCCTCGATATCGTTGTCCGACAGGTCGGGCGCGATCTTCACCAACATTGGTATCCGCTTGCCATGTTGTGCGCCCAGGCGTTCCTGCGAATCACGCAATGTGCCGATCAGGCGACGCAGCGCCTGTTCTTCCTGCAGCTCGCGCAGGCCCGCAGTATTGGGTGAGGAAATATTGACGGTGATGTAATCGGCCAGCGGATACACCCGTTCCAGGCAATGCAGGTAATCGCGGGCTGCATCTTCGTTCGGTGTGTCTTTATTCTTGCCGATGTTGATGCCAAGCAATGCGCGTGTGCGCTTGGCACCTTCGACATTGCGCACCAGCGCATCAACGCCGAGGTTGTTGAAACCCAGCCGATTGATCACCGCCTGGTGTTGCGGCAGGCGGAACATGCGCGGTTTCGGGTTGCCCGGTTGCGGGCGCGGTGTGGTGGTACCGATTTCGATGAAGCCGAACCCAAGTGCCATCAGTGCATCGATATGCGCCCCGTTCTTGTCCAGGCCCGCCGCCAACCCGACCGGGTTGGCGAAGGTCAGGCCGAAAGCCTTCGTCGGTAGCGGTTTCGGAGTCGTGGCTACTAGAGGATTCAGGCCGAGGCGATAAGCCGCTTCCATCGATGCCAACCCGAGCGCATGTGCGCGCTCGGCATCGAAGGCAAACAGGAACGGACGTGCCAGTGAATACAAGGAATCAGTTCCCCGACATCGCGATCAGCCAAGCCAGTCCGCCGAAGAACAGCACGAACGCGATGGCCAGAAATATTCCCATTGCGATTGCCGCATAACCGAGGATCAAGCCGGCGATCGCCAGGCCGTCACCTTCCAGCCGGTCTGGCGCACGACGGATTTCGCCGCGCGCCATGTGGCCGGTGATCACCGCGACAATACTTCCGAGGAACGGCAACAGAGTCCAGCCGAGGATGCCGGATACCAGACTGATGATGGCCATTGCACTGGTGGTACGGGTCATTACGTTCATGCGATGGTCCTCAGAGATCGAACTTGATGCCCTGCGCAAGAGGCATGGAGTCGGAGTAATTGATGGTATTGGTCTGCCGGCGCATGTAGGCCTTCCACGCATCCGAACCCGATTCGCGCCCGCCGCCGGTTTCTTTTTCGCCACCAAACGCGCCACCGATTTCGGCCCCGCTGGTACCAATGTTCACGTTGGCGATACCGCAGTCTGAACCCGACGCCGCAAGGAACGCTTCGGCGCGCTTGAGATTGGTGGTGAAGATCGACGAGCTCAATCCTTGCGGGACGGCGTTCTGCATCTCGATGGCGTCTTCGAGGTTGCGATACTTCATCACGTAGAGGATTGGCGCAAAGGTCTCGTGCTGGACAATGGCAGCATCATTGGTCAGACCGCTGACGATCGCCGGTAACACGAAGTTGCCCTTGCCTTCGATCGCTTCGCCACCGGTCTCGACGGTGCCGCCCGCAGCCTTGGCTTTGGCGATGGAGTCCAGGTAGGCCTCGACGCCGTCACGACTGTTGAGCGGGCCCATCAAGTTGACTGGATTGGTCGGATCGCCGATCTTCTTTTCGACTTGCTTGTAAGCCGTGACCAGTTTCGCCAGCACGTCGTCGTACACCGATTCATGCACGATCAGGCGGCGCGTGCTGGTGCAACGCTGGCCGGCGGTACCAACCGCGCCAAAGACAATTGCCGGGATCGCCAGTTTCATCTCCGCAGTTTCATCGACGATGATCGCGTTATTGCCGCCTAGTTCCAGCAAGCTGCGGCCCATGCGGCGCGCGCAACGCTCGCCGACCATGCGACCGATCTTGGTGCTGCCGGTGAAGCTGATCAGCGCGATCCGCTTGTCGTCGACGAAGCCCGAAGCCAGGTCGGTGCCGGCATCGTTGAACAGATAGAACAGATCCGGGAAACCACCCTCACGCAGCGCTTCATTGCAGACTTTCATCGATGCAATCGCCGAGAGCGGGGTCTTGGGTGAAGGCTTCCAGATGCAGATATTTCCGCAAACGGCTGCGACCAGGCTGTTCCAGGCCCACACCGCGACCGGAAAGTTGAACGCGCTGATGATGCCGACCAAGCCAATCGGATGCCACTGCTCGTACATGCGGTGGCCCGGCCGTTCGCTGTGCATGGTCAGGCCGTATAGCTGGCGCGACAGCCCTACGGCGAACTCGCCGATGTCGATCATTTCCTGCACTTCGCCGTCGCCTTCGGTCTTGGACTTGCCCATTTCAAGGGCAACCAGCGAACCCAGCGCATCCTTGTGCTTGCGCAGTGCATCTGCACACAGGCGCACCGCTTCACCACGGCGCGGTGCCGGCGTGGTGCGCCAGACCTTCGCTACGGCCTGCGCGCGTTGCACGATGATGTCGTAGTCGGCCTGCGATGACGCATGTACGCGGCCCAGCACCTCGCCAGTGGTCGGATTGACCGGCTCGATCACGCCGGCGTCGGTGGTCTTGGACCATTCGCCGTTGCCGAGATAAGTGCCGGATTCCTCGGCCTTGAGGCCAAGCGCGGTGAGGACGGGGTGGGACATAGAAGAAACTCCAATTACGAAAGGCAAGGGTGAAACGTACGCGTGGTGACCCCGGCGCGATTCGAACGCACGACCTGTCCCTTAGGAGGGGACCGCTCTATCCAGCTGAGCTACGGGGCCAACTAACCGCTTATTTTCGCAGAGAACCGCCGCCGCGGCCATCGAAAAGGCGTCTACCCATGGTCTCACGGGCAGTTTCGGCGTGTGGTTTTGGGGTGTTCGGTCTCGCCCGTTGCGACATCGGCCCGCTACAGTGGCTACTTCAACGACCCGGTTCCAGCATGGCCAAGCCCACCTCAAATTTGAACGCTTCGAAGCGCCGCACTGTTTACGTCTGCAGTGACTGCGGTGCCGACCACGCCAAGTGGCAGGGCCAATGCGAGGCCTGCGGCGCCTGGAACACGTTGGCCGAATTCGCCTTGGAAAGCGCAGCGCAAGCAAAATCGCCTGCATCGCGGCGCAGTGGCTGGGCCGGGAAGATCGATGCACCCACGGTGACCGCATTGGCGGATGTGCGCCATGGCGAGCAGGCGCGCGTCAGCACCGGCATCGGCGAGTTCGATCGCGTCCTTGGCGGCGGCTTGGCCGAAGGTGCCGTGGTGCTTGTCGGCGGTGATCCTGGCATCGGCAAATCGACCTTGCTGTTGCAGGCGTTGGCGCTGATGGCGCAGACGATGCCCGGGTTGTATGTGACGGGCGAGGAATCGCTTGCCCAGGTGGCTGGCCGTGCCGTTCGCCTGGGATTGCCCCTGGATGGCTTGCAAGGATTGGCGGAGACCTGCGTCGAGCGCATCCTCGAACACGCGGTAGCCGCGAGGCCACGACTGATCATCGCCGACTCCATCCAAACCCTGTGGACGGAATCGTTGACCGCGGCCCCGGGTTCTGTCAGCCAGGTGCGGGAATCCGCGGCACGACTGGTGCGTTATGCCAAGGAGACGGGTACCGCGGTGTTCCTGGTTGGTCATGTCACCAAGGAAGGCGGCATCGCCGGCCCGCGCGTGCTGGAGCACATGGTCGATGCCGTGCTGTATTTCGAGGGCGATTCGGGCAGTCGCTTTCGCGTGTTGCGTGCGTTCAAGAATCGCTTCGGCGCGGTAAACGAGTTGGGCGTGTTCGCGATGGGCGACAAGGGTCTGCGCGAGGTGCCGAATCCGTCTGCCATCTTCCTCTCTGGTGCCAGCGCCGGCCAACCCGGCAGCTGTGTGATGGTGACCCGCGAGGGTACACGCCCACTGCTGGTGGAAGTTCAGGCGCTGGTGGATGCTTCGCCTCTATCCAATCCGCGCCGGGTCGCGGTCGGCCTCGAAGGTAATCGCTTGGCGATGTTGCTGGCCGTTTTGCATCGGCACGGCGGGATCATGGTCGGCGACCAAGACGTGTTCGTGAACGTGGTCGGCGGCATTCGCGTGCAGGAAACTGCGGCGGATCTGCCGGTGTTGTTGGCGGTCTTGTCGTCACTACGCGACAAGCCGCTTGCCGACAAGACCATTGCATTCGGCGAAGTGGGCCTGTCGGGTGAGATTCGCCCCGTGCCCAATGGTGAGGAGCGCCTGCGCGAAGCAGCCACGCATGGCTTCAAACGCGCGATTGTTCCCAAAGCCAACGCGCCCAAGGTACCGCCGAAGGGCATCGAGGTCATCGCGGTGGAACGGTTGTCGGAAGCACTGGAGCAAGCCTGATCCACCAAGCTTGATCAACTCATTGGGCGACTCGGTCCCTGCGACTTAGTGGCCACCGCCGGGAGGTGCGCCGGTTTTCGCTCCGAACGGTGGCTTGGCAATCCAGACGAATGCGATCACGCACAGGAAAATCATCCCGATCACGTAGAAGATCTCGTTGAAACCGATCTGAAGCGCCTGTTGCGAAATCATCTTGTCGAGCACGAGTGCACCGCGCTGAAGGTCGCCACCACCGTAACGGGCCAACGTTTCCAGCATCGCCGGATCGGTGGCGCCGATGTGTTCGGTCAATTGCGCATGGTGCACGGTCGTGCGCTGCGACCAGAAATAGGTGGTCAACGATGCGGCGAAGCTGCCGCCGAGCGTGCGCACGAAGGTCATCAGGCCTGAGCCTGCGGAAATTTCATGTGGCTCAAGGTCGGATAGCAAGATCTGCAGCACGGGCATGAAGAACAACGCCACGCCAAGGCCTTGCAACAGTTGCACGTAGGCCACGTGCTCGAAGTCCACGTCGAGGTTGAAGTGCGAGCGCATGAAACTGGTCACGCCCATCACGATGAAGGCGAGTGTCGCCAGCATGCGCAAGTCGAATTTATTGGCGTACTTACCGATCAGCGGCGCCAATATCACGGGCAGGAATCCAATCGGCGCGCTGGCAAACCCCGCCCATATCGCGGTGTAGCCGAGGTTTCGCTGCAACCACAGCGGCACGAGGATGCCGACCGCGAAGAAGGCGGAGTAGGCCATCACCATTGCGACCGTGCCTGCGGCGAAATTGCGGTGGCGGAACAGGCGCAGGTCGACGATCGGATCCTTGTCCGTCAACTCCCAGATGATGAAAACGGCCAGCGAGATCACCGCGACAATGGCCAGCATCACGATCAACGGCGAGTGGAACCAGTCCTCATCATTGCCCAAGTCAAGCAGGATTTGCAGCGCACCTACGCCCAATACCAGTGTAGTCAGGCCGACATAGTCCATCTTGGGCTTTTCGAGTTTCTCCGGCCGTCCCTTGAGCTGGGATCCAACAACAAGGCTGGCGAAGATGCCAAGCGGGATATTGATGAAGAAGATCCACTCCCAACTGTAATTGTCAGTGATCCAGCCACCCAAGATCGGCCCGGCGATCGGTGCGACCACGGTCACCATGGCCAACAGGGCAATCGCCTGTCCGCGTCGAGCGGGTGGGTAAATCGACAGCAGCAATGCTTGGGTAACCGGGTACATTGGCCCTGCAACGAAGCCCTGCAGCGCCCGCGCGGCCACCAGCAAACCCATGCTGTGTGCCAATCCGCAAAGGAACGAGGCCGCCACGAAAGCCAGCGTGGAGACCATGAACAATTTTCTCTCCCCGAAGCGGCGCGCCAGCCAGCCGGTCAGCGGCAAGGCAATGGCGGTACTGACCGCAAACGAGGTAATCACCCAGGTCGCCTGGTTCGCGCTGCCACCCAGATCGCCGGAGATCGCCGGCAACGAGACGTTGGCAATTGTGGTGTCGAGCACCTGCATGAAGCTGGCCAGGGCCAACCCGAAGGTGGTCAGTGCGATGTTCGGCGGCGCGAAGGCCAAGCCGTCGGCACGCGGGGCAGGCGCCGCAGATGCGGTGGCTGGAGTGCTGGACATGGCTGGATCAGTTCTCGCCAGTTCCGGCGTGGCGCGTTCCCAGGTTGTCCGTGATGATCCGATCGATCATGGCGTCAGCATTGCCCAACTGCTTGGCATAGGCCGTCGTCGTCAACGTTGGCGTGGGTGCACCGGCAGTGGGTAGCAGGCCATTGCCCTTATCGTGCAGGTTGACGTCCACGTTCATTGACAAGCCCAGCCGTAGCGGATGCTCGTGCAGTTCTTTCTTGTCCAGCGTGATGCGTACCGGAATGCGCTGAACGATCTTGATCCAGTTACCACTCGCGTTCTGTGCCGGAAGGATCGAGAACGCCGCGCCCGTGCCCATCCCGAGGCTTTCCAATGTGCCGGTATAGGCCACGTCGTCGCCGTATAGCTCTGAGTGCAGCGTCACCGATTGCCCAAGGCGAAGGTTGCGTAGTTGGTCTTCCTTGAAATTGGCATCCACCCATACCTCGTCCAGTGGAATGATCGCCATCAGCGGCGTGCCGGCAGCGATGCGCTGGCCCAGTTGCACATTGCGCTTGGCGATGTAGCCCGACGTTGGCGCGATAATCGTGTTGCGCTGCTTACCGAGCAGTGCGGCGCGCAATTGCGCTGCCGCTGCCATCACCTGCGGGTTGCTGCGTAGCTCACTGTTATCCACCAACACCCGGTTGCGCGATGTCTGCTCGCGCGCGCCGGACAGCGCGGCTTGCGCAGCTGCCAGTTGCGATTTCGCATGCGCAAGTTCTTCCGCGGACACCGCGCCGCTGGCAACCAGTCCGGCGCGGCGACTCACGTCTGCCTGTGCTTGTGACAGCGTGACTTCGCGCGCAGCGATATCGGCCTGGCCTGCTTCAACCGCGCGATAGATGCCCCGCACCTGGCGTACTGCACCGGCAAGGTTGGCCACCGCCTGTGCGTAGGCGACCTCGGCATCGCTGCCGTCGAAGGTGACCAGTGTTTGGCCGGCTTCGACGCGCATGCCGTCTTCAGCGTGGATGTCGATCACGGTGCCGCCGGTCTGTGGCGTGACGGTGACCACATTGCCCTGCACATAGGCATCGTCAGTCTCTTCATGCCAGCGACCGATCATGAAGTGGTAAGCCAGCCAGCCAAGGCCAACCAGCACGACGATAGCCAAGAGGATCAGCAATGCACGCTTGCGCTTGCCGTTGGCCGGCTTCAACGCACTTTGCGACATCGGGAGCGGTGCGCTAGTACCGGTCGAAGTATTCGGGGTGGTTTCAGTGGTCATGGCGGTCGGTTCGATGTCAGTTCGATGCGATGGGGGACGGGCCACTGACAGCGAGACCGCCGCCCAGTGCTTGGTCAAGGTCAATCGCGGCGGTGCGCCGCTTGGCGTTCAGTCCAGCTAGCTGCTGGTCGAGTTGCAGTAGCGGGCGCTGCGCGGCCAGCACGTCGAGTTGCGTCGTCAGACCCGCGCGGTAGCGCTGCTGGACAAGTGCATGGGCTTTGCCGGCGGTGTCACGGGCTTGACGGGTAGTGAGAATCTGCGCGTCCAGCGCGCGCGTGGATTGCACTGCGTCCGTGACTTCGTGGATCGCTGCCAGCAACGTCTGGTTGTAGTTGGCTACGGCCAGGTCATAGTCGGCATTGCTCGCCATCAACTGATTGCGCAGGCTGCCGCCCTCGAAGATCGGCAAGGTCAGCCCGGGGCCACCATTGATCAACAGCGCATTGCTGCCGAACAGGTCGCCCAGGTTTCCGGCGGCCAGGCCCACCACCATGCTGAGGTTGATGGTGGGATAGAACGCTGCCTTGCTGGCATCGATCCCTCGCGCAGCGGCTTCTACGCGCCAGCGTGCAGCGACAACGTCCGCGCGGCGCGCCAGCAGGTCACTGGAAAGCAGCGAGGGCAGGTTCACGTCGGGTGTGGCCAGTTTGGGCCCTTCAATCTGCAAGCCGCGGTCGGGGCCCGCCCCCGCCAGTGCCGCGAGTGCATTGCGCAGCGCATCGATCTGCTGCTGTGCTGCTTGTATTTGTTGTTTCGCAGATGCCGAGGTGCTGCGGTTCTGGTTCAGCGCAATGGTGTTGTCCAGGCCGGCCTTGATGCGCTGCTGGTTGAGCCCGATGAGCGCCTCGACGCGCCCGGTTTCCGAGGTGGCAGCATCACGTGCGTCGAAGGCTTGCGCGAGTGCAATATAGGTGCGGGCGATGTTAGCCGCCAGGGTCAGTCGCGCGGCCTGTGCATCGACCTCGCTCGCACGTGCGTTGCCGAGTGCGGCCTGCCACTTTGATTTATCCACGCCCCATAGGTCTGGGTTGTATTTCAGATTCAAGGTCAGCAGGTTGGCGATGCTGAAGTTCCCGCCGAGTTCTTCGCCCGCCAGTGTCTCCGGGATCTGCAGGCCAAGCACCTGCGCGCCCGCACCAAGCAGTGGCTTGCGCATTGCGTCGGCCAGTCCTGATTGGGCGAGAGCCTTGCGGGTACGCGCGTCGGCGGCATCGATAGCCGGCGACGCGGCCAGCGCTTCGTCGATCAGTCCGTCCAGTTGCGGGTCGCCAAACGTCGCCCACCAATGGTCATCGGGCCATGCGGCGTCGCTGACCATTACCTTGCCTAGCGAGGTACGTGCAGACAAGGATCCGGCATCTCGCAATTGGGAGTGCGTGGTCAACCCATTGGTACTGGCGCATGACGACAACACGAAGGCGCAGGCCGCGACCAACGCGACGCGGCGGGGAACGTTGGATCGGAACATGGCTCAGTCCGTTGACGCAGTGAGGTTGTCGCGCGCGCGTTCCAGCAGCGCGGTGAGGGTGTGGCGTTCTTCTTCGTTCATGCCGTCCAGTGCAGCATCGCGCACACGCATGCCGCACTGGTCGATGTCGCGCCAGATAGTGCGGCCAGAGTCAGTGAGGTGGATATGCAGGGCACGTCGGTCTGTCGGGTCGGCTTCGCGGGCCACCATGCCCCTTGCTTCAAGCTTGTCCAGCAGGCGCGTCATCGCGCCTGGATTCAACTCAGCTGCACGTGCCAAATCGCTGGCACCGGCAGTGCCCTCGGCCAGCTTCTTCAGCGTGATGTACTGGCTGAAGGTCAGGTCATGTCCGCTGCGGGCGAGCTCGCTTGCCATGCGTGCCCACATGGCGTCGCGCACCTGCCGGAACAGCAAGCCTAGAGTCGAACCGGTGCAGGGGGCGCTGGGAAGCACTGGCGCACGAGAAGGGGGAGGCGTTTGCATCGGGGTATTTTGATAGCCCGTGCAATTGTTGTCAAGGCAAGTATTGCAAATATAACTCTATCTGATGCCTCGCGGTGCGGGGCAATCAACCTGCGCGATGCAGGATCAGTTCTAGCACGAACTTGCTTCCGAAGAAGGCCAGTACCAGCAGTGCCATCGCGGCCAGTGTCCAACGCACAGCGGTGACGCCGCGCCAGCCGAACCGCCAGCGACCCAGCAACAACGCGCCGAACGCCAGCCACGACAGGATGCTGAGCACCGTCTTGTGGACAAGATGTTGCGCCAGCAAGTTATCGACGAACAACACCCCAGTGAGCAGGGTGCCGCCAAGCAGGACGAAGCCCACTGCAATCGTCCGGAACAACAGCATTTCGAGCTCGGTTAGTGGCGGTAGCGCGCGCAGCCAACTGTGAAACGTGCGGCGGCGCAGGGCGCGTTCCTGCAGCCACAGGAAGACTGCCAGCACCGCCGCTACGGAGAGTGTTGCGTAGGCCAGTAAAGCCAGCCACGCATGCAACAACAAGCGCCAATCCAAAGGCTCGGGTTGCGTGGCGTGTCCATACAGTGCGTAAACAAGCAAGGCCAGTGCAGACAGAGGAAACACCACCACGCCCAGGGCACGCATACGGCCCGAAGCGCCAACCACCGCGGTCAGTGTGCTCATCCCAAGCCCGACCAGTGAGAGCGCGGCGAAGAAATGCAGGTCGGTCACACCGCTCGCATGCCACGCCAGATAATGCGCAAGTCCGTGCAAGAAAAGTGCCAGATTGGCGGGGACAAGCCATCCGCGCGCGCTGCCCGTGCCATCGCGTTGGGCAGCCACCATCAGCCAGCCGGTTGCGAAGAGATACGACACGACGGCGATGAGAACGATTGTCATCGAATCAGTGTCGCATAAAGGTTACGGGCAAGCTGCCAGCAAGCGTGCAAGGGGACGCAGGCTATACTTCGTGACCCGAAACACACGCATCGCAGGCCGTCCGCATCATGTTCGAA
>JBBSRO010000035.1:0-28884 GCA_038242955.1 Lysobacterales bacterium
TACCGGTCATTTCTACACCACCGACAAGAACAAGAAGAACACGCCGGCCAAGATGGAGGTCAGCAAGTACGACCCCGTCGTGCGCAAGCATGTGATGTACAAGGAAGGCAAGATCAAGTAAGTCTTCCGCTTGTTGGATGGCTAAAGAAACCCGCCGAAAGGCGGGTTTCTTGTTGCGACATCCCTGCCTGATTCGCACGCGAACGCCCAACATGGTGCAATCAGGCCATGGCCTTCGAACTGCAGACCGCCACATGGATCCTGATCGCCGACTGGACGATTCGTGTCCTGGCCCTTTTCTGGATTCCCGTGCGCAGCACCCCCGCGGCGGCGCGCAGCTGGCTGCTGTTGGTGGGCTTCGTGCCCCTGCTTGGACTACCGCTATACCTCGTGTTTGGCCAACCATGGTTGTCGAAACAACGGTTGGAACGCCAAGCCAATGCCTCGCGAGTGATCTCCGAACGGCAAGAGCCTCTCGCCAACCTTCGCTGGTTGCCACACGGCGATGCCATCGCCGATGACATCACCCATCTCGGCGAACGGCTGGGTGATTTCATGCCGATGACCGGCAACGCGATTGCGTTGCTGGACGATTACGACGCGTCCCTCAAGTCGCTAATGGATGACATCAAGGGCGCCCGCTTTGAAGTGCACCTGCTCTATTACCTGATGTTCGATGACGCGGTCGGACGTTCCATAGCCGATGCGCTTGTGGATGCCGCGAGTCGCGGCGTGCATTGCCGGATCCTGCTGGATAACGTGGGCGCCAAGCGCGGCCTGCGAGCATTTGCACATCCACTGCGCGCGGCCGGCGTGGAAGTCCAGGCCATGATGGCCGGCGGCATGCCGTGGCGCCGCAGTGCACGGATGGACCTGCGCAATCACCGCAAGCTGGCGGTGATCGACCGCCACATCGGTTACACCGGTTCGCAAAACCTGGCGGATGCCACGTTTGTGCAGGGCTATCCCAATCGCGAGGTGGTCGTCCGCGTGCAAGGGCCGGTGGTGTCGCAACTGGGCGCACTGTTCGCAAGTGATTGGTATATCGAAACCGGCGAGGGGCTGGTGACTCCCGAGCAGCCGCCCGAGATCGCAGGATGCACACCCGCACAACTATTGCCCAGCGGACCCGCCTATCCCTTCGCCAACGCACGCAACATCGTGATTGCACTCGCCCAACGTGCGCGCAGGCGCCTGGTGCTGGTGACGCCCTATTTCGTACCCGACGATGCCACCCTCGATGCGCTGGAAATCGCCGCGCTGTCCGGGGTCGATGTCCAGCTGATCCTATCGAAGAGCAACAACCAGCAACTAACCGCCTGGGCGCAAGCGTCCTATCTGGACAGCCTGCTTGCCGCCGGTGTGAAGATCGCCTTGTATCGCCCGAATTTCCTGCATGCCAAGCACATGAGCGTTGACGATGAGATTGCACTGGTTGGTTCGATCAATCTCGACATCCGCTCATTCGCCCTGAATGCCGAACTTGGCCTGCTCTGCTACGACCGCGAGGTTGTCGCACGGCTACGCAAGATCGAGGCGGACTACCTCGCCGATGCGGATATCGTCGATGCGGACGCATGGCGCATGCGACCGGCATGGAAACGCAGCCTGTCCGGCGTCGCGCGACTGACCGACTCTTTCCTGTAGCTCGGCCGCTGCTGTTCATACAGAGCGGCTCGTGGCGCGCAACGATTGCCTCAGCTCTTGCGTCGTTCTCGCACCAACGAATCCACCACCGACGGATCGGCCAAGGTGCTGGTGTCACCAAGCTGGTCTGGTAGATCTTCTGCAATCTTGCGCAGGATGCGACGCATGATCTTGCCGCTGCGGGTTTTCGGCAGGCCTGGCGCCCACTGCACGTGGTCGACGCTGGCGATCGGCCCGATCTCCTTGCGTACACTCGCATTCAGCGCCTTGGCCAGATCATCGCTGGGCTCGATGCCGTGCTTCAGTGTGACGTAGGCATAGATGCCCTGGCCCTTGATCTCGTGCGGGAATCCGACGACTGCTGCCTCGGCCACGTCGGGATGTGCGACCAGCGCGCTTTCCAACTCTGCCGTGCCGATGCGGTGACCGCTGACGTTGATCACGTCGTCCACCCGACCGGTGATCCAGTAGTAGCCGTCCTCATCGCGGCGGCAACCATCACTGGTGAAGTACATACCCGGATACGTCTTGAAGTAGGTATCGATGAAACGCTGGTGGTCGCCATACACCGTGCGCATGATCCCCGGCCACGCATCCAGCAGCACTAGGTTGCCGCTGGCAGCGCCCTCAAGCAGCGCGCCCTGTGGGTCCACCAATGCAGGCTGCACACCCGGCAACGGCAACGTGGCGGAGCCGGGCTTGGCATCGATCGCGCCCGGCATCGGCGAAATCAGCGTGGCGCCGGTTTCGGTCTGCCACCAAGTATCTACGATCGGGCAGCGGCCATCGCCGACCACCGTGTGATACCAGCGCCAGGCTTCGGGATTGATCGGCTCACCCACGCTGCCAAGCAACCGCAGCGATTTGCGCGACGTGCGTTGCACCGCAAAGTCACCCTCACGCATCAGCGCGCGAATCGCAGTCGGCGCGGTATAGAAAATCGTCACTTGGTGCTTGTCCACGACCTGCCAGAAACGCGAGGCATCCGGCCAGCTGGGAACGCCCTCGAACATGACATTGGTCGAGCCGTTGGCCAGCGGTCCGTAGATGATGTACGTGTGACCGGTGATCCAGCCGATATCGGCCGTGCACCAGTAGATGTCATCGTCTTTCAGGTCGAACACCCATTCATGGGTGAGGCTTGCCCACAGCAGGTAACCGGCAGTCGTGTGCAGGGCGCCCTTCGGCTTGCCGGTGCTGCCCGAGGTGTAGAGAATGAACAGCGGATCCTCGGCGTCCATCACTTCGGGTTCGCAAACTTCCGGTTGGCCGTCGACCACCGCATCGAACCAGCGATCGCGCGGCATCTGCATGTCCACCGCGCCACCGGTATGGCGTACCACCAGGACTGTTTCGACTGAATTTGTACCCGGCATCGCCAGCGCCGCATCTACGTTGGCCTTGAGCGGCACGCGCTTGCCGCCACGCAGGCCTTCATCGGCAGTGATGATGAGCTTGCTGTCGCTGTCGGAGATGCGATCAGCGATGGAATGCGGGGCGAATCCGCCGAAGACCACCGTATGCACCGCGCCAATCCGTGCGCAGGCCAGCATTGCCACCGCCGCGTCGGGGATCATTGGCAAATAGATCGTGACCCGGTCGCCCTTGCCGATCCCGAGCGCACGCAATGCGTTGCCGAGTTGGCAAACGCGCGTATGCAATTCCCGGTAGCTGATGCGCTGCGCGGGCGTATCGATGCCGTCTGGTTCGAAAATCAGCGCGGTCTTGTCGCCGCGCGTCGCCAGATGACGATCCAGGCAATTGACGCTGACGTTGAGCTGACCGTCCTCGAACCAGCGAATGTGGAAATCGGCGAGGTCGAAGCTGGTGTCCTTGCCTTTAGTAGGCACGCGCATCCAGTCCAGTCGTGCCGCCTGCTGCATCCAGAACGCATCTGGCTCCTGCATGGACTGCGCATACAGCCGCTGGTATTCATCGCGGTTGATGCGCGCGTTGGCAGCGAAGTCTTCAGGTACCGGGTAGAGGTCGGTGGTCATGGAATGCACTCCTGCGGCGATTCATACAGTGTGCCGCAACCACGCATGGGGCGCAGGCGGCACGCAAGCAGGTCAATTTTCCACAAGCCATAGTCGACGTCGATTTAGCTGGCTCAGGCCCGACTCGTTGTGCGCAGTCGATCCACGTTAACCTCAGCCACGGCCAGTTCCGGAAACGCGACCTCGGCACCGAGCCCATCTTCAACAACCGCGAACTCCAAAGCGGCTCGGATACCCACCCGCGCCGCCTGCACAACACCGCCACGACAGCTTCTGATGCCGGAGAACACATGAATAACACACCTCCCAACGCGCTCGAGCCGACCATGGCCAGGATTCAAGCCAATCCCAAATACCAGTCGCTCAGGCGCAGACGTAATCGCCTGGGCTGGACCCTCACCGTGCTGATGCTGCTTGCCTATTACGGCTACGTCGGACTGATTGCGTTCGACAAGGAGTTCCTGGCCCGGCGCATCGGCGCGGGGGTGACCACGTTGGGGATTCCGATTGCGATGGCATTGATCGTGTTTACCGTGCTGATCACTGCTTACTACGTCTGGCGCGCCAATCGCGAGTTCGACCGCCTCACCGCCGAAGTCCTGCAGGAGGCTGGCCAGTGACGCGCGCGCGGAGTTTTGCGCTGTGCGCGCTGCTGCTGGTCACCGTATGCGGGCTTGCCGTCGCCGGACCCGACATCGGCGAAACCACCAAGCAGCCGACCAACTGGATTGCCATCAGCATGTTCGCGACCTTCGTGATCGGCACGCTGTGGATCACCAAGTGGGCGGCATCACGGACCAAGTCGGTCTCGGATTTCTACACGGCGGGCGGCGGAATCACTGGGTTCCAGAATGGCTTGGCCATCGCCGGCGACTACATGTCAGCGGCCTCGTTTCTGGGGATCTCGGCGGCGGTCATGGCCAACGGCTATGACGGCCTGATCTACGCCACCGGCTTCCTGGTCGGCTGGCCGATCCTGACCTTCTTGCTGGCGGAGCGCTTGCGCAACCTGGGCAAGTTCACCTTTGCCGACGTCGCCGGCTACCGTTTCAAGCAGGGGCCGATCCGCGCCTTCGCGGCCAGTGGCACCTTGGTTGTAGTGGCGTTCTACCTGATCGCGCAGATGGTCGGCGCCGGCTCGTTGATCAAGCTGCTGTTCGGTCTGGAATATTGGATCGCGGTGGTGCTGGTTGGTGGCTTGATGATGGTCTACGTGTTGTTCGGCGGCATGACTGCCACGACCTGGGTGCAGATCATCAAGGCCGTGCTCTTGCTCACCGGCGTGACATTCATGGCGATCGTGATCATGTCCAAATACGGCTTCAGCTTCGAGGCGCTGTTCGCAAGCGCGGTGGCGGTGAAGGCCAAGGTGGCAGTCAACGGCGGCAAGACCGCACTGGAGGCGACCGCGATCGGGCAAGCGATCATGGGCCCTGGCGGGTTTATCAAGGATCCGATATCGGCGATCAGTTTCGGCATGGCACTGATGTTTGGTACCGCCGGCCTGCCGCACATTCTGATGCGCTTCTTCACGGTTCCGGATGCGAAGCAGGCACGCAAGTCGGTGCTCTGGGCCACCACCTGGATCGGCTACTTCTACATGCTGATCTTCATCATTGGATTTGGCGCCATCACCTTGGTGCTGACCAACCCCGAATTCGCGGACGTAGCCAAGGGCGAGATCCTGGGTGGCAAGGGCGCGCAGAACATGGCGGCAGTGCTAGCCGCCAACGCGGTCGGCGGCGATGTGTTCATGGGCTTCATCTCGGCGGTGGCATTCGCCACGATCCTCGCCGTAGTGGCCGGGCTGACCCTTTCCGGCGCATCGGCGGTTTCGCACGATTTGTATGCCACCGTGTTCAAGAAGGGCAATGCCGACGGTGCCTCCGAACTGAAGGTCTCGCGCATCACCACACTGGCGCTGGGCTTCGTGGCGGTGGTGCTGGGTATCGCGTTCGAGAAACAGAACATCGCGTTCATGGTGTCGCTGGCATTTGCGGTGGCCGCGTCGGCAAATTTCCCGGTGTTGCTGCTGTCCGTGCTGTGGAAGGGCTGCACCACACGCGGCGCGGTGGTCGGCGGATTTTCCGGGCTGATCGCGGCAGTGGCGCTGACCGTGCTCAGTCCGTCGGTCTGGGAAGCAACGCTGGGCCATGCCGCCGGCAGTGCGCCATTTCCGTATGCGTCGCCGGCGCTGTTTTCGATGACCATCGCATTCTTGACGATCTGGCTGGTGTCGAAGTTTGATCGCAGCGCGCGCGGCGACGAAGACCGTGCAGGATTCGCGGCGCAGCAGATCCGCTCGGAAACGGGATTAGGGGCTTCGACCGCGTCAGGCCACTGAAGCCGGGGTTAGGCGGCCCCCCTTACTTCTTGCAGATGCCGCGCCGCCGGATAGGCGCACACTCGCAGGATCTTCCACGCTTGAGGATCAAAAATGAGTGCTGCCTACATGACTGCGATGTCCCTTCGCCGCGGCGCACTTGCGCTGGCGGTCGTCTTTGCCTTGGCTGGTTGCGATAACAAGCCAGCCACCCAGGATCAGGCCGCAACGACACAGGCAGCATCGCCCGTGGCGGCGCTGACCAGCGGGATTGACTTAGCCGGCATCGACAAGTCCGTGCAGCCCGGCGACGACTTCAACGGGTACGCAAGTGGCACATGGATGAAGACGGCCGAGATCCCCGCTGATCGCTCCAGTACGGGCGTCTTCCTGAAAGTGTTCGAGCTGTCCGAGCAGCGCAACAAGGACCTGATCCAGTCGATCGCCGCGTCCAAGCCGGCTGCCGGCACCGACGAAGCCCGCATCGCCGATTACTACGCTGCATTCATGGACGACGCGATCATCGAAAAGCGCGGCCTGGAACCGATCAAGCCGCGCCTGGACCAGATTGACGGCATCGCCGACAAGACCGCGCTCGCCCAGGTGCTGGGCGAGAACCTGCGGGTCGACGTGGATCCGCTCAACGCCACCAACTACCAGACCGAGCACCTGTTTGGCATGTTCGTCAGCCAGGGGCTGGAAGATCCGCAGCGCAGCTATCCCTACCTGCTGCAAGGCGGGCTGGGCATGCCCAACCGGGACTACTACCTGTCCAGCGACGCCAAGATGGTGGCGCTGCGCGGCCAATACCGCGATTACGTGACCGCGATGCTGGACCAGGCCGGCGTCAAGGACGCCAAGACCAAGGCGCAATCAATCCTCGAGCTTGAAACCAAGATCGCCAAGGCGCAGGCGAGCATCGTGGACACCGCGAACGTCCACAAGGCCAACAATCCGTGGACCATGGCGGACTTCGCGAAAAAAGCACCTGGCCTGGATTGGGCGACGTATTTCAAAGCTGGCGGCATCGGTGATGCGAAAAAGATCTACGCCTGGCAGCCAGATGCGATCAGCAAACTTTCAGCACTCGTCGCCAGCCAGCCATTGCAGACATGGAAGAATTTCCTCAGCTTCCATGCGCTTAACCACAATGCCAGCCTGTTACCGAAGGCCTATGCAGACCTCTATTTCGGTTTCTACGGAACAGCGCTCTCGGGCATCCCGCAACAGCGCGAACGCTGGAAGCGTGGGCTAGGCGCGGTCAACAATGACCTTGGCGATGCCGTAGGTAAGCGTTACGTCGACAAATACTTCCCGGCGTCATCGCGTGATCAGGTGCAGCAATTGGTTTCCAACCTGCTAGCAGTGTTCCCGGAGCGCATCGACAAGCTTGAGTGGATGAGTGACGCGACCAAGGCCAAGGCAAAGGAAAAAGTCGCCGCGACCAAGGTCGGCGTTGGGTATCCGGACAGCTGGCGTGATTACGCGTCGCTGGAGATCAAGGCCGATGATGCCTTCGGCAATGCGGTGCGCGCTGAACAGGCCGAGACCCGTCACCAACTGGCCAAGCTCGGGCAGCCGGTCGATCGCAACGAATGGTGGATGACTCCGCAGACGGTCAACGCGGTCAACTTGCCACTGCAGAACGCGCTCAATTTCCCGGCGGCGATTCTCGAGGCGCCGTTCTTCGATCCCAGGGCGGATGCGGCAGCCAACTACGGCTCGATCGGTGCGGTGATCGGCCATGAAATCAGCCACAGCTTCGACAACATGGGCGCGGAGTTCGACGCCACCGGCAAGTTGCAGAACTGGTGGACGCCGGCGGATTCCACGCACTTCAAGGAGGCCGGCGAGAAGCTGATCAAGCAGTACGACGCGTACGAACCGCTGCCGGGCCTGCACATCAATGGCGAGCAAACCCTGGGCGAGAACATCGCCGACCTGGCCGGCCTGCAGGTCGCGCATGACGCCTACCTGAAGTCGCTGGGCGGCAAGCCCGCGCCGGTGATCGATGGCTTGACCGGCGACCAGCGTTTCTTCCTCGCCTATGCCCAGGCCTGGAGACAGAAGTCACGCGAACAAGCTATGCGAGCGCAGGTGATTGGCGACGGTCATGCACCAGGTCCGTTCCGTGCCCAGACGGTCCGCAACATCGATGCCTGGTACGACACATTCGGCGCCAAACCTGGCCAAGCGCTGTATCTGGAACCCAAGGATCGGATCAGGATCTGGTAAGCAGTTACACGGATTACACGCGAACAAAAACGCCGACTGCGAAGCCGGCGTTTTTTTGATCTGCGTGCTCGTGGAAGCCCCGATCAATCCTTGCCCCCGGGCAGCTCAGGCTGACCCAACTCTCGCAGAAACGCATTGTGCTTCTGCGTCGCCACCCGAATCCTGCTCTCGAGCAGAGTCAAGTTGGCATGTGTTGCCTTCAGGTCGATCTCAGGCTCTGCCTTCGCGGTGCTGATGTAGCGGGAGATGTTGAGGTTGTAGCCTTCTGCCTCGATGCGATCCATCGTGACTCGCTTCGAGTAGCGATCTCCTTCCTTCCGGTGTTGGTAAGTCTCGACAATCTTGTCGATATGCGCGTCGTTAAGGACGTTCTGACGCTTGCCCTTGTCGAAGTGCTCGGCGGCGTTGATGAACAGCACATCGTCGAACTTCTTGCACTTCTTCAGCACCAGGATGCAGACCGGGATGCCCGTCGAATAGAACAGATTCGCGGGCAGCCCGATGACGGTGTCGATGTGGCCGTCCTTCAGCAGCTTGGTGCGAATCCTCTCCTCGGCTCCTCCGCGGAACAGCACACCGTGGGGCAGGATGATCGCCATCACACCCTGGTCTTTGAGGTAATGGAACCCGTGCAGCAGGAAGGCGAAGTCTGCAGCAGACTTCGGAGCGAGGCCGTGATTCTTGAAGCGCACGTCGTCGCTCATGTCGTCTTTCGGCTCCCAGCGGTAGCTGAAGGGCGGATTGGCGACGATGGCGTCGAACTTTGGCATCTTCGCCGGATTGGTCTCGCGCAGGACATCCCATTCGTTGAGAAGGGTGTCGCCGTGGTAAATCTCGAACTCGGTATCCTTTACCCCGTGCAGCAGCATGTTCATGCGTGCGAGGTTGTACGTGGTGATGTTCTTTTCCTGGCCGACAATCTTGCCGATGCCGTGTGCGCCCATCCGTTTGCGCACATTGAGCAGCAGTGAGCCCGAGCCGCAGGCGAAATCAAACACGCTGCCGAGCTGCTTCACTTTTCCTGTCGCCGGTTCCTGGCTATCGAGCGTGACGATGGCGGACAGGATGTCGGAGATGCGTTGCGGGGTGTAGAACTCGCCTGCCTTCTTGCCGGAGCCCGCAGCAAACTGGCCAATCAGATATTCATAGGCATCACCGAGCACGTCGATGTCGGTTGAGAACTCGGCCAGACCCTTGGCAATCTCCTTGATGATGTCGCAGAGCTTGCTGTTCTTGTCAGCGTGGGTTTTACCGAGTTTTTCGGAGCCGAGGTTGATCTCCGAAAACAGGCCGCTGAACGTGCTCTGGAAGGACTCGTTCTCGATGTACTTGAACCCTTCGCGCAAGGTTTCCAGCAGATCACCACTCTGGTTCTTGGCCAGGTTGGCGATGCTGGCCCAGAGGTGGTTCGGCTTGATGACGTAATGCACCTTGCGGCGCATCTGCGTCTCGAAATCGTTGACGTCACTTGGATTGTTGGCGTACCACAGCGCAAGCGGCACGCGGCTGTCGTCCGCAGGATGCGCTGGATAATCGGCCCCCAGTTCCTTTTTGGCGGCTATCTCGTAGTTGCCAGACAAATAGCGCAGGAACAGAAACGCCAGCATGTAATCGCGAAAGTCGTCCGCATTCATCGCGCCGCGCAGTTGATCGGCGATGTTCCACAGGGTCCTGCCAAGCTGTTTCTGGTCTTTGTCGTTCATGCGTGTTTGATTCGCTTATTTCTTGGGTCGGTGCTTGAGCTTCGACTCGATGGATTTCAACTCGGCCTCGTCGGCTTGGTCGGCGTGAAGGGCTTCCTGCGTCTTGCGGCGCTGGTCAAAGTCCAGATAGCGCGTAGCCGTGGACGCTTCCATCTGCTCGTGGCTGATGCCGCCTTTGCCTTCCAGCAGCGGAAAACCGTTGGACGTGATGATCTGGTCGATGTTCTCTTTCCAAAACGCCATGCGTGTCTCTGTGCGGTTTTTCGCGCGGAGTTCGGCAGTTTCGAGAAAGATGACGACGAGGCGGTTCAGCGTGTCAATCTCGTCTTCGGTAAGGTAATTCTTTGCGACGACGATGTCGGTCTTGCGCACCTTGTCGCCCTTCCAGGCAAGCAGGCCAAAGTTCGGGGCGTCGGGATCGGCACGTGCACTGACGATTTCAGCGGCAGTCTGGCGAGTGACGGCGAACAGCAGCACGTTCTGCACGGTCGCAAAAAACTGTTGGGTGCTGCGGTCGGTCTTGTCGTAGTCCGTGCTGAGGGCCAAAAGGTCGCGCACCTTTTGGTAGAACCGCTTTTCCGAAGCGCGGATGTCGCGGACGCGCGCCAGCATCTCGTCGAAATAGTCCGGGCGGCCGTCCGGGTTCTTGAGCCGCTCGTCATCCATCGCGAAGCCCTTGAGCAGGAACTCCTTGAGAACGGTAGAGGCCCAGCGGCGGAACTGGACGCCGCGCGGCGAGCGCACGCGGTAGCCAACGGCGAGTATGCCATCCAGGTTGTACAACGTCACCGGGCGCCTGACCTCGCGCCCACCTTCGATTTGAACTACCGAGGATTCCTCGGTAGTTGCCTCGCGGATGAGTTCGCCATCGTCGTAGAGGTTCTTGAGATGCAGGCCGATGTTGTCGGTACTGACGTCGAAGAGTTGCGCCATTTCCTTCTGGCTGAGCCAGACGGTCTGGTCTTTGGCGCGGAGCTGGATTTGGCTCTTGCCGTCTTCGGTGGTGTAGAGGATGAGCATCGTTGGTAGATCAGGCATGAAGCCTGAAATTGTACTTAGCCTTGATTTTCGTGAAGACGCTATCGAATAGCTTCACGTTATCAGGCTGCAGCATGTCGCTTTCGTAGTAGTAAACCTTCTTGTGCGACAGCGTGTTGATGATGTTCGCCACTTCGCGCGCATCGGTAATGCCGATCTGCTCAAGCACGTAGCCAAACTGACCGACCCCCAAGAAGGAGCTCACGTTCTCGAGTACTTGTCTCAGAAGTGGGAAGTGATAGGCCTTCACTTCGTTGGCTGCGTGGGCCTGCTCTAGAACCTGGAGCAACCGCAGGTGATACAAAAAGACATCGTTGCGACAGCTCTCAAGCGCGAGCTCGCCCTTCTTGGCGCTCAACATGCAGATCTTTGCGTGCTTCTTGAACTTATCTGCCTTCTCGCCCTTCGTCAGCCAGTCAGACAGAATGGAGAAAAGGCCGAGGTGGTGAGTCGTGATGATCAGCTTGCGCTTCTCGAAGTGTTCCTCGATCAGGTCGAAGAGCGTCGACGCTGTGATGAAAATATTGTGATCGTCGAGGCTCGAAACAGGGTCATCGATAAAGAAGTGCGATGCTTGCTTGTCCGCCCAGCCCTCGACTTCAAAGAGGGCGAGAAAGAAGCTCCAGATGAAAATCCTCTCCTCACACCGCGAAATCTTGATGGATATCTTCGAGATGTTGCTTGGATCATCGGCCGCGGCTTCCTCGTAAAAGAAGTGCACGGACTTGATGCCATCCTCCGGGTTCTTGTGAGGGATGAATTCAAAACGGTAGTTCGGCCGATACCTGTTCAACTTTGCCCGGATATCATCTTCGGAAAGCGCGCTGTGAAAGTGATTCAGGCTGCTGTCTCGAATGTCCAGGCAGATCATTGAATCTTCGTCCTGCGGGTCATTCTGCCAAACGAACAGGTCCTCGCTGTAGGCGTTGTAATACACGCCAGCGTGCGTGCCATCTGCTGCCTTCGTTGCATCCTTATAGGCCACGGATAGCCTGGTCTTTCCGGTGGCGTTAAAGGCATAGGCCAAGATAATCCGTTCTTTCCCATCGAGGATTTCCTTGGCGATGTCGGCGTGGCTCATGCAGCGAACTCCGCAAAGGATGGAAAGAGCTGCTGCATCAAACCTTTCTTGTGGGTCTTGAGGGATTCGAGATTGGTGCTTTGGGCGGTGATTAGCTCGTCGAGGGAAGAGAGGCAGGAGGTTACTTCACGCTGCTCGGCTTCGTCCGATGGGAACGTAAATCGGACCTCTCGAATAAGTCCTTGGCTCAGGTTTTCCTGCCCACCACTGTTACTCAGCTCCCTTAGTTCCTCATATCGCCCCGCCAAGTTGAGGAATACGAAATACGGCTCAATGTCTTTTCGGGGAAGAATTGCAGCACACGCTTGGTTGGTTGCGGCGGGAATTCCGAGCAAAGCTACCTGCCCTCTCGTCTTACCTTGGCCATACATCGCCATCAGAACTGTCCCTTTTGGGAAGATCTTCGCAGACGAGTTCGCCAAACCCTCTGCAGTGATGAATTCTTCGCCGTTGCTGATAACACGAAAGTCCACCAATGATGTGGTTATCCACGGGATATTCCCATTCCAGTAAGCCTTTTCGGAGCGGCTTGGGGTGCCTCCCGACGAAGTCTCAAATATCTCGCCAAGTGAATCGGTCTTCCACTCTGTAGCTTTTTGGAACTCGGGGAAGCGAAAGCGGGGAATGGCTTCACCTTCGCGAGGAAATAACTCCTTCGTGAGCCCTTTCTTGTGGGACTTGAGCGCGTCGAGTTTTTGGCTTTCGGTGCCGATCAGCTCGTCCAGCGAGCTTAGGCATTCAGCGATTCTCTCTTGTTCGGCAGGTTTTGGCCAAGGCAGAAGAATTTCCGAAAATTGCTTGTAGCTGATCATCTTTCCATCGCGCAGCCCTTCAAGATTCTTCGTGAGCTGCTGGATGAAATCGTGTGATTTGAAGACGAGCTTGAAGAATGAATCGGAAAGTTCGGTCTTCTTGCGAAGAATGACGTAAGCGGGGCTGCAAATTCCGTGGTAATTCGAGTACTCGATACCACCTTGAAATGATCTGAGGCTGATGATGAAATCGCCTGGGCACACTTCCTTGTATGTCTCGACACTCTTGTCTGACACCGAGACGTGGTAGTCGATGTCCTCGCGAGGAACGGCCCCAAACTCCTGCGTAATCGCAAGGATGGGGAGGCCTGCAGGAGCTTCGCGATTGCTGATTTGATCGAATAGCTCATCACCCCGCTTGGTTTCCCATGCAGCGGTTTCCATGAATTCCGGAAACCGCAACTTTGGCGTGAGCGTAGGTTTCGTGTTGGTGGTCATGCTTTTTGTTCGCGTCATGATTCGTAGGCACTTAGCCCGGAGATCTCCCGGCCAGCAGCGCGCTTCTTGAGTACGGGCATCAGTGCATCCATCAGGGCGAGTTCTTTCACCCGCCGCTCGCGCCAACCAAGACCAAGCGGTTCCATCAACTCGGTGAGCTGCTCACCATCGAATACCATGCGCTGCAGAATTCTGTCGGAGAACACTTCAAGGCGCTCACGTGCAAGGCCGTGTGCATCGGCGACGGCGGCGAGTTCGGCCACAAGACGCTCGTTCTTGAAGCGTTGGTAGCCGTCGCGGATGGCCTTTTCGTCCAGACCCTGTCCGGCTTCCAGCGAGCGCACATAAGCGGTGATCAGTTCGCGCTGATCGAGGAACTTGGCGTCGGCTTCAATCAGGCCGATCAACTGCTCGCGGTTCATCGTCTGCTTGCCCGGCGCCTTGGCCGAGAAGTTGGCCAGCAGGGTCATGATGTAGTCGTAGTCGATGACGGCAGAGGCGAACAGCACGAACTCGAAGTCGAGCTGTTCGATCACCGGGCTGGGTGCGTTGTCGCCACTCTTGCCCTGCTGCTCCTTGAGGCGTTGGGCAGTGGCGAGGTACACGCCGCGATAGGCATTGAGCTCATCGCGCGGCAGCAACAGTTCCACCTCGGCCTTGGTCTCGGGGGCGAGGTCGGTGTACTGGTCTAGCTGGGTTTTGAGGCGCTGCACTTCTCGGAAGCGCTCGATGAACGCCGCGCGGGCCTCATCGCCGCGCAGAGCGGGCACGCTCTCGGGACTGGCGGGAAGATCCTGCGACTGCATGAACTCGCCGAGCTTGCCGAGTGCGTCTTTCAGTTTGTCCACAACCTTGGGCGCGGGATCGACCAGCCAGATTTCGCGAGCCTTACTCTCGTTCTGGACACCTGAGAACAGCGTGATGGCGGCATCGACAGCGTCGCGCTGGGCGCGGAAATCGAGAATCTGGCCGTGCGGCTTGGTAGCGTTGAGCACGCGATTGGTGCGCGAGAATGCCTGAATCAGGCCGTGATGCTTCAGATTTTTGTCTACGTAAAGCGTGTTGAGGTACTTCGAGTCGAAGCCGGTAAGCAGCATGTCCACCACCAGGGTGATGTCGATCTTTTCCGCGCCCTTGCGCGGCAGGTCGGCATTGGGGAATTGCTGATCCTTGATGCGCTTCTGCACGTCCTGGTAGTAGAGATCGAACTCGTTGACGCTGTGATTGGTGCCGTAGCGGATGTTGTAGTCGGCGATGATCGCTTTCAGCGCCTCCTTCTTCTGCTCGGGCTCGTTCTGGTTGTCGGCCCGTTCCTGCTCAAGGTCTTCGGCGAGCTGGGCGATGTCTTTCTTCTCGTCGGCGGTCTGCGCGAGTTGCGCAGGCGGCGAGAACACGCAGGCGATCTGCAACGGCACAACGTCAGGATCGGCTGCCTGGCGCTCGGTCTGGATTGCCTGGAACAGGCCGTAGTACTCAATAGCGTCGTTGATCGACGCCGTAGCGAACAGCGCATTGAAACGGCGCGCATGCGTGGCGGCATCGTGCTTGTCGACAATGGCCTCGACTACGGCGCGCTTGGCGAGGGTCTGACCGGCCTTCGGTGCATCCTTGCTGTCTGGTTTGTAGTAATCCACGTGGAAGCGGAGGACGTTCCTGTCCTCAATGGCGTGTGTGATGGTGTAAGCGTGCAGTTCGCGCTGGAACAGATCGATAGTTGTGCGCAGCGAGGCTTGGTCACCGGCGATCTGTGTTCGTGAAGCGTTGTCTTCAAAGATGGGCGTGCCGGTAAATCCGAACAGCTGCGAGCGCGGAAAGAATTCCTTGATGGCCTGATGATTCTCGCCGAACTGCGAGCGGTGGCATTCGTCGAAGATGAAAACGAGGCGCTTCGACGCGAGGGGTGCGAGGCGCTCGCGATAATTCCTTCTGTTCGTGGCGTCGAGCGCCAGGCCGAGCTTCTGGATCGTGGTGACGATGACCTTGTCGGACTTGTCATCGGACAGCAGGCGACGGACCAGGGTCTCGGTATTGGTGTTCTCTTCGACGCAACCTTCCTGGAAGCGGTTGAACTCTTCGCGCGTCTGCCGATCAAGGTCTTTTCGATCAACAACGAACAGACATTTGTCGATCTGGTCGTTTTCCTTGAGCAGCGTCGAGGCCTTGAAAGAGGTCAAGGTCTTGCCGCTGCCAGTGGTATGCCAGATGTACCCGTTGCCGCAGTCCTTCTCAATGCAATCGACAATCGCCTGTACCGCATAGATCTGGTACGGCCGCATCATCAGCAGCTTTTGCTCGCTCTGGATCAGCACCGTGTAGCGGCTGATCATCCGGCCAAGCTCGCACTTCTGCAGGAAGCGATCGGCGAAATCGTCGAGATGGATGATCGGCTTGTTGTCGCGGTCCGCAAAGCGATAAACCGGCAGGAAACGCTCTTCAGCATTGAAGGCGAAGTGACGGGCGTTGTTGTTGGCGAAGTACACCGTCTCGGTGCGATTGCTGACGATGAAGAGCTGGAGGAAGCAGAGCAGCGTGCGGGTATAGCCGTTGCCGGGGTCGTTCTTGTAGTCGACGATCTGTTCCATGGCCCGGCGTGGGTTGACGCTCAGGGTCTTGAGCTCGATCTGCACCACCGGGACGCCATTGATCAGCAGCAGCACGTCGTAACGGTGATGGCTGTAGTCGGTGTTGATGCGAAGCTGCTGGATGACTTCGAAATCGTTCTTGCACCAGTCTTTTAGATTGACCAGCGTGTAGGCGAGCGGCGTACCGTCATCTCTGGTGAAGTCGTTCTTTTCGCGCAGGACGCGGGCAGCGGCGAAGACATCGGGCGTCACGAGTTCATCCAGCAGGCGTGCAAACTCGCCGTCGGTGAGGGTGACGCGGTTGAGCGCCTCAAACTTTTGGCGGAAATTAGCTTCGAGCGAGGCCCTGTCGCGGATATCGGGGCGATCGGTGTACTTCAGGTCGCGGAGCTTCTCGACCAAAGCCGTCTCGATGTCTTGCTCTCTGACGCCAAGAGGTTGGCGCAATGGGGCTAGTGAGTAAGTGATCTCGGATGTCATGGAGGAGCAGAAATCCGCGCGGCGAAAGGAGGTAACAGGAGTATAGACTCGGCCTCAAACCCAAGCTTCGATAGCCCCCGCCGAGGAATCGCAAATCCGCCCGCAGCCGACTCGAAAGGGCTTCCGGCAGTGGAGGCTTCCCCAAGATTCAATTATTGCGGCGGCGCAGCCAATTCCCGTGCGCTCAGGAATCCATCGTGATTGAGGTCTTGCTTGCGGAAACGCTCCGCCAGCCGCGTGCGATGTTCGCCCCGGGTCACTGGCTTGCCGCGGCCACCGGGTTGTTCATCCTGCGCCAGGATGCCATCACCATTGCGATCCATCGCATCGAAGGCGTAACTCATCCAGTCCTGATATTCGGTGAGCGATACCTTGCCGTCGCCATCGGTATCCATCTTCGACAGATATTCACTAGTCCGCTGTATTTGTGCTTTTACCGGCGACGCAAATGCCCACAGTGCGCACGAGAAAATGACAATTGCAGCAGCAATTTTCATGCGGTCTGTAGGGCATAACCCTTGAGCCGCGCCGAATACTCCTGCAACGCACGCACGCCTGAAGCTTCTGCCTCGACGCACCAAGCCTGCAGGCGATGCAAGCGCTCGGAGGCATCATGCCCGCGGCTTTCCAGCACCTCGGCCAGACGCGCGCGATATTCCACCAGCGTGCGGATGCGCGGATGTGCTTCCACGAACTCATGCAGCTGCTGGCGTGCATCAGGCTTCAGCCAGCGGCCATCATCGGCAATACCCTTGCGCAACCGGCGCGGCAGCATCGAACGCAATTTGGCACCAGCTGCCGCGGCTTCCTCGCGCAGTGCGGGTTTGAGCACGTTGCGCTGATAGTCGGTCATCGCCAGGAAGCGATGCGCCACCAATGCCCGCACGGTTTCTGCATCCGGCATGTGGATATTCGGCCGAACGTTGAGGCTGGGCGCAACGCGCAAAACCTTCGCCAGCCGCACCGCCTCAAGCATCTTGATCGCAGCCCAGCCGATGTCAAACTCGAAACGGCGCAGCGCGAACTTGGACGAACTGGGGAACGCGTGGTGGTTGTTGTGCAGCTCTTCACCGCCAATCCAGAACGCCCAAGGCGTCAGATTGGTCGCGGTGTCGGTGGTTTCGAAATTGCGATAACCCCACCAGTGCCCCAAGCCATTGATTACGCCAGCCGCCCAGAACGGAATCCACGCCATCTGCAGCGCCCACATCGCGACACCGGCGAAGCCGAACAGCACGAAGCTCACCAGCAGCAACACCACCGGGCCCATGGTGGCGTATGGCGTATACAGATGGCGCTCGATCCAGTCGTCCGGGCAACCCTTGCCGTACTGCTCGATACTGGCACGGTCCAAGCGCGACTCACGGTACATGTCAGCACCGCGCCACAACACGTTATTGATGCCCTTGTGCATCGGGCTGTGCGGGTCTTCGGCGGTTTCGCACTTGGCGTGGTGCTTGCGATGGATCGCGGTCCACTCCTTGGTGATCATCGACGTGGTCAGCCAGAGCCAGAACCGGAATACATGCGCGACGACGGGATGGAAATCCACGCCTCGGTGCGCCTGGCTGCGATGCAGGTACAGGGTCACCGAAAAAATCGTCAACTGGGTCGCGGTCAGGAAATACAGCACGAGTTCCCAGAAGGAAAACTGCAGCAGGCCACCGGCCAGGAATTCAAGAAAGATGGATTCGGTCAGGAACGCGTGCATTGCAGACTCGGGAAAGGCGTCAAAGCGACGCTTTGGCATGATGCCACGCGCTATATCAACGCACGTGGAACGAGGTCACGAAAACTGAACAATCACATTGGGCGACAATCGCCCAATGCCTGAACTACCCGAAGTCGAGACCACCCGCCGCGGCCTGTTGCCACATGTTCAAGGGCAGCGCGTCAGCGGCGTGCTGCTGCGCCGCCCGGACCTGCGCTGGCCGATTCCGCGCGAGGTGTCCGAGCTGCTGCCGGGACAACGCATCGATAGCATTCGCCGCCGCGCCAAATACCTGCTGTTGGATACCTCCGTCGGCAGCGCATTGCTGCACCTGGGCATGTCCGGCAGCCTGCGGGTGCTGCTTAAAACCACGCCAGTGCGCACGCACGATCACGTCGATATCAATTTGGGCAACGACCGCGTCCTGCGCTTCAACGACCCACGTCGATTCGGCTGCCTCCTGTGGCAGCCGCCCGATGAGGTCCATCCGCTGCTGGCCAAGCTTGGACCGGAACCGCTGTCGGACGACTTCGATGGCGACGCATTGTTCGCCCGCAGCCGTGGCCGCAGCGCGCCGGTCAAGACGTTCCTGATGGACCAGGCGGTGGTGGTTGGCGTGGGCAATATCTATGCCGCGGAAGCACTATTCATTGCTGGCATCTCGCCAATGCGCGCGGCAGGATCCATCAGCCGTCGTCGCTATCAGGTGCTTGCTGATGCCGTGAAGGCCATCCTGGCGCATGCGATCGAGCGTGGCGGCACCACCTTGCGCGATTTCATCAGCCCCGATGGCGCACCAGGTTATTTCGAGCAGGAACTGTTGGTCTACGGGCGCGGTGGCCTGCCATGCAAGCGCTGCGGGCGCGAATTGAAGCAAGCCAACATCGGCCAACGCGCCAGCGTCTGGTGCACCCATTGCCAGCGTTGAAGCGCGTGCATACACCTGCGTTTGGTTCACGCTTCCAGTTGCTCCGGCTATAGTGCTCTTTGTCCCGATTCGCACGTCGCCATGACCGAAGCTGGTGAAATCACCGTATTGCTGGATGCCGCCCACAAAGGCGATCGCAGTGCCATGGACCGCGTGTTGGCCACGCTGTACCAAGAACTTCATTCGATGGCGCGCCGCCAACTGGCCGGTCAGTACGGGCATACGCTGGATGCCACGGCATTGGTGCACGAGGCTTACCTGAAACTGATCGGTCGCGGCCAAGGTTCCGCACAATTCGACGATCGTGCGCATTTCTTTGCGTATGCCGCCTCGGCGATGCGCAGCGTGGTGGTGGACTATGCGCGTCAAAGGTTGGCACAGAAGCGTGGTGGCGACCTGCATCGCGTCACCGATCTGCCGGAGGACATGGAAGGCGGCCTGCGCTTGGACGAAGACATGCTTAGCCTGGATACCGCGCTGACCCGGCTCACCGCCGTGGATCCACGCCTGACCCAAGTGGTCGAATTGCGCTACTTCGCCGGCCTGTCGGAACTTGAGATCGCGGCGTTGATGAAGCGTTCGGAACGCAGCGTGCGGCGCGACTGGCAGAAGGCACGCATGTTCCTGTTGGCATCCCTGAAAGATCCTGAGGTTGGCTGACCTCGTGGCCACGTGATCCGGCACTGACGGATGGACGCCGAACGCTGGCAACGACTCTCACCGCTGCTGGATGCGCTGCTCGAGCTGCCTGTCGATGCGCGCACCGAGCATCTCGCAGCACTGCGCCGCGAAGACAGCTCACTAGCCGACGAGTTGCAACACCTGCTCGCACTGGAAGAAGACGACGCAGACTTCCTGGCTGAGCCCGTAGTGGAAGTCCCGAACGGCGCGCGCCCCGGCGCACGTATTGGTCCTTACCGACTCGACCGGATGATCGGTGAAGGCGGCATGGGCCAGGTCTGGTTGGCAATGCGCGCCGATGGCCTCTACGAGCGCAAGGTGGCTTTGAAACTGCTGCGTGCCGGGCTGGTGGACCCGCGCCTGCGCCAGCGCTTTGAACGGGAGCGCGAGATCCTGGCCCGCTTCGCCCATCCGTATATCGCTCGCCTGCTGGATGCCGGCATCGACCGCGATGGCCAGCCGTATCTTGCCCTCGAATATGTCGATGGCGAGGCGATCACCACCTATTGCCGAACGCGCCACCTTGACCTGGCCGCGCGCATCGACCTGTTCCGACAAGTCTGCGAGGCAGTTAGCCATGCGCATGCGAACCTGATCGTGCATCGCGACCTGAAGCCGTCCAACATCATGGTCACCCCGGGCGGGCATGTGCGCCTGCTCGACTTCGGCATCGCCAAACTGCTGGACGTGGAACCACTGCCGCTGGAACAGACCCGCACCGGCGTGCGCACTTTCACCCTGCACTACGCTGCACCCGAACAGATTCGCGGCGAGCCGGTCACCACCATGACCGATGTCTATTCGTTGGGCGTGGTGCTGTACGAATTGTTCACCGGCAGCAAGCCCTATCGACTCACGCGCCAGACCGATGCCGAATGGGAAGAGGCGATCCTCGACGGCGAACCCTTGCGCGCTTCGCAGGCGGTTCTGCACTGCGAGCCGGATGCAACGAAACCCTACTCGCCCAAGCGGCTGTCACGCGAGTTGGCGGGCGACCTGGACAACATCGTCAACAAGGCACTCGGCAAGCGCCCGGAACAGCGTTACGTATCTGCCGAAGCACTGTCGCAGGACTTGCTTTGCTACCTGCGCGGGCGGCCTATTCAGGCCCGCGGCGAACGCATGGGTTATCGCGTGCGCAAATATTTGTATCGCCACCGTTGGCCGGTCGCGGCTGCAAGCCTGGTGCTGGCGGTGATGCTGACCGCGCTGGCAATGGTCAGCTGGCAGGCCAAGCAAGCATTGCGCGAAGCTGGTCGTGCACAAGCCATGCAAAATTTTGTCGCGGACTTGTTCGAAAGTGCGGGCTCGGCGCCACACGATACGCCGATGGACTTGCGCACCTTGCTCGACTTGGGCATCGTGCGCGGCGAAAGCAGTTTGGCCCGGCAACCGCAGGCACGCGCAGAACTCTATGGCGTGGTCGCGCGCCTGAGATTGAGCCTGGGCGATTATCGCGAAGCTGATGCATTGCTTAACCAGCAGACTCAACTGCTAAGAGACTTGCCCGACGCACCCGCCAGTCTTCGTCTGGAAGCCGCCACCCTGCGTGGCAACACGCGTCTGCTAATGAGTGATTCGAAGGGATGCCTGGCGCAGATGCAGCCGCTCAACGCCTTGGCAGCGCATGAACAAGAACAATTGGCGGCACAGGCTTCTGCCTTCTTCTCGCAACTTGCGCGCTGCCATCGCGATTTTGGCGAACGCAACGTGGCCAGCCAGCTGTTTAATCGTTCGCTGGGCCTGCGCCGCGACCATCAAGACGATGTCGGCGTTGCCGAAAACATGCTCGACATCTCATCGCTCAAGGCCTACACCGGTGATGCCAAGGAGGCGATCCGCATCCTGCGTGATGCATTGGTGCAACTACAGCAAAAAGTCGGGGAACGACATCCGCTGGCGATCGACATGCTGCGTAGCCTGTGCTCCCTAGAACGCAGCTCGGACGAAATCATCGCCGCCGAACGCGATTGCAAAAGTTCACTGGCGCTGGCGCGTGACCTGCATGGCAACGAGTACCGCGCCACGATTGATGCCCGTCGGCAACTGGCCGCGCTGTATGTGGATCTTGGGCGTTTCAGCGAAGCGGAAACCGAGTTCCTGGACACCTACAAATGGATGCGCACGCGACTGGATCCAAATCACCCCGACATGGCCCGCGCGTACAACAGCCTGGCGATCGTGGCCTGGGAACGCGGCGACCTGGGCCAGGCCGTCATGTATCAGGAGCAAGCAGTCGCCGCCTGGCGCGCCGGAGGAAGTGACAGCGTGATCGCTGGCGGCTTGTTCAATCTGGCAATGATCCTGCACAGTAGCGGAGAAGATGAGAAGGCACTGCCACTGATCCGCGAAGCGCGCCAAATTCGCGCGACACGCTTCGGCGCCAAGCACGAATTGGTCGGCGACAGCGACCGCCTGCTTGGCGAAACATTGGCCGCACTCGGCCAAGCCGAGCCCGCGCACGCAGCACTACTCAGTGCCGTGCGACTGACCCGTAGCGGCTTCGGACCGAACCATTCGCATACGCACCGCGCGGAAATTTCATTGGCGCGATTTGAGGCGTCCGGCGGTGACCAAGCTGCCTACGAGCGGTTGCGTGCCTTGAGCAATTCCGACCAAGGCGACATCGAACAACGCAAGGCCTCGTGGCTGGCGCGCGCCTACGTTGCGCAACTGGACTGCCCCGCACAACCAACGCAAGCGTTGGCCGAGCTCGGTACGGTGCTCACCCAAATGCAATTGGCCTTGCCGGAAGGCGGTGCGATTCCACGAGAGGTCGAACAGCTCCGCGCGGGTTGTGCAACGCGGCGTTTATGAGTCGCTGATATCCCCACCCAAGCGTGTCAAAGCCCGCTCTACAAGAGCGGCACCTGCATCGGCTCGATACTTCCTTCACCACGCATCACTTTCTTGAACTCGGCGCGGCTGACCGACACATAGCGCTCATTGCCGCCAATCTCGACCTGCGGACCGTCCTGCACTGCCCGCCCGCCTTCGTCCACGCGCAGGTTCATGGTCGCCTTCTTGCCGCTATGGCAAATGGTCTTGATCTCCTGCAATTCATCGGCCCAGGCCAGCAGGTGTTGGCTGCCCTCGAACAACTCGCCACGGAAATCCGTACGCAGGCCATAGCAAAGCACCGGGATACGCAAGCGATCCACGATTTCGCTCAATTGCCAGACCTGCGACCTGGTCAGGAACTGCGCCTCATCAACCAGCACGCAATGAAGGGGGCCATGGGCGGCGATATCGGCATGGATCATGGTTTCCAGGTCGGCATCGGGCCGAAACGCGATGCCATCCGCCTTCAATCCGATCCGCGAGGCCACCGTGCCGCTTCCGGCGCGATCGTCCAGCCAAGGGGTCAGGATCGCCACCCGCATCCCGCGCTCGCGGTAGTTATGCGCCGATTGCAGCAGGGTCGTGGTCTTGCCGGCATTCATTGCCGAAAAATAGAAATAAAGCTTGGCCATGCACGGATTCTACCGGCGCACAAGGCTGGCAAGCTTGGCCCGCAGCTTCGACAATGCAACGCACATGCATGGACTCAATCAACCACAGCGCGACGCCGTCCTGCACACCGAAGGTCCCTTGCTGGTACTGGCCGGTGCCGGCAGCGGCAAGACCCGCGTCATCATCGAGAAAATCGCGCATCTGGTCGCCACCAAGCGCTACCCGGCCAAGCGCATCGCAGCGATCACTTTTACCAACAAATCCGCGCGCGAGATGCGCGAACGCGTCGGCAAGCGGCTCCGCGGGGATGACGCGCAGGAACTGACCGTAGCCACCTTCCATTCTCTGGGCCTGCGCATCCTGCAAACCGAACCCGCGCTGATCGGTCTGCGACGTGGATTTTCGATCTTCGATTCCGATGACAGCGCAGGCCAGATCAAGGATCTGCTACCGCCGGGTAGCAAGCCGGATGTGGTCGAGGCGATGAAGCAACTGATCTCGCGTGCGAAGAACGCCGGGTTGTCGCCGGAACAGGCCGCAGCAGCCGCACGCAGCGGGCGTGAACATGAAGCCGCTGCCTTATATGCCCGTTACCAGAAACGACTGAACGCGTTCAACGCGGTGGATTTCGACGACTTGATCCGTTTGCCGGTGGCGTTGCTGGAATCCGATGCCGACTGCGTTGCCGGGTGGCGCGAACGCATCGGCTATCTGCTAGTCGACGAATGCCAAGACACCAACGACGCGCAATACCGGTTGCTGCGCGCACTGGCGGGCGAGGCTGGCAAGTTCACCTGCGTGGGCGATGACGACCAGAGCATCTACGCCTGGCGTGGTGCCAACCCGGACAACTTGCTGCAACTGGGCACCGACTACCCAGCGCTGCGCATCGTCAAGCTGGAACAGAATTACCGCTGCTCGAACCGCGTGCTGCGCGTGGCGAATGCGCTGATCGCCAACAACCCGCATGAACACCCGAAGACGCTGTGGAGCGATGCAGCCGACGGCGAACGCATCCGCGTGTGGGAATGCAAGGACGCCGCACACGAGGCCGAAAAAGTAGCCGCTGAAATCCAGTTTGTCGCGCAGAAACATCAAGCGCCGTGGAGCGAGTTCTGCATCCTGTTCCGCGGTAATTTCCAGAGCCGCGCGCTGGAAAAGGCGATGCAATTGCTGCGCATTCCGTACTACCTGAGTGGCGGCACCGCGTTCCTGGATCGCGGCGAAGTGAAAGATGCGATGGCGTGGCTGCGCCTGTTGGCCAATCCCGAAGACGACGCCGCCTTCTTGCGTGCCGTCGCATCGCCGCAACGCGGGGTCGGCGCAACCACGCTCGCAAAACTCGCTGAACTCGCCGCGCAGTCGCATATGCCGTTGTCGCGTGCAGCGGAATCGGTGGCGGTCGCCAAGCAGTTGCCTGCGCGTGCTGCTAACGCGTTGCAGGGATTTTCCGACATCGTCCGCAGCCTGCGTGGCGATGCACATCACCTGCCGCCCGCGCAGCTTGTTCGCCAACTCAACGAACGTTCGGGATTGCTGGCCGCGTTGCGCGCGCTATGCAAGAACGAAGCGCAGTTCCAGGCGCGCCGGCGCAATCTGGATGAACTGGCTGACTGGTTCGATGGCCCGAAGACTTCAGGACCAGGTGAACTGGCCGCCGCATTGGCACTGCTGTCGCATGCCGACAAGGGCGATGCCGGCAATCAGGTACGGATGATGACGCTGCACTCCGCGAAGGGTCTGGAGTTCCGCTTCGTGTTCATCATCGGCGTGGAAGACGGCACCCTGCCGCACGAGGCCAGCATCGAGGCAGGCAGCCTGGATGAAGAACGGCGCCTGATGTACGTCGGCATCACCCGAGCCAAGCAGCAGCTGTGGCTGTCGCATGCCAGCACCGCGCAACGCTGGGGTGACAAGCTGCGGCTGTCGCCAAGCCGCTTCCTGGATGAACTACCCGCCGCCGAACTGCAACGCGACGGTGCCGATCCAGTAGCCGATGCCGCCCACAAGGCGGAACGCCGCGATGCCGGACTGGCCACTATCCGCGCCATGCTGGCCGACTGAAGCGGGCGGCGTGGGCGGGTAGACTCGGCTTCATTCCTTCAAGGAGCGCGTGATGCAACGGACCGGCCCCATCCTGTTGGCACTTGCCCTGCTCACCGCGTGTGCAAGCATGCCTGTCGCGCATGCGCCAGCGTTGCAGGCACATGCGCCTGACGCGCACGAGTCACAAGTCACCGATATCAATGACCTTGCCTACGTCGCCACCACGCTTGCAGGTAACGGCGCGCGCCGCACACTGCTGGTACTCGACATCGACGATACCCTTCTGACTTCACAAGGCTTCTTCGGTAGCGACCGCTGGTACGAATGGCAGAAGCACCTGCCGGCCGCTGACCCGGCCAAGGTGAAGTGCCTTTTCGACGTGATCTCGCTCAATTACGAAGCCGGTACCCAGCAGCTGACCCAGCCCGATGGCCCTGCGCTGATCAATGCTCTGCCCGGCGAAAAACTCCTACTGACCTCGCGCAACCCGCTGTATCGCGGCGGCACCGTGCGTACGCTCAACGATGCCGGCTATGCACTGCCCACACCTTTGGCCGGACAGTCCGAAGGCAGCAGCTGGCGCTGGCGCGCGGGGCCTGCTGCACGGGAGTCAGAGGTCAGTTACGACCAAGGCATTTTCATGACCTCCGGCCAGGACAAAGGCCTGATCCTACTGGACCTGCTCGGCCGCCTGAAATTGCACTATGACCGCGTGGTGCTGGTGGACGATGGCGATGCCAATATCCGCAACATGCAGGCAGCCCTGCGTGATGCCGGCATCGATTACCACGGTCTGCACTACACCCGCGTCAACAAGAGCGTGTCCGATGCCGATGCGAAAGCCGGCCTGCACGGTTGGCAAACGTGGCAAACCCTGCTGTCCACGACGTATCCGGAGCGCTTGAAAGCCTTCGATTCAGGGCACTGCGCATATTGAGACCAGCGGCATGTCGCCGACCCACGCAAGGACACACAGCCAATGCGCTCCAGCAAGCCCTTGATGCCGCATCACCCGATTGCGGCATCGCGCGCCGCCGCGTTGATGCTGTGCCTGGCGTTGTTGCCTGGCTGCCAGCCGGATCCAACGCCTGCCGCTGCCAATCCTGCGGCGATGGCCAAACACGCAAAGCCCACGCCCGCAACCCGCCCGGTCGATGCGATCAACGTATTGGCCGCGCGCTTGCTGGCCCGCGATGGGGCCGGTTTCGCCAAGCTGGCGGTGCCACCGGAACTTCACGAGCGCCTGAAAACCAGCTGGCGCGAAGGCGTCAGTCGTTGGCCGCTGGATGAGTTGCCGCTGGACGGACGTCTATCGGGGATGCTGGCGTCGCTGCAGGAAAAAAACGCGCTGGCCAAGTACAAGGCGACCTTTCGTACCCAGTTCGCGGGTGCAGACCGTGACATCCATATGGCGATCCGGACCCTGACCCAGTTCGGCGGCCAATACGTGCAGAAGGACGCCGACTACACCAAGGACGAACGCGAGCACGTCGCGCAAGCCATCGCCGCACTCAGCACTTGGGCGCTGGCCGCGCCGCTGTCAGATCCCGCCCGCGCCGGCCGTTTTTTCACTGCGCTGACGGCAGCGGCCCAACGCAGCGGGATCGACGGCAAGACGGGCGATGCGGCGTTCGCTAAACTGGGCATGCAGTCCAGCCTGGACCGGATGTCGCCCTTCATCGCGACCCTGTTGGCGCAGCTGCGTACCCAGTACGGGCTGGACCTGGATGCCAGCCTGCGTGGGCTCAGCGTACAGCTGCTGGAACAGACTGGTGACAGCGCGCGCCTGCGCCTGCGTTACCGGCTAGCCAATAGCGATATCGACGCGGTCGTGCCGGCCATCCGCATCGACGGGCACTGGTATTTGGCTGATTTCGTGACGCGTGCCGAAGCTTCACTCCTCAGTGGAACGGGCACCGGCAAGCCAGCTTCGCCATAATGGTGCAGATGCCCAATCGCCCTCCAACCCCAACCCAGACCAGCCTGTTCGAGCCAGCGCCGGGTCCGGAAGACCTTTCCGGAGTTCCAGCGGAGGGCGCGCCCCTTGATGTCGGAGCCGAGCCAGACCCCGTGGCGGCTAGCGCAGCCGGGTTGCCGCAATTGCCGTTACCGGCATTCCTTGATGCTCCGCACTTGCCAGAATCCAAACCCGAACGTGAGGCCACTTCCGATTTCGACCCGGAAGCAGCATCAGCGTCTGTGCCGGCAGCGGAAGCATCAAATTCAGTCAAACCGAAGCCCAAGCCACCACTTTGGGCCCGGATACTGGGTCGCCTAGCCGATCCTTGGCTGAAACTCGACATCGAACCTGACCAACCCGAGCAATTCCATCGGTTCGATGATGGCCGGCCGGTTTGCTATGTACTGGAAGATTACGGCCTGTCCAATGCACTGATCCTGCAGCGCGCCTGTCGCGAGGCTGGCCTGCCATCCCCCCTGCAGCCAATGGCGGGCGACCCGCTGGGTCGCAAGCGCGCGTATGTCGCCTTGTCACGCCGCCGCGCCAATGCGCTGGGATTGCTGCCGGGACCGGAGCACAAGACCCATTCCGGTTCACTGGCGCGCCTGCTGCAGGCACATCGCGATGACGCTTCGCTGGACGTGCAGCTGGTGCCCGTCTCGATTTTCGTCGGGCAAGCACCAAACCGCAGCAGCGGCTGGTTTTCGGTGCTGTTCTCGGAAAACTGGACGATTGTCGGTCGGTTCCGCCGCTTGCTGGCGATCCTGCTGAACGGCCGCGACACCTTGGTCCAGTTCGCGCCGCCGGTCTCCTTGCGCGGCATCGTCAGCGAAGAACTGCCGCCCGAACGCACTGTGCGCAAGTTGTCGCGCGTGTTGCGCACCCACTTCCGTCGCCTGCGCGAGGTCGTTGTCGGCCCTGACCTGTCGACCCGACGCATGCTGGTGGACTCAGTGCTGGCGGCCGCATCGGTGCGCGATGCGATCACCGACCAGGCCCGGCGCGACAAGAGCACGCCCGAGGCTGCCTGGCAAAAAGCGCAGGGTTTCGCCTACGAAATCGCCGCCGACTATTCGCACACGGCGGTGCGCTCGCTGAGCTACATGCTCACACCGATCTGGAACCGCATTTACCGCGGCGTGCTGGTCCATCACTTGGACGGGTTCAAGCAGGACGCGCCAGGCCATGAGGTCGTCTACGTTCCGACCCATCGCAGCCACATGGACTACCTGCTGCTGAGTTATCTGCTCTATACCCACGGCATCGTGCCGCCGCATATCTTCGCCGGCATCAACCTCAACCTGCCGGTCGTGGGCACCATCCTGCGCAAGGGCGGCGCGTTCTTCGCGCGACGCAGCTTCAAAGGCAACGCGTTGTACTCGGCGGTGTTCCGCGAATACATGGCGCAACTGGTCGCCGGTGGGTATTCAATCGAATATTTCATCGAAGGCGGGCGCTCACGCACCGGCCGCCTGCTGCAGCCCAAGGGCGGCTCACTGGCGATGACGTTACGTGCCTACCTGCGCCAGCCAACCCGCCCAGTGCTGTTCCAGCCGGTGTACATCGGTTACGAAAAACTGATGGAAGGCAGCAGTTACCAGGACGAACTGACCGGCAAGCCAAAGTCCAAGGAATCCATCTGGAGCCTGCTGGGCGGTATTCCGAAAGTCCTGCGCAGCAACTACGGGCAAGTCGTGGTGAATTTCGGCGAACGCATCCACCTGGATGACATGTTGGCAAAACATGCGCCGGAATGGGACGGTACGGCA
>JBBSRO010000036.1:0-27200 GCA_038242955.1 Lysobacterales bacterium
CACGATTTCAAGCTCGCCATCCCACACCCCCTCCACGCACCACAGGCCGGAATGGTCATGCAGCGGCGCGCCTTGTCCGGGGCCCCAGGTCATCGCCACCACGCTGTAGCCATGTTGCGTGCTGCGGTAGAGCTCGCGGCGGGCGTAATGATCAGTGATGGGCTCGTGCACGCAGGCGGGTAACTCCACCTCGGGGTCACGAATCAGGCTGCACAGAGTGTTACGCAAGGCGCCGGTGATGGCGTGTTCGTCACCAGCGGTGACGGCGGCATCGATCGCGGCAATGAACTTGTCGCAACCGGGGAAATCGATGGGTGTGCAGGGATTGGCCATGCGTCGAGTCTACCAATCGTCATGACGTCATGCCTAAACGGAATGGCATAAGGACTAATGCTGGGGCAGGGCGGCCAGGAATCCCGCAATCGCGGGCCCGAATCTCTCGAAATCCACCAGAAAGGCATCGTGGCCTTGTGGTGATTCCAGCGGAAGGAATTCGGCTTGGCAGCCACCGGCACGCAGGCCATCGGCAATTTCTTGCTGCTGTTGAACGGGAAACAGGATGTCCGTGTGCACGCCAATGGCGAGGGCACGCGCAATCTTGATACCGGCCAAGCCTTGCATCGGACTGCCGCAGCAGCTTTCGCCCAGGTCAAACCAGTCCATCGAACGGCTCAAGTAGAGATAGCAGTTCGGATCGAAATGCCGCACGAACCGCCGCGCATGACCTTCCAGGTAGCTTTCGACTTCGAACTCCAGTCCGAACGGATCCTCGTCATCGCGGCGGTCGGAATCCAGCCGCACCCGGCCAAAGCGGCCATCCCATTCCAGTGCCGAGCGGTAGGTGATCACGCCCAGCTTGCGCGCCATGCGCATGCCGGATTCGGGATAGTGGTCATCGTCGTAATCGCCGCCATTCCACAGCGGGTCCAGGCGAATCGCCTCGCGTTGCAGGGAGCGGATGGCAATCGAAAACGGCAGCGCCCGCGCCGCGCCGGAAATGTTGATGTGACTCTGTGCAATACCGGGGTGTCGCTGCAGGAATGACAACGCTGTCATCCCGCCCATCGAGTTTCCGATCACGCAGGCAACCTGTTCGATGCGGAGGCCTTGCAGCAATGCAAATGTGGCATCGGCGCCGTCTTCGATCGACAATTCCGGGAAGTCCAGCCGATATAAAGTGCCGCTAGACGGATTGGTTGACGCAGGACCAGTGGACCCTTTGCAGCTTCCCAGTGCATTTGCGCACACAACATGCCAGCGGTCGGTGTCAATCGGCTTGCCAGGCCCGAGCATCGCCTCCCACCAGCCCGGTGCCGGGTTGCCCGCATTGGCCGCGGCATGCGCGTTCGGCGACAGACCCGTCAGGATGAGGATGATGTTGTCGCCAGCGGCATTGCGCTCGCCCCAGGTCTCGTACGCCAAGCGTGCGCCATGCAAATCGCCCCCGCGCTTCATCGGAAACGGCGAGGGCAGGTCGAAATAGCACGTGCCGGGTGGGATGAATTCGGTCATGGCGGCATTTTAGCGGGGCGAATACGGTTGTCAGCCATCCATTGCGTGCAGCGACGTGTGTCCATGAACATGATCCCGGCACTTCTTGTTGCGATCACGCCAGCGACGCATTGGTTGCATCTGCATAACAAGTTGTCTGATCTGACCCTTTACGCTCGATGGCGTCGAGCAGCTTTTGCAACGCAGCTTCTGGAAGACGGGGTGGTTCAGTTTTTTAAAGACGGCGGACCAAACGTTCGATCAATGCGGGATCCGTTACTTTCCTGACCCGTGGATGGTCCAGCTTGCGGCAAATGAAATCCGCTTGTGCGCCCCCCACCCAAACCTCTACGCTGCTACCCAGCAATGGCACAAGCGCGGTGATGTCCACCAAAGCGCTGTCCGCCAGTCCCGAGTCAACGCAGCTCAGCGCCACTGCCTTGGCACCCAGTTCCCCAGCAAGCGTGGCAAGGTCGCGCGCGGGCAGGTTGGTTCCCAGGTAAAGCAGGGGAGCTCCGGCTCCGTAGGCGAGCAGCGCCGCCATCAATAAACCTAGCTCGTGGTGCTCACCATGCAGCGTGGAGAAAAGCAGCTTGGGGCTGGTTTCGCTGGGGCGCGGATTTAGAATTGCGATCATCCGCGCGCGCAGCAGGCTGCTCAGCATTCGCTCCTGTGCGATGTCGAGCTTTCCTTCGGCCCAACGCTTGCCTACCAATGTAAGCAGTGGCGCGATGACCCGTGTCACCAGGATTTCCAGCGGCAGCGTCGCAATGGCCACTGACAGCAGGCGGTCCAGCGCACCGATCCGGTAACCGATCACCGCCTCCAGCATCTGCTCGCTCAGCATCTCCACGCCGCCGTAGCCGATCTGAGAGGACTCGTTCAGCAGTTCGTCGAGCGCGTCGTCGCTGAGTGGCGCCAAACTGCGGATCGGATGGCCCCGCTCGGTGAGGCGGTGCAGGCGGGTCAGTCGCTCGATCATGCCCGCGTCGTAGACGCGGCGTCCGGCCTCGTCGCGAAGCGGGTCAACCACCGCGTATCGCCGTTCCCAGGCACGCAAGGTGCCCGGGGCCAGCCCGGTCATGCGGGAAGTGGAAGTAACGCTGTACATGTTGCAACTGTACAACATTCGTACAACGTCTTGTTTAACGTGAGCGTGACGTGTCGGCGTCTATCGTTCGCCGTCTGGACCAACCCCAACCGGAGTGACTCGTGACCCATCCAGCCCTGACCAAATCGGTCGTCATTGCAATCGCACTGCTCGCCGGGGCCACTTCCCCCGGTTGTGCCAGCCAACTCGGCGGCACACACGCCGCTACATCCAGCACTACCTCAACCAAGGAAACAAACATGTCCACCAAAGATATCGTCGACACCGCCGTAGGCGCAGGCCAGTTCAATACCCTCGCAGCAGCCCTGGGTGCAGCCGGCTTGGTAGAGACACTGAAGGGCCCCGGCCCGTTCACCGTGTTTGCCCCGACCGACGCGGCGTTCGCAGCATTGCCGGCTGGCACCGTCGAGGATCTGCTCAAGCCCGAGAACAAGGCCAAGCTGGCCTCCATCCTCACCTACCACGTGGTGTCCGGCAAGGTGATGGCGTCTGACGTCGTCAAGATTTCGGAAGCCGATAGCGTTGGCGGTCCGAAGCTGCAGATCCGCACTGAAGGCGGCAAGGTCATGATCAACGATGCGACCGTTACAACGGCCGACATCGAGACCAGCAACGGCGTGATTCACGTGATCGATAAGGTCCTGATCCCGGCTGGCTGACACAGAAGGCGGTGAGCCTGTGCGAGGCACAGGCTCACCCGACAGTTTCACCGGACAACAGACCCGCATCGGTTTCGATGTGGGTCTTTTTTATGCGGTGAACTAGATCGGATCGGAACCGACATCGGCGCCCGGGGGAAAAGGGGTCAGATTGAATTTCCTGCCGACGCTAATCGGTCTCTCTGGATTCGTGATCAGGAAACTTCACTCTGACCCCTTTTCTTGCTTTGCCCGATACAGTGTCTTCCTGCTCACCAAGACGCCGCCCATGTTCGAACAAACCTTCAAGAATATCGACGACATCCTGCACAAGGATGCCGGCTGCACCAGTGAGCTGGACTACACCGAGCAATCGTCCTGGCTGCTGTTCCTCAAATACCTGGATGCGCTGGAGCGCGACCGGGCGATGGAGGCAGAAATGGAACGCAGGCCTTACGCCTTCCTGCTGGAGGATGCCTACCGCTGGGAACACTGGGCCGCGCCGAAAACCAAAGACGGCGCGCTGGACCACAACAAGGCGATGACCGGGCCGGACCTGATCGAGTTCGTCAACGGAAAACTCTTTCCGTACCTGCACGGCTTCAAGGCCCGCGCTAGCGGCCCGCAGACGCTTGAGTATAAGATTGGCGAGATCTTCGGCGAGATCAAGAACCGCATCCAGTCCGGCTACAACCTGCGCGATGTGATCAACCGTGTCGATGAATTGCGCTTCGGCAGCCACGTCGAAAAGCACGAGCTCAGCCACCTGTACGAAGCCAAGATCAAGAACATGGGCAACGCCGGGCGAAACGGCGGCGAGTACTACACGCCGCGCCCGTTGATCCGCGCCATGATTCAAGTGGTCGATCCGAAAATCGGCGAACGCATTTATGACGGCGCGTGTGGTAGCGCCGGTTTTTTGTGCGAAGCCTTCGACTACCTCAACAAGACAGGCAAGCTTTCTACCACCGACGCCAAGACCCTGCAGACGCGCACGTTCTACGGGCAGGAAAAGAAAAGCCTGGCCTATGTCATCGGCATCATGAACATGATCCTGCATGGCATCGAAGCGCCCAACATCGTCCACGCCAATACGCTGGGCGACAACGTGTTGGACATCCAGCCCAAGGACCAGATGGACGTGGTGCTGGCCAACCCGCCGTTCGGCGGCAAGGAGCGCAAGGAAGTCCAGCAGAACTTCCCGATCAAGACCGGCGAAACCGCGTTCCTGTTTTTGCAGCACTTCATCAGGCGGCTCAAGCCCGGTGGCCGCGCGGCCATCGTGATCAAGAACACGTTCCTGTCCAATACTGATAACGCCAGCGTGTCACTGCGCAAGCTGCTGCTGGAAAGCTGCAATCTGCACACCGTGCTGGACTGCCCATCCGGCACGTTCCAGGGTGCTGGCGTGAAAACGGTGGTGTTGTTCTTCGACAAGGGCGCGCCGACGCGCAGCACTTGGTATTACCAGTTGGACCCGGGCCGCAACATGGGAAAGACCAATCCGCTGAACGACGCGGATATGGGGGAGTTCGTGGCGTTGCAGTCGAGTTTTGCGGTGTCACCCAAAAGCTGGCGGGTGGATGCGGCGTTGGTCGATGCGGTGACGTTTGATCTGTCGGTGAAGAATCCCGATGGCGGGGAGGTGGTGGTGCATCGCAGTCCGCGCGAGATTCTGGATGAGATTGCGATGTTGGATGCGGAGAGTGCTGAGGTGTTGGCGGGGATTAGGGGCTTGTTGTGAGAGAAGAATCGGTAATAAAACCACTCCACTCACTTTGCGAAAATTTTAAGCAAGATGTAGTTGATGGCCCGTTCGGATCAGAGCTGCAGCGAAAGGACTATCTCGATAAAGGTTTTCCGGTACTGAAAATTCAGAACATTAAGCCTTTCAAAATTCATCTCAAGAAGATGGATTACGTAACCACATCGAAATTTCAAGAGTTAAAGCGTCACTCGTATCGCTCGGGTGACATTGTGATGACGAAGCTTGGAAGTCCGTTGGGGGTGTCTGCAGTCGTTGAAGGTCTGGACGAGGGTTTAATAGTTGCTGACCTCGTCCGTATCCGTGCTCAACGAATCAATACGGAATACCTCTGTTATCACTTAAATTCTCCACAGACAAACGAATTCATAAATTCTAGGCAGAAAGGAACTACCCGGCCTCGTGTAACCCTTTCTGTTGTTAGGGAACTTCCGATTAGAGTACCCCCACTACTAGAACAGCAGCGCATCGTTGCCATCCTCGACGAAGCCTTTGCGGGCATCGCCACCGCCAAGGCCAATGCCCAAAAGAATTTGCGGAATGCGCGGGAGGTGTTTGACGCATCCTTACAGTCACTGTTTTCAACTGGCAGAGATGGTTGGGCTGAAACCACAGTCGGTTCTCAGTTACAGCTTCAACGCGGTTTCGATATAACGAAGAGTCAACAAAGAGATGGAATCGTTCCCGTTGTGTCGAGTGGCGGAATAAAAAGTCGCCACGATACGGCTATGGTCAAAGGACCGGGTGTTGTCATCGGGCGGAAAGGGACGTTGGGCAAGGTCTTCTTTCTTGGCGAAGATTTTTGGCCACATGACACGACACTGTGGGTCAAAGACTTCAAGGGCAATCACCCCAAATTCGTCTACTACTTATTTAGAGGGCTCGATGTAAAGCGACTGGATTCAGGAGCTGCGAATCCAGCACTCAATCGCAATCAGGTCCACCCAATTCGTATTACATGGCCGGTAGTCGCGGAGCAGTCGGCAATGGTCGATATTCTGGATGCGCTGAGCGAACAAACGAAAAAGCTCGAATCCATCTACACCCGCAAACTCACCGCCCTCGATGCACTCAAACAATCCCTGCTGCATCAGGCGTTTTCGGGGCAGTTGTGAATTCCCGGCTTTGTACTTCATCGATATCGGATTGCCATCAATAACCCGAGTACACCTTCACCCGTGAACATCTGGCCCGCTTGTCATTCGTCAACCAGCCAATGTTGAAGACAACCGGGCATAGTGCTAATCCATGAACGTCTAGCCGACTTGGCATTAAAATCATGGTAGTTTGTTAACAACAAATCACCCATGGCCCCTGAGCGCCACGGCAATGCCCCTCGACACCAGCCAAGCAACCCACTACCACTTGGGCAAGTTCCCGCCCGTCGGGCTGGATTACCAGCGGCTGATGCCCGGACTGCTGGGCGCGACTGCGGCGCTTGCCCGCTACGACCAGATGCTGCGCGGCCTGCACAACAGTGAGCTGTTCCTTGCCCCACTGCGCGGGCAGGAAGCCGTGGTGTCCTCGCGCATGGAAGGCACCATCAGCACGCTGGACGAGATCCTGCAGATGGAGGCAGAGTTTGACGGCGACGATGCCAGTGCTGCGCGGGAGTACCGTTCGGATGCAATCGAAACCGTGCTCTACCGGCGCGCGCTGAATTCCGCACAGGACCGCATGGAACAGGGCCAGGCCCTGTCCGAATCGCTGCTCAAGAGCCTGCATCGCCAGTTGCTGTCGTTTGGGCGCGGGGCGAAGAAGTCGCCAGGCGCCTACAAACGCGAGCAGAACTACATCGGTGAACGCGGCAACCGACGCGTGAGTTTCGTGCCGATTGCGCCAGAGCACCTCGGCGCCGGGATGGAAGCCCTGTTCGCGATGGCAGACGATGAGGCCATGCCCGTGTTGCTGCGCACCGCGCTGGCGCATGCCGAGTTCGAGGCCCTGCATCCGTTCGAGGACGGTAATGGACGCGTAGGCCGCATGTTGATCACGCTGATGCTGTGGCAGGGCGGGGCAATCGCCGCGCCGCACTTCTACATCAGTCGCTATTTCGAAGACCACAAGGACGCGTATCTCGACCGGCTACGCGCGGTATCGGCGGATGACGCCTGGACGGACTGGTGCCTGTTCTTCCTTGCCGCAGTGGAGCAGCAGGCCATCCAGAATCTGGAGGTGGCGCAGGACATCCGCGACTTCTACGAGGAGATGAAAGTCCGCTTCGCCGGGCTGCTGGCGTCCAAGTTCTCGATCGCCGCGCTGGACTACCTGTTCGCCAATCCGGTATTCAGCAATAGTCGCTTCACCCGCGAGGCGAATATCCCGGTGCAGACGGCGGCGCGCTTCAGTCGCGTGCTGTTACAGGAAGGCCTGTTGCAGACCGTGCGCGAAGCCTCTGGCCGACGCTCTGCGATCTATCGTTTCGAGCCGCTGATGGCGAGAGTTCGCATATGAACGAATCCGAGACCCGCGCCGAGCATATCGACCCCGCCTTGAAGGCGGCCGGCTGGGGCGTGGCCGAAGGCAGCCAGATCCGCCGGGAGTTCGGCATCACCCAAGGTCGCCTGCAGGGCCATGGTGAGCGCGCCAAGCCCGAGATCGCTGACTACGTGTTGGTCTATCGCAACATCAAGCTGGCGGTCGTCGAGGCCAAGGCCTGGGCCAAGCCCTATACGGAAGGCGTGGGGCAGGCGAAAAGCTACGCGGACAAGCTTGCGGTGCGCTTCACCTATGCCACCAACGGCCAGCAGATTTACGGCATCGATATGCACACCGGCAGCGAGGGCGATGTTGCTGCGTTCCCGACGCCGGACGAGCTGTGGGCACGCACCTTCGCAACCGCCAATACCTGGCGTGACCGTTTCGCCGCAGTCCCGTTCGAAGACAAGGGCGGCACTTGGCAGGCCCGCTATTACCAGGACATCGCCGTCCAGTGCGTGCTGGACGCGGTGGTCGAGGGCCGTGACCGCATCCTGTTGACACTGGCGACTGGCACCGGCAAGACCTTTATCGCCTTTCAACTGGCGTGGAAGCTGTTCCAGAGTCTCTGGAACCTGAGTGATTGGAAGCAAGACGGCGAGCCAACGCGCCGCCCGCGCGTTTTATTTCTGGCGGACCGCAACATTTTGGCCGACCAGGCTTACAACGCGTTTTCCGCTTTCGATGAAGACGCGCTGGTACGCATCGCGCCGGATGAAATCCGCAAGAAAGGACGCGTGCCAACCAACGGCAGCATCTTCTTCACCATCTTCCAGACCTTTATGAGCGGGCCGCCAAAAGATGGGGAGCCGTCGCCTTACTTCGGTGACTACCCGGCTGATTTTTTCGACTTCATCATCATCGACGAATGTCACCGTGGCGGTGCCAAGGACGAGAGCAGCTGGCGCGAGATCCTGGAGTACTTCCAGCCGGCCGTGCAGCTGGGCCTGACCGCCACGCCCAAGCGCCAGAGCAATGCGGACACCTACGCGTACTTCGGCGAGCCGGTGTACAGCTATTCGCTGAAGGAAGGCATCAACGACGGCTTCCTGACACCGTTCCGGGTCAAGCAGGTCGCAAGCACGCTGGACGAATATCTATACACGCCAGACGACGCCGTGATTGAAGGCGAAGTAGTGGCAGGCAAGCGCTATCTGGAAAGTGATTTCAACAAGATCATCTTTATTCGCGAACGCGAGGAGTTCCGCGTTCGCAAGTTCATGGAGTTGATCGACCAGCGCGAGAAAACGCTGGTGTTCTGCGCCAACCAGGAACACGCGTTGCTGGTGCGCGACCTGATCAACCAGATCGCCAACAGTATCGATCCGTTCTATTGCGTCCGCGTCACCGCGAACGATGGCGCACGGGGCGAGCAGTCGTTACGTGAGTTCCAGGACAACGAAAAAACTATTCCCACGATCCTGACCACATCGCAAAAACTTTCGACCGGCGTGGATGCGCGCAACGTGCGCAACATCGTGTTGTTGCGGCCAATCAATTCGATGATCGAATTCAAGCAGGTCATCGGACGCGGCACCCGCCTGTATGACGGCAAGGATTACTTCACGGTGTACGACTTCGTGAAAGCGCATCACCATTTCAGCGATCCGGAATGGGATGGCGAACCGCTGGAACCAGAGCCGCGTGCTGCGAATCTCACGAGCGAAGACATCGACAAGCCGCCATCGGAACAGTTGGGACCGTTGGAGCCGCGTCCGGCGAAAATTCAGGTCAAGCTTGCCGACGGCAAAGCGCGGCAGATCCAGAGCATGGTCGCGACCACGTTCTGGAGCGCGGATGGCCGGCCGATGTCGGCGGCCCAATTCCTGGAAAGCCTGTTCGGCGTATTGCCTGAGTTCTTCAAGGACGAAGAGCAGTTGCGTGAAATCTGGAGCGTTCCGGACACCCGCAAAGCGCTGCTGCTGGGGCTGGCCGACAAAGGCTTCGGGCGCGATGCGCTGGCCGGAATGCAGGCGGCAATCGAAGCCGACAATAGCGACCTATTCGACGTGCTCGCCTATGTTGCGTATGCCCGCGTGCCAATCCCGCGCAGTGAACGCGCTATGCAGGCGAAAGCAAAGCTCAACGAAAGTTACAAGAGCGACCGGCACCTGGCCTTCGTCGAATTCGTGCTGGATCACTACATCGATGATGGCGTGGATGAGTTGGGGCTTGAGAAGTTGACGCCGCTGCTGAAACTCAAATATCACGCCATTTCGGATGCGGCCGCTGACTTGGGAACGCCGGATCAGATCCGCAGCGTGTTTATAGGGTTCCAGAAGTACTTGTATGCGGACGGACTGTGACGAGTGAAAAAGGCGTCAGAGAACATTTCCGTTTGAATCGCAATGGAATCCCAACGTGCTGATATGTGATTTGAAAAATTTCCCTGACCCTCTTTACTGCTAACCGAAGCCCTGCCATTAAGGACACGCAATGATCTTTTCGATTTCTCAAGGCTTGGATAAAGCCACAAAGATCACAGCAGGTAGCTTCGCTGGCCTGAACATTTGGGAGCGCACGCATATCCAGGAGTGGATTCGCTCCAACCCGGAAATCCTGGGGGAAGACCTGCTGATCGTCAGCATCGAGTTCGACCGCTTCGACAAGAGTTCTGATCGTCTGGATCTTCTAGCTGTCGATCGGCAAGGCAATCTAGTGGTTGTTGAACTCAAGCGAGACTCTGCAGCGGGTTACGCAGACCTGCAGGCGATTCGCTATGCGGCGATGGTCTCCTCGATGAATATCGACAAGCTGGTTCCGTATTACGTCGCGTATAAAAAGAAGTATGACAACGAAGCGCTTTCGGACAGGGACGCCCGGGAAAAGATTGTCGAGTTTGTGGAGTCGGATTCGTTCGTCGAACTATCGACCAAGGCGAGAATAATTCTTTGCTCTGAAGGTTTTTCGCAGGAGATCACAGCAACGGTGCTCTGGCTACGCGACTCGCAGATAGACATCAGTTGCGTTTCCATTACGCCGTACAAGATCGACGGAAAGGTCGTGATCGTGCCGAAGGTGATCATTCCCCTGCCTGAAGCTCGCCAGTACTTGATCGACATCCGGCGCAAGGAAGAGGTGCGAGAATCATCAGGGAGGCGAGTGCGTCCGAAGACAATGAAGATCCTGCTTGAGAACAACCTAGTAAAAGCTGGCGATGTCTTATGGCTAAAGAATGCTTTGCCATCGTGGGTGACGTTTGACGATCAAGACGAGACCTTCAAAGCGACAATTACCGGAAAGAGTGGGCAAAGCGACGCAGTTCTGTGGGCCAAGGACGGTAAGGAATATGCAGTTTCCAACCTCGCTTGGAGCATCTTTAAAGACATGCACCCTGACGGCAAGGATCCGGGTGGCGTAAACGGTGCGTGGCACTGGGCCAGGGCAGACGGCAAGCCGCTCTGGACAATTGCAGAAGATTTCCTTGCGGAAAACTCCAAGGACGGCTAGGCGCAGGAGATCATTTCCCTGCCGCAAGTGATTTAGATTCCAAGAGTCGGTACCTTGGTCACGGCTACTGAAAGCTGATATTCGAACAGCTCAATGTCGCCGATGCTTGCGCATGCAAGTCGCAGGTCCTCGCTCATGGTTCGGCAGATGATCATCCCTCGGACAGGCTGTCCAGGCTCCGCTAAATTCTGGCGAATCCAATTGACGTAGCGCAGCAACTGTCCTACGACGCGGTCATATCCCTTTGACACCTTGAGTTCCAACACGACGAATGCGCCGGCCATATCGAGAGCGAGTATGTCGATTCGTCTGCCGCCTGCATCGTACTCAATGCCGTTAACCCCGTCGGCTTCAAATAGCGTCAGTCCTGCCTCAATGCAGCCAAGGTTCTCGGCAAGGTAGCGCTGCAAGTCGCGCTCTAGGAGGAATTCGGATGATCCCGACCTCACATCGAATGTGTCCTCTTCCTCGGCAATGTTTGCGATTTCTTCTTCGCGAGCAATATCGCCGGCGATGAACTCGTGTATCGGCGCAGGATCTTTACCCGGTTCGTATAGCCTGAACTGCCCGGAATCAACTTTGAACAACAAGTCATCACTGGTGTTGGTCGATGGGTGGTGGAGCCGACTACGATCGTTGACCGATGCTTGCACCAGATGTGCGCGGATGCTGTTGGGTTGTAGCTTTGGGTAGTGCGACTTGAACCACTCGATGGTGCGGGAGGTCGTGAATACTTGGCCGGGCTGTAACTTCATATCTACCAGCATGTCTTTCAGTAACGCACGTGTGGGCTTTTCGTAGATTGTCCTAGCCATGATTTCCTCGAGAGGTGTGAAAATTGCAGAATAGTGAGCTTGGGAGATGACCATGAATTGATCACAATCCACGCGATTCGGAATGGGAGCGCGAGGGATCATTTTTCCGACTTGTTGGGCATTCGATTGGGTGACGCGAAACGGCCAACGATGCATCATCGCATCAGCACGAATTCTGTCGGGATAGAGATGTACGAACTCAAGAATGTTCGCAATCGCCGCACGGATGCATTGACCCACGTCACTTGGGATCAGCTGGAGGCCATGTTGGCGACGTACTACCGCGAACAAGGCTACCGAGTCGATCACGTGGGCACCGGTGGCACCGGGGCAGCGTTCGACGGCGGCATCGACCTCAAGTTGTACAAGGACGATGCCTACATCGTCGTGCAGTGCAAACACTGGAATACCAAGCAGGTGACACACAATTCTGTGCATGAATTGCTGGGTGTGATGGTCACGCAAGGGGCGACCGGTGCAATCTTGGTCACTAGCGGTGAGTTCAGTCGCTTCGCTATCGAGTCCGCCACCAAGCAGGGGCATGTGCAACTGGTCGACGGGGATGATTTGCGGGAGATGCTGGGCCCTTTGCCCGACGTCGCATCTCCTGCCTTCGGTAGTCGCGATAGAACGACATGGGAAGCGGGCGGTATCGCCACGCAAGGCTGCGGACGCTTGCTCGTTGCGGCTGAAGATCGCATTCGTGGCAGCGATCGGAAGCAACGTGAGCGTGGCGTCATTGGACACGCGATGGACGCCGGCCTCGGTATCGTGCTGCTGAAACTTCTGGTCGGGTTGATCCTCGTCTTGAGCATGACCGGTGCACTCAAATCGGTGCTGCACCCTCGCCAACAAATACTTGCTGGCAGTCCTGTGGTTGCGCCGAAACCTGGCGTTTTGCTGGTGCCACAAATAGCGCCAAGCACCGCGGTGTTAAAAACGCCTTATCGGCTAGATCATTCGACGCTCAAAGCCAGTGCGTCTGGAAAACATGCCTATCGTCAGCCGACGGCTGCCGAGATTCGCGAATCCAAGCGTCAGGCCGATGAGGCGATTCGCACGCTGGAGCGCAACACGCCGGAGATGTAACACGGGCCACCAGCGACCTTGGCGCCGCACATGTTGCGTTATGGTGTCTTGAGCTGCTCGGCACGGACGCCCGTGAACATAACTGTGCTGGTTCAATGAATTGAGAATTGAGGAAACCCATGCAACCCATGAAACGCACGATGGCATTGATTCCGCTGCTTGCGATAGGCCTGGCATCTGCCGGACAACCGCTGCACAACGTCTTGAAGTTGCGGGCGATTGAGGTGGTGCGCTGCGAAGCCGTGACTGCAAAGAACGTGCTCGTGGTGAGCACATTCGCCCGAAAGCGTTCAGCTTGCGCGGATGGAAGTAGCAAGTTGCCAGCCGAAGTCGCGGAAAGCGTTCCGGGGTTCCTTGTAGAGGGCGTTGTCTTGCGCCAGCGCGATGTGACGTTTCCGATGATGCGTAGCTCGGAGCCAGTCGAATCGGGTGAGTGGGTGGACGTCGGTACGTCTGAAGCGTTGAATTTCTTCGTTCCCTCTGGCGAAACCGAGACGTGCGCGATATTCGTGCCGAAAACGCGTGTGAACGTGGTCTTGTCCCAGAGGGCTGAGTGCGATACGTATCCGCCGATCGGCATCTGCGCGTTCGACCATCCAATTCGCCCGGTTGATTCCGCGACATGGGCGAAGTACGGCGAGTAATTACGCAAAAAAGATCAGCGTTCAGATGAACCAGATCAATTTTGTAATGGGTCCCATAAACATCACCACCTTCCGTCCTTCAGGAAATTCATCATGATCTTGCGAGCCCTTCCACTTACCTTTCTGTTACTTGCAGCGTGCGGAGCGAGTGACCCCGATGTCACCCAGAGCCCCCCGGCCGTTGCCGACAGCGCGTCCGCTATGGCCGACGGCGCGCCGGCTGTGTCTTCCGAGCTCACCCCCGCGTACTTGGATGGAAGTTGGTGCTACTCACATCACATCGTAGGTGGTGAGAGAAGCGATGAAATGATGACGTACATTTTCTCGACGGATGGCAGCTTGCTCTATCAAGTCAACTCGACGACGCCGGTCGAAAATCCTGGCACCTACACCATCGACAACGGTCACCTGAAAATCAGTCCAACGTTGAGATTTTTCGATTTCACCGTCGACACGATCGAACCGGATGCGATGGTCCTGAAGGGTATGGGGCAATCATTTTGGCGGCGTGGTGCCTGTAGCGATTAACCCGTCAAGAGCAGTGCTAAAGACGTCCTACGAAAAAAGCGATCAGTAAAATTCCCGTTTGAATCGCAACATGCTGGTCTGGGATTTGGAAAAGTTCACTGACTATTTCATCCGGTGCGCGCGGACTCGCCAGCGGTTGCGCGCAAATGCGCATCGAACCACGGCAGCATGGCCTGGATCAGTGGTCCGATCAGCAGCGGGTAGGCGACTGTGCCCAGCCCGAGTGTGCCGCGGAGCAGGAAGCCAGCCAGGACCACGCTAACTTCGATGAGGATGCACACCAGCCTTACTGAGGGGCCGGTGCGTCGCACAAGGCCCGTCATCAGGCCGTCGCGAGGCGCCAGCGCGAGATCCGCCAGGCGCGGGTCGATCAACCGGTTGACCGCGTCGAACAAGAGCCGGATGACGATCGCATTGCGCGCTCAATCCGCGACGATGTAGCAGTCTCGCCCTTCGGCTTTTGCTTCGTAGAGCGCTAGATCGGCACGGGCCAATAGTTCATCGGAGGTCTCACCGGGCTGATGGTGTGCGACGCCCGCCGAGAACGTGATGACGCGTGCATCAAGGCAGCCGTTCCGCACAACCTTGCGGATGCGTTCCAGCGCACAACTGAAGCCGTTGCGATCGCCGGCCAGCAACAGCAGGAATTCCTCGCCGCCCCAGCGCGCGATCATGTCGGTATTTCGCAGTTCTGCGCTGGCCAGACGCGCAAACGTCTTGAGTGCAGTGTCTCCTGCAGCGTGCCCGAAATCGTCGTTGATCGCCTTGAAATGGTCCAGGTCAATGATTGCCACGCTAAACGAAGTGAGATGCCGCGTGGACAGTGCCGCGCTGCGGTCCAGCATTGATTGGATCGAGCGGCGGTTCGGGATGCCTGTGAGTTCGTCGGTGACAGCCAGCCGCTCTACCTCGGCGAGCGCAAGGGCAAGCGCTTCGCGCTGGTTACGAAGCTTTTGCCGAAGTTGTGAGAGGCGCAGGGAAATCACTGCCAGCGCCGGCAGGACCACCGTCAGCATGAGGATGTTGTTGATGTCGACCCGGACAGGCGGAATCTCGCCCTGGGCAGGTACCCAGTGGGGGTACAAGTTGCGCAGCACGACCACCACAACCAGGCTCGACAGGGCAAATAACGTGAGGAATGTGATCTGGCGCAAGCGTAGCGAGAACGCACCAAACGCGAAGATGATCATGAGTGGGAAAAGTGCCGACGTCCTCATCGGCCCGCAGATCAGGTAGCCCCAGTTGACCGCTAATACGCCCATGGAGAGCTGCCATACCGAGATGGCAGGATCACGAAAACGCTCCGTCCAGCCGCTGCGAAGCGCTACGTAACCCGTCACCAGAATCATTGCGACCAAGCCGAGCCAGAGATAGAGGGCGGTCGTGCCCATCCACCCTTGGCCCACTCCGGTAATTAGCAAGGTCGCGGCGCCGACATAGACCAGGCTCGCAATGAGCCACTGCACCAGCCGCAAGCGACGTCGCTGATCGCGGCTGTAAATCACATCGGTGACGATGGACAGGAGAGAAGGGCGGCGAGTGATCCCGGGTTGCACGGTGGCGTTAGACCTCGGAGTTCGTGATGGTGGCCAAGCGGCTTACTTGCCAATCACCAGGTTGACGGGCTCGTTTGCCGGCAACGTCACCCGGACCGGTTTCGATTCAAGATCGCCTTCCTGCTGCTCGGCGGTGCCGCTGGCCGACATGCGCGCAATCAGTTCAACTTCTTTCATTTGCGACAACTTCATGGTCGGCATCGGGCTGTCGCTGTCGTCAAGGTTGGCGGTGAACGGTAACTCGGAGACGGCATGCTTTTCTGCAGCGACGGGCATCGGGGGGCCACCAACGGCGCGTGCAATCACGAACACCACCGCATCGCCACGCAGGCGTACGCGGGCGGCGAGTTCTGGATCAAGCGAGACGTTCACGACCAGTGCTGCGGCCGACGTTTGCACCGCTCGGGTAGAGAGCGGCGGCAGACCGGCGTCTGCGCGAGCGGCGTCTATTTCCTTGCGCAGGCTGGTCGCGGTAGGTATGTCAACTTGGTTCAACAATGGCTCCCAAGTAGTGGCGGCAGCCGCATCGTCACCGGCTTGGCGTTGCGCGATGCCGAGGAACCAGCGCGCGCGTTGTTGCGCGGGGTCGGCGGCCAACGCGCGTTGCAGTAGGACGACGGCCTGTGGATCGAACAAGCGCTTGTCGTCTGCCAGTGCGCGTGACTGCGCGGCCTCGGTCAGGATGCCGGCATCGGAGGGCGCAAGGTCAGCGGCCTTTGCATAGGCATCGCGAGCCTTGATTGCTTGTTCGTCGCGCTGGTAAGCCTGCGCCAGCAGGCGCCAGCCTTCGGCCTGGTCGGGGTTGCGTTGCATTTCGGTTTCAAGCTGGGCGATGGCGTCGCCAAGTGTTTCCGGTGCTTTGACCGAAGCCGGATCCAATGCTTGTGGCGTGCCGACAAGTTGGTACAGCAGCAACGTCGACACACCCACGATCACGCCTACGCCAATGGCCACCCCGCGTGCATCGTGCCAGAGGGGACGCAGCAGCACTGCGAGCACGGCAAGCAGTAGCAAAACTGCGATGACGATAAATGCGGCCATCACCACTCCTGTTTGTCATCAACCGGCAGCGTGCCGGGTGTGCGCTTGCGAATGAGCACCACGACCACGCCTGCACCGATCAGCAGCAAGACCAATGGGCCAAGCCAGAGCAGCCAGGTGCTCGGTTCGACGCGCGGTTTGTACAACACGAATTCGCCGTAACGCGCGACCAGGAAATCCTTGATCTGCGCGTCCCTGTTGCCCTTGCGCATCAGTTCCAGCACTTCATGTCTAAGGCTGAGTGCAATCAGCGCATTGGAGTCGGCCAAAGATTGGTTCTGGCACATCACGCAACGCAGTTCCGCAGCCAGCGAATGGAAGCGGGCTTCCTCGGTCTTGTCCTGGAACTGCAGAGGCGCGCTATCGCTGTTGACCTGCGCGAGTGCAGGCAGGTTGAAGCCGAGCAGCATGCACAGTGCAAGCAAGATGGTTTTGCCGCGCATCAACGCACGGCCTCGATGCGTTCCAGCGCCGGCATCAATTCGTTCGCGACGATGGCATCGGTCAGCGGGCCGACATGCTTCCAGCGGATCACGCCGCGCGCATCGACCAGGAAGGTTTCCGGCGCGCCGTAGATGCCCCATTCAATCGCTGCACGGCCCTGGACATCGGCGATGACCAACCAATATGGATTGTTGAACTTTTCCAGCCAGCGCAGTGCGTCTTCTGGCTCGTCTTTCCAGTTGTAGCCGACTACCCGAACGCGCTTGGTTTCGGCAAAACGCGTAATAACTGGATGCTCGATGCGGCATTCCACGCACCAGCTGCCCCAGACATTCATCAAAAATGGCTGGCCCTTGAGTTCATCCAGGGTCACCTTGCGCGTGGGCTCATGCAATACAGGCAGGGTGAACGCCGGTGCAGGCTTATTGATCAATGGCGAGGGCAGGGCATCGCGATTCGGCTTGCGGCTCATCCACACGCCCGACGCCAGCAACAGTGCAAGCACGAAAAAAACGGCCAAGGGCAACCAGCGGCTGGGCTTCATGCGGCGTCCTTTCGCGGCGACACGCGGAAGCGGCGATCAGTCGCTGTTACGAATCCGCCCAGCGCCATCAGCAGCGCGCCGATCCAGATCCAGCGCACGAAAGGCTTGGTGTGCACGCGCACGGCCCATGCGCCATCGCCCAGTGATTCGCCAAGCGCCACGTAGTCGTCACCGGTAATACTTGCGGCGATGCCGGCTTCGGTCATCACTTGGCCACCGGCGACGTAACGGCGCTTCTCCGGGTGCAGCAAGATGACGGGTTTGCCATCTCGCAAGACCTGCACGTGGCCGCGTTCGGAGGTGTAGTTGGGACCGCGCAGTTCGTCCACGCCATCGAAGCGGAACTCTTGCTTGCCCATCGTCACTGATTCGCCGGGCTTGAGTGCCAACTCGCGTTGCTCGCTCAGCCCCTCGACCAACAATGCGCCAACGAGAAATATGGCGACGCCGGTATGCGCCAGCACCATGCCCAGCATTTCAGCCGTGAGTCGCGTCCCGGATTTCTTTGCATTGGTGTTTCGGAATCTTGACCACAAGAAACGAAGTGTGCCGCCCGCGACCCAGACGGCGCCGATCACGCCTGCGGCGGTCTTCCATTTGCCTTGCGGTGCAATGAAGAAGGCGACCGCGCCCAGCACCAACGCCAGCACTGCCCATGGCATCAGCATGCGTAGTGGCGATGCCATGTCTTCGCGCTGCCAGCGGGTCAGCGGACCGAACGGCAGCAAGGCAACCAGCGGCGCCATTAACAGCAGGAACATCAGCGCGAAGTAGGGCGGGCCGACCGAGATCTTGCCGAGATCCAGTGCATCGGCCAGCATCGGATACAAGGTGCCAAGCAACACCATGGCGCAGGCAGTGGTCAGCAACAGGTTGTTGAGCAGCAGCAGGGTTTCGCGAGAGAACGCGCTGAAGGGCTTGGCATCGGCATTGTTCGATGGTGCACGCAGTGCATACAGCAGCAGCGATCCGCCGATGACGATGCCGAGGAAAATCAGCACGAACAGGCCCCGGGTGGGATCAGCGGCGAACGCATGCACCGAGGTCAGCACGCCCGAACGCACTAGGAACGTGCCCAGCAGCGACAGCGAGAATGCGGCGATGGCCAGCAACAACGTCCAGCCTGCGAAGCTGCCACGCTTTTCGGTGACCGCCTGCGAGTGCAAGAGCGCGGCGCCGACCAGCCATGGCATGAAGCTGGCGTTTTCGACCGGGTCCCAGAACCACCAGCCGCCCCAGCCGAGTTCGTAGTAGGCCCACCAGCTGCCCAGCGCGATGCCGATGGTCAGGAAGCCCCAGGCGACATTCGTCCACGGCCGCGTCCAGCGAAGCCAGCGTGTGTCGACTTTACCGTCCAACAGCGCGGCAATCGCGAAGGCAAACGGGACCGCGAACCCGACGTAACCGAGGTACAGCATCGGCGGATGGAAAATCATCCCCACGTCCTGCAGCAACGGGTTGAGGTCACGCCCTTCTGCCGCGCCCGGCAGCAGGCGATCAAATGGATTGCTGGTGAATATCAGGAAGGCGAGGAAGCCGACGCTGACAATGCCCATGACGCCCAGCACGCGCGCAATGACGGGTTGCGGCAGTGCGCGGGAGAACATCGCGACTGCAGCCGTCCACGCCGCCAGGATCAGTGCCCACATCAGCAGCGAGCCTTCATGCGCGCCCCACACTGCGGTCACCCGGTAGTAAGTGGGCAGCAGCGAGTTGGAATTCTCTGCGACGTAGCGCACAGAGAAATCACCGACAACAAACGCGTAGGTGAGGATGCCGAACGCCAGCAGCACCAATGCCAGCTGCAGGGCTGCGGCTGGGCGAGCGACGGCCATCAACGGTGCGATGCCGCGATGTGCGCCGAGCAGTGGGAGCAAGGCTTGCAGCATCGCCACCATCAGCGCCAGCAGCAGGGCGATCTGGCCCAATTCAGGCAGGGCAGTGATCACGGTGATAGCGCCTGCTCCGCGGCATCGGGCACGTCATGCTTCTTGTGCGCGGCGCCCATCTTGTCTGCGACTTCCTTGGGCATGTAGGCCTCGTCGTGCTTGGCCAGCACTTGCTCGGCGACGAACACGCCATCCTTCATCTGGCCAGTCGCCACGACTGCCTGCTTCTCGCGGAACAGGTCGGGGAGGATGCCGGTGTAGACCACGGGCAGCATTGCATCACCATCATCGACATCGAAATGCGCTTCCATCGATCCGCTGGCGCGCCGGAACGAACCAGCTGCAACCATGCCGCCGAGGCGGAAGCGTGCGTGGTCTCCGGCCTCGCCACGCAATACTTCTGCAGGCGTGTACAGATAAGCGACGTTGCGCTGCAGAGCCATCGCGATCAGCGTGGTGGCAATCGCGGCGGCGGCAACGGTGGCCAGCACCAGCCAAAGCCGGCGTTTGCGAGTGGGGTTCATCGTTCGAGCTCCGTATCCTGATGACGAGGCGGGGCGACGCGAGTTGAGCGAAGCCTGGCTGCGCGAAGGGCAGCGCGAACCTGCAGCTTGGGTACGACGTAATCCCATAGCAACACAACGGTGAACACCACGTACGCGGCGATTACATAGTCGCGATAAGTCATGCGTCGCCCCCTGTTTGCGGCGTCCCGGCTTGAGGCATGCCGGCTTGCTGCGTCCCGGCCATGCGCACCACCCAGTCCTTGCCGGCTTCGCGACGCAGGTTGTCCGCGCGGGCCCGTGCCAACAGCGAACCGGTGAACCAGAGGTGCGTGCCGATGACCATCCAGATCAGCGGCATCATCATGCTGGCGTCCATTTGCGACTTGCCGAACAGGCTGATGGTCTGGCCTTGGTGCAGCGAGTTCCACCACACCACGGACCAGCGGATCACTGGCAGCAGGGCAACTCCGACAATCGCAAGGAATCCTGCGGCGCGCGCGGCGTTGCGGCGGTCATCAATTGCGGCGTAAAGCCCCATCACGCCCAAGTACATGAATAGCAAGATGAGCTCTGTGGTGAGGCGCGGATCCCAATCCCACCAGGTACCCCACATCGGTTTGCCCCAGATCGCACCGGTCGCCAGCGTGATGAGCGTGAACGCGGCGCCGCTGGGCGCGCAGGCCATCGCCAGGATTTCGCACAGCTTGATCCGCCAGATCAACGCAATCACGGCATAGACGGCCATGAGCGCAAAAATCGCCATGCTCATCCACGCGCTTGGCACGTGGATGTAGAGGATGCGGAAACTGTCGCCTTGCTGGTAATCGGCAGGCACCTGGAACAGCGCGCCATACAGGCCAACGGCCATCGTCAGCAGGCCCAGCGCATACGCCCACGGCACCCAACGAGCGGCGAAGCGGTCGAAATACGGCGGCGAACCAAGTTGGTGGAACCAGCGCAGGATCGGATTCATCGTGTTTCGTTGCCTCCCTTCGAAATCAAGGGAGGTCTGGGGAGGGTTACCGGCCCATGCTGCGAAAGTAGACGGACACGGCATCGAAGTGCCAATTATGCGCGATGCGCATGATCCCCGCCTTGATTCAGCGCTCGATGATGAATGCCCCGAATGCAACGCCGAGGTTCCAGCCCTTGCCTTTCCCGCTCAGCGCAAGTGAGACATCGCCCTTGGTCACGACCTGAGCAGAGGCAGATTTGTCTGCACCGGCATGGGCTTCGGCGGTGCCGTAGTGTCCAAGGATGTCGCTGATTTCACGGACGCCGGTGAATGCGCCGATGCCGTTCTTCACACTGGTCTTGCCGATGGTCAGCCCGCCGCCCTTCGCGCGCAATTTGACGTTCATCTTCTGGCCGTTGTCGCAGCTCACCTTTCCGGTGCCGGTGGCAGTCTTGTAGAACGCTGACCAACCGGCAAGGTTGAAGGTCATGTGGCATTTGGTTTCACGGGCTTGCGCGGTGTTGGCGAGCGTGCCCAGTGCAAGCACGGTTACGAGTGCGGTCAATTTCAACAGATTCATCAGAAGTACCTCAAGGAGGGTGGGCGGTTCTGTAATGAAGCGAGTGTGCCACCAGCACCCGTCGATAGGGCAGGTTGCGGTCGCGCGCGGATCGTTTGATTCAGGTGTGCGCGATGCGAAGGGCGGCTGCGGTCACCGGCGGAGCCAGCACCAGTGAAATGACCAGCCCAGCGCCCAGCAACAGCAAAGCGCCGCTGGCATCGAGGCCCTGCGCTGATGCGGCCACCGCGCCAGCGCCGAATACCAGCACCGGCACGTACAGCGGCAACGCGAGCAAGGCGACCAGGATCCCGGCCCTTCGCATGCCCACGGTCAGTGCCGCGATCACTGCACCAATCAGGCTCAGTATCGGCGTGCCCAGTAGCAGGGACGTCATCAACACCGGCAACTGGTCGCGGGGCAAGTGCAGCAGCTCGCCCAGCAGCGGCGTCGCGACGATCACGGGAAGTGCGGTGGTCAGCCAATGCATCACCGTGCGCACCAGCACCAGCCACCAAAGCGGGACTGGCGCCAGCATCCATTGTTCAAGGGATCCGTCTTCCGCGTCGCTGCGGAACAGGCTGTCCAGCGCCAGCAAGCCAGCCAGCAGCACGGCCACCCACAGTACGGAAGCCGCGACAGGTGCCAACGTTCGTGCATCGCCACCGAGTGCCAAGGCGAATAGCACTACCGTCAGCAACGCGAACAGGGCAGGTTGCATGGCGTCGCCACGGCGTTGCCACAGCAGACGCGCGTCGCGGGTGATCAGTGCCTTGGCGGACGAAAGCATCATGCGTGCGCCCCCAGTTCCAGCATTCGTGTACGCACCGGCGGCGCGGCATAGGCGCCGTGCGTGGTGATCAGGGCTGCGCCATGACTGCGCAGATGCGCTTGCACCATTCGATTGACCAGGTTGATGCCTTCCAGATCCAGATTGGCGTAGGGCTCGTCCAGCAGCCATAGCGGCGCGGGTGACAGCCACAAGCGCGCCAAGCCCAACCGCTTCTTCTGGCCCGCGGACAGATGCCTCACCGCTGTGTCCTCATAGCCACTGAGCCCGACAATGGCCATGGCGGAAGCCGGAAATTGGCGATGCCGCCGCCCATGCAGCCCACATAGGAATTCAAGGTTCTGCAACGCGGGCAGGTCGGCTTTCAGGCCAGGCAGGTGGCCGAGATACGCCATGCTGCGTGCGCGCAAATCACTGCGCGCTTTCGCGCCATCAATCTCGACGTCACCCGCATCGGCCCGCAGCAAACCCGCAAGCACGCGCAGTAACGTGGTCTTGCCTGCGCCGTTGCCGCCCTGCACCAGCAGGGCTTCACCCGGCGCCACGGCGAAATCCAGAGGCCCGAATACCGGTGTCTCGTTGCGGGCGAAGCGCAATCCGTGCACGGCCAGCAGGGAAGCAGGCGAAACGTGATGATCAGAGGCGTGGAGATCAGACATATCCGTTCAGTTTACCGGCTTGCCAACGTTTCACGTGCAATGGGACGCGTACGCGCTCGGGCTGATTTCGTACACTCAAGGTTTGATCGCATCGCGAGGTTTCAATCAGCCCATGATTCTTCCGCCTGTCACCAAGTTGCCGAAGGTTGGCACCACTATCTTCACCGTGATGTCGCAATTGGCTGCCCAGCACGGCGCGGTCAACCTGGGCCAGGGCTTCCCGGATTTCCCGGTACCCGAACGCTTGGTCGATGCACTCACCCGCGCGATGCAGGCCGGCCATAACCAGTACGCAATGATGACCGGCGTTCCCGTGTTGCGGCAGGCGATCGCCGCAAAGACTGCGCGTCTGTATGGCTGGCAACCCGATGTGGACAGCGAGATCACGGTGACCAGTGGCGCCACTGAAGCAATCCTCAACGCGATTCACGCGGTCGTGCGAGCCGGCGAAGAAGTCATCGTCCTGGATCCTTGCTACGACTGCTACGAACCGGCCATCGACATGGCCGGCGCGAAGGCGGTGCATGTGGCGCTTGATCCCAAGACGTTCGCGCCCGATTGGGACGCGGTGCGCGCCGCGATTACCCCGCGCACGCGGATGCTGATGATCAACAGTCCGCACAATCCATCCGGCGCGATGCTTGGTGCGGATGACATGCAGATCGTGGCCGACATCCTGCGCGGCACTGATATCTGGTTGCTCAGCGACGAGGTGTACGAGCACATCGTGTTCGACGGCGCCCGCCATGAATCGGCGTTGCGCTACCCGGAACTGCGCGAGCGCAGCTTCGTGGTTTCCAGCTTCGGCAAGACCTACCACTGCACCGGCTGGAAACTCGGCTACTGCATCGCGCCACCTGCATTGTCTGCAGAGTTCCGCAAAGTCCACCAATACAACACCTTCTGCAGCTTCAACCCGGCGCAGCATGCGTTCGCAGAAATGATCGAAGCCGAACCCGAACATTACGAAGGCCTTGGTGCGTTCTACGAAGCCAAGCGTGACCGCTTCCGCGAACAGCTGCTGACCACCAGGCTCAAACCGTTGCCGGTGCCGGGCGGTTATTTCCAATTGGTCGATTATTCCGATGTCAGCGACCTTGACGATCTCGCTTTCTGTCGTTGGCTGACCATCGAGAAAGGTGTCACCGCGATTCCGCTATCGCCGTTCTATGAAACACCGCCAGTCGGCCAAAGGTTGGTGCGCCTGTGCTTCGCCAAGAACGAGACTACGCTGGACGCGGCGATCGAACGCCTGCAGGCACTGTGATGGACGACCTGCGCGTTTCAATCGTTCAAGGCGACACCCGTTGGCATGACCCGGCGGGCAATCGCGAATACTACGGCGACCTCATCGCGCCATTGAAGGGTTTGAGCGATGTGGTCGTCTTGCCGGAAACCTTCACCAGTGGTTTCAGCAATGACGCCATCAGCGATGCCGAAACCATGAGTGGTCCCACCGTCGCCTGGATCCGCGAACAAGCAGCGCAACTTGATGCCGCCGTCACCGGAAGCGTGCAACTGCGCACCGATGAAGGTGTGTTCAATCGCATGTTGTTCGCTACGCCGGACGGCAACTTGATCCATTACGACAAGCGCCATCTATTTTCCTTCGCGAAGGAAAACGAGCGCTACGCTGCAGGTCGTGAGCGAATTTCAGCGGAATGGAAAGGTTGGCGGATTCTATTGCAGGTCTGCTATGACCTGCGCTTCCCGGTGTTCTCGCGCAACCGGTTCGATGTCGAGCGTCCCGGACTGCCGGATTACGACCTCGCGATGTATGTGGCCAATTGGCCGGCAGCGCGTGCGTATCCGTGGAAGACGCTGCTACGCGCGCGCGCCATCGAAAACTTGAGTTATGTGGTTGGCGTGAACCGTGTCGGCACCGATGGCAACGGCCATGAGTACAGCGGCGATAGTGCCGTGATCGACTTCCTCGGTCAGCCACTCAGCGAATGCACTGACCAACCGATTGTCTCCACCACCACCTTGCAGGCAGCCGCGCTGCACGCGCACCGCGAACGCTTTCCGGCGATGTTGGACGGGGATCGCTTCAGTCTGGCGTAACAGCTCGCACGCGGCCGAAGCGGCTGCGTTCGAACCACCAAAGTACGGCAGTCACTGCTAGCCACAGCAGGAACAGGGTCCAGCGCGGCAATGTGGGCGTGAGGACGGCAGGTTTGGCCAATGCCGGTGTTTGGTCGGCAAGCGCGGCGGTCGCTTGTTGGGTGCGTGCGGTTCGCAGCACCTGGTCTGCATCGCGTGCACGGACGAGGAACGCGGTGTCGGAATTGCCACTGGCAGCCGCGCCATCGACACGCTCTGGATCAATGAGTCGATGCCAACCTTCATGTTGCGGCCAGAACGCGGCGCAATGCTTGTCACCTCTACGCGGATCAATGGCCAGCGGTATCGCAGTGGCATCACCGGGCTGCAGGATGTTCGCAGTCTCGCCAAGTTCGCAGAACACGATGCGCTCACCTGCGTAAACCCGCGTTGGCATATCGCGCGGCAAAGCTGCACGGGCACGCGCCACGTGATTGATCGCATCTGCCCATAGCCGGGCATGCAGATCGGCGCGGCCAGTCAGTGCAAGGCGGTAACTGTCGGTGGGCAGCCATACGCCAATCCGTCCTCGCCCATGTGCCCGCCATGCGGCCAGTGGATTGCTACGGTCATCACGCAGCACCGTTTGCCCGGAAGGATTGTCGATGCGCAACTGCGGGCGGGTCAGGGCAGGCAGCGTCGCATCATCCGCATCGACGATTGGCAGCTTGAAACTGGTTGGCAGGCTTGCAGCGCGCACCTGCATGCCAAGTGCATCGCCATCAGCCAACGGCGCAGTAGCGCGCAACAACAGGCCCAGTCCATTGTTGACAGCAGTCAGCACATTCGTGCGGCTTGCGCCGCCAAGTCCGTTCCAGCTGCGGTCATCGAGGATCAATACATCGGTTTCAGTGAGCGTGCGTGTGTCCAAAGCAAATGCAGGATCGCCGGCCTGCACGCCAGCGCCAAGATCAATGGTGGCTCGCAGGGTTGCACCGTTATCGGCAGCCCAGCGGCGCAGGAATTTCAGTTCCGGATCCGGTCCGCCGGAGCGCAACAACAGGCGGCTTGGAAGTGATGTCAGCACCTGCACAGGTATTGGTGTTGTGGCGATGGTTTTGTCTCTTGCATCACGCAGACGCAATTGGTACATGGCCAGGCCCGGACTGCGCGTTGCAGACTGCAACGAGAACGCACCATCGGCTTGCAAGGCTTGTTGGTCGACACGCATGCCAGCAGGGTCCAGCAGTTCGACATGGGCGCCACCATGAGTGACTCCACGCACATTCAACGCATCACCCGATTGCACGTACTGCGGTGCCCACCAGTCGCGAATACCGATCGCGAGTGGGGCATCGTCAAACTGGATCTTCAAGCCGGATGCGGCATCGCGATCACGCGCTTCCAGGCCATCGCCAATGATGTGCAGCGTGCGGACTTGCGGATGCTGGCGTAGCGCCGTCGCCAAGTCAGGCGTGGCAGCAACGTCTTCGCGCGACGTAGCCTCCGGCAGAAAAAGCGACAGCTCACCGGCAACTGGCGATGGTACGGCCGTTGCAGGGGCGTGCGCTGTCAGTAGATGCAAGGTATGAATGCTGTCGCTGGGTAGAACTGTCCGCAGCAACAGGAACAACAATGCCGCCGATGCGCATTGGGCCAATAGCAATAATCCAGTGCGCCAGCTGCGGGGGCGTTCGTTCGCTGGCAGGCGTTGCACCCCAAACAGCAAGCGAACGCTGGCCAACAGCACGCCGATGGCGAGTAGCCAAGGCAAACTTTCAATAATCGACTCGATAGCGATCATGGCCTCGCCTCGCGCTGCAGTGCATCCAGATAGGCATTGCCGACCGGCGTGGCGCGCGTACGTGGTATTGGCTTGGCAAGTGGTTTTGCCAACAGCGGCCACACACCTAAACGAAGTTCTTCACGGCAAGTGCTGCCGCATTCGGGTTGCTGGCGCAATGCGTCCAGAGCCGCGATGGCGGCAAGCGTGTCGCGCTCATCGCCGGCATGCGCTTGCAGCCAGCGCGAAGCATCATCAAGCACTTTGTTCGGAACCTCGATACCAGTTTGGTCGGCACCCAAAGCACTCCAGAGCGCATCCATCGGCTTGCTTGCATCCGATAACGCGATGAAGGCATTGCTGCGCCCGGCCACGTCATCACGCTTTCCACTCATGCGCCGGGTGAAATCAATCGGCGGCAG
>JBBSRO010000037.1:0-27119 GCA_038242955.1 Lysobacterales bacterium
CCGCCGCGTTGCAAGCGCTGGCCGAAACGCGCGCCGGCCCAAGTGATTGGCACCATCATCGGCAACGTGCCAAGACCAAAGGCCGCCATCGTCAATGCACCGTGACTGGCGCTGGCCTGCAACCAAGCGGCCGCAAGTAAAGTGGTGCTCAAGCCGCACGGCATCCAGCCCCACAACATGCCAAGCAGCAGTCGTTTGGTGAGTGTGTCGGCTGGAATCAAGCGACGTTGCAACGGCCGCAGCAGTTGCCAGAAACGTGTGGCAGGGCCGCCGAAGAAACGTGGCAGGCGACCTTTGAGATCCAGCAGGCGTAGCCCGGCAATCACCAGCACGATGCCGACCGCCGCCCTCATCGCCACGCCCAACATCGGTGTGCGTGCGATACCGAGCAGGCCACCGCCGAGTCCGCCGACAATCGCGCCAGCCAGCACATAACCCATGACCCGCCCGAGATTCGGCTGCAACGCCTGCCACCAACCGCGATTCCCGTTGCCAATGCTTGTGGCAATACCGCCGCACATCGCCGCGCAATGCGCGCCACCCAGCAGGCCGGTGGTCAATGCCGCCACAAGTACCAGCAGGTCAACCGGCATCGCCATCCCGCTTGCTATCGATGTCGGCGTCCCGCTGCAGCGGTGGCGGGGGATCGTCCTGCAGGATGTCCAGCGCGGCGGTGTCGAGGTCCTCGAACTGGCCGCGACGCACCGCCCACACGAATGCCCAGATCGCCACGCCAAGCAATAGCAGGCTGATCGGAATCAGGAATAACAGGATTGCCATTAAGAGATGGCCACTAAGAGATTTCCATCAGTCAGTCCTTGCGATGATGGTGGTCGCCATGATCGCAGGTCGTGCCTGCGCAGCGGTGTGTTGGCGCGGTGCCAGCCGTAGCGCATTGACGGTGACGATCAACGACGAGAGCGCCATGCCCAAGGCTGCCAGCCAAGGCGTGACCATTCCTGCTGCAGCCAACGGTAGTGCGAGCAGGTTGTAGCCCACTGCCCACGCGAGATTCTGTTTGATGATCGTGCGCGTGCGCCGCGCCAGCGCTACTGCTTCCGGGATCCGCATCAGCGACGGATGCGACACCACCAAGTCGGCCGCGCGTTGTGCAAGAGCGGCACCATCGGCTAGTGCCAGCGACACGTCCGCACCCGCTAGAACGGGTGCATCGTTGAGTCCATCGCCGACCATGGCGACGCGGCGGCCTTCGCCCTGGAGGCCGCGCACGAATGCGAGCTTCTGCTCGGGTGTCTGCCGTGCGTGCACATCGTCGATGCCCAGTGCTTCGCCGAAACGCATCACCGCTGCATGCGCGTCACCACTGGACAGATGCAGGCGCAAGCCTTGCGCGCGCAGGGCGGCGATTGCGGCAGCGGCTTCTGGCCGTGCCGATTCCTGCACGCCAAATCGTGCAACCCCGCGTACGCCATCGCCGAGCCACAGCTGGCCATCGTCCGCACCGCCACAGGCGAAGCCAGCATGACCAAGTCGCCAACTCACGCCATCCACGTCCCCTTCGATGCCGGCACCCGGCACCGCGCGCACATTGCTGGCATGAGGTGCATCGCCGACATCGGCGAACACATGCTGCAGCGGATGGCCACTGTCGCGTTCCAGTGCTGCGGCGATGCGCAATGCCAGGGCTTCATCGATACCGTCGAAGACTCCAAGGGATGCGCGGCGCGGGCGCCCGTCACTCAGGGTGCCGGTCTTGTCGAATACCACATCGGTCACGCCAGCCAGTGTTTCCAGCGCATCCGCGCGCAAGGGCAACACGCCAGCACGCGCCAGCGTGCCGTGGGCGACAGCGAGTGCAGCGGGAATTGACAGCGACAACGCACAGGGGCAACTGATCACCAGCAGTGCCAAGGTCACTTCGAATGCACGCGATGGATCGTGGATGCGCCACGCCATCCAGACCACCAGCGCTGCCAGCAACAACGCGAGCACGAACCAGCCGGCGATGCGATCGGCCAAGCGCGCCAACGGCGGTCGGTGCGCCTGCGCGTGTTCGACCATCCGTGCGAGTTGCGACAGGCGGGTATCTGCACCTACGCTGCGGACGTGCAGGCGGGCCGGGTGTTCGCGGCAGATGGTGCCGGCAAATACTTCCGCGCCGGCATGCTTGCGTACCGGCGTGGCTTCGCCGGTCAGCAGGGCTTCTTCGAAGCTGGCATCGGTATCCAGCAGAATGCTGTCGGCCGGCACCACGTCGCCAGCCGCCACGCGCACGATGTCGTCCACGCGTAGCGCGGCCACCGGCACTGCTTCGCGCGTACCGTCGGCCGATTCACGCACTGCGATCACCGGGCGTGCCCGGGCGAGTGCATCAACCTGGGCGCTGGCCACGTTGCGCGCGCGTTGTTCCAGCATGCGTGCGGCGAGCAGGAAGAACACGAACATCACCGCCGCATCGAACCAGACATGTGGCCCGCCACGAATCGTCTCGATCACACTGGCGCCGTAGGCCAGCAGTGTCGCGCTGGCGATCAAGGTATCCATGCCCAACCTGCGCCCGCGCAGTTCGCGCAGCATCCCGGTAATAAATGGCCAGCCCGAATAGAACACCACCGGCGATGACACGAGCAGGGTCAGCCAGCGGAAAAAGTCGCGGGTTGCCAGCGGCATCTCGTAGTTGGTGTCCAGGTACAGGGACCCGGCGAACATCATCGACTGCATCATGCCCAGCCCTGCAATGCCCATCCGCAGCAGCCAGCGATTGCGCTCGTTGCGGCGTGCTTGTTCACGCGCCTGGCCGCTGCTCAGGTAAGTGCGGTAGCCCAGCGAGGCGATTTGTTGGAGGAGTGTTGACAAGGCGATCCGGGTTGGATCCCATGCGATGCGGATGCGACCGGTGACGGCGTTGGCGCTGATTTCGATGACGCCTGGGTCACGACGCAGGGCGCGGTCGATCAGCCACGCGCAGGCGGCGCAATGCATGCCGTCGGACAGCACGGTGATTTCGCGACCACCGGCCACTGCATGGACGTGGTCCTGAAGAAGATCATCGCGGTCCCAGCTGGAGAAGTCCACGACGTCCACACCGACGCGGCCGGCAGGTGCGGTGCGCAGTTCGTAATAGTTGCCGAGGCCGGCATCGGCGATCCATTGCGCGGCGCCTGCACAACCCGCGCAGCAGAACGCATGCGGCTGCCCTTCAATGGGCGCGATTACGGGTGAAGAGGGGAGTGGTTCGCCGCAGTGATGGCAGGCGCGATCAACCGAAGCGTTCACTGCGTGTCCAGCGCGGGCCCCAGGTGTGTGGCGTGCTGGCCCTTCGGCAGACGTCCACGCAGGCGCCAGCTGCTATTCGTCTTGGACGTGCGCGCTACATTGGCATCGCTGCCGACAATGGCATCGCTTAACTGCAGGTTCCAGTCATGGCTGGGGTCAGCGGAAAACTTGACATGCCAGCCGAGATCGTCGGGCGCCAGTGTCAGTAGTGCATCGGCATCCTGCTCATACGGGTGCAGCAATTTCAGTTGCAGCGGCTCGCCGCGGCGGAACTCGCCGCTGGCAGGGAACACGCGCAACATGCCGTCTTCCGATTGCAGCACCGCGCTGATCTTCAGTTGCGAGGCGCGCGCGTCGGGATCGAGGTCTGTGGTCTGGATCTGACCGGTGCGCTGCACGTCATCTGCGACCGAATCAATGCTGCCACCGCGCATGGATAGCACCACCAGCCAGATGCTGGCGATCACCGCGGCCAACGGCAGCGCGATCACCAGCCAGACCATCGGTTCCCGCAAGGGATGGCGACGCTTGTTATCCATTACATCGGTCCGAAGAACGTACTAGCCACGATTTGTTGTTCCTTGCCGTCGGTGCTGTGGATGACGAAAGTGACGTCTTGGCGGCCCTTGGTCGATGCCGGCGCACTGAGTATCAGCGGCAACGACAGCACTTCCTCGGCCTCAGCCCGGATTGGTTGCGGCAGGCGGCGCAATTCGATACCCGGTGTCTTCGATGTCATTTCAATGGTGAATTCGCGCGGCTTGTCGGTCTTGTTGACCAGTTTGAGGGTGTAGCCGTTTTCGACCTGACCGGCATCGGCCAGGCGGTACAGCGCATTGCGGTCGCGCAGCACGTCGACGATGACAGTGCTCCGGGTACCCACGCCCCATGCCCATGCAACAACCAGCGCGAGCAACAACACGCTATAGATCAGGATGCGCGGGCGCATGATCTTGGTCGATTTTCCATCGATCGCGTTCTGCGTGGAATAGCGGATGAGGCCGTGTGGATAGCCCATCTTGTCCATCACATCATCGCAGGCATCGATGCAGGCACCACACGCAATGCATTCGTACTGGAGACCATTGCGGATATCGATGCCGGTCGGGCAAACCTGGACGCAGATCGTGCAGTCGATGCAGTCGCCGAGTTGTTCAGGCATGAACTTCGGCAACGGTGCCGCTTCAACGCCGGCGTCACCCAGCACAATCGTGCCTGCGGCCTGGATGCGGTTATCCGCTGCGCTTGGGTGTCGGCTGGCGCGGAACACGTAGTCGTAAGCGGCCGACATATCCAGCAAGCCGCGTGCACGCTGCAGCACGCTGACCAAGCCACGCTTGCGTGGCCCACGCGGCTCGCCGCGCATCGGATCATAGGCAATGATGAGCGTGTCGCGATCGAACATCGCGCCCTGGAAGCGTGCATAGGGACACATGTACTTGCACACCTGTTCACGCAGGAAGCCGGCATTGCCCCAAGTCGCCAAGGCATAGAACAACACCCAGAAGACTTCCCAGCCGTTCCAGTCGAATGGCACGAGGCGTGCACCCAGGCTGGTGATCGGCGTGAAGAAGCCGACGAAGGTGAATCCTGTCCACAGTGCGAAGATCAGCCACACGATGTGCTTGCTGCCCTTGCGCAGAATTTTCTCGCTTGTCCACGGGCCGGCATCCAGCTTCATCCGCTTGGCGCGGTCGCCCTCCGTCCAACGCTCCATCCAAAGGAACACCTCGGTCCACACCGTTTGCGGGCAGGCATAGCCGCACCAGACGCGACCGAGCAGGGCGGTGGCAAAGAACAGCACCAGTGCCAGGATGATCAATAGCATGGCCAGAAACGTGAAGTCCTGCGGCCAAAAGGTCAGTGCAAATACATGGAATTTGCGCGCGGGCAGGTCGAATAACACCGCCTGGCGACCATCCCACTTCAGCCAAGGGAACATGTAGTACATGCCCAGCAGCCAGAACACAGCCGCAACCCGAAGCCGGTTCAGCGGGCCGGAAACATCGCGCGGATAGACCTTGCGCTCGCTGACGTAAGCGGAGCCGCCGGCATCGATCACCTCGAGGGGTATTTGTTTGTTAGCCATTACTCAACCCGGGGGGAGTGGCCTGTTGAAACGACTTGCGGGCCGCAACAAGATCCACGTGAAAAGGCTCGATGATGCCGTCGCCACCCAGAACATGAAGAAGCCGATGCTGTAACCGAGCCCGCGTGTCATCGGCCATGACGGAAACGTCATGTCTCGCAGTATCAGTGGATCAACAAAGGCGAAAAACGCCATGGTCGCCACGCCGGCGGCAAAGAAACTTGGCCACAGGATGGCACCAACCCGCTGCGTCATCGGGCGTGGTGGGTGGTCGAACGTGGACGTGGTGAAGTCCGCCATCAGTCGATGGTCGAACTTGCGGCGTTCGCCGGGTGGGAAAGCGACCACACGTAAGCACCGACCAGGCGTGCGCGGGTCTCGCCAATGATCGGGCCGTGTGGCGGCATTTCACCGATGCGACCATTGTTGATGGTCTCGCGCAGCGAGGCGGTACTCGATCCGTACATCCAGTCTGCGTCCGTAAGGTCTGGCGCACCGAGCGCCTGGATGCCCTTGCCGTCCACACCGTGGCAACTTACGCATAGCCCGTCATACAAGGATTTTCCACGCGTTGCCGCATAGTTGCTGGGTGACGCAACCGCGTCTTTCTCGCCTAGCTGGCGCACGTAGGCAATCACGTAATCAGTCGCATCCTCGCCTCCCATGCCGGCAAGCACCTTGCCCCATGGCGGCATCACGCCCGTGCGACCTTCCATCACTGTCTTCAGGATGTCATCGGGCTTTCCACCCCATTTCCAGATGCTGTCACTCAGGTTGGGAAAGCCCAATGCGCCCTGCGCGGACGAACCATGGCAGGTGGCACAGTTGTTGTTGAAGATTGCGCGGCCGAGCTTGACTGCCTCCGGATTTCCGGCGATCACATCGATTTGCTTGCCATGGAACGGCGCGAAAGTTTCCTCTAGCTTGGCATCCTCAGTTTGCTTGTCGGCGTCGTGTTCGCTGGCCGACGTCCACTTGCTGTAACCCTGGTAAGCACCCAGCCCGCCGTACCAGAACAGGTAGCCGGCGCCATAGATCAGCAACATGTAAAAACCGATGATCCACCAGCGCGGCATCGGCTTGTTGTATTCGGTGATGTCGCCATCCCAGTAATGACTGGTTTCGTCCGGCTTTGGATCGCCGGGCCGACGCTTGGCTGTCCACCACAGCAACCAGGTGACGCCGCCAAGGTTGAGGACCACCAGCGCGATGAGGTACCACGTCCAAGCCATACTCATGGCTGGTCCTCGCTTGATGCGTCATCGAACGGCAGGTGTGCCGCTTCGTCGAAGTCGGCTTTGCGGCGAGGGCTCCAGGCCCAGGCCCAACCCAGTACGAACAACACCAGCATGATCAAGGTGATGATTCCGGACAACATGGCGTCAGCCCCCTCGCGGTGCGTGCTTGCCGAGTGCCTGCAGGTAGGCGACCACGGCGTCCAGTTCGGTCTTGCCGGCGACATCCTTGGCGGCGCTGGCCACCTCGTCATCGCTGTAGGGATCACCGAGTCGCTTGAGCGCACGCATGTGGGCAGTAACCTCATCGCCATCAAGCATGTTCTTGGCCAGCCACGGGAACGATGGCATGTTGGATTCCGGCACCACGTCACGCGGATTGATCATGTGCACGCGGTGCCAGTCGTCCGAATAGCGACCGCCGACGCGCGCCAGGTCAGGTCCGGTACGCTTTGAGCCCCACTGGAACGGACGGTCGTACACCGACTCGCCAGCCAGCGAATAGTGGCCGTAACGCTCCGTCTCGAAGCGCAGCGTGCGAATCATCTGAGAGTGGCAGTTGTAGCAGCCCTCGCGGACATACACATCGCGACCTGCCAGCTGCAGCGCTGGGTAGGGCTTGACCCCTGGCAGCGGTTTGATCGCTTCGGCTTGATACATCAGCGGGATGATCTCGGCTAGTCCGCCCAGTGAAAGCGCAATGGTGACCAGTACGATCATCAGGCCGATATTGGTTTCAACTTTTTCGTGACCCAGGTTGCTCATTATTCGTCCTCAGGCCCGTGCTTCGGCGGCATCGGGCGGGAGCACCGCATGCGGCGCCGGATTGCGCGCTTGTTGCGCCGTCTTGTACATGTTCCAGGCCATCAGGCACATGCCAAGCAGCACCAGGATGCCGCCAAACAACCGACCCAGGTAGTACGGATACGTCGCGTTGAGCGACTCGACGAAGCTGTAGGTCAGGGTGCCGTCGGTGTTGGTCGCACGCCACATCAGGCCTTGGGTGACGCCGGCGATCCACATCGAGGCGATATAGAACACCACGCCCAGCGTATGCAGCCAGAAGTGCGTGTCGATCCACTTCACCGAATACATCTGTTTCAGGCCAAGCAGGCGCGGTTGCAGCGCATACAGCGAACCGATCGAGATCATCGCCACCCAGCCCAGGGTGCCGGCGTGTACGTGGCCAATCGTCCAGTCGGTGTAGTGGCTGAGCGAATTGACCGTCTTGATCGACAGCATCGGGCCTTCGAAGGTCGCGATCATGTAAAAACTAATGGCCACGATCAGAAACTTCAGGATCGGGTCGGTGCGCAGCTTGTACCAGACGCCCGACAAAGTAAGGATGCCGTTCATCGCGCCGCCCCAGCTTGGCGCCAGCAGGATTAGCGAGAACACCATGCCAACCGACTGTGCCCAGTCTGGCAGTGCTGTGTAGTGCAAGTGATGCGGGCCAGCCCACATGTAGACCGAGATCAGCGCCCAGAAATGCACGATCGACAAGCGGTAAGAGTAGATCGGGCGCCCGGCCTGCTTGGGCACGAAGTAGTACATCATCGCCAGGTAGCCGGTGGTCAGCAGGAATGCCACCGCGTTGTGGCCGTACCACCACTGCGCCATCGCATCGACCGCACCGCTATAGATCGGGTAGGACTTGGTCAGGCTCGCCGGCATCGACAGGTTGTTGACGATGTGCAACATGCCCACTGCGATGATGTACGCGCCGTAGAACCAGTTGGCCACGTAGATGTGCTTCACCCTGCGCTTGGCAATCGTGCCGAAGAACAGCACGCCGTATGCGACCCAGACGACTGCAATCGCGATGTCGATCGGCCATTCCAGTTCGGCGTATTCCTTGCCCTGGGTCATGCCGAGCGGAAGCGTGATCGCGGCCGCGACAATGATTGCTTGCCAGCCCCAGAAAATGAAGCTGGCCAGTTTGTCGGAGATCAGGCGTACGTGACAGGTGCGCTGAACCACATACAAGCTGGTGGCGAACAGCACCGAACCGCCAAACGCGAACACCATTGCGTTGGTGTGCAGCGGACGCAGGCGACCATAGCTGAGCCAGGGAGTGTCGAAGTTAAGCGAGGGCCAGTAGAGCTGCGCGGAGATCAACACGCCGACCAGCATGCCGACGATGCCCCACAAAACGGTCGCGTAAGCGAATTGACGGACGACCTTGTCGTTGTAGGTATTGCTCAGGGCCTGCATGAGTAGGCTAACTCCAGATACTTCCGGGTATGGTAGGCAGCACGATCTGCAATCAACTTGATCTGGATCAAGTCTGTTCTGCTGATTGATGCGCATGACGGCAGTGCGTATGCCGTTGACCGATAATAGCGGCTTATCAGCGAAATAGCCTCAACCAAGAGCGTGCATGAACGACCCGATTCCCCTTGATTTGGTGCGACTGCGTCGTAGTTGTGCAGAGTGTTCCCTGCAGCAGCTGTGCCTGCCGGCAGGCATCGAGGGTGATGACCTGAAACGGCTTGAAGCCGTGGTCCAGCGCCGGCGTCCGCTGGAAGCCGGTGACCGATTGTTCCGTATCGGTGATCCACTGCAATCAGTGTTCGTTGCAAGCGAGGGGACGTTCAAGACGATCGGTATCAGCGAAGCCGGCGATGAGCATGTACTTGGGTTTCATCTGCCGGGTGAATTATTCGGGCTGGATGCCATTGGCACTGGCTATCATCGATGCGAAGCCATTGCACTTGGCAAGGCGCGCGTCTGCGAATTGCCGTTCACCGAGCTTGCAGGTGTCGCCGCCCAGCTGCCGAGCCTGCAGATGCAATTGCTGCGCGTGATGGGCCAAAGTGCAGACTTGGACCAGGATCATCTGGATGTGCTGACGCGCCGCCAAGCCAGCGAGCGCATCGCGCTGTTCCTAAAAGGACTTTGCGAGCGCTACCGCCGGATTGGCCAATCAGGTGATGAATTCCATTTGCCGATGAGCAGGGACGAGATAGCACGCTATCTCGGCTTGGCACTGGAAACAGTGAGTCGTAGCTTCAGTCGACTGCATGAGGAAGGCGTGATCTCGGTGCGTGGCCGACGCGTGCAGATCATTGATGTTGCTGGACTGCATGCCGCAGCAAGCGGCTGCGAAGTAGAGGTTGCTCGCGCTGAAAGGCGGCGCGCGCCCGGCTGAGTAGCCCCGTAAAGGCATACTCAACGCAAGGCTTTCTTCACCGCTGCGACAAATTCGGGGTCCGGCTGGCTGCCCATCTTTTCGGTGCGTGCAAGGATGCGGCCGTTGCCGTCGAGCAGGATCAGTGCACTGCTGTGGTTGAACTCGCCATCGGCCAGCAGGCGATAGCGAATGCCCAGCAGCCCAGCGACGGTGCGCACGTCATCCTGTGGTGGCGATGCCAGCGTCCATCGCGCGGTGTCCAGCTTGCGCTTGTCCACGATGTTTTTCAGCGCCTTGGGATCATCGCGTTTGGGATCCATGCTGATCAGCAGGATGCCCATTTTTTGCTGTTGTTTAGCATCCAGCTGGCGTTCGATCGCCTTGCCGGAATCCACGATCAGCGGGCAGATGAATTTGCAAGACGTATAGAACATCGCGACCAACTGCGGCTTCCCGCGGCGCGAGCGCCAATCAGCGGTGTTTCCATCCTGGTCTGTCAGCCGCAGCGTCAACTGGTAAAGCGAATCCGCCGGTAGCGGAGGCGTTTTTCCGGTAGCGAAGGCACCTCCGGAAAATATGAATCCAGCGAACAGCAATAGCGCCAGCTTGTAAAAATGAGTGGTGGCGAGGCATTTGCGGATGGCATGTGTCATTTCGCACTCCTTGCACAACGGAAGCCCATGTTGGAGGTGGCGTCTGCACCGCTGAGTGACGAGAGCATCGCCACCCTCATCAACACCGCGTAGTTGTCGCGGTCATCCATCGACAACGCACCCGCGCCACAGAATTTTGCCTTGTCGGCATCACCCTGCTTGCGGTTGTCACCGTCGACCAACATCGCGGAATAATCCTCAGTCCATTCCCACACCAGTCCGTGCATGTCCTGCACCCCGTAGACATCCGGCGCCTGCAAGCCCACGCGCGGCAAGGCGCTGGTGGAAGGGCGCGAGTACCACGACAGAATGCGCTCTCGCCAGGCCGGGTCGCTGCGGGCATCGCGCCGGGTTTCGTCCGATGCAGCTACGTACTCCCACTCTTGCCAAGTCGGCAGGCGCGCATCGATCGACTCGCAAAACGCGCTTGCAGCGAACCAGCTGACCCAGGTCACTGGTTGGTCGTCTCGCGCCGCATCACCTAGTGCTGTGGCAGATGACCAATGTGACAGGTAACGCTGCTCGGCAAATACCGGTGACACCTTGTCCCGCTGCCACTTTGGGTTGCGTTCCACGAATTTCAGGAACTGTGCATTGCTGACGGGCATGCGCATCAGCGCAAACGGCGCGACCCGACTTCCGTCGGGTGCGTCCTCGTATTTCAGGGCGGACCGGAACGGTCCCCCTGCGATTGCTGCGTACTTGATTCCCGCTGCACCGGCCGCGAGGCCGGCGAGCGGGAGTGCGATCAACAGCCCGAGTAGAACTTTACGCATGGATCAGTGACCCTCGCCTGCGCCGTTGGCGGGCGTCGCGGCACGTGCAGCCTTGGCATCGTCGCGGCTGATTTGGCCGCCTGGGTTACCCCAGCTGTTAAGTACGTACGTGCTGATATTGGCGACTTCATCATCGGTCAGCTGCGCCATCGGCGGCATCAACGAGTTGTAGTCCTTGCCGTTGACCTTGACCGGACCAGCCAACCCATGGGTAATGATGGATGGCAGGCGCTTCGGATCCTTGGCGATATAGTCGGACTTCGCCAGCGGCGGGAACACGCCTTCCATGCCGGCGCCATCAGGCTGGTGGCAGGTCGAGCAGGTACCAGCAAACAAGACCTTGCCTGCCGCGATTTGCTCGTCCTTGGTTAGCGTACCCGCCTTGGCTGCAGCAGCTGCAGTCGTGATGGGCGTGCGGTTTGTGCCTGCAGCCTGGTCACCCAGATATGTCGCATCCACTTCCTTGCCGGAGTAGATTTCCTTGCGCTCGGGACCATCGGCCTTGAGGATTGCAAGAGCACCCTTGTTGAACGCGCGGAAGATGCTGTGGTCAACAAGGACATAGCTACCCGGCACTTCCATGTGGAACTCGGCCATGATCGCGCCGCCAGAAGGAATCAACGTGGTCTGCACGTTCTCCTGGAACTTTGTGCCGCCCTCGTACCACACCTTGTCGAAGATTTCGCCGATCACGTGGAAACTCGACACCAGGTTCGGGCCGCCGTTGCCCACGAACAGGCGCACGGTTTCGTTGGTCTTGGCCGTCAGTGCCTTGTCACCAGTGAGCGCGCCTTCCATGCCGTTGAACAGTACATAGGTCGGGTTCTCGTCGATGCCCTTCTGCATGTCGAAGTTCTGATGGCCTTTTTCACGGTACTTGCCGGACGTGTAGAAGTCGCCCTGCATCACGTAGTACTCGCGATCCACCTTCGGCAGGCCTTCCGGCGGCTCGACCAAGATCATTCCGTACATGCCGTTGGCGATGTGCATGCCGACCGGCGCGGTCGCGCAGTGGTAAACAAAGAGGCCAGCATTGAGTGCCTTGAACGTGAAACGACTGACATGGCCGGGTGCAGTGAAGCTCGAGGCTGCGCCGCCGCCTGGGCCTGTCACGCCATGCAAGTCGATGTTGTGCGGCATCTTGCTGTCCGGCATGTTGCGCAGGTGGAATACGACGGTGTCGCCCTGGCGAACGCGGATGAAGCTGCCCGGCACGGTGCCGCCGAAGGTCCAGAAGGTATAAGTGACGCCTTCGGAAATCGGCATCTCTTTTTCAATCACGTCAAGCTCAACAATGACTTTCGCCGGCGCGGTCCGGCCGGTGGCCGGCGGAACCATCGGGGGGCTGGTTAGTATTGCCTTGATCTCAGGTCCCTGCGGCGGCCCAAAGTCGCCTTTGGCAGAGCCGCCTGTTTCCGCGGGCGCTGCGGCGGCAGCCTTGGTGTCTGCCTCTTGGGTGTTTCCACTACAGCCGCCGAGTGTCAATGCCGCTGCGCCTAACAGGCACCAAATCAGGTGTTTCATGTTCATTCCTTGAAGCCTTGGTCGATGTTGGATGGTCGCATCTTGGCCATTCGCGTGCCGCTTTGTCGTGATCTGTATCAAGCTCGGGGATGACAATCGCGGGCATTCAGGGTGCGGCGGGTGAAGCATTCGCTCGCTTCAGCTAGCCCACGGCATGACTTGATCCAACTCAAGGCGAAGGCGCAGCATCGGGGCTAGCATCCATGCCTACGTGGGCTGTGATCCTGCAGGCCACAACTCCGAGTCACCTGGCCTCTGGTTCCTTCGGGAGTACGGCCAGTCGACCGCAGTCCCTACGCCATCAAGGCGTCTGGCTGAAAGGTGAGCGTGGAAACGCGACCGCCTCCCGCGTTTGGAAAGGAGTCACAACATGGCTGTTCTTGCCGATCGCTATGGTCGGAATTTTCCGTATCTGCGGCTTTCGCTGCTGGATGCCTGCAATTTTCGCTGTAGCTACTGCTTGCCAGACGGCTACCAGACCGGTGGCAAATCAAAGTGGCTGACGCGTGAGGAGATTGGCCGCCTGCTGCGCGGGTTCGCTGCAGTCGGACTGCGCAAGCTGCGCCTGACGGGTGGCGAGCCCAGCCTGCGCACAGATCTCACTGAAATCATCTCTGCCGCTGCGTCGACGCCCGGCATCGAGACCGTGGCGATGACCACCAATGGAATTTTGTTGCGCCGGCACATCGAACGCTGGCGCGATGCTGGCTTGAACGCGATCAACGTGAGCCTGGATAGTCTGGATGCCCAACGCTTCCATGCCATCACCGGACATGATCGCGGACACGACATCCTTGCCGGCATCGACCTGGCGTTGGCCAGCGGTTTGCGTGCGGTGAAGCTCAACGCAGTCCTGCTGCGTGGACTGAACGATGACGAGATGCCAGCGTGGCGCGACTACTTGCGCGAACGGCGCACGACGCTGCGCTTCATTGAGCTGATGCAGACCGGTGACAACCGCGACTACTTTCACGCCATCACCTGAGAGCGGATGCGTTGGAGCAATCATTGCTGGACGATGGCTGGACACTTGTGCCGCGTGCGATCGATGGCGGCCCGGCACGCGAATATGCACATCAAGAATACATGGGCCGGATCGGGGTCATTGCTCCGTATTCCCGCGATTTCTGCGCGGGCTGCAACCGCCTGCGGGTGACCGCAACCGGCGATCTGCGGCTGTGCCTGTTTGGTGATTTCGGCATTCCGTTGCGACCATTGCTGCAGTCCGACGCAGATATCGATGAACTCACGTTTGCGTTGCAGTCCCAGCTTGGACTGAAGAAAGCGGGGCACGGCCTGCACGAAGGCAACACAGGTATCACGCCTCACCTCGCATCGATCGGCGGATGAGCTGGTTCTGGTGTGAGGACAACAAGCACAAGACAACAGGAGCAGCGATCAAATGACTAGCGCAAACACGATGAGCGCGGAGCCGGTGCGCTTTCGCGGCGTTTCGAACAGCATTCTGGATGCGATTGGCGATACGCCGCTGCTCGAGATCGACGGAATCTTCACCAAGCTCGAGTTCATGAATCCGTCCGGATCAATCAAGGCGCGCATCGCGCTCTACATGATCCAGCGTGCCGAGCAGCGTGGCCTGTTGCAGCCCGGCGACACCATTGTCGAAGCCACCAGCGGCAACACCGGCAACGCGCTGGCAATGGTCGCGGCGGTCAAGGGTTACCGCATGCTGGTGGTCATGCCCGAAGGTCTGTCCAGCGAACGCGTAGCGATTTCCCGCGCGTATGGCGCGGAGGTGCTTTTCTGCGGTAACTTCCACGTTAACCAAGCGTTGCAGCGCGCGCATGAGATCGGCACGCAGCCGGGGTACTTTTGCCCCAGCCAGTTCGAATCGGAAGGCAACATCGAGGAAAACCGGCTGATTCTTGGGCCTGAAATCCTTGCCCAGTTGCCTGCTGGCCGGCTTCCCGATGCGCTTGTGCTTGGCGTTGGTACAGGAGGCACGCTGATCGGGGTGGGCCAGGCATTCCGGGCGGTCAATCCCGCGGTACGTCTGTTTGCGATGGAGCCATCGGAATCGCAGACCATTCTTTGTGGTGAGATCGCGGGGCATGCGATCGAAGGGATTTCCGATGGATTCGTACCCGGCATCTTCCAACGCAATGCAGGCTTGATTGATGAAGTGACATCCGTATCAAGCCAGCAAGCGGTCGATGAAATGAAGCGGTTAGCGCGTGAGCATGGGCTGCTGTGCGGGCCGAGTTCCGGCGCACATTTGTTGGCGGCCAAACAAGTGCGAGAGTGTTATCCCGCGCTGAAAACCATCGTGACGGTTTTTTGCGATGAGGGCGAAAAGTACTTGACTGAACATTTTGGCAGTCGTTCGGCGACCTCTGATGTTGCGTTCCTCTGAAGAGCGTGAGCAGGACAGCTAGACCGTCCTTGCGCAGAAGCATATGATAATGGTTCTCATTAACATTCACTTGGGTTCGATGTCGAGTCCTTGAACCCATCAAAGGAGTCCGAGATGAACCTACCGACCTTTTATGCACAGGCACCTGTGGTGCAGACGTTCGATCCTTTGGCGCAGCTGCTAGGCGCCGCGACTGATGGCAGGCTTGATTATTCCTATGCCGATGTCGTGCGCCTAGCCGGTCATTCCTGCCCAACCGTTGCCGGCACGTTCCTCATAGGACGAGCCGCGATGAAAGCGCTGTATCCGGATGGCCCGGCCGAGCGGGGCCAGATCGAAGTTTCGATGCCCAATCCCGTTGATCACGGGACTACGGGCGTGGAAGCGCAGGTATTAACGCTCCTGACCGGCGCCGCGGCACAGAATGGTTTTCGTGGATTGGCAGGGCGCTATGCACGTGATGGCTTGCTTACCTATGCTGACCGACATGAGTCGGACGCCATCATTTTCCGGCGTCGCGACAATGGCGCTGCGGTTGCGGTGCAACTGGATACATCGCCGGTGCCGGGCGATCCGCGCCAGCGCGAATTGCTGATGGCAATCATGCAGGGTACGGCCAGCGACGCAGACAAACAGGCTTTCGCCGAGGTCTGGCAAGAGCGCGTGCGGCGCATGTTGTTGGATTTCGCGGATGATCCACGGGTGGTCAAACTGACCTGGCTCAGCGCAGCAGACCCGCTGTCTAGTGCAAAAGCTGCATGACACGCTGTTGCATGCAAATCCATTCGACATAAAAGTGCAAATGAAGAACTCTCGATGATCAGCTACACCACTGCACTCAAGCACATTCTGCAGGCATGCACGCCGTTGTCGCCCGAGCAGGTGCCATTGGCGCAAGCAGTGGGGCGGGTGCTTGCGCAGGATGTGCTGGCGGGCGAGGATCTTCCGCCCTTCGACAACAGCGCCATGGACGGATTTGCGCTGTCCAGTGGCGGAGCAGTTTTAGTGCAGGGTCGTGAATTCTCGGTGGCGGGTTCGCAAGCGGCCGGCGATGGCCTAGCTGCTTATAGTGGTGAAGCCTGCGAGATCATGACGGGTGCCAGCCTGCCCGAGGGCCTGGATTCGGTGGTGCCAGTTGAGCAAGTCAGCGTGCTGGAACGCGACAGCGACGGCCGCCCGTTGCGGATCCGGTTGGAAGCAGCGGTTCACCCCGGCGCGAATGTTCGCCGTCGTGGACAGGATGTCGCGGTGGGTGATTGCATCGCGTTCGCAGGCACGCACGTCACCTCGGCATCGCACATGTTGCTGGCGGCGCTTGGTGTCGCCACGTTGGCGGTACAGCCGCAGGTGCCGGTCGCGCTGTTCACCACGGGTCGCGAATTGGTCGACGATCCGGCGCAACCGTTGTTGCCCGGCCAGATCCGCAACAGCAATGGTCCTTACCTTGCTGATCGGCTGGGTGAAGCCGGTGCGCGCGTGGTGCTTCGGGAAACCGTGGGTGACGATGCGGCGGCTTTCACCGCTGCACTGGAGCGCGGACTGGCCGCGGGCGCACAGGTCGTGCTGAGCACGGGTGCGGTGTCGATGGGGCGATATGACTTCGTGCCCGATGCACTGCGCGCGCTGGACGCAGAGATCGTGTTCCACAAGGTGGCGATCCGACCGGGCAAGCCGCTGCTGTTCGCACGCCTGCCGGGCGGGCAGCTTTATTTCGGTTTGCCGGGCAACCCGGTGTCGTCGGCGGTGGGCATGCGCTTCTTCGTAGAACCCGCATTGCGGGCGATGCTTGGCTTGCCGCAGGAACAGCCGTTGTTTATGCCACTGGCCACCGAGTCAAACAAGAAACCTGGTCTAAGTTTTTTCCTGAAGGCACGCGTGGTGCTGGCAGATGGGGCGAAGTTGCAAGTTGAAGTGATGTCCGGGCAGGAATCGTTCCGGATCAAACCGCTGTTGGCAGCCAATGCATGGGCGGTGCTTGATGCCGAGGCCGACACGCTGCCTGCGGGCACATTGATTCCCGTGTTCGGGCTGGAGGGACGCGGAATTGTATTGAAGAAAGGAGTGGATGCAGTTGGACATTGAACTGGAATTGTTCGGCGCCCTGCGTGGCCTGGAAGCGGATGATCGCTTGAGCTTACCGGTTAACGGTGGGCAGGTAGCAGACCTGCGTGCAGCGTTGCACGCACATGCCAGCGGCCATTGGCCAAGCGCCAGCACCGGCATCCTGGCTAGTTGCGCGTTTGCGACCAGCAGCGAGATCCTGCGCGATGCGCAGACGTTGCCGATTCACGGCCGCATGGCGGTGTTGCCGCCGGTCAGTGGGGGCTGAATGATGGATATGCATTTCGTCCACATCGCTGATCGCGCGCAAGAAGTCCTGGACGTGGCCGCCGCACTGGACTTCGTGTCGGATCCAGCCTTCGGCGGCATCACGCTATTCGTGGGTCGCATCCGCGACCTCAATCACGGACGCAAGGTCACTGGCATTAGTTACGACATGTACCAACCACTTGCGTTGGCCAAGTTCGGCGAATTCGCAGCTCAGGCCCAGCACGATTTCGGTCCGCAGTTGAAACTCTACATCGCCCATGCCGTGGGCCGGCTGGACGTCGGTGACGTGGCGGTCGTGGTGGCGGCGGGAACACCGCATCGCGATGAGGCGTTCCGCGCCTGCCGGGCCGCGATTGAGGCAGTCAAGCACGCTACCCCGATCTGGAAACAGGAGCATTTCGAGGACGGCGACAGCGAGTGGAGTGAAGGCTGTTCCCTATGCGATGCCCACGCTGCCAGCTCGCCCGCGACCGATGTGCTTTTGAGCGGCACCTCCGCGCATGAGGACATGCATGACCACGCGCTTGGCGATTGCAATGGAACGCATGGATGAAACTGCAGGTACAAGGGCAGGGCGTTCGGCTGCGGGTCGACGAGTCTGAATTTGCTCGGCTGTTGGCGGGCGACGCGGTGGTCAATCGCACCGCGTTGGGTGCGACCGTTGAATTTGCGCAGTCATTGGTCTTGTGTGCGGGCGCCACGCCATTGCTTGCCATCGTGGATGGCAACTGGCATGTAGCCCTGCCGCGGGATGCGGTCGAGGCGTATGCAGGACAGCTCCCATGTCGGCATGCGCTCGCTTTTGAACTGGACCTCGGCGCTACCCAGATGGTCGGCATCGATTTCGAAGTGGATGTCCGCGACAGCATGAAGGCGCGCGGCCCTAAGCGGCGCCCGCACGCGCCTGGATAAGCGCGTCATCGGTTCCGACCATTGCTGACACGTCTGTCGGTCGGATCTGTTCCGACCAATCGCTAGATTGACGCAAGTCAATACAGGCCGAATCGGGCCTGCCTATCCTGCGATCCATGGTCTGGCGATGCCAATGCGGCAATGCCGGGCTTCCCCGCGACGTGGGATGGAGACGCAAGATGACGGTTTCGGCCGGACAGAAAGCCCCGCGCAAGTCCAAGGTCCTGACCGATTGGCGTCCGGAAGATCCCGTGTTCTGGGAGCAGACGGGCAAGCGTATTGCCAATCGCAACTTGGCGATTTCGATACCTGCGTTGTTGCTGGCATTTGCGATCTGGATGCTGTTCTCGGCGGTTACCGTCAGCCTGCCCAAGATCGGGTTTGCCTTTACCACCGATCAGTTGTTCTGGCTAACCGCGTTACCGGGTCTGTCGGGCGCAACCCTGCGTATTTTTTACTCCTTCATGGTGCCGATCTTCGGCGGACGCCGCTGGACCGCGATCTCGACAGCGTTGCTGTTGTTGCCTGCGCTCTGGCTTGGCTTCGCGGTGCAGGATCCGAGCACGCCGTTCTGGCAATTCGCCGCGATCGCTTTCCTGTGCGGTCTGGGCGGCGGCAGTTTCGCGTCCTCTATGGCCAATATCTCGTTCTTCTTTCCCAAGGCGCGGCAGGGTTATGCCTTGGGCATGAATGCGGGGTTGGGCAACGTCGGCGTTTCGGTGACCCAGTTCATCGTGCCACTGGTGATTACCTTGGGAGTGTTCGGAGCGCTAGCGGGCCAGCCGCAAGTCACTGCCGGCGGTAGCGTGCTGTACCTGCAGAACGCGGGTTTTATCTGGATCCCATTCCTGGTGGCATGTTCGATTGCCGCATGGTTTGGCATGCATGACCTGGTCGCATCGCGATCAAGTTTCGCCGAGCAGTCGGTGATCTTCCGGCGCAAGCACAACTGGCTAATCTGCTGGCTCTACATCGGTACGTTTGGAAGCTTTATTGGGTATTCGGCGGGATTTCCGATGCTGATCAAAACCCAGTTCCCCGAGGTCAATGCACTCGCATTTGCCTTCCTTGGTCCATTGGTTGGCGCATTGGCGCGCCCCGTTGGCGGCATGCTCGCCGACAAGCTCGGCGGTGCGGTGCTCACCTTCTGGGTGTTTGTGCTGATGATGGTTTCGGTGGTTGGCGTCCTGTACTTCTTGCCGAGTGGAAGCTCGGACGGGAACTTCGCCGGCTTCCTGACGCTGTTCATGCTGCTGTTCGTGTTGACCGGCATCGGAAATGCATCCGTATTTCGGATGATCCCGGTGATCTTCCGCACCATGCGCGAGCGTGAGCTCGGCGCCAATCCAACTCACGATGACAAGGCAGTCGCGGCGCGCCGTGCCGGCATCGAATCGGCGGCAGTGATCGGCTTTTCCTCTGCCATCGGCGGTTACGGCGGTTTCTTCATCCCGAAGAGTTACGGGTCGTCGATTGCATTGACCGGTGGGCCGGAAATGGCGCTCTACGGCTTCATCGTTTTTTACGCGAGCTGCCTCGCGGTGACGTGGTGGTGGTACTACCGCCGCGGTGCTGAAGCGCCGTGCTGATTTGGTATTCGTGATGGATTCCAGTGCAGTACGCACTGCCTGTTCGGTTCAATTTGCTGTTCGAATGAGGATGTAACCATGAGCAATTTCCTGGACCGCTTGCAGTTCTTCAAGCGCGAGCGTGAGACCTCCGCCGATGGCCACATCACGACCCGCGACGATGACCGTAACTGGGAAGACAGCTACCGCGCGCGATGGCAGTACGACAAAGTCGTGCGCTCGACGCACGGCGTGAACTGCACCGGCTCATGCAGCTGGAAAATCTACGTCAAGAATGGCCTGGTCACCTGGGAAACCCAGCAGACCGACTATCCGCGCACGCGCCCGGACCTGCCCAACCACGAACCGCGAGGCTGCCCACGTGGCGCCAGCTATTCCTGGTACTTGTACAGCGCTAATCGGCTGAAATACCCGCTGGTGCGTGGCGCGTTGCTGCGCATGTGGCGCGAGGCGCGCAAGACGATGGCGCCGGTAGATGCCTGGGCCAGCATTGTCGAAGATCCGATCAAAGCGAAGGATTACAAGACCCGTCGCGGCATGGGCGGTTTTGCGCGCGTGCGTTGGGATGAGGCAAACGAAATTATCGCCGCGTCCAACCTGTACACGACCAAGCAGTACGGCCCGGACCGCGTGATTGGCTTCTCGCCGATCCCGGCAATGTCGATGATTTCCTATGCTGCCGGTGCGCGTTACCTGTCGTTGCTGGGCGGCGCCTGCCTGTCGTTCTATGACTGGTATTGCGACCTGCCGCCATCTTCGCCGCAAGTCTGGGGCGAGCAGACCGACGTGCCGGAATCGGCCGACTGGTACAACAGCCGCTACCTGATCGCGTGGGGCTCCAACGTCCCACAGACGCGCACGCCGGACGCGCACTTCTTCACCGAGGCCCGTTACAACGGCACCAAGACGGTGTCGGTGTGCCCGGACTATTCCGAAGTCGCCAAGCTCACCGATCACTGGCTGCACCCGAAGCAGGGCACCGATGCCGCGCTGGCATTCGCCTTCGGTCACGTGATCCTGAAAGAATTCCACATCGACAAGCCGTCGCAGTACTTTACCGACTACTGCCGCCAGTACTCCGACATGCCGCTGCTGGTGCGGTTGGAAAAACGCGAAGACGGTCGTTTGGTTCCAGAACGCTACCTGCGCGCAAGCGATCTTGGCGGGCTGGGTGAAGCCAACAATCCCGAATGGAAGACGCTCGCCTTCGACGAAAACACTGGCGGAATCACCATTCCAAGCGGCTCGGTGGGTTTCCGCTGGGGCGAGAAAGGGCGATGGAACATCGAAGAAAAGGACAGTGCTGGACGCGAAACCCGCCTGCGCCTGAGCCTGAAAGATTTCGACGAAGGCATCGAAGCGGTCAGCTTCCCGTACTTCGGCGGCATCGAGCACGATCACTGGACGTCGTCCAAGTTCGAGGACGTACTGGAACGCAACATCCCGGTACGCAAGTTGCAGTTGGCCGATGGCAAGGAGTGGGCGGTCGCGACTGTCTACGACCTGCTGCTGGCGCAGTACGGCGTGGATCGCGGGTTCGGTGGCCCCAATGTAGCGTCGAGCTTTGATGACAACGTGCCGGGTACGCCGGCGTGGCAAGAGAAGATCACCGGCGTGCCGCGCCATGACGTGATCGAGATCGCGCGCGAGTTCGCCGATACCGCCGACAAGACCCATGGTCGCAGCATGATCATTGTCGGCGCCGGCATGAACCACTGGTTCCACAACGACATGAACTACCGCGGCCTGATCAACATGCTGGTCATGTGTGGTTGCATCGGCCAGACCGGTGGTGGCTGGGCGCATTACGTTGGCCAGGAAAAGCTTCGCCCGCAGACCGGCTGGCAGCCGCTGGCATTTGGCTTGGATTGGAGCCGTCCGCCGCGCCAGATGAATGGCACGTCTTACTACTACTTCAATACCGACCAGTGGCGTTACGAGAAGGTCAAGGTTGAGGAGCTGTTGTCGCCGCTGGCAGATCCGAAGAAATACTCGGGTTCCGTCGCCGACCTCAACCTTCGCGCGGTGCGGATGGGTTGGTTACCGTGCGCGCCACAGCTCGATCGCAATCCGTTGCAAGTGGCGCGCGACGCCGCCGCATCCGGGCAGTCTGCGCCCGATTACGTGGTCGAAAAGCTGAAGTCAGGTGAGCTCGATTTCGCCTTCGCCGATCCGGATTCTCCGCAGAACTTCCCGCGTGCGATGTTCGTGTGGCGCTCAAACCTGTTGGGTTCGTCGGGCAAGGGTCACGAATACATGATGCGGCACATGCTGGGCACCAAGCATGGACTGCAGGGCAAGGATCTCGGCGAGATGGGCGAGGTCAAGCCCGAAGAGATCAAGTGGCGCGACGAAGCACCGGAAGGCAAGCTCGACCTGCTGGTCACACTCGACTTCCGTATGTGCACCACCGCGCTTTACTCGGACGTGGTGCTGCCGACTGCGACCTGGTATGAAAAGAACGATCTCAATACCTCAGACATGCATCCGTTCATCCATCCGCTGACCAAGGCGGTGGATCCGGCATGGGAATCACGCAGCGACTGGGACATCTTCAAGGGCATTGCGCAAAAGGTCAGCGAGATGGCGCCCGGCGTGCTCGGCGTCGAGCAGGACATCGTGCTTGTGCCGACCTTGCACGACACGCCCGGTGAATTGGCGATGCCGTTCGACGTGCGTGACTGGAAGAAGGGCGAGTGCGACCCGAGTCCCGGTAGGACCATGCCGTCGATCCACGTGGTCGAGCGTGATTATCCGAACCTCTACAAGAAGTTCACCTCGCTCGGCCCGTTGCTGGACAAGCACGGCAACGGCGGCAAGGGCATGAACTGGGATACCCAGACCGAAATAGACGTCCTCGCCCAGCTCAATCACAGCGTGCGAGAGGAGGGTGTCAGCAAGGGTCGTCCGCAGATCGAATCGGCGATCGACGCCTGTGAAGTCGTGCTGACGCTTGCGCCGGAAACCAACGGGCACGTCGCAGTCAAGGCGTGGGAGTCACTCGGTGAATTCACCGGTCGTGACCACACACATTTGGCCAAGGGCAAGGAACACGAGGCGATCCGCTTCCGCGACATCGTCGCCCAGCCGCGTAAGATCATTTCCTCGCCGATCTGGTCTGGCCTGGAAGACGATCACGTCAGTTATAACGCCGGCTACACCAACGTCCATGAGTACATTCCGTGGCGCACCCTGACGGGCCGCCAGCAGTTCTACCAGGATCACGAATGGATGGTCGCCTTCGGCGAAGGCTTCATGCAGTACCGCCCACCGGTCGACACCAAGACCGTCAAGCCATTGCTGGACAAGCGTGGCAATGGCAACAAGGAGATCGTGCTCAACTGGATCACCCCGCACCAGAAGTGGGGCATCCACAGCACCTACAGCGACAACCTGTTGATGCAGACGCTGTCGCGCGGTGGCCCGATCGTGTGGATGAGTGAGGACGATGCGCGCGCGGCTGACATCGAAGACAACGACTGGATCGAACTGTTCAACGTCAACGGTGCGATCACCGCGCGTGCGGTGGTCAGCCAGCGGGTGATGCCGGGCATGGCGATGATGTATCACGCTCAGGAACGCATCATCAATATCCCGGGCTCGGAGATCACTGGCACCCGTGGCGGCATCCACAACTCGGTCACCCGCGTGCTGCTCAAGCCCACGCACATGATTGGTGGTTATGCGCAGCTGTCGTACGGCTTCAACTACTACGGAACCTGCGGCACCAACCGGGATGAATTCGTGATCGTGCGCAAGATGAAGATGATCGACTGGCTGGATGGTGAAGCACCGGCCAAGTCTGCCGAGGAGATTGCGTAATGAAAGTACGCGCACAGATCGCCATGGTCTTGAACCTGGACAAATGCATCGGCTGCCATACCTGTTCGATCACCTGCAAAAACGTGTGGACTTCGCGCGAAGGCGTTGAGTACGCATGGTTCAACAACGTCGAGACAAAACCCGGCATTGGTTATCCCAAAGAATGGGAAAACCAAGACAAGTGGAACGGCGGCTGGGTCCGTACCAAGGCCGGCAAGCTGGTGCCGAAGGCGGGCGGACGCTGGCGGATGCTGTCGAAGATCTTCGCCAACCCGGACTTGCCGCAAATCGATGACTATTACGAACCATTCGATTTCGACTACCAGAACCTGCACGATTCGCCCGATGTAAAACACCAGCCAACTGCGCGTCCGCGTTCGCAGATTACCGGTCAGCGCATGCAGAAGATCCACTGGGGTCCGAACTGGGAAGAGATTCTAGGTACCGAGTTCGCCAAGCGTGCGAAGGACAAGAACTTCGACTGCATCCAGAAGGAGATCTACGGCGCCTTCGAAAAAACGTTCATGATGTACCTGCCGCGCCTGTGCGAGCACTGCCTGAATCCGGCGTGCGTCTCGGCATGTCCGTCCGGCGCGATCTACAAGCGCGAGGAAGACGGCATCGTGTTGATCGACCAGGACAAGTGCCGCGGCTGGCGCATGTGCGTGTCGGCCTGTCCGTACAAGAAGATTTATTACAACTGGAAGAGCGGCAAGTCGGAGAAGTGCATCTTCTGCTACCCCCGCATCGAGATGGGTGAGCCCACCATTTGCTCGGAAACCTGCGTGGGCCGCATCCGCTATCTCGGCGTGATGCTGTACGACGCCGACCGCATCCAGGAAGCCGCATCGGTACCAGCCGAGAAAGACTTGTATCAAGCGCACGTAGACATCTTCCTGGATCCGTTTGATCCGAAGGTGATTGAGGCTGCGCGCAAGGAAGGCATTCCTGACAATTGGCTGGATGCTGCGAAAGAGTCGCCGGTGTACAAGCTCGCCATCGACTGGAAGCTTGCGCTGCCGTTGCACCCGGAATACCGCACCTTGCCGATGGTCTGGTACGTGCCGCCGTTGTCGCCGATCCAGTCGGCTGCCGAACGTGGCCGCATTGGCATGAACGGGCAGTTGCCGGACGTCGCATCGTTGCGGATCCCGGTGCGCTACCTCGCCAACATGCTGACCGCAGGTGATGAAGCGCCGGTGATTCGCGCGCTTGAACGGCTGATGGCGATGCGTGCCTGGCGCCGGGCCAAGAACGTGGACGGGATCGAGGATCTCGAAGTCTTGAAGCAGGCAGGCCTTACCGTTGCACAGGCCGAGGACATGTACCGCTACCTGGCGATCGCCAACTACGAAGATCGCTTCGTGATTCCGACCGCACATCGCGAATATGCCGATGATGCGTACGGCGAGCGCGGCGGTTGCGGCTTTACCTTCGGCAATGGTTGCAGTGGTGACAGCCCGGCCGACCTGTTCGGTGAGCGCAAGACCACCAGCTATGCGGTCCCGCCGAACCGGCAGGAGAAGCACGAGAAGGTGACGTCATGAGCATGCTCAAGCTGATTGGCGTACTGATGGATTACCCGCAGGATGAACTGTGGGAGCACGGCGATGAACTGCTAGCGGCGTTGGACGAATCCACCTCCGGGCTTTCATCATCACGCCGGCGTGCACTGCAAAAATTCGTCACGGATTTGCTTGCCACTGATGCACTGGAAGCCCAGGACACTTGGCTCAGCCTGTTTGATCGCGGTCGCTCGATGAGCTTGTTGTTGTTCGAGCACATCCATGGCGAATCACGCGACCGTGGCCAGGCGATGGTTGACCTGATCGAGGCCTATCGCAAGAACGGGCTCCACTTGTCAGCGAAGGAATTGCCGGATTACCTGCCACTACTGCTGGAATATCTTTCGCAGCGGCCTGAAGAAGAGGCGCGCGACTGGTTGCACCACGTCAACCATATCGTTGCCCTGCTGGCCGCGCGCGCGGGTGAACGCAAGAGTCCTTACGCCGTGCTGTTCGAGATACTGGTGGAGTACGCAGAAGGCAAGGTCGAACTGGATTCGCTGCGTCGCCGGGTCAGTGAAGAGCCGCGCGACGACACGAATGAAGCGATGGACCTGGTGTGGGAAGAAGAGGCGGTGCGCTTCGGTAGCGATGCGCCCGATGACAACTGCAAGCCAACCGGCCGTCCGCTGCCGGGCACGCAAGCGGTCAGTGAACAAGCCAGCAGCGAGGTGCAATCATGAGCCAGATCCTGAATGTCATCGCGTTCCAGTTCTTCCCTTACATCGCGATTGCCGTATTGCTGTTGGGGAGCTGGGTACGTTACGACCGTGCCATGTACACGTGGCGAACGGGCTCAAGCCAGATGCTCTCCAGCCGAGGCATGCGGATCGGCAGCAACCTGTTTCATATCGGTGTGATCGCGATTCTGCTGGGTCACGTCGTCGGTTTGTTGACCCCGCATGTGCTGTACGAAAAAGTCATCTTATCCAGCGAAAAGCAGTTCCTTGCGATGTTGGTGGGCGGAGTCTTCGGGGTGATGTGCTTGGTGGGCATCAGCATCCTTTTGATAAGGCGCCTGACCAACCCACGGGTGCGAGCAACCGGCACCACCTCCGATACGGTGGTACTGGTGCTGCTGTTCCTGCAGCTGGTGCTCGGACTAGCCAGTATTGGTGTCTCGACGTCGCACATGGATGGTGTGCAGATGATTAAGCTTGCCAACTGGGCACAGGCCATCGTCACCTTTACGCCAGGTGCGGAGGGCTATCTGGTCGGTGCGCACTGGATCTACAAGGCGCATATTTTCCTTGGTCTGACCCTCGTGTTGATCGCACCGTTCACCCGCCTGGTGCACATCTGGAGCATCCCGGTGAGTTACCTGTGGAGGCCATACCAGGTTGTGCGTCGCCGCCAGGCAACCTTGCGCTACGGACCCAGGAACTGAGTGATGACTGCTTCGATTAAAACGTCGCGGGCGCTGCCGATCACAATCATTGATTCATCGAATTCGATGGTCGATGACGTCCACGATCATCATGGCGATGAGGCCGACGGTCCACGTAGCCTCGGGCGGCCCTCACCGTGCGCACTGTACGTAGGCGAGACCCCGATTAGCGAAGCCCAGATCGCGCAGGAGATGCAACACCACCGCGCGATGAAGCCGGAACGCTCACGCGCGGACGCCGCGCGTGCGCTGGTGGTGCGGGAATTGCTGCGCCGTGAGATCGAGCGACTCGGCCTGGCGGAGACGGCATCCCCGATTGGTCGTGAGTCGGATGAAGAAGCGGCGATCCGCAGCTTGCTGGAATCCCAGCTGGAGCCACGGGTGCCTACCGCGGATGACTGCATGCGTTATTACGAGCAGAACGAGCCGCGCTTCCATTCACCCAGCCGTATACGCGTGCGCCACATCCTGTGCGCGGCTGGGGTAGATGAC
>JBBSRO010000038.1:0-26285 GCA_038242955.1 Lysobacterales bacterium
AAGCCAACGGTGATCACGTTGTCGATCGTCACCATGGGCGCCAGCTTCAGGAGCAACGCGCTACCAAGTTGCATGCACACATTGAGAGCGATGAGGCCGACAAGGAGGGCGGGATGGCCATGCGTTGCGTTGCGTTCGGTATGGGGAATCATTCGCAGGATCCGGACGCGCCCAAGTGGTCTGAGAGGAAATTTGCGAAGCTACCAAGCAGAATGGTGCCCTGCGGGGAAGTTAGTGAAGAGTATTCTAGTGCCTTGCGCTGCGATCCAAGGCCGATGGCATGTTATCCGAGATATCCAGGTTGGTCAGTGATCGTATGGAGTAAAGAGGGCGTCCTTTTGTCTCTCGATAAATTCGCCCCACATAGAGCGCAATGATGCCGAGGAAGAATAGTTGCGCGCCAAACGCGAGCAGGCTCAGGCTCAGGATCGACGCCCATCCGGCTTGGTTGACCAGTCCTAGAAGTTTGAGCGCAGCGACACCAACGATGGAGGCGAATCCGAGGAACGACAGGAAAATGCCGATCTTGACAGTGGACTTCAGTGGGATCTCGGAGAAATCCAAGATTGCATCCATCGCCAAATTTAGCTTGCGTCTCAGGTTGAACTTCGAAACACCAGAAAATCGCTGGGCTTGCTCGATGATCAAAGTGGAAGACCGCATGCCGATATGCATGAAGATGCCCTCAATGAATCGATTCTGTTCCCCATATTGCAGGAAGGTATCTGCGAAACGGCGGTTGAAGATGCGCATGACGGCCAATCCAGGTGGGATAGGAAGGCCTGTGAACTTGCGCAATATCCACCAAAAAGCACGTGAATAAAGACGGTTCAAAAAATTGTCTCTTTTTTCCCGTCGGATTCCGTAAACGACATCGAAACCTTTCCCCATTTCCTCGATGAACCGTGGGATTTCTGGAGGCGGGTCCTGCAGGTCAGGATCCATGTAAAGCAAATAGTCGCCGCTTGCGTGGCGGATGCCTGCCGTCACCGCGGCCTGCTTGCCGTGGTTGTAGGAGAATTCGATGAGCTTGATTCGTTCGTCCGAGTGCGCTTGGCCGCGGATGATCTCGCATGTCCGATCGGTGCTGCCGTCGTCGACGAAGACGATCTCGTACCTAAGGTCCATTGGGTCGAGGACCCGTTGCACTTGATTGATGAACTCGGTGACGCAGCCTTCCTCGAAGTAAACGGGTACCACGAGTGAGAGCAATGGCGCCGTCACTGAATGGCCGCCTTTTTGAAGAGGGCAGGCACACCAACGTAGAGCCCCGGCACTTGCAGATCATTGATAACGACTGCGCCAGCCCCGGTCCTGACACCGCTGGCGATTCGAATGTTGTCGATGATGGTGGTGCCGATGCCAAGCGTTACGGATGGTTCCAGCTGGACGAACCCTGCGATCTTGACCGCTGGCGAGAGGAAGCAGCCAGCGCCCACCTTGCTGTCATGTGCGACCACACAGCCAACGTTCAACAACGCGTTACATCCGATTTCGGAGTTCATGTCGACAAGGCAGCCGGCATAGATCACGGCACCCTCGCCGATGAGGCAAGTAGGATCCACGAAGGCGTTGGGATGAACGAGGGTGGCAAACCGGAACCGCGCCCGCAAACGCTCGAATAGCTGCTGCCGGAATTCAAGGTGCCGGTAACCGATAGCGATAATCAGTTCGTCGAAGGGTGGTAAAGAGGAGGCGTCTTCCAGCGTCGGCAAACCGCCGTGCACGGGAATCCCTGCGATCAAGCTACCGGCCTTGCAGCCGTCATCGAAAAACGCGACAGGTTGGTACATGCCTGTCTTGTTCGCCAGGTTGGCGAGTTGTACGCCAAGGTCGCCCGCACCCACGATTCCAAGGCGCTTCACAGGACGGCTTCCAAGCCTGCCAGCGAACGCAGGCGCGGCAGGTTGCTATTGGGATATAAGTCGTCACGGTCGATGAGGTAAGCGCGAATCCCCAATTTCAGCGCCGGCTCGACATCGAGACGCACGGAATCGCCGACATAGACGATCTCGTCAGCGGGACAAGCAGCGACTTCCAGCATTCTTTTAAAGAACACCGTGTCGGGCTTGCGGACTTGTTGATCCTCTGAACCGAGAACCCACTGGAACGTCAGGTCAGTGAAGGACTTGAGCTTTTCGGGAAGGCTGCGATCCCAGTTGGATAGCGCGCCGAGGGGAAGATTGATCGTCTTCAGGCAGGTGACGTCCGGGAATTTCGCCCACGGTAGGTAGCTACAAGCGTCATAGATCGCTTCAAGCAATGCAGGTTTTGCCGCGACTCCAAGCGCGCGTAAAAACTGTGCATTGAACTTTTCATAAAAATCTCGAGACGTGCGGTCGGGGAATTCAAGAGCCTCGGACAGTAGGCGATGGCGACTTGCGATCTCCTTCTCGGGCACGTTGATGCCGGCATCGCGCAGCACCTTCCTGATCGTGGGGTAGAGGTCAGGCTTGTGAAGGAGAGTGTTTGCCACATCGAGGAAAACGGCGCTGGTCGTAGTCATCAGAATATTAGGAAATTGTCATTGCGGTCACGAACCTCATTGAGGGCCATCTCAGGGTAGATGATGTCGTGTGTCATCCGGATCGCGCAGCCGCCTGTTACCCGAGGCGCTTCGGGCTCGCGGTCATTGAGGTATTCATCGATTGTGAACGCGACATCCGGAAACCCCAGTTGTGACCGGATCGAATTCGTACCGGATATCCGGCAATTCACCTCGAAGGGAATGACGCCGGCTGAAGTCACTCGCGACTGAAGGTTGCATGATCCGCGAAATGCCAGATTCGCAATCATTCGTCCGACAAGCTCCTGAATTTCATCGTCATGTTCTTTGGTAACTTCACAACGCGATGTGCTGCCTGCTTCCAGTTCGCGTACCAAGGTGATGTGGCCATGTAGATGCCCTTGCCGGTTGACATAAAACGTCGTCGTCAATTCGGGACCATCCAGGTATTCCTGTACTACGAAACTGTCGTCGTATGATCCCGGGTCCTGCGGGTCCACGTAGATGTTTCGGGAGCCACGTCCCTCGCGTGGTTTAACCACGACCCGGGAATGTCGTTGCTTGTACGACGAAGGTAGTACCGAATCTGCAAAAGGAATGCCATGGGCTTGGAATGCCTCATGCGTCTTGAACTTGTCCAAGCAGACGGCGCTCACGTCGGCTGGCGACGCAGCCACGACAGTTCCTACTTCCATCGCATGCTTGGCCAGGTAATAGCACTCGTAATCGGTGCTTGGAATGACCAGGTCTATGCCAAGTTCGTTTACTAGGCGCGCAACCGCTGGGATGTATGACGGTTCATAGGCGTAAGGCAGCACATACGTGGAGTCGCACAGGTGGTTGCCTGCAGAAACCGCCCGGATGTCGGTGCCATGCAGCGAGATATCTTGGTCAAGGCTGCGGATGTTTCGGAGAATACCTTGACCGACCATACCGCCAACACCAGTCACCATTACAGCTTTCACCGTTCCACCAACCAATCCAGAGTAGTGCCAATGGGGCGCATATTATGGCCGAGTTCCACGCAACCCATCAGGGAGTAGGTGTTCGACGGGCTGTGGTCCGTCCCGGAGTGAACGATTTCAGCCCCCAGGCGCGATGCCACCATTTCGGCCATCTCGAGGTTCGACCAAGAGCGGGATCCGATACCTAAGGTCACGACGTTTTCGCCGGTTTGCATCGCAGCCAGGCACATCGCAGCGGCGTCCCGTACATCGAGATAATTCTGCCTGCGCTCGCCGCCACCGAACAACGTGATCCGCTTGAGTGTCCGGGCGTCGGCAATGATTCGAGGAAGGAACGTCTGCGGTTTCATGCCGCGTCCGAGAAGGGATGAAAACCTGATCACGGCGTGATCAGGTGCGACGCCAATTACATACTCCGCAGCCAGCTTGGAGCGGCCGTAGGGCTGCTCTGGACGGCAGGGAGTGGCTATCGTGATGGCCTCGGCGCCGGGCGTGCCGTAGACGGACACACTTGACGCAAGCAGATGGCGAGCTTTCGGAAATGCCTGGACCAGCGTGGAGCACAGATCGACGTTCGACGGCAGGAAGCCTGCGGGTCCGATATCTGGCTCACGGATCTGTGCAGCCAGATGCATCACGCCATCGAACGTAGGTTCGCTCTCGAGCAGCGACTCAAGGGAGCGGTAGGTGGTCGGGAAAGCATCGTCACTTTGTGTGCCACGCGCCAGACCTACTGAATGCCATGCGTTTGGCAAAAGTGGCTTTAGCGCTTGCCCAAGGAATCCATTGGCACCGGTGACCAGTAGTCGCATAAATTGATTAGACGCAGAGACGGCGACCCCGCGCAAGGGATCAAGTAGGTGGGCGGCTTTGCGCACGCTGTTGAAGCTGGATTTTTACTGCGCGTTTCTCAGCATGGCAACTACGTAACCGACCAGGCCGATATCGGCAATCTGAAAGATGAATGCGTCGCGCTCCTTATAGAAGGCGACAAGCGCACCTGCGTCCTTCATGGCGGCCAGGCGTTGCATCCGACTGCGACGTAAAGCTTCAGGGGTACATGCTCCCTATTTACACGGTGCACTAGGCACCTTCACAGTGGCCAAAATGTCGTCGCCCATGTCGGTAACGATGAAGGTGGTCCCGGGTAACACCCAATTGCCGGTAGTGGCTGATCCTATGACATCACCCGCCAACCATAGGGTGCCTGGGTCCCCCCCGAAAACTCCATTGCGCCGAGGTATGGGATCGGTGTTGATCCACACTTTCACGCCGTTCTTGGGATTAGCCTCCGTAGCATCCCAATGCACTTCGATGGCGCTAGGCGAGCTATTGGCTCCGCAATCCTTTAGTGCTGCAGGGCTAAACGTGACCTTGGCGCTATTCGAGTGGCAACCTACTAGCAGGGCAATGGAAAGTACGACTAGGATGGGAAAGCGCATAGTAGTTTCCGAACGGGGCTATGTTACTTATAGACTTGCAAATTATTGAAAGTCCAAGCGTGATAAGACTTGAGCAGGGCTTCGTTTTTGCAATCTATGTAAAGGCCGTTGCAGAGCGTCTGCAGCCGGGCTAACGCCGTGAAATAGGAGCCTTCAGGTAACCTTGCTGCCCGTAGCACCATGCTTGGGATGTAGGCGATATCCGTGACAGGGTACTGCGGTAGAGCAGGCGAATCGAAATTGCTCTTCAGCATGAAATACGTGACTGTGTTCGCGTACGGCTCGAGCGAAACTGGTAGTTTATGCGCCATCTTGCCGATTAGCCCGTTGAAGGATGGCTGATGGTCGCCGAAGTGCATCAGCACTGTTGGCTGCGGACGATGCAAGAAGTCCTGTTCAAGCTGTTTCATACCTGCATTCGAAGCACTAAGGCGCGAGAGATATGTGCTGAGGTTGAGGTCTTCGTCTGCAGTTAAGTCCGCTTTTAGCCCTTGTTTGAACGGCTCAGGTAGGTCCGTGAGTGGAGTACTGTTGTGTGGGCCGTGCTGCTCGAGTGTCAGAATGACCAGGAAGATTGGCTGGCCTGATTTTCTGTTTACGTCATAGACCTTTTTAGCGGCTGCAAAAATCTCCGAGTCTGTGGATTGCCACTCTTTGAGACCAAGATCATGGACATCGTAAAACTTGTCGAAGCCGTAGCTTCTGTATGCGTTACGTGCATCGAGAAAATTACCACCGACGGGATAGACCGCGATCGTCAGATAGCCGAGCTGTCGCAAGTGCAGCGGGAGGCTTTCGCGAAGCCTTGGAGCCAAGACGAATGGCGCATAGACGCCTGCGGGCCCGAAGATCTTGTGCGGCATGCCGCTTAGCATCGCAAATTCACCGAGCCAGGTAGCACCGCCAAAGGTATGGCTGCGTAAAGGACCTGACGCAACCGTGTGCTGATCCGGCTGGAACAATGCCACTTTGCACTCTGGTCTAGTACAAGCCGTGAGAATGGTAGGGTCAAACGTACTTTCTTCCAGCACTTGCACGATATCTGGACGCGTACTAATAGTTCCAATGACCGGCTTTTCTTTAGTCGCAGTATCGCCCCACAACCTCTGAGCCGTCGCAGCGTCGCTCATGGCCGGAAGTCTGGGCCGCAGGCTCTGAATATTGACGAAAAAATTAGTGAGATTCGTTCCGTCTGAAATTCTGCTCCATAGAGTGGTTTCGTACACCGTGGCGAAAGGACCTGCAGGTTGTAGTGTCCACAAAATGCCGAGTGCGAATGTAAATACGCCTAGCAAGCGCACTGCGCTGTGAGGCCACCAGCAGCGAAGTTTCGGCAATAGTCGAATATCGAAACGCCAGATCAGCCAAGGAAGTAGCAGGGCAGCGATGCATATTCCGACAATGAGCTTGATTAGCTGTGGGTATTGCGCAAGTGTGTCTATCAGGCTGTCGTGAACGTAGTAGATGAAATCAGCAGGCATGAGCGCCGACTCCATATACCGCTCTTTCATTACCGCGATGAATTTAAGCCCGAAAAAAAGCGTTCCACTGAGGAATAACGCAAATGACAGGCGTCCGCACGCGAATGCAACCATGCCAAAGACGCACAGGATCAGCGTGAGAACGTAATAGCGTTGAATGGGCAGAGGTTCAAGCCATGCGCTATTCCAGACACAAAACACGAAATACCCTGTTGCAAGGACCAGGATCAGCGCTTGCATCGAGCGGTGGAATACAGAGCGCTTCACTGATGGTGCGCAGCCACCCGGGTCATTCATTCGCGCCGCCCATACACATAGACGCGCGCGGGAGGCAGATTCCTCCATGCTAGGCCCGTGCAGTGGCATTCCAGGTCAAGCTGCCGGCGAACGCCTTCATGCAGCGGCTGGCGGGCGCCGTAGGTATATTGAATGAACTTGCCTTGTGGCTGCAGAACGCTGAACGCGGCAGTTACGATGTCGCGCTGGAGTTCGTAAGGCATAGTCAGTAGCCCGAGGCTGCTACAAACGATATCCACCTGATTCAATGGAAACGCGTCACAGGCATTTACGATCGTGTCCAAATGGCGTGCGTCGCCTTGTGCGATGTGCGCGAACGGGAAGCGTTTCTGCAAAAGGCTGTGGAGCACGGGATTCATTTCGACCGCGAGCAGGTTCTCGGGTCGTATTTCGTGCCTTAATAGTGCTGCGGTAATCGCTCCCGTCCCCGCGCCAAGTTCCACGATGCGTTGCGAGCCATGTGGCATCGCAGCCACCATCATCTGGCATAGCTGGCGGCCAGATGGCGCAATTGACGCAACAGCACGAGGATTCTTCAGCCATTGGCTGAGAAAAACCAACAAGCTGGACGGTTGCGTCCGCGTGCCTTCCGGGTTGGCTTCGTTCATTCACTTACCACGCGGAGATATTCAGCGGAGATACTCATTCGCCGTCAGCAAAACCTTGATGAAAATCGGAAAAGTACCGGGGAATGATGCTGGCTGACCGACCCGCTCTTATCAGAGCGTTTCGTCACAGCACATTAGAGTATCGCACTGAGCAAGCTGTTCAAGACAGCGCCGCCTGCAACTCCGGCAACACTGTGAACAGATCTCCCACCAAGCCGATATCGGCGATCTCGAAGATCGGCGCATCGCCGTCCTTGTTGATGGCGACAATCGTACCTGCATCCTTGATGCCGGTCAGGTGCTGGATCGCACCGCTGATGCCCACCGCGACATAGAGTTCCGGGGCGATGATCTTGCCGGTCTGGCCGACCTGCAATTCGTTGGGCACGTAACCGGCATCGACCGCCGCGCGCGAGGCGCCGACTGCCGCGCCAAGCTTGTCGGCGAAGTCGTAGATGATCTTGAAGTTCTCTTCTGAACCCACGCCGCGACCACCGGAGACGACGCGCTTGGCGCTCTGCAGGTCGGGGCGTTCGGAACTGCCCGCAGCCAGCCCGACGAAGCGCGTATGCGTGGGCAGGGCGGCATCGACGCTGACCGCTTCAATCGATGCGCTACCGCCGTTAGCTGCTTCCGGCCACGAAGCAGCGCGAACGGTGGCGACCACGATCTGGCCGGCCGGTGCTTCAACCGTAATGATCGCGTTGCCGGCGTAGATCGGGCGCTTGAATGTGTGCGTACCTTCGACACTCATTACGTCAGACACCTGGGCAACGCCAAGCAGGGCGGCGACGCAGGGCATCAGGTCCTTGCCGAATGTCGTGCTGGGGCCGAACACGTGCGTGTAGCCATTGGCGAGCTTTGCCACCTGCGGTGCGAGAACTTGTGCAATGGGATTCGCATTCGCGGCATTCGTTACGGCCAACACCTTGGCGACGCCGGCAATCTGCGCGGCTTCGGAGGCAACGGCAGCGGGATCTTCGGCCAGCACCACGATGTCGATGGAGTCCGCGTTCAAGGCCAGCGCGGCAGACACGCACTTGGCGGTGGCGGCGTTGAGCTTGCCGTCTAGGTGTTCGGCGACGATCAGTACTTTGCTCATTACAGCAACCCCTTTGCCTTGAGTGCAGCGACCAGTTCTGCCGCGTCCTTCACCATCACGCCGCGGCTGCGCTTGGCAGGCGCCGCATAGTGGGTGGTGTTCAATGTGTCACTGGCATCCACACCGAGATCAGCGAATGCAATGGTTTCCATCGGCTTGCTCTTGGCCTTCATGATGTCCGGCAGCTTGATGAAGCGCGGCTCGTTCAGGCGCAGGTCGGTGGTGATGACTGCGGGTAGGTCGACTTCAAGTGTTTCCAAGCCTGCATCGACTTCGCGCACCACGGTGGCTTTGCCATTGGCGATGTCGAGTTTTGATGCGAACGTGGCCTGCGGCCGACCCCAGAGGGTGGCCAACATTTGTCCGGTCTGGCTGGCGTCGTCATCGATCGCCTGCTTGCCCAGCAGCACGATGTCTGGCTGTTCTTTCTCGATCAGCTTGAGGAAGGTGCGTGCGGCGGTCAGCGGCTGGATCGGCCCGTCGACGACTACGTGGATGGCGCGGTTGGCACCCATCGCAAGCCCATTGCGCAGGTGTGGCTGGGCATCGGCAGGGGCGATAGTCGCGACAACGACCTCTGTGGCGATGCCTTTGTCGCGAAGGCGCAGCGCTTCTTCCAGCGCAATGTCATCGAACGGGTTGGGTGACAGCTTGACGCCATCAGTGACCACGCCAGAGCCGTCTGGCTTGACCTGGATGCGGACGTTGTAGTCCACCACGCGCTTGTAGGCGACGAGAATCTTCATCGTTCGTGGAATCCTGTGCTTGCGAAAACGTGGGCCGGGGTGGCCAGTCCGCCATTTTAACGGAGGGACGCATATGTTGCAGGTGAGTCCCGGGGTAAAACTGACGCGATACGTAGGCATGCCGCCCACCTGTCCTAAGGTACGGTGAGGCTTGGACCCAGCAACCGCTAGAATGGGGATCGTTTCATACCGCGCCTACCCGCGTATTCATTCAATCAGGAGCATGCCGTGGCTGATGCCAAGAGCAAGCCAGCTTCAAATAAGCACTATAAAGATGCAGCAACCGCCCTGTCCGGGCTGGTGGCGGATGGTCAAACCCTTGCCGTGGGCGGCTTCGGCCTGTGCGGCATTCCCGAAGCGTTGATCGCCGCGTTGCGCGATTCCGGCGTGAAGGAGCTAACCGTGATCTCCAACAACGCCGGTGTGGACGGCTTCGGGCTGGGCCAGCTGCTGGGTACCCGCCAGATCAAGAAGATGATCTCGTCCTATGTGGGTGAGAACAAGGAATTCGAACGTCAGTACCTGGGCGGTGAACTGGAACTGGAGTTCAACCCGCAAGGCACGCTGGCCGAGCGCCTGCGCGCCGGCGGAGCAGGTATTCCTGCGTTCTTCACCGCCACCGGCTACGGCACGATTGTCGCTGACGGCAAGGAAACCCGTGAGATCGACGGACGCTGGTATGTGCTGGAAACCGCGCTCAAGGCCGATGTCTCGCTGGTCAAGGCGTGGAAGGCGGACAAGGCCGGCAACCTGGTCTTCCGCAAGACGGCGCGCAATTTCAACCCCGCAGTCGCAATGGCCGGCAAGACCTGCGTGGTCGAGGTCGAGGAGCTGGTCGAGATTGGCGACATCGACCCCGATCAGGTACACCTGCCCGGCATTTACGTTGATCGCATCGTGGTCAATGCCACGCCGGAAAAACGCATCGAACAGCGCACTGTCAGCACATCAGGAGACAAGTAATGGCCTGGACCCGCGAGCAGATGGCGCAGCGCGCCGCGCAAGAACTTTCCGATGGCGCCTATGTGAACCTGGGCATAGGTTTGCCAACGATGGTGGCTAACTACATTCCCGATGGCGTGGATGTCTGGCTGCAATCGGAAAATGGTCTGCTCGGCATCGGCCCGTTCCCGACCGAAGATGCGCTGGACGCCGACCTGATCAACGCCGGTAAGCAGACCGTGACTGCGATGCCGGGTGCCAGTTATTTTGGCAGCCATGATTCGTTCGCGATGATCCGTGGGGGCCACATCAACTTGGCAATCCTGGGCGCCATGGAAGTGACCGACAAGGGTGACCTGGCCAACTGGATGGTGCCTGGCAAGATGGTCAAGGGCATGGGCGGCGCAATGGATCTGGTGGCCGGCGTGCAGCGCGTCGTGGTGCTGATGGAGCACACCACGAAGACGGGTTCATCAAAAATCTTGCCACAGTGCACATTGCCGCTGACCGGCGTAGGCGTGGTCAGTCGCATCATCACCGACCTTGGCGTGTTCGACGTGACGGCCGGGGGCCTGAAGTTGGTTGAGCTTGCCGATGGCGTGAGCCGCGAGGACGTTGTTGAAAAGACAGGCGTGCCATTGCACTGATCGTCGGCGCGTCGGCGCCAACTACCGGGCGATCGCTGCGCGGCTCTAAAGGCCGCTCTGCGATTCGCTCCGCGGTCTGGCCGACTTGGATGACTACTCGAGTTACGAAAAAGCCGCCCAAGAGCGGCTTTTATTTTTCATGCGCCGTATGCGTCAGAGGTTCTGGTAATTCGGCCCGCTGCCACCCTCTGGCGTCACCCAAGTGATGATTTCGTAAGGATCCTTGATGTCGCAGGTCTTGCAGTGCACGCAGTTGGCGGAATTGATCTGCAGGCGCTTGCCGTGCGGCCTGGTGTCGTCGGGCACCATCTCGTACACCCCTACCGGGCAGAAACGCGTGCAGGGGTTGTCGTACTCCACCACGCAGCGACCTGCGCAGATATCGGTATCGGCCACTTGGAGGTGAACGGGCTGGTCTTCGTCGTGCTCGGTGGCGGCGTAATACACAGCCGCCAGTCGGTCGCGTGGCGGCAGCGAGCGCTCCACGTAGTCGCGCTTGGGTTCCTCGCACTGGCCGAGTTTATGCATGGAGGACCAGTCCGCCGTGTTCTTCAGCGTCCATGGCGAGCGTCCGCCAGTCACCGTCTCCCATGCCGCGTTCAACATGCCAAACCAGAGGCCGCGCTTGAAACCGGGTTTGATGTTGCGCACCGATCTCAGCTCGTCCATTGCATCGGACGCGCGCAGTTTGGCGTCGAATCCTTCCGCCACAAACTGTGAGCCGACCAAGTGCTCGGCGGCGAGCATGGCGCTGCGGATCGCCTGGTGGGTGCCTTTGATCTTCGGCACATTGAGCAGGCCGGCGGTATCGCCGATCAACAGCGCGCCGGGCATGTCGCATTTTGGTAACGACTGGTAGCCGCCGGTCACAATCGCTCGCGCGCCGGCGGAAAGGATACTGCCGCCGTCCAGTAATGGTTTAACGATGGGGTGATTCTTCCATTGCTGGAAGGCTTCCCACGGCTTGTATTCGGGATCGCTGTAATCCAGTCCACTCACATAGCCAAGCGCGATGCGTCCCTTGTCCAAGTGGTAAATAAAACCGCCGCCATAGGTATGGCTGTCCGCCGGCCAGCCGAAACTGTGAACGATCTTGCCGGGCGACACGCGGTCTTCCGGTACCTGCCAGAGTTCCTTGATGCCGATCGAGTAGCCCTGCGGGTCGCGACCGGCATCCAGCTTGAAGCGCTTGACCAGCCGCTTGGTAAGGTGCCCACGCGCGCCTTCGGCGAGCACGGTGACTTTGGCGCGAATATCGATGCCGGCGGTGTAGCCAGGCTTGTGCGATCCGTCCTTGGCCACGCCCATGTCGCCGATGCGTACGCCGATGACCTTGCCAGCGTCATCGTGCAGGGTTTCTGCGGCGGCAAAGCCGGGATAAATTTCCACACCAAGGGCTTCGGCCTGCGGCGCCATCCACGCGCACATCGCGCCAAGACTGACGATCACGTTGCCTTTGTTATGCATGCCTGGCGGCACTGGTAGTTTGCGACCACCAGTTTTGCTGAGTAGCCAGAATTCGTCATCAGTGGCATCGATGCAGATGGGCGGCGGATTCTTGCGCCAGTCCGGCAGCAGCGCGTCCAGCGGATCGGTCTCGATCACCGCGCCCGACAGGATATGGGCGCCGATGGTCGATGATTTTTCAATCACGCAGACCGAAATATCGGGATTGAGCTGCTTGAGCCGGATTGCGAAGGCAAGGCCAGCGGGTCCTGCACCGACGGTGACAACGTCATACTCCATTACGTCGCGTTCTATGACGGCATCGTTGATATGTTCGACTTCGTTCACGCATTTCTCCCGTGCAAACCTGCCGATCCGCGAATTCTCCGGGGTTTCAGCGGGTGCGGTAAATCCGTGCGCAAGCGTGCCCGCGTGCGCGGTTCAATGGTTTGTTTTTTCGCTGGGGTGTTCCGTTTCGTGGGCTTGTCCGGTCTCCAGTATCCAGCCCGCGATGTCATGCGTGGTTGCGCCAAGTGCCAACGTGAAGGCATCGGCAACCAGTGCGACATCGGTCCCGGCGGCGGGCTGAGCATGCCTGAATGTACGGCTACCAACGACCACTTGATCATACGAATGAAGCAACTTCGCGTTCACCTCGATGACGGCAGAAGGCACGGTGGCCCCTGCGTAGTTCGCTTCGAAATGGCGCAGGTCCATTACCAGCCGGTAATTGGCACCGATGCCGCTGCCTTGGCGCGCGACGGCGGGTAATTTCCCGGAGTCTTCCAGCGCGCGGAGTACGCCCGACTCAAGCATCTCTGTGGGAGTGCGCGACCAAGCCGCGTCCTTGTAGACCTGTAGCTGTCCCGGCGTCGGGCTGACCGCGATGCGCGTGCTGTCCATCATGCTTGGAGCAGTGGGGCGGGTCGTACTAAGTTGCCAGCTGACGATAGGCCAGCCTGGATCTGCTTCCACGCGCGGGTCGGGCGCGAAGATGAGTGGCCCATCCTTGGAGCCACCCACCAGCGAGCAGCCGGCAAGCAATGTGGGTAGTAGTACCGTAGCCAAGGCCACGCTCCGGAAAATTCGGGCATTCATTCGGGTTCGAACTCCTTGGGTGCATCGCGGCCGAGGATGTAGCGGGCAGGTCCGCCGTCGAGGCGGTCGGTGACCCGGCGCAGGTCGCGCATCAACGAGCGCAGGTCGGCCAGCGTCGGCCCTAGTTGCGATAGGCCGTCATTGGCGAAACTTTGCAAGGCCGGGCGGTTCTCGGCCAACATCGCATCAGCACTGCCAGCAACCGAGTCCAGCTTGCCGACGGTCGTGTCCAGCTTGGCCATCAACGCCGGCAGTTGGTCGATCACGTTGCGGTCGATCTTGTTCAGGGAGACATTGGCAGTGGCCAAGGTCGTTTGCAGGGTCTCGGTCGCGTTGCGCGCACTGACGATCAAGGCGGAGATGTCTTCACGTTGTGCGGCAATGCTGCCGGTGGTTTGTTCCAGGTGGTCGATCGTCGCACTGAGCTTGGCGATGTTCTCCTCGCTGATCAGCTTGTCCATGCGCGCGACCAGTCTGTTGGCGGTGTCTGCGATGTTCTGCAGCGCCGAAGGCTCGGTGCGGATAATCGGGATGTCGCCGTTGGCATCCGGTTCCAGGCGTGCGGCTTCCGGGCTGCCGCCGGTCAGCTGGATGAACGGTTGGCCAGTAATGCCCGCTTGCGACAGTTTGGCGCGTGTATCGACTTTGACCGGAGTGTCCGCCTTGACTTTGAGCAGGGCAATCACTTTGCGCGCATCATCCGGCGCCAAGCTGAGCTTGTCGACGGTGCCTACGCTGATGCCGTTGTACTGGACGCCACCGCCCTCGGTCAGGCCGGTCACCGGCTCGGTGAAGATGACTTCGTATTGGCGCCAGTTGCGGTCGGACGAGAACTTGGCCGCCCACAGCGCGAACAGCAACAGGCACACGGACGCCAGGATGGTGAAGCCGCCGATCAGCACATAGTTGGCACGGGTTTCCATTGCATCTTTCCTTTTCAGCGCGCGTTGCGCGCCGCTCGCCCACGAGGGCCGTTGAAGTACTCCTTGACCCATGGATGGTCCAGCGTTTCCAGCTCGTGCACCGGAGCCACCGCGATCACTTTACGGTCTGCAAGCACCGCCACCCGGTCACAGATAGCGTATAGCGTGTCGAGGTCATGTGTGATCAGGAATACGGTAAGTCCCAGCGCCTGCTGCAGGGTACGGATTAACGCATCGAATGCGGCCGCGCCGATCGGGTCCAGGCCGGCAGTTGGCTCATCCAGGAACAACAGTGGCGGGTCCAGCGCCAGCGCGCGCGCCAAGCCGGCACGCTTGCGCATGCCGCCGGAGAGTTGCGACGGCAGCTTGTCCAGCGCGTCGGCAGGCAGGCCAGCCAACTTGATCTTGAGCAGGGCCAGCTCATACCGCAGCGAGTCCTGCAGGTCGGGGTAGTACTCCTTGAGAGGCACCTGCACGTTCTCGCCGACGCTCAGCGAAGAGAACAGGGCGCCATCCTGGAACAGCACGCCGGTGTTGCGCTCGATGTGACGCCGGCTGATCGGGTCCTGCGAACGCGCGTCCACGCCCAGCACCTCGATGCGTCCCTCATTGGGTTCGCGTAGCCCGAGGATGGAGCGCATCAGCACCGACTTGCCGCTGCCCGAGCCGCCAACCACGCCGAGGATCTCGCCGCGCTTCACGTCGAGGTCGACGCCGTCATGCACCAGCTGGTCGCCGAAGCGATTGACCAAGCCGCGCACACGAATCAGCGGCTTGTCGCCGATGACGACGCCGTCCAGGGTGCGTTCGGGGTTCACGTCCGTCGTCATCAATAGTCCATCTGCATGAACCACAGCGCGGCAAAGGCATCGATGATGATCACCATCGCGATCGACTGCACCACGCTGGAGGTCGTGCGCTCACCCAGCGATTGCGCGGTCCCCTCTGTCTGCAAGCCTTCCAGGCATCCGATCATGGCAATGATGATCGCGAAGACGGGTGCCTTGACCATGCCGACGACGAAATTGTCGAGGTTCATTGTTTCCTGCATGCGCGCCATGTAAGCGACCGCCGGGATGTCGAGGTTGAACGCACCGACGGCCATGCCACCCGCCATGCCCGCGACCATCGCGATGAAAGTGAGCAACGGCAGCATCGCCAGCAGAGCCAGCACGCGCGGGATGACCAGCAGATCGATCGGGTCCAATCCAAGGACGCGAATCGCATCGACTTCCTCCCGGTTGACCATCATGCCGATTTGCGCGGTGAACGCGCTGGCGGTGCGGCCCGCAAGCAAAATTGCGGTGAGCAGTACCCCGAATTCGCGCAGGAAGGCTGCGCTGACCAGTTCCACAACGAAGATCTGGGCGCCAAAATCGCGCAACACCATCGCGCCAAGGAACGCGATCACCGCGCCGACCATGAACGACAGCAGCGCTACCAATGGCACCGCATCCAAGCCGACTTGTTCCATGTGGTGGACGGTTGCGGTCAGCCGGAACCGGTGCGGATCCTTGACCAGGCGCAGCAGCTTGACCATGACTTCGCCGAGGAAGGCGACTAGCGCCATTACTTCGCGTGCGTTGTCGACCACCGCGAAACCCAGTCGGCCCAGCGCAGCCTTGAAGCCGGTATCGCGCCTGCGCTTCGGGCGCTGGTCGTGGACGTCCTCGATCGCTTCGATCAGGGTGTGGTGGTCTTCGCGGAAACTAAAACGATGGAAGTCGAGGTCGCGGCGGTCCGCATAGCGCAACAGTTGCAGCACGCCGAGCGTGTCCAGGCGCTCCACGTTGCAGGCGTCCACGTCGGCAATACCGTCAGGCACACCACGCAGGATCTCGCCGATCTCGTTGGCATAGCGCAACGTCCAGCGGCCGGATAGCTGCAGGCGTGCGGCATTGTCGGGATCGACGGATACAGCAGGTGGATGGTGGTTTGGTGCGTTGCTCATTCAGGCCCTGCGTTCATTCGCGGCAAGCTTACGCAACCTGACCGCAACAGTGCGCGAAGAGGCTGGGGGACAAGGACGGATTTGGCCATGTGAATGATAGTCACGCATGCGATCCTAGCCGACATGCAGCCTGCCGACACCCTTGCACCCGCCTATACCGATGCCGGCTATGTCGAGCGCATTGCCTTCGTTCTGGATCTGGCCGAGCGCCTGCATGCCTATGGCACGACCGTGCAGCGGCTGGAAGGCGCCATTGAATCAGTGTCCAAGCGATTGGGCCTGGAGTGCGAGCCCTGGGTAAATCCGACTGGCATGATCCTGGCCTTCAGCGATCCGTCGCTGCCGGCTGGCATGTCCGATACCACCCGCTTGGTGCGCTTGGGCTCCGGCGATACCGATCTTTTTCGCTTGTGCGAGACCGACCGCATCGCCGAGGACGTCATCTCTGGCGTGCTAGGCGTGCCCGCCGGCCGAGCGGCCTTGCGCGCGCTGATGCACGGAGTCGGCTGGCGTGGAAGGCTGGTGCAGATACTTGGATTCGGGTTGGCATCGGCAGCTGTTGCCGGTTTGTTGCGGTTGCCTTGGCTGGATGTCGGCACCGCGGGTGTCATTGGTCTGATGATCGGCTTTCTGGATGCCGCAGCCCAGTCACGGCCGCGCCTGTCGGAAGCGTTCGAGGCAATTGCCGGACTGCTGGCGGGTACGGTCACGATTCTAGTTGCCAGCCTGATTGGGCCGCTGAACCTCAATACCGTGATCATTGCGTCGCTGATCGTGCTGCTGCCGGGCATGGCCCTGACCAATGCGATGAATGAGCTGACCAGCCGTCATCTGGTATCGGGCACGGCACGTTTCGCAGGTGCCATGACCACGATCGTTAAACTCACTATTGGTACCGCTATTGCCTTGAACTTGGCATCCCTGGTCGGGTTGGAGCCGGTCGTGCGCGCCTTGCGGCCGCAGCCGGCATGGGTGGTCTGGATCGCCTTGGTGATCGGCGCCTACGCATTCGCCGTGTTGTTCCGCGCGCACCGCCGTGATTACCCGCTGGTGATGCTGGCCGCCATGACCGGTTATTTGATCTCGCGCTACGGCGGCGAAGCGTTTGGAGCTCCAGCGGGGGTATTTTTGGCGGCTCTGTGCATGACCGCTGCCGGTAATATTTATGCGCGCGTGGCCAACCGCCCGGGTGCGCTGGTGCGTTTGCCCGGCATCATCATGCTGGTGCCGGGAAGCGTGGCGTTGCGCAGTGTCATCTCGCTGGTGCAGGCACAGGATATCGACGCTGGCCAAGGTGCGGCAATCGCGGCACTGAATACATTGATGGCACTGCTGGCGGGACTGATGTTCGGCAACTTGCTGGTCACCGCCAGGCGCAATCTCTGACGCGGGTGCAGGCTGGAGATTAATCCGGCCTCGTATTTAACCAGTATCGAAATTTAGCCAGGGATAAAAATAAAAATGCCAGCTTCCGCCGGCATTTTTGTGAAGCTGATCAGCTTTCCGGGTCTAACTGATGGCTTACCTGATCAGGAACTCTTCGATTTTCCGGCCTTTCGCGATTTCAGCCGACAGCCAGCGCGGCTGCTTGCCGCGACCAGCCCACGTTTCCTTGGCATTCGCGGTGTTGCGGAATTTCGGCGCGACCTTGCCCAGGCTGCGACCCTTGGTGGACTTGCGCGCTTTTGGCACAGCGGTGGCGGTCGGGGTTGCGGCGGCAGCGGCCGGCTTGCTCGGGCCTGCCTGGCCATAAAGCTCCTCGAAGTCCCAGCCAGTACTCTTCAGGAATTTGGCAACCGCTGCCTTGACTTGGGTTGCCGGGCGACGCTTGGCCAGGATTTTCTTGCGCTTGTTGGCGCGAGAGATCAGGTCGGCCAGTTCCTTGGTACTGAGGTTTTCGATATTCATGCTCATGTGGTGATTGCCCTGTGGGTTGCCATCGAGAAAATTCCAATCTGGAAATCTATATTAACTTCGGTTAATTCCACGTGCAAATATCTGGACTAACATCGGTTCAGGCGCGAAGTTTCCCGAACAGTCCGGCGTGATCGAGTTGTTCGGATTCTGCTGCATTACGTGCGCGGTATTCGAAGCTGCCTGCTTCCAGCCCGCGCGCGGACACCACTACGCGATGAGGAATGCCGATCAGCTCGATATCAGCCAGCATCACGCCGGGACGCAAGCCACGATCATCCAGCACCGTGTCCAGGCCCGCAGCATTCAATTCGGCATACAGCGCATTGGCGGCATCAATAACTGCTGGATCATTCTTGGGATTGATGATGCAAACCGCGACTTGCCATGGCGCCATCGCCTGCGGCCACAAAATGCCGTTGTCGTCGTGGTTTTGTTCAATCGCAGCGGCCACGATGCGCGATACGCCTATTCCGTAACAGCCCATCGCTGGGTTGATCGCCTTGCCGCTCGCGTCGAGCACCTTGCAACCCATTGCTTCGGAATAGTTGCAGCCAAGTGCGAATACGTGGCCAACCTCGATCCCGCGCGCAATCGCGAGAACCCCCTTCCCATCCGGAGACGGATCACCAGCTACTGCGTTACGGATGTCGGCGATTTCAGGTTCGGCCAAGTCGCGGCCCCAGTTGACTCCGGCAATATGGAATCCGGGTTTGTTGGCACCGGCCACGAAATCGGCCATCGCCGCTACGCTGCGATCAGCGATCACGCGAATGGGTTTTGCCGGGTTCAGCGGGCCGAGGAAACCCGGTTCGCTGCCGAGGAACTCGAGAATTTCGCCTTCGGTTGCCAGCCGATAATCGGACATTCCCGCCAGTTTCGACACTTTGATGTCATTGACCATGTGGTCGCCGCGGACCAGCGCCAGCACGAATCGATCACTTTCTACCGGCTTGCCTTCCAGCAACTGCTGACTCATTAATGCGACAGACTTGACCGTGCGTTGCAAGGTAATACCCATCAACGCTGCTACGTCCTCGCAGGTTTTCTGGCTGGGCGTTTCCACATCACGCAAAGTTTCAGCGGCGCTGGGTCGTTCACCCGGCGACAGCGCCTCGGCCAGTTCGACATTGGCGGCGTAATCAGAGCCGTCGGAATATGCGAGCGCATCTTCTCCAGAATCAGCCAGCACGTGGAATTCATGCGATGCCGAACCGCCAATCGCGCCGGTATCGGCGAATACTGCGCGGAACTTCAAACCCAGTCGGTTGAAGATCCGCGCATACGTGTCATACATATTCTGGTATTCGAGCTGCAGTGATTGGGCATCGACATGGAAGGAATATGCATCCTTCATCAGGAATTCGCGCGCACGCATCACCCCGAAACGCGGGCGAATCTCGTCGCGGAACTTGGTTTGGATCTGATAGAAATTCACTGGCAGCTGCTTGTAGCTGGCCAGTTCATGGCGTGCGAAGTCGGTAATGACTTCTTCCGCCGTGGGGCCGTAGCAGTACTCGGCCTCCTTGCGGTCCTTGATCTTCAGTAGTTGCCCACCGAATTTCTGCCAGCGGCCGGTTTCTTCCCACAATTCCTTCGGTTGGATAGACGGCATCAACATTTCTATGGCGCCGGCGCGGTTCATTTCCTCGCGAACCACGGCCTCCACCTTGCGTAGCACGCGCAAGCCCAGCGGTGACCAGGTGTACAGGCCTGATGCCAGTTTGCGGATCATCCCGGACTTGAGCATCAACTTGTGGCTGATGACTTCTGCCTCTGCGGGAGTTTCCTTTTCGGTACGGATATGGAATTGCGACAGGCGCATGGCGGGATTCGCGAAACGGGGAGCCTGCATTTTGCCACGGCTAACTGGAGCTGACTCTCAGTCGCGGTTCCCGTGGATCTCGATACCGTCATCTGGCTGGCGACCGATGCGTTCGTACTTGCGTCCCTTGGGCGGGGTGTCGGTTACCTGCAGGTTGCCGTTTGCGTCTCGCCAGCGGTACAACGTGTCCGCCTGTTCTGCCGCGGCAACCGCGGCTTGCGCAGCTTTCGCGCGCTCATGTTGACGGCGTGGCATCTCGGTGCTGAACCACCACCAGGCGGCCACGCCAAGTGCCACGGCGACCAGCAGCATGCCTAGGTGTCTCATGGTCCGAGCTCAGAAGCGCAGGTCAATTTTCGCTGTTGCCCGCTGCTGCAGCTGCAGGGCAGTTTGCTTTCAGCATGGCTTGGTTTAGCTCGATTTGAGCAGCACGCTGTTCGACGCCCATGTTGCCATCCGCCTTTCCATCACCGTCGTTGTCGATGCCGACAGGCCCTTGTCCGCGCAGGTTGGCAAGATTGGTTCGTGCGTTGTCGCATGAGACATCGTTGGCGGACTTCTTGGTTTCCACTACCTCGATTGCCGTCCCCGAGCGCGCATTGATGTCGCGCTTCTTGTAGGTCGTCGCAGGTGGGGCGTCGGCGTAATGGGTCACGCCCTTGGCATCTTTCCACTGATACACGGTTTGCTGCTGGGCTAATGAAGGCATGCCGATCACGGCCAAGCCGAGCAGGGCGGTGCTGCTTGCCAGCAGGCGGAGGGATAAACGGGCCATACGATGCTCCGGGGGGTGCGTTGAGGGGATTGCAGCACTGCAGCCGCGCCACTGCAAGCCGGCTACACTGCCGGCATGGAACCACAAGAAGACAACATACCTCGCCGGCCGCGTGGCCGCGGCATCTATTTACTGCCGAACCTGTTCACCACAGGGGGCATGTTTAGTGGCTTTTTTGCGATCATCGCCGCGTCGCAGGGGCGTATCGAGGCAGCCTGCATCGCCATCTTCGTTGCCGGCATCCTGGACGGCATCGATGGCCGGGTGGCGCGGATGACCAATACCCAGACCGAGTTTGGCGTGCAATACGACTCGCTGGCTGACCTCATCAGCTTCGGCATGGCGCCGGCCCTGGTGATGTACCACTGGTCGCTGTCATCGATGAAACTGGATGGCATTACCCCGGGCAAGCTCGGCTGGCTGGCGGCATTCCTTTACGCAGCCTGCGCTGCGCTGCGGCTGGCACGGTTCAATAGCCAAGTGGCGCATGTGGACAAGCGCTGGTTCATCGGCTTGGCCAGTCCTGCCGCCGCAGGCTTGCTGGCAAGTTTCGTTTGGACCTGTCACAGCTTGGGCCTGAACGGCACCGAGCTACGTTATCCGGTATTAGGCATGACCGTGCTGGCCGGCTTGTTGATGGTGAGTCGCTTGCGCTACACCAGCTTCAAGGGCGGTAGTGGACCGAAGTCGGGTCGGGTACCATTTTTCGCCTTGCTGGTGGCAGTGGTGGTGCTGATCGCACTGGTGCTCTATCCACCCAAGTTGCTGTTGGTGGTGACCTCACTGTATGCATTGTCCGGTCCTGTGATGTGGCTCCGCCGCAGCAAGGGGACAGCGCCGCCGCAGGCCCCGGTTGCGTGAGCTGGGATCCCTTCCAGCGTGAAGTCCTGGCCGAGCTTGGGCATGTCGTTTACCGGCAGGCGGGGAGCGCAACGGCGCGTGATGCCGAAGCCCAGCTCGTCGACGCGCCAGATGTCGACGTGGCATCCATGGACCATGCGATGGTGATTCGAATCGCGCGCGCGGCAGCCATGACGGCGGAAGACCTGCAAGCCTGCATGGACGACAAGAACGTCATCGCCAATCTGCATGGCAATGCCTCCGCCAAGCGCGCCTTGTGGCCGCGCCTGCGCGCACTGCGGCGGCAACACCGCTGATGAGTGCCGTTCGCGCGGCTGATCTCGTGATGCAGGTCACGCTGCGGCCGATGCGCGAAACAGACTTGGACGTGATCATGCGGATCGAGGAATCGGCGTATCCGTTCCCATGGACGCGCGGCATTTTTTGCGACTGCATGCGCGCTCGCTATCCCATGTGGGTGCAGGAGCGCGAGGGCAGCATTGCTGGTTACGGCGTGCTCAGCGTGGCTGCTGATGAAGCGCATGTACTCAACCTGTGCACCGCACCGGGCAACGAAGGTCACGGCCTCGGCCAGCGCATGCTGCAAGTGTTGTTGCGGATCGCGCGAGGTAGCGGCGCGCAACGTGTGTACCTTGAGGTGCGCCCATCAAATCCACGCGCGATCACATTGTACGACCGCAGTGGTTTCAACGAGATCGGTCGCCGCCCGCGTTATTACCCCACCGCCAACAACGGACGCGAGGATGCGATCGTGATGGCGATGGAGTTGTTGACGGGCGACATCGAGAAAATGCCGCCGCTGTAGTGTTCAAAAAGGCAAAAAGGGGACGGAGGGAATTAAGGCAAGCCTTAATTCCCTCCGTCCCCTTTTTTTGTATCGCCTCAGCTTAGTCGAGTGCGCTGCGCCAGCAAGGCATCGCGCTGCGCGTTCCATTCGACCAGGCGCTGGCGTTCCTGTTGCACCACCGAGGCCGGTGCGTTCTGCACGAAGGTCTCGCTGGCCAGCTTGTTGGTGGACTTCGCCAATTCGCCTTCGATCCGTTTGAGGTCTTTGTCGATGCGTGCGCGTTCCGCGTCCAGGTCGACTAATCCTTCCAGCGGCACGAACAGGTCGAGCTCACCCACCCGCGCGGACGCTGCTGCTGGTGGTTCGCCTTCAAGCGTCTCGATGCGTTCGATGCGGTTGAGGAAGCGCAATTGCGAAGTGAAACGCTGGATGCGCGCGGCATCATTCAAATTGCGGCCGCGCACCAGCAAGGTTACTTGCTTTGCCGGTGAGACGCCGAGTTCGCTGCGGATGCGGCGCAACGCCGAGACCATCGCCTTCAGCCATTCAATGTCCGCCTCGGCTTGCGCGAAGCCGCTGGTATCGACGTCGCCTGCACGCGGGTAGTCCGCGGTCATGATGCTATTGCCGCTCTTGCCGAGTTTCGGCGCAACCGCTTGCCAGAGTTCTTCGGTCACGAACGGCACTAGAGGATGCAACAGGCGCAATAGCGCATCGAGTACATGCAACAGCGTGTGGCGGGTGCTATTGGCTGCATCCACGTCGTCGCCCTGCAGTGCTGGCTTCGCCAGTTCCACGAACCAGTCGCAGAATTGATTCCACGCGAATTCGTACAGGCATTGCGAGAGCAGGTCGAAGCGGTAAGTCGCGTAATGGGTTTCCGCTTCGGCGCAGGTCTTCGCCAGTTGCGAAAGGATCCAGCGCTCGGCGTCTGTCTTCGGCTGCGGCGCGTCATCTTTGCCGAAACTCTGGGCACTGAAGCCCTCGGTATTCATCAGCACGAAGCGCGTCGCGTTCCACAATTTGTTGCAGAAATTCTTGTAGCCCTCGGCACGGGCAAGATCGAACTTGATGTCGCGGCCTGGCCCGGCCAAGGCCGCCATGGTGAAGCGTAGTGCGTCAGCACCGAATGCGGGAATCCCGTCCGGGAATTCCTTGCGGGTGGCCTTTCCGATTTTCTCGGCCATCTTCGGCTGCATCAGCCCGGTGGTGCGTTTGGCAACCAGATCATCGACTGCAATGCCATCGATGATGTCCAGCGGATCGAGGATATTGCCCTTCGACTTCGACATCTTCTGGCCGTCCTTGTCGCGGACCAGACCCGTTATGTAAATGTCGCGGAACGGCACGCGTTGCGCATCCGTGAAGTCTGGGTTGTCCTGACCGACCAAGTGGTCGGTCATGAAAATCATCCTCGCGACCCAGAAGAAGATGATGTCGAAGCCGGTCACGAGTACCGATGACGGCACGAAGTCGGCGAAGCCGCGCTCGCGCATCGCGTCCGCATTTGGCCAGCCCATGGTGCTGATTGGCCACAAGGCGGAGGAGAACCATGTCTCCAGCACGTCGTTGTCGCGGGTCAACACGACATCGCCTGCAATGTTATTGCGAGCGCGCGCATCGGCTTCGTCGCGTCCCACGTAGCAAGCACCCTGCGCATCAAACCATGCCGGGATGCGGTGGCCCCACCACAGTTGGCGACTAATGCACCAGTCCTGGATGTTCTCCATCCAGTGCTTGTAGGTGTTGATCCAGTTCGGTGGCACGAAGCGCACATCGCCTTGCGCTGCGAGTTGCAGGCCACGTTCGGCCAGCGTGTCCATTTTCACGAACCACTGGTCGGTCAGGTACGGCTCGATCGCCTGGCCGCTGCGGTCACCACGCGGCACCTGCAGCTTGTGTGGCTTGGTTTCGACCAGCAGTTCGAGTTCTTCTAGGTCAGCGAGGATCGCCTTGCGCGCGTCGTAACGGTCGAGGCCGCGATACGCCGAAGGCACGTCATCGTCATCGATGATCTTGGCATCGGGCGTAAAGATATTGATCAGCGGCAGCGTGTGCCGTTGGCCCACCGCGTAATCGTTGAAGTCATGCGCAGGCGTGACCTTGACCACACCGGTACCGAATTCGCGGTCCACGTAGTCGTCTGCAATGACCGGGATCAAGCGACCCGTCAGCGGAAGAGTCACGGTTTTGCCGATCAAGTGCGTGTAGCGCTCGTCCTCGGGATGCACCATCACCGCGCTGTCGCCGAGCATGGTTTCCGGGCGCGTGGTGGCAACTACCAACGTGCCGCTGCCGTCGGTCAACGGATACGCGATGGACCACAGGAATCCGTCCTCTTCCTCGTTCACCACTTCCAGATCGGAGATCGCGGTCTTCAGCACAGGATCCCAGTTGACCAGGCGTTGGCCGCGATAGATCAGGCCATCGGCATGCAGGCGCACGAACGCTTCGATCACCGCATCGGCAGGCATCTTGTCCATGGTGAACACGCTACGTGTCCAGTCGCCGCTGGTGCCAAGCCGGCGCATCTGCCGCTCGATGGTGTCGCCGGAATGCTGCTTCCACTCCCAGACTTTTTCGATGAACGCTTCGCGTCCCAGCGAGTCGCGGGTTTCGCCCTTGCCTTCCAGCGCCAGGTTGCGACCGACCACCATTTCAGTGGCAATACCGGCATGGTCGCTTCCCATCTGCCACAACGTGCGGAACCCGCGCATGCGGTGGTAGCGCACCAGTGCATCCTGCAACGTGTGCTGGAACGCGTGGCCCATGTGCAACGTGCCGGTGACGTTCGGCGGTGGCAGCAGGATGCTGTAAGCCGGGCCGTCGCCCTGAGGCGCGAATGCGCCGCTGGCCTCCCACTGCGCGTAGATGCGCGATTCAAATGTCTTGGGTTCGTAGCCGGAGGCGAGCGTCGTCATGGGGTGACTCATTGGATGTTTTGGAATTTGTTTTTCGATCGCCCGCTTGCGGGAGAAGAACCGTTGCTACATGTCGTATTTTTTTACGTCGAAACCAAGCGCCAGATACTGCTTCCAGCGCTCACGCAATGGCGCGCGCGCGGCGGGATCGGCCGGCACGACTTCCAGTACGCGCTCGAACTCACCGATTGGGGCATCGTCGCGCAAGTTCAGTAGCAACGGACGTAGCGCGATGTCCATGTCGGGCGTGGCGATCAGCACCGGGCAATCTGTGTCTTCTTCATCATCGCCCGCGATCTGATGTGGCACGTAGGCCTCATCGTCGAATGACCACAGTAGGTCATCCAGCGCTTCTGCTTGCGTGGCGTCGTGCGCCAGTATCAGTGTCCACAGGCCGGCGTCATGCGCCTTGCGCGCCAGCTCGCACACGAGCAGCAAGGGCTGCTCGCGGAAGCGGGGTTTGTCGATCAGGTAGAAATCAGCGCGGGCCATCAGGGTGTCAGTGCGTCAGCCGGCCGAACGATCTAGCAACCACTGCGACAGCAGCCCAACCGGACGGCCGGTTGCCATGCCCAGCTTGCCATCGCCGTTGGCGACGCCGGCGATGTCCATGTGCGCCCAGCGCTGGCCTTCGGTGAAGCGCGACAGGAAGCAGCCAGCGGTAATCGCGCCGCCCCAACGACCGCCGATGTTGTAGACGTCGGCAAAACCCGACTCAAGCTGGGTCTGGTATTCGTCCCAGAGCGGCAGCTGCCAGGCGCGGTCGAACACGTGCTCGCCGGCATCGATCAACTCGCGGGCAAGATCGTCGTCTTTCTTGGTCATGACGCCAGCGGCGAATTTGCCCAAGGCAACCATGCAGGCGCCGGTCAGGGTGGCCACATCGACCAGTGCGACCGGCTCGAAGCGCTGCGCATACGTCAGCGCGTCGCACAGGATCAGGCGACCCTCGGCATCGGTATTGCCGACTTCGATCGTCTTGCCGGAGATGCTGGTGAGCACGTCGGACGGACGGTAGGCGTCGGCATCGGGCATGTTCTCCACCGCC
>JBBSRO010000039.1:0-25923 GCA_038242955.1 Lysobacterales bacterium
CACGTGTCCGAAATGGATTGGACCAACAAGAACGTCAACCCGGCCAAGATCGTGCAGGTCGGTGACGACATCCAGGTCATGGTGCTGGACGTTGATGAAGAGCGTCGCCGCATCTCGCTGGGCATCAAGCAGGTCACCAGCAATCCGTGGGAAACCTTCGCGGCGATCCACAAGAAGGGTGACAAGGTCGAAGGCCAGATCAAGTCGATCACTGACTTCGGCATCTTCATCGGCCTGGACGGCGGTATCGATGGCCTGATCCACCTGTCGGACATCACCTGGAACTCCACCGGTGAAGACGTCGCGCGCAACTACAAGAAGGGCGACACCCTTGAGGCGGTGGTGCTGGCGGTCGATCCGGAGCGCGAGCGCATTAGCCTGGGCGTCAAGCAAATGGAACAGGATCCGCTTGGCCAGTTCATGGCAACCAACGTGAAGGGCACCAAGGTCACCGGTACCGTCAAGGAAGTGGATGCCAAGGGCGCGATGATCGACCTGGGCGACGGCGTGGAAGGCTATATCTTCGCGCGCGACGTCGCCGAAGAGCGTGTCGAAGACGCCACCCAGTTCCTCAAGGTTGGCCAAGAAGTCGAAGCGAAGTTCGTCGGCATGGACCGCAAGGGCCGCAGCCTGCAGCTGTCGATCAAGGGCAAGGATGATGCCGAGACTGCTGACGCAATGGTCGAGTACCAGAAGGCTTCAGCCGATGCCGCCAGCGGCACCACCAAGCTGGGCGCGCTGTTGCGCGAGCAGTTGAACAGCAAGGCCGAGTGATCCAATAGGCCTGATGCATCGCGGCGACCCGGCGTTCACCGGGTCGCCGCATTGTTATGGCCGCGAGTGTTTCCATGACCAAGTCCGAACTCATCGAATTGCTGGCTCGTCGCCAGCCGCACCTGAAGGCAGACGATGTCGATCTGTCGGTGAAGGCGTTGCTGCAGATGATGGGCACCGCGCTCGCCGAAGGCGACCGCATCGAAGTGCGCGGGTTTGGCAGTTTTTCCCTGCATTACCGTCCGCCGCGTACCGGCCGTAATCCGAAGACGGGTGACGCCGTCGCATTGCCGGGCAAGCACGTCCCGCATTTCAAGCCTGGTAAAGAGCTTCGCGAGCGTGTCACTGACGTCGTGCCGTTACCAGCCGACGACTGAAGCGCGCTAGTCCGTTAAGCTTGCAGGCGAACTTCGGAGTTGCCGATGCGCCTGATCCGCCTCATTGCCGCCATTGCCTGCATTTTGCTGGGCGCCGTGGTGGGCGCGCTGAACACCCAACTTGTCGCACTCGACCTTGGAATGGCCACAGTCCGTTCCAGTCTCGGGCTCAGTATGCTGGTTGCTTTGTTGCTGGGCGTATTGGTCGGTGGCGGTATCCTGGCGATTGCGGTTGTCGCGCCCTTGCGCCGGCGCCTTCGCCTTAGCGAAAAAGCAATGCGTGCGCCGAGGAACGAGGGCTGAGCATGGAGTTCCTCGATGAATGGCTGTGGTACCTGATCTTCATCCCGCTTGCCGCGCTGGCAGGCTGGATCATCGGTCGACGCGGTGGTGAACGCTATAGCGATCATCAAGTCAGCAAACTTTCCACCACCTATTTCCGTGGCCTGAACTACCTGCTCAACGAGCAGCCGGACAAAGCGATTGAGCTTTTTCTGCATATCGCCGAGTTGGACAAGGACACCTTTGAAACCCAGGTAGCACTTGGCCATCTGTTCCGTCGGCGCGGCGAAGTCGACCGCGCCATTCGCCTGCATCAGGCGTTAGTGCAGCGCCCCGACCTCAGTGATGCGCAGAAGGTGCAGGCATTGCTGGCCTTGGGTGAGGACTACATGCGCTCGGGATTGCTGGACCGCGCCGAAACCGTGTTCACCGATCTTGCCCAGATCGATCAGCGTGCCCCGCAGGCCTTGCGCCACCTAATCAGTATTTACCAAGCTGAGCGTGACTGGGAAAAAGCGATCGAGAATGCCAGCCGCTTCGAGGCAGCTACTGCGGAGCCGATGGGCAAGCTGGTCGCGCAATTCGAATGTGAACTGTCGGACCGGCTTCGCTCGGCAGGCGACTTGGACGCAGCGCGTGCCGCGATCACACGCGCATATGCAGCCGATTCCACTTCGGTGCGTGCCGGCATCAGCGAGGGTCGGATTGAAACCGATGTAGGTAATCACAGCGCGGCGATCCGCGCCTTCGAACGCGCCGCGCGCCACGAGCCAGACTTCCTTCCAGTGATCCTGCCGGCACTGCTGTCTAATTACGACGCAGTCGGCGAGCGCACCGGCGCGCGGGCATTCCTGGCCGAGATGTGCGAACACTACCGTGGGATCTCGCCGGTGTTGGCGCTGGCGCGGATGGTGGAAGCCGAGGAAGGCGTCGGTGCGGCGCGCGAGTACCTTGCACAACAGCTCAAAGATCGGCCTTCGGTACGTGGCGAAGCGGCATTGATTGACCTGAGCCTGGCCGACGACGTGGATGCAAACGCCACCCTGCAGGATCTCAAACACATCACCGACCAGTTGCTGGTGCGCAACCCGAGCTATCGCTGCACTCGGTGTGGCTTTGGTGCGCGTAGCCATCATTGGCAATGCCCGAGCTGCAAGGAATGGGGCACAGTGAAGCCGCTGTTGAACTATGCCGTGGTCTGATCCGGCACACCTGCTCGCGATTGGACTGGCCGCCGCTGCCGTGTCCGCCTTGGGGGCGGCATGGGCATTAGGCCATGCGCGTCGCCACGGGCTGATTGATGCACCGGGCGAGCGACGTAGCCATCAGGTTGAGACCCCACGTGGCGGTGGCATCGGGATCGCCATTGCTTGCCTGGCTTGCCTTGTCGCTATGGCCTTGCAAGACACTGGTCATTCAGCGTGGTGGCCGATTGCAATCGGCTTCTTGCTTGTCTCGGGTATCGGTTGGCTGGACGATCACCGCCCCTTGCCGGTTTGGCCGCGGCTTGGCGTCCATGCAGTCGGTGCGATTCTGCTCGCGTTCGCTCTTCATCTTGGTGGCGCTGGGGTATTGGTATGCATTGCCGGCGCCGTGTTGGCCCTAGGTCTGGTCAATGCCTGGAATTTCATAGACGGCATCAATGGTTTGGCGACAAGCCAGGCACTCCTGTGCGGCGTGGCATTTGCACTGGTCCCCGGGTCCGCAGCGCCAATCCTTGGTATCGCTGTCGCTGGCGCATGCCTCGGTTTCCTCCCGTTTAACTTCCCTCGTGCGCGCATGTTTCTCGGTGACATTGGAAGCGGGGCACTGGGATATTTGATTGCAGTCCTGTTGGCAACGGGTTTGTCTACCAATCCAGGCTATGACTGGCCCTTGCTGCTACTCGCGCCGATGGCGATGCTGGTGGACAGCAGCCTGACCTTGTTCTGGCGAATGCATCGTGGACATCGCTGGTGGCAGCCACACACCGAGCATGCATACCAACGCTGGAGCCGAGATAAGGGGCATGTCAGGGTCACGCTGGCATACGGACTCTGGACGACAACGGTGATTGGGGTCATGCTTTCTGTGTGGGGCAGGCAGGGCAACACCGGATTGGTTGCATTTTTGGCCTGTGTGACGGCGACCGCGCTCGTTTGGTGGTGGCTTCATCGGCACTACGCCAGGCAAACCGAAGGATTCGGGTCATGAGCACATGGAAGGAGCGCTTCAAATACAGCCTGCCGCGCTCGGCGGTGATCCTTCATGACTTGGTCATGGTCTGGGTATGCTGGCAGGGGCTGCACTACATGCGCTATGCGTTGCAACCGCAGCCGTTGCCAGTGGAACCATTCTCCAGCACAGTATTAATCGTGCTGGTGGCACAGGGCCTTGTGTCCTGGCGGGTTGGCTTGTACCGCGGGCTATGGCGCTTTGCCAGCATTCCCGATCTGCTCAACATCTTCAAGGCGAGCCTGCTTGGGTTGCTGGCCGTTGTCGTGGGACTTTTCTTCTACAGTCGGCTGGATCTGGTCTCGCGCGCTGCCTTGGTGCTTTATCCCTTCGTATTGACGCTGCTGCTTGGCGCACCGCGGCTGATCTTCCGTGCATGGAAGGACCAGCGCCTGTTGCGCCTCGATGACTCTGCGGAGCGTGTGTTGATCCTTGGTGCTGGCCAAGCTGGCGAGGCGCTGGTGCGTGATCTGCGCCGGACCGGGCGTTACCAGCCTGTAGGTTTCCTGGATGACGCAATCGCGTTGCGCGGCACCCGGTTGCAGGGGCTGCCTGTATTGGGCCGGATCGAGGATGTGGGTCGCATTGCCCGCGAAACAGCTGTGGAATTGCTCGTGATTGCCATGCCGTCGCTGGATGCTACCGCAGTGCGGCGCGTGGTCGCCATCTGCGAAGAAAGTGGCGTCCCGTTCCGCACCGTGCCGCGATTGGCTGACGTGCTGGATGGTCGTTCGATGCCGGGGCAGTTGCAGGAAGTCGCGATCGAAGACCTGCTGGGCCGGCAACCGATGAGTCCCGACTGGAAGGCCATCCGTGGCTGGCTTGGCGGGCGTTCGGTGCTGGTGACGGGTGCGGGCGGTTCGATTGGTTCCGAACTTTGTCGTCAATGCGCAAAGCACGGTGCAAGCCGGATTTGCCTCCTGGAGATCGATGAGCTGGCTTTGCTGACGGTTGAGGCCAACTTGCGCCGCGACTTTCCCGATATTGAGTACGTGTCTGTTCTTGGTGATTGCGGAGACAGCGCAGTGATGCGGCACGCGCTGGGCTTGGCCAAGCCCGACGCGGTATTCCATGCCGCCGCATACAAACAGGTGCCGCTGCTGCAGCGGCAACTGCGTGAAGCCATCCGAAACAACGTGCTGTCAACTGACGTCGTGGCACGCACCAGCCGGGATGCAGGGGTTGGTACGTTCGTCCTGATCTCGACCGACAAGGCTGTTGATCCCGTTAACGTGTTGGGGGCGACCAAGCGTCTGGCGGAGATGCTGTGCCAAGCCCAGATTGATCACCGTTCAACCCGGTTCGTCACCGTCCGCTTCGGAAATGTGCTGGATTCTGCCGGCAGCGTGGTGCCATTGTTCCGCGAACAGATTCGCCGGGGCGGGCCAGTGACCGTCACCGATCCGGACGTGACCCGCTATTTCATGACGATTCCCGAAGCCTGCCAGTTGATTCTGCAAGCCTCGGCGATAGGAGCTCAACAGGCCGTGTATACCCTTGACATGGGCGAGCCCGTGTTGATCCGCCTGCTGGCTGAACAGATGATCCGGCTGGCTGGCAAACAGGCGGGACGCGATATTGCCATCGAGTACATCGGGTTGCGTGTTGGCGAGAAGCTGCACGAAACACTCTTCCATGTCGATGAGCGCTACAGCGCGACCAGTCATCCGAAGATCCTGCAAGCGATGCCCCGTGGGGTGATTCCCGAGCGCATCGAGCTTGCGGTCAAGGCCCTGCGCGAGGCTTCCGATGCCTATGATCTCGTGTGGCTTGCAGCGGCGCTGCGTGATGCAGTACCCGAATTCAATCCTGCCAGGGATGACGGACTGGTTCGAAACACCACCGTGGTGGCATTCCCGGCTCGCCATAATCGCCAGCAATCAAGCAACTGATAGAGATTGAATGACTTCAAACTCGACTAGGCGCATCCGCAAGGCCGTATTCCCGGTTGCCGGACTTGGCACGCGATTTCTTCCCGCGACCAAGACGGTGCCCAAGGAGATGCTGCCGATCGTCGACAAACCGCTGATCCAATATGCGGTGGACGAAGCGATAGAAGCGGGCTGCGACACCCTCATATTTGTTACCAACCGCTACAAGCACTCTGTCGCGGATTACTTCGACAAGGCCTACGAGCTCGAGCAAAAACTTGAACGCGCCGGCAAGCACGAGCAGCTTGAGCTGATTCGCAATGTGTTGCCGCCGGGTGTTCGCGCCGTGTTCGTGACCCAGACTGAAGCGTTGGGCTTGGGTCATGCTGTGCTGTGCGCCAAGCCGGTCATCGGCGATGAGCCTTTCGCCGTCCTGCTGCCGGACGACCTGATCTGGAGTCGTGGCGACGGCGCATTGAAGCAAATGGCCGATCGCGCGGAGGCTTCGGGTAGCAGCGTGATCGCAGTACAAGATGTGCCGCATGCGCAGACAGGCAGCTATGGCATCGTTGCGACCGGCGCCTTCGATGGCCAGTCCGGCCAAATCAGCCGGATCGTGGAGAAGCCGAAACCTGAGGATGCGCCCAGCGATCTCGCCGTGGTGGGTCGCTACATCCTGGATCCGTCAATCTTCGAGCTGCTGGAAACTACCGGGCGCGGTGCGGGTGGCGAAATCCAGCTGACCGATGCAATTTCATCGCTGCTCATGCATAAGCCGGTCGAGGCATTCCGTTTCCACGGCACCCGCTTCGACTGCGGCACGCATCTAGGGTTGATCGAGGCGACCATGCGCTATGCGCTGGACCACAAACTGTTCAGCGACGCCGCGCGAAGCCTGATGGAGAACGCGCTGGCCGAGATGGGTGTGATGGATACCTAGATCGCGTATGCCAGATGTGTGTAAGCGTTGTCTCCAGCCACCAGCTATCAAGCAACGAGACGTAAACAAGAACGGGGCCAATGGCCCCGTTTTTGCGATCCGACGTTCGCGCGGCCTCAAACCATCTCGAAGATGCCCGCCGCGCCCATGCCGGTGCCAATGCACATGGTGACCATGCCGTATTTTTGCTGGCGGCGGCGCATGCCATGCAGGATCGTTGCGGTGCGTACGGCGCCGGTTGCACCCAAAGGATGACCCAACGCAATCGCGCCGCCCAGCGGGTTGATCTTGGTCGGGTCCAGTCCGCAGGTACGGATCACTGCCAGCGCCTGCGCGGCGAAGGCTTCATTGAGCTCGATCCAGTCAAGTTGGTCCTGGCTCAGACCGGCTTGCTTGAGCGCCTTGGGGATCGCTTCGATCGGGCCAATACCCATCACTTCCGGGCGCACGCCGGCCACCGAGAAGCTGACAAAGCGTGCCAGCGGCGTCAACCCGTAGTCCTTGATCGCCTGTTCCGAGGCCAGCAATACGGCGCCCGCACCATCACTCATCTGCGAGCTGTTGCCTGCGGTCACACTGCCGCCGTACTGGCCGTTGCGGAACACCGTGCGCAACTTGGCGAGTCCTTCCAGCGACGTGTCGGCACGCGGTCCTTCGTCGGTATCGACCAGAGTCTGCTTCAGTCGAATGACATTGCCGGCGAGATCAGGCAAGTGCGAAACGACGTCATAGGGGCTGATCTCGTCGCGGAATTCGCCAGCTGCAATCGCCGCAAGCGCTTTCTGGTGCGATGCCAGGGCGAACGCATCCTGGTCTTCGCGGCTGACCTTCCATTCTTCGGCCACTTTCTCCGCAGTGATGCCCATGCCGTAGGCAATCGCGACGTGGTCGTTATTGAACACCGACGGTGCCAGCGCGACCTTGTTGCCCATCATCGGCACCATGCTCATCGACTCGGTGCCGCCCGCCAACATCAGGTGAGAGTTGCCCAGTCGGATCTGGTCGGCGGCCAGCGCCACAGCCTGCAAGCCGGACGAACAGAAACGATTGATGGTCTGCGCCGCGATCGTATTCGGCAGGCCGGCCAGCAGCACGCCGATGCGTGCCACGTTCATGCCTTGCTCGCCCTCGGGCATCGCGCAGCCGATGATCGCGTCATCAATGCAGTTGACGTCGATGCCGGGTGCCTGCGCGATCACGCTGCGCAACACATGCGCCAGCATGTCGTCGGGACGGGTGTTGTGGAATACCCCGCGTGGCGCCTTGCCGACCGGGGTGCGGGTGGCGGCGACGATGTAGGCATCCTGGATTTGTTTGGTCATATCAGTTCCTCAGCGGCTTGCCGGTCTTGAGCATGTGCGCGATGCGCTCTTGGGTCTTCTGCATCTGTGCCAGCGCGACGAAGTGCTCGCGCTCCAGTCGCAGCAGCCATTCTTCGTCGACCAGTGTGTTGCGGTCGATCTCGCCGCCGCACATCACGGTTGCGATGCGGGTCGAAACTTCATAGTCGTGCGGTGAGATGAAGCGTCCCTCCAGCATATTCACCAGCATCATCTTGAATGTGGCGATACCGACATCGCCGGCCACGCGGATCCGGCGTGCAGGCAGCGGCGGCCGATAGCCGCTTTCGGCCAGTGCCAATGCGCGCGCCTTGGCGACATGCAGTAGTTCATAAGCGTTGAACACAATCGTGTCCGATGCGCGCGCCAGCTTCAGGTCGCGGGCTTCCATTGCGGACGTACTGACCTTGCCTATCGCCGCGCTTTCAAACGCCGTCTTGAGTTCGGCGAAGACATCACCGGTCGAGCCGGCCGCGTCGGAAGCGCGCACTGCGAACTCCTTCAAACCGCCACCGGCTGGCAGCAGGCCGACACCGGCTTCGACGAGCCCGACATAACTCTCAAGCCCAAATACGGTGTGTGCGGAATGCATCTGGAACTCACAGCCGCCGCCAAGCGCCAGTCCGCGGACCGCGGAGACCACCGGCACAAGCGAGTACTTGATGCGCTGGCTGGTGGCCTGGAAGTTCGCCACCATCGCCTCGAAACCCTTGACGTCGCCAGCCTGCAGCAGGCCCAGCGCGCCGCCAAGATCCGCGCCGGCCGAGAACGGCTCTTTCGGTTGCCAGATCACCATCCCGCGGAAGTCGCGTTCGGAAAGCGCGATGGCTTCCTGCACACCATCGAGCACATGATCATTGACCGTATGCATCTTGGTCTTGAAGCTGAGTACCGCGATGCCATCGCCGTCATGCCACAGGCGCACGCCGTCGTTTTCGTACACGGTCTCGCCGGGGGCTGCGCGCTCACCCAGCAATGGATCCGGAAAGCGCTGGCGCTTGTAGACGGGCAGGGCGGAGCGCGGCAACTTGGCGTCCTTGCCCGGGCTGTAGCTGCCCTCGGCGCCATGCACGCCCTCGCGGCCATCGAATACCCAATCCGGTAGCGGGGCATTGCTCATTGCCTTGCCGGCAACGATGTCCTCGGCCACCCAGTCGGCGACTTGCTTCCAGCCAGCAGCTTGCCAGGTCTCGAACGGCCCCATGTTCCAGCCGTAACCCCAGCGGATTGCCAAGTCGACATCGCGTGCGGTGGCGGCGATGTCCTTCAAGTGGAACGCGCTGTAATGGAACAAGTCGCGGAATACTGCCCACAGAAATTGCGCCTGCGGATTCGTGCTTGCACGTAGCGCAGCGAACTTGGCGGCAGGGTCGCGTTCCTTCAGGATCGCGGCGACTTCGGGGTCGACATCGCCGGCGCTCGGGCGGTAGTCCTGCGCTTCGAGATCAAGGACCAGGATGTCCTTGCCGCGCTTGGTGTAGATGCCAGCGCCGGTCTTTTGGCCTAGCGCGCCCTTCTCGATCAGCGCCAGCAACCATTTCGGTGCCTTGAAATGGGCATGCCACGGATCATCGGGCAGCGTATCGGCCATGGTTTTGATGACGTGCGCCATCGTGTCCAAGCCGACCACGTCCGCGGTGCGATATGTGGCCGACTTCGGCCGGCCAATTGCCGGGCCGGTCAGCGCATCGGCCACATCGAAGCCCAGCTTGAATGCCCGGGTGTGGTGCATGGTCGCCAGGATCGAGAACACGCCAATGCGGTTGCCAATGAAGTTCGGGGTGTCCTTGGCGATCACCACACCCTTGCCAAGCTGGGTCACCAGGAACGTTTCCAGGCCAGCTATCACTGACGCCTCAGTGCTCTTGGCCGGGATCAGCTCGGCCAGATGCATGTAGCGAGGCGGGTTGAAGAAGTGCACCCCGCAGAAACGGTGGCGGAGTTGCTCAGGCAGTACATCAGCCAACGCGTTGATTCCGAGGCCTGATGTATTGCTTGCCAGTACCGCGTGCGACGCTACGTGCGGCGCGATCTTGCGGTAGAGGTCCTGCTTCCAGTCCATCCGTTCGGCGATCGCCTCGATGATGAGGTCGCAGCCTTCCAGCAAGTGGAGGCCTGTTTCGTAGTTCGCGGGCGTGATCGCGGCGGCGAGTGATTTGTTGGCCAGCGGCGCCGGCGACAGCTTGGCGAGATTGGCAATGGCCTTCAGCACGGTGCCATTGGCGTCGCCTTCCTTCGCCGGCAGGTCGAACAGGACCGTATCAACACCCGCATTGGTCAGATGCGCCGCAATCTGCGCCCCCATCACCCCGGCACCGAGCACGGCCGCACGCCGTACAAGTAATTTCTCAAACATAGCTCACAACTCCTTGAAAATTCATATCGCTTCGGCTTGGAAGCCGGCGCTCGCAAATCGAATGAGGGTCTTAGCAGCACGTTGGCGATGGGTCGCCTCGGACACGGATGTGGGCCGTTTGATCAGGCCAAAGTCTGCCATCGCGTAGGTCAGCGCGCCGGACAGGAAGTCCAGCCGCCAATACAGGTCTTCCTTGCCCAAGTCTGGCATGCAGCCACCAATGGCCTTGGCGAACTCACGCAGCACGTGGCCGTATTGGTCGGACAAGAACTTGCGCAGGTTGTCGTTGCTTTCAGCATAGGCGCGGGCGATTACCCGGATAAATGCACCACCGCCGTGGCGATCCTGGGCCATTGCCAGTGCTGGTTCGACAAATGCTGCCAGGATCGGCTCGAGTTCACCGGGGTGCTTGGTGATCGCGGCCTGCAATGCCTGCATGCGGTCGCGACTCATATCATCCATACGCCGGCGGAACACCTCGTTGACAAGATTGTCCTTGCTGCCGAAGTGGTAATTGACCGCGGCGATGTTGACGTCGGCACGGCTGGTGACCTGGCGAAGGGACGTGGCGCCGAAGCCCTGCTGCGCGAAAAGCTCCTCCGCTGCGTGCAGGATCCGGTCTTTGGTCGAGAAGTGCTGCAAGCTCATTTTTCGACCCCTTAATCAAACGCTTGTTTGATGCTAGGGGGCCGTTGTCGACACGTCAATAGTGCAGTGCCGGTACACGCCTGAAAGAACGTGCGGCGCGGGCGAAATTCATCTAGAATCTTTAGTAGCCATGTCGGCCAAACCCGCGCCAGTACGCGGGTTTTTCTGTTATCATCGGGCTTGCGACGCGAAATCGCCGCCCGCCACACCGGAGTATTCCCAATGGCGCTGGAGCGCACCCTTTCGATCATCAAGCCCGATGCTGTCGCCAAGAACGTCATCGGTCAGATCTATACCCGTTTCGAGCAGGCCGGCCTGAAAATCGTAGCCTCGAAAATGAAGCACCTGTCCAAGCAGGAGGCCGAAGGCTTCTATGCGGTGCATCGCGAGCGCCCGTTCTTCAGCGCGCTGGTCAATTTCATGATCTCCGGCCCGGTGATGATCCAGGCGCTGGAAGGCGAAAACGCCGTGCTCACGCATCGTGACCTGATGGGCGCCACCAATCCGAAGGACGCAGCGCCGGGCACGATACGTGCCGATTTCGCGGACAGCATTGACGCGAATGCGGTGCATGGTTCTGATTCGCTAGAGAATGCAGCGAACGAGATCGCCTATTTCTTCCCATCCACCGACGTGTATGCGCGTTGAGTTGATGCGATGAGCGATTCCCGCACCACTGACATCGACATCACCCTGCTGGGCGAGGATCGGCTTGGCGATGGCGCGGCCGTGGGTGCACCCACGCAGGCGGTCAAGGCCGCCTCGCGTGTTCTGGAAAGTGATACGCGGACCAATATCTTCGACTTCGACCGGGCGTCCCTCGAGCGTTTCTTCGAGGAAGACCTGGGAGAAAAGAAATTTCGTGCGCATCAGGTGATGAAGTGGATCCATCACCGTTACGCCACCGATTTTGCAGACATGACGGACCTCGGCAAGGCGCTGCGCGCCAAGCTCGAGGAGCGTGCTGTCGTGCGTGCGCCGCAGATGATTTTCGACAAGTCCTCCGAAGACGGCACCCACAAGTGGCTGCTCGGCATGGATCCGAAGAACGCCATCGAAGCAGTATTTATCCCGGACAAGGGACGCGGCACGCTGTGTGTATCTTCACAGGTCGGCTGCGCGCTCAACTGCCAGTTCTGTTCCACCGCGACGCAGGGTTTTAACCGCAACCTGACCACCGCCGAGATCATCGGCCAGGTCTGGATTGCCGCCCGCCACTTGGGCAACGTGCCGCACCTGCGGCGCAAACTCACCAACGTAGTGATGATGGGCATGGGTGAGCCGCTCATGAACTTCGACAACGTGGTGCGCGCGATGAGCATCATGCGCGACGACCTCGGTTACGGCCTGGCCAACAAGCGGGTGACCCTGTCGACTGCCGGCGTGGTGCCAATGATCGACCGCTTGGGCGAGGAAAGTGATGTCTCGCTGGCGGTGTCGCTACATGCACCGACCGATGAGCTACGCACCAGTCTGGTTCCACTCAACAAGAAGTATCCGATTGCCGTGCTGATGGACGCCTGTGTTCGCTATGCGCAGCGCAAGCGCGGCAGTTCGGTGACATTCGAATACACGCTGATGAAGGACGTCAACGACCAGCCCGAGCAGGCGCGTGGTCTGGTCAAGCTGATGCAGGACTTTGATCGTCGGGTGCAGATGAAAGATGCGGCGAAGGTCAACCTGATTCCGTTCAATCCATATCCAGGCACGCGCTTCGCGCGTCCGACGGAAGAGGCGATTCGCGCGTTCCAGAAACAGCTCAACAATGCCGGCATGATCGCGCCGGTCCGGCGCACCCGAGGCGATGACATCGACGCCGCATGTGGCCAGCTGAAAGGGCAGGTGATGGACCGTACCCGGCGTTCGGCCGAGCATCGCAAGCATCTTCAAGCGTCAGGCTTGTCCGATGTCGCCTAGTTCCCCATGGCCGCGGCTGGTTGTCATGCTTCTGCTGGCAGCGAGTCTCATTGCGGGCACTGCGTGCCGTCAGCTGGAACGACTGACACTCGTGCGTCCATCCGCGGATCGAGGTGAATTCACCAAAGTTGCCCCGACCTACGATGTCAGCGGCAAGAACAGCAAGGCGATGAAGGGCCAACCTCCAGCACAACTACTTTCGGCGGCTACCGCGCTCTATGCGTCTGGGCAGTTGGCGGATGCAAGGATCAAGGCCCAGCAGGTTTTGAAGGCGGACCCGGTTTCTGGAGACGCGCATACCTTGCTTGGGCTAATTGACAGTGCGAATGGCCAGGGGGCGGACGCAGGGCTGCATTACCGGAAGGCCTTGGATATCGAGCCCGGCAAGGGCGCGTATGCCAACAATTACGGCATCTGGCTTTGTGGCAATGGGCATGCGCAGGAATCACTGGCTTGGTTCGACAAGGCATTGCTTGATCCGGCGTACCCAACTCCTGCGACTGCGCTGGCAAACGCGGGAACCTGTGCCCAGCGGTCGGGCCAGTTAGTTCAGGCCGAGGCAACGTGGCGTCAGGCGCTGGCGCTTGACCCCGAAATGCCCTCGGCACTGTCAGGTATGGCCAGTCTCCAGCTTGGTAAAGGCCGATACCTGGATGCTCGTGCGTTCGTGGAGCGTTGGCTGGCAATCGCCCCGCAAGATGCGAGCGCATTGAAGCTCGCTGTGGAGATTGAGCAGAAACAGGGCGACAACGTGGCCGCACAGCGCTATCTTCTACGTTTGAAGGCGATCACACCCGGCGCCTCCCTTGTGCCTCCGACGCAATGACCACTTTTCCAGACCCGACCCATCAAGCAATGGCTGGCTGCGGCGAGCGGCTGAAACAGGCGCGCGAAGCCGCGGGCATGAGCATTGACGATGTTGCTGCGCGTCTGCACATGCCAGCGCGGGTCGTGCGTTCACTTGAGACCGAGGATTGGTCGCGGCTGGGCGCGCCCGTCTTCGTGCGCGGCCAGGTCCGCAGCTACTCACGCTTGGTTGGTTTGACCACGGCACCAATGATGGCAGCGCTCGACATTGGTCCGGTCGAGCCGTCTCGCCTTGTCAGCCGTACCCACACGCCGCGTGCTCAATGGTGGGCAGAGCAGATCGGCCGCCGTTTGGTCTACATCGTGTTGACTCTTTCCTTGGCAGTGCCTGCATGGGTGGCGACAAGCCAGCATCTGTCGGGTGCTGCCAATGATGCAGCGCCGCTGGATATTCCGGCTGCCATCACCGTGCAGCCAGCACCTATAACACGCCGTACGGTGATGGCATCACTGGGTCCAGTGACATCTGCCGCCAGTGAAGCGCCTGCAGCCGCAATCGTCATCACGACTTCTGCTGAAACCTGGATTGAGGCCGTTGCCGCTGATGGCACCAGTATCGAAAAAGGACTGCTCCCAACGGGTAGCGAGCGCAGTTTTGCCGCGGGCCAACTGGCGCGCCTGACCATTGGCAATGCGTCTGCCGTGGATGTAAAGAACAATGGGCAACAGGTCGACTTGGCGCCGTTCACCCGAACGAACGTGGCACGCTTTACGGTATCCTCCGATGGTTCGCTGGTCGTGGTCGACTGATCTACGCAAGCGGGTACCACCTCCTACATTAATAGCGACCTGCGTGTTCAACGCGGGCAAGAGACAGCATGGCGATCGATGATCCGCTCAATGAGCACGAACAAAGTGAACAAGTCCGCTTCTGGGTACGCAACAATGCCGTTGCCATAATTGGCGGTATTGCGCTAGGGCTTGGCGCTATCGCCGGATGGCAATGGTGGCAAGGCCAGCAGCAGCAGAATCAGATGGCGGTCAGTGGCCGCTATGCAGAGGCAGTGACTGCTTTCGAAAGCGATAAACTGCCTGCCGCAGAGAAGGGCCGTGCCACGATTGCTGGCATCAGCAAGGCCAATCCTACCCTTGGCGCCCTGGCTGCATTGCAGTTGGCGAAGTCTCAGGTCGATGCCGCCAAGCCGGAGGATGCAATCGTTACCCTGCGTAACCTGCCCGACCTGGATCCGGACATGCGTGCGATCGTCAGGCAACGCTTGGCGCGGCTGCTCGTCGACGCCAACAAGAGCAAGGAAGCGCTTGCTTTGCTGGATGACGAACGCAATCCGGCGATGCTAGACGTGCGCGGCGATGCACAGATGGCCTTGGGCGACAGCATGAAGGCCCAGCAGACCTACCTGAAAGCATTGGGTTTGGTGGATGTGGGCGACCCGCAGCATCAACTGCTGCGTTTGAAGCTGATAGAAGCGGGCGGCACGCCGCCGCACAGCGAGGACAACACCTGATGACCATGGTCATGCCAAACAAGACGTTCCGCAACATCGCGGCGGCAATGCTGTCATTGGCGCTGCTGTCAGGCTGCTCAACGGTCAAGAACCTGTTTGATGGGCGCGGAAAGGACAAATCGGAGGATCCAAAGCCACTAGTGCAGATCAGCCCAACCACAACGGTTAAACAGCTGTGGTCGGCATCGCTCGGCAAGGGTGGGAAGGATCTCGGTATTGGCCTGAGTCCTGTGATCGTGGACGGGCATGTCTATGCGCTGGCGGTCGAGGGCGGTGTTTCTGCGTTCGACCTGAAGTCGGGTCAGTCACTCTGGAAGTATGCTTCCAAGTTACGCCTGACTGGCGGTCCTGGTGCCGGCGCTGGACTGGTGGTAGTTGGCAGTCTGGAGGGCGACGTCATTGCGCTGGACGCAGCAACGGGCACCGAGAAGTGGGCATCCAAGGTCGCCAATGAAGTCCTGGTCGCACCGGCAATCGGTGGCGGGATGGTGTTCGTGCATTCCAACGATGGCCGGTTGACTGCATTGGATGAAGTGACTGGCGAACGCCGCTGGTTCTACAGCCCGGATATGCCTGCGTTGACGGTGCGTGGCAGCGGTGCGATCACCTTAGGACCGGGCATCGTGTTTGTCGGCAATGACAACGGCACGCTGACCGCGATTTCGATGAGCGACGGCAACGTGGTCTGGACCACGCCGGTGGCCGAGCCTGACGGACGTAGTGAGTTGGAGCGCATGGCTGACGTTGACGGCGCGGCCATTCTCGACGGAACCACTCTATATGCCACCAGTTACAAGAACCATACGGTTGCCATCGACGGGCCTAGCGGGCGGTTGATGTGGGATCGTGAAAATGGTGGCCCGCGCGGACTGGCCGTGAGCAATTCGGCCGTCATTGTGACTGCTCCGAATGGACATGTCTGGGGACTGGATCGCAACAGCGGCGGCAGCCTTTGGCAACAAGATGGGCTGTCCTATCGCAAAGTCACTGCACCAGCTGTGCAAGGCGATTACGCGGTGGTTGGCGATTTCGAAGGCAACTTGCACTGGTTACAGCTGATTGACGGTGCATTTGCTGCACGTGCCAAGTTGGGCGGCGCGATCAGCGGGCAACCGGCGGTCGCAGATGGCATCGTGGTGGTGCAGACTGAAGCAGGACAGCTGGCTGCGTTCGCACTGCAATAAGTTCCGTGCTGGCCTTTGGCTGGCGTGCATCCGCGGCCCCGGCTAATCTGCCGGGGCCGCTGTGTTTCATGCTTCAAGTAATTTGATTCAAGAATCGAGAATCCGGCGCCCCGTGCGCAAAGGTTGATCCATGCTTCCCCTCGTCGCCCTGGTCGGGCGCCCCAACGTCGGCAAGTCCACGCTGTTCAATGCGATGACGCGCACTCGTGATGCGTTGGTGCATGACCAGCCTGGCGTAACCCGTGACCGTAATTATGGTGTGTGCCGTCTGATCGAGACGGCGCCCTTCGTGCTGGTCGACACCGGCGGTATTGGTGGCGAAGACGAAGGCTTGGCCGGCGCTACCGCGCGCCAGTCGCGCGCTGCCGCAGAAGAAGCAGACCTGATTTTATTCGTGGTCGATGGCCGCGAAGGGAGTTCTTCGCTGGACGACGACATCCTGCGCTGGCTGCGCAAGCTGTCTAAACCCACATTACTGGTGATCAACAAGAGCGACGGCATCGACCTGCAGTCGGCGTTGTCCGAGTTCGCGCGATACGGCTTTGGCGAGGCGCTGCCCGTGTCCTCGGCGCACCGCACCGGCATTGACGAGTTGCTGGTGCGGGTCCAGACCGAGTTGCCTGAGCAGGGCAGCACCGAAACCTTGGACGATGATCCCACGCGCATCCGAATCGCCTTTGTCGGGCGTCCGAACGTCGGCAAGTCGACTCTGGTCAATCGTATCCTTGGCGAGGAGCGGATGATTGCCTCGGAAGTGCCGGGGACCACCCGCGATTCGATCGCGGTAGATCTGGATCGCGACGGTCGCAAGTATCGACTGATTGATACCGCTGGACTGCGCCGCCGCGCCAGGGTGGAGGAAGCCGTCGAGAAGTTCTCGGTCGTCAAAACCCTGCAGGCGATTGAGCAATGCCAGGTCGCGGTGTTGATGCTGGATGCAACCGAAGGCGTCACTGATCAAGATGCAACCGTGCTGGGTGCAATCCTGGATGCGGGTCGGGCATTGGTCATTGCAGTGAATAAATGGGATGGCCGCACCGACTACGAACGTCAGCAGGCCGAGACCCTGATCTCGCGCAAGCTGAGCTTTGTGGAATGGTCGGAGAACGTGCGTATCTCGGCATTGCATGGGTCGGGTCTTCGCGAACTGTTCCGCGCCATTCATCGCGCACATGCTTCTGCCACACACGTGTTCAGCACCTCCGACGTGACCCGCGCGGTGGAAGCTGCGTATGAGGCCAACCCGCCGCCGGTTGTGCGTGGGCATGTGGCGAAGATGCGCTTCGCCCATCCTGGCGCTGAGAGCCCGCCGACGTTCATCGTCCACGGCACGCGGCTGAAAACTCTGTCCCCGACCTACAAACGCTATCTGGAAAACTTCTTCCGCAAGCGTTTCAAGCTGGTCGGCACGCCGATCCGTTTCCTGTTCCGTGAGGGTGAAAATCCTTACAAGGACAAGGTAAACGTGCTCACGCCGAGCCAAATTGCCAAGAAGCAGCGCCTGATCCGGCACGTCAAGCGCAACAAGTAGCCCTCACCCATGCGCGAAGCGGGCGGTGCAGGCCAGACATTGGATCGATCGCTCGTGACCTTGGGCATCTTGGCTGGCGGCCAAGCTAGCCGTTTGGGTGGCCGTGACAAGGCGTGGCTGAAGCGCGCGGGTGTTCCGCAAGTGATCCGGCTGGCGCGGCGTTTCGAGGCCGAGTGTGGTGAGTTGCTGGTCAGCGCAAACGCAAATCTTGATCGTTATGCGGAGCGGGACCTGCGCGTTGTGTCGGACCAAATATTCGATGTCGGGCCAATCGCTGGACTGCAGGCGCTTGCGGAAGCCTGCACCACGCCATGGCTGCTTACCGTACCTGTTGATGTCATCGGCACCAATGAGTGCCTGCTGCGCACGCTGGCGATGGCGGGTGATGCCGGTGCCGTTGCCGAAGATGATGATGGTCTTCAGCCTCTGGTTGTTCTGTATCGCGTAAAGAGCCTTCGCAGCGCCATCGAAGCCGCACTGTCGGCAGGCGAGCACGCGATTCAGGCGATGCAAGCACGTCTTGAATTGCCACGGGTCCGCTTCCGTGGTTTGCGCTTTGGCAACCTCAACACGCCCGCAGACCTGCATGCAGCCGGCATCGAAGATGCCTGAGAAATTTTTGGCCTGAACTTGGGGTCGGTCTTGTGCCGGTGGACTGGGCGATAATCAGCGCATGCCAATCCGACAATTAAGCCCCGATCAAGCCCTTGCTAGCGTGCGTGCAGGTGCGATGCTGATTGATGTGCGCGGTGACCACGAACGTGCCCTGGGCATGGCCGAAGGCGCAGTCGGCATTAATCGCGCAGATTTGGAAGCCGATCCTGAAGTTCTATTGCCCGACCGGGGTGCCGAGATCCTGTTGCTATGCCAGCGCGGTCTACGCTCGCGGGAATGCGCGCAGGTGCTCCAGCAGCGCGGCTATAGCAACCTCGCTTCGATCATTGGTGGCACCGAGGCGTGGGACGTAGCCGGATTGCCAATGCAGCGCGCGGACATCGACGCCGATTTCAGCGAACGCTACTCGCGACATCTGCGCTTGCCGGAAGTGGGGCTGGATGGCCAGAAGCGGCTGGAGGCGACGCGCATGTTGCTGGTCGGAGCGGGCGGGCTGGGTTCGCCTGCCGCGTTTTATCTTGCCGCTGCTGGCGTCGGCACCCTGCGCATCGCCGATGACGACGTGGTGGACCTGAGCAACCTGCAACGGCAGATCCTGCATACCAATGAACGCATCGGTATGCCCAAGGTGGAGTCAGCGGCAATCGCGCTGTCCGCGCTCAATCCGCGCACCACTATCGAAACCGTCCACGAACGGATCACCGCGGCCAACGTCGAACGCCTTCTTGATGGCGTGGATGTAGTGATCGATGGCGGCGACAACTTCCCAGTGCGTTATCTGCTCAACGATGCCTGCGTGAAGCTTGGTAAGCCGCTGGTCTATGGCGCGGTGCATCGATTCGAGGGGCAGGTGAGCGTCTTCGATGCCGGTCGCCAACGCGGCGTGGCACCCTGTTATCGCTGCCTGTTCCCGGAGCCGCCGCCGCCCGAAGCCGCACCGAATTGTTCTGAAGCTGGCGTGCTGGGTGTGTTGCCCGGCGTGATCGGCATGTTGCAGGCCACCGAAGCGATCAAGTTGGTGCTTGCCATCGGCGAACCGTTGCGCGGGCGCTTGCTTCAGTTTGATGCGCTGGCCATGCGCTTCCGTGAAACCCGCCTGGCGGCCGACCCGGCGTGTCCGGTTTGTGCGCCAGGTTGCGCATTCCCGGGGTATGTGGACTACGTCGCATTCTGTGCTGGCGACTGATCCATGGCATTTGAACCCTGCTCTTTCTAGCGTTGGAGAATCGGATGTACCTGAAATTTGTAGTGGGTCTTTTGCTGCTGGCGCTGTCGGGCGGCGCGGCTGCTGCGGACCAGTGCCCACTGCTGCGCAGCCACCAGGCTGACCCCGATATCGCCACGCGGATCGCGGCGGTTGCCTGCGACGAGAATCTGGAATGGTATCGCCCGTTTATCGATGTAGATGGTCGCCTGGCCAGCAGCACGGTGGTCGAGGCTGAAAGTCGCGACTTGCAAGGTGGTGCAGGTCCGGTCTGGCTGCGGGTGGCAGCGTATTGGCGCGATGCCAGCTTGCTGCGGCAAATGGGTGGTTATCAAGGTGCAAACGAGTGCGGGTATGCGAGCGCCGCAGGTGGCTTGCCGGCTCAGGCTTGCCGCAGTTTCGTGGTCGACCAGCCGTGGTCAGCGGCCTTCATCTCATGGACGATGCAACGCGCGGGAGTGCCTGGATTCCAGTCATCGCCCAGCCACTTCGACTATGTGCGTGCCGCACGCAAGAATCCGCAGGGAAGTCCCTATCTGTTCCTGGATCCGCAGACCACGGTGCCGGCAATGGGCGACATGCTCTGTTACGTGCGCACCGGTAGCGTGCATGGGTTCGCTGGGCTTGCCCAAATCATCGACGGTGGTGCCAAGGGCCTGAAGATGCATTGCGATATCGTGGTCGCCGCCAATGCGGGCGGCGACAGCAAGGCGTATCTGGTCGGTGGCAACGTGCAGCAAGCGGTCACCATGCGCGTGCTCAACCTGAATGCAACGGGTCGTTTCTGGAACCTGCCAATGCGTTCGCAGGGCGACGTGGCGTGCTCGCCAGATACGCCTGCCGCGTGCAATTTCAATCGCCAGGATTGGGCCGTCTTGCTGAAGCTGAAAACGCAGGCGCAGCTTGCGTTGATGCCGCCTGTGATGATGTTGCCCGCGCCGCGCGCACCTGCCGGCATGCCGACATGTTGCGTGCGTTGCGTGCTCGGCGCTGCGCCTGAAATCCCGCGTTGCCCAGTGGAAGGCACGCCAGTCGTGCCGATCACGCTGGAGCAGGACTCCGAGTAATCGGCTTGCTAGGTCGGCGCAGGTTTGCTCTTTGGACGGGGCTTGGCCCGATGGTCGACCTGCACGCCCAACACCACGTTGCAATGAATGCAGCTATCTGATGCAGCGTGACTTGCTCACGCCATCCACCAGTCCGATGACGGTTTCAACATTGACGTGCAATACCCGCTTGCCGCACTTCGGGCAGAGGCCTTGGATCGTCATCATGATGCCTGTGCCTCCGTAATACCGGCTTGGTTCCGTGCCTTGAACGCGTTGAAGACGATACCGTACACCGCTTCACAGGCATCGTCGCGGCTCAAGTCGGTCATGACCTGAATGCTGGGCGATAATGCGACCTCCGAACGTAACGCATCGCTCCCACGCATGACCGCAGAAGCCCAGCAACCCGCGCGCATCCTTGATGGCAAGCGCATCGCCGACGACCTCTTGGGCGGTTTGAAGACCCAAGTTGATGCCCGACTAGCCGCAGGCAAGCCACGCCCGGGACTTGCGGTGGTGTTGGTCGGAGCTGATCCTGCCTCGCAGTCCTACGTGCGCAACAAGCGACGTGCAGCGGAGAAAGTCGGCATTGAGGCATTCGACTTCGACATGCCAGCCGGCACCACGGAAGTGGAGCTGCTGGCATTGATCGACAAGCTCAATGCTGATCCGGTCGTGCACGGCATCCTGGTGCAGTTGCCGTTGCCCGGGATTGCCGACGCCAGTCGCCTGATTCACCGCATCGACCCACGCAAGGACGTCGATGGTTTCCATCCGGAAAATGTTGGTCATCTTGCGTTGCGGGAATTCGGATTGCGACCGTGCACCCCGCGCGGCATTACCACCTTGCTGGCTTACACCGACCGACCAGTTCGCGGGCAGAGCGCGACCATTGTCGGCGTGTCCAACCATGTCGGCCGGCCGATGGCGCTGGAGCTTTTAATCGCTGGTTGTACGGTGACCAGTTGCCACAAGTTCACGCCACTAGACGTGCTGCGCCGTCATGTGGGCGAAGCGGACATCCTGGTGGTTGCGGTTGGTCGTCCCGGTTTGATTCCTGGTGACTGGATCAAACCTGGTGCGGTGGTGATCGATGTCGGCATCAATCGCCTGGACGATGGCCGACTGGTGGGTGATGTCGGTTTCGATGCTGCCGCCAAGCGCGCCAGCTGGATCACTCCGGTGCCGGGTGGGGTGGGGCCGATGACGGTCGCCACACTCATGCAGAACACACTGGAAGCGGCGGAGCTTGCCGACCCTTGATTTTCAAAGCGTGAGCGGAAGCGCCGCACCCTTCAAACCCGGTACAATGGCTCGCTTCACCTCCACCGGACCCGCCATGCTCCGTATCCAGGCTGAAGCACTGACTTATGACGACGTTTCACTCGTCCCCGCGCACTCCATTGTCCTGCCCAAGGACGTGTCGCTTGCCACCCGCCTGACCCGCGGACTCGATATCCGACTGCCATTTGCTTCAGCAGCCATGGACACGGTCAGCGAAGCGCGCCTGGCTATTGCCATGGCGCAGTTGGGCGGCATCACCATCCTGCACAAGAGCATGTCGGTTGAGCGCCAGGCCGCGGAAGTAGCGCGGGTAAAAAACTTCGAAGCCGGCGTGATCCGCGATCCACTCACGGTGGGGCCGGAAACAACTATCGGTGAAGTCCTGCGCCTCACCCGTGCGCGCAACATCTCCGGCGTGCCGGTAGTGGATGACGATGGTCATCTGGTCGGCCTTGTCACTGGCCGCGACATGCGCTTCGAAAAGAAGCTCGATGACCCAGTCCGCCACATCATGACCAAGAAAGACAAACTGGTCACGGTGCGCGAGGGTGCCAGCGACGAGGAAGTCCTCGACCTGCTGCATCGTTATCGGATCGAAAAAGTTCTCGTGGTCAATGAAGACTTTGCGCTGCGCGGACTGATCACGGTCAAGGACATCCAGAAGAAATCCGACAACCCGAACGCTGCCTATGACAGCCGCGAACGCCTATTGGTTGGCGCCGCCGTCGGGGTTGGCGGGGATACCGAACAACGTATCGAAGCGCTAGTGGCGGCGGGTGTAGACGTGGTCATCGTCGACACCGCGCACGGGCATTCACAGGGTGTAATTGATCGCGTGGCCTGGACCAGGAAGCGGTTCCCGACATTGCAAATCGTCGGCGGGAATATCGTGACCGGCGATGCCGCACTGGCATTGATGGATGCCGGTGCAGATGCAGTCAAGGTCGGCATTGGCCCCGGTTCGATTTGCACCACTCGGATCGTCGCCGGCGTCGGCGTGCCGCAGATCACCGCGATCGACATGGTGGCTGAGGCGCTGCAGGATCGTATCCCGTTGATCGCAGATGGCGGCATCCGTTACTCGGGTGACATCGGCAAGGCATTGGTGGCCGGTGCGTCCAGCGTGATGATCGGCGGCCTGTTCGCCGGTACCGAGGAAAGCCCGGGCGAGACCGAATTGTTCCAGGGCCGCAGCTACAAGAGCTACCGCGGCATGGGCTCACTGGGCGCGATGGAGAAAGGGTCGAAGGACCGCTATTTCCAGGATTCCACAGACAGCGACAAACTCGTGCCGGAAGGCATCGAGGGACGTGTGCCATATCGTGGTCCGCTCAGCGGCGTGGTGCACCAGTTGGCTGGTGGTCTGCGCGCGACGATGGGCTATGTGGGTTGCGCGACCATCGAGGAGATGCGCACCAAGCCTGGCTTCGTGAAGGTGACCGGCGCTGGCCAGCGCGAGAGTCACGTGCATGACGTGCAGATCACCAAGGAACCGCCGAACTACCGGGCGGGGTGAGGTAGTGCGCTTTCGCGGCACCGCCGCGCAGCCTGCCGAACGCACGACCATGGATGGCAACGATCATTTCCAGAATGCGAATCCGATGACCGACATCCATAGCGACAACATCCACGCTGACCGTATCCTGATCCTCGACTTCGGCGCGCAGTACACGCAATTGATTGCCCGCCGCATCCGCGAGATTGGGGTCTATTGCGAAATCTGGGCCTGGGACCATGATCCGGCGGAGATCGCGATGTTCGGCGCCAATGGCATCATCTTGTCGGGTGGTCCAGAGTCGACCACTGAAGCTGGTTGCCCAACTGCGCCGCAGCAAGTGTTCGATTCGGGCATTCCAATCCTCGGGATCTGCTATGGCATGCAAACCATGGCCAAGCAGCTTGGTGGCCAGACCGAAGCGGCCGACCAGCGCGAATTCGGTCATGCGGAGGTTTCCCTGGTTGCTAGGGATCGCCTGTTCGATGGGTTGATGGATAAACCAGGTTCGCCGCCACGCTTGGATGTTTGGATGAGCCATGGCGACCACGTGTCGGTTGCACCCGAAGGCTTCGTTGTCACGGCGAAAACGGACCGGATTCCGGTCGCTGCCTTCGCCAATGATGCGCGCCGCTGGTACGGCCTGCAGTTCCACCCTGAAGTCACCCATACAAAGCAGGGCCAGGCGCTGTTGCGCCGCTTCGTGGTCGATATCTGCGGCTGCAAAACACTGTGGACCGCAGCCCACATCATCGAAGACCAGATCGCGCGGGTGCGCGCATTGGTGGGTACGGACGAAGTGATCCTGGGCCTGTCGGGTGGCGTGGATTCTTCCGTGGTCGCAGCGCTGTTGCATCGTGCCATCGGCGACCAGCTGACCTGTGTATTCGTGGACACCGGTCTGTTGCGCTGGCAAGAAGGCGATCAGGTCATGGCGATGTTTGCCACTGAGGCCGAGAACGGCGGCATGGGCATCAAGGTCATTCGCGTGAATGCTGCGGATCGCTATTTCGCGAAGCTAGAAGGCGTCACTGATCCGGAAGCCAAGCGCAAGATCATTGGTGGCCTGTTCATCGACATCTTCGACGAGGAGTCTTCCAAACTCGCCAACGCTAGATGGCTGGCACAGGGCACGATTTACCCGGACGTGATCGAGTCAGCCGGCAGCAAAACCGGCAAGGCGCACGTGATCAAGAGCCATCACAACGTCGGCGGATTGCCGCCTGACATGAAGCTGGGATTGGTCGAACCATTGCGCGAATTGTTCAAGGACGAGGTCCGCCGACTTGGCGTGGAACTGGGTTTGCCGCGTGGAATGGTTTACCGCCATCCGTTTCCCGGTCCCGGCTTGGGCGTTCGAATCCTTGGCGAGGTCAGGCGCGAATACGCCGAGCTACTGTCACGCGCTGATGCGATCTTCATCGAGGAACTGCGCAAGGCTGACCTGTACGACAAGACTAGCCAGGCGTTCGCCGTGTTCCTGCCAGTAAAGTCGGTAGGCGTGGTTGGCGACGCGCGTGCCTACGAGTGGGTCATCGCGCTGCGTGCTGTTGAGACGATCGACTTCATGACGGCGCATTGGGCACACCTGCCGTACGACTTCCTTGGTACGGTTTCAAATAGAATTATCAATGAGATACGAGGTGTATCTCGTGTTGTTTATGATATTTCAGGAAAGCCACCAGCGACGATTGAATGGGAGTAATCCGCTTGTTAGCGCGCCATGGCGCGCAAGCGGATTATTGACCGGCCATGGATGGCCGGGCCGGACATACCGAAGACGTGGATGTCGCGCCATGGATGGCAGTAAGGATGGCGAAAGAAGCTCATGGGAGCGCGTGTGGCAGATAACGATTCCTCCATTAGCACCGACGAGCACTTCATGCGCCAAGCCTTGGCGCTCGCTGATCGAGCGCAAAACGAAGAAAACGAGATTCCCGTCGGAGCACTGGTCGTCGATGCCTCCGGCAATGTCATCGGCGATGGCTGGAACCGCAACATCACCGACCACGACCCCAGCGCACACGCCGAGATCGTGGCGATGCGCAGGGCCGGGCAGGTGTTGGGCAATCACCGGCTGGTCGGTTGCACGCTTTACGTCACCCTGGAGCCTTGCGCGATGTGTGCGATGGCTGTGGTGCACGCACGAGTGGCGCGGGTGGTGTTCGGGGCGTTTGATCCCAAGACCGGAGCGGCTGGCAGCGTGTTCGACCTGCTCAGCGATGCACGTCACAACCATCGCGTCGAAGTTCTTGGTGGTGTGTTGGGTGATGTTGCAAGCGCGAAGCTGACAGCTTATTTCAGGGGAAAGCGCAGCAAGCCTGCGACTTAAGTCCTGCGTCGCAACATTTCTTGGTCTAATTCAAGGTCGAAGCTTCGGACCGCGAGGCTGACTTCGCGCCACATCGTAAAACCAGCGGCAAGCAGGAACAGCACGCCGAGCACGGCCATGACTGTCGGAAATGCACCAAGTCGAAAGCCAAAGAAGGCATCCATCGCTAATGCGAGG
>JBBSRO010000040.1:0-25854 GCA_038242955.1 Lysobacterales bacterium
GCTGGCTGATCGGGTTGGCCCCGGCTTCGGCGATGTGATACCCGGAGATGCTGACCGAGTAGAAATTACGCACGCCGTGGTCGACGAAATATTGCTGGATGTCACCCATCATCCGCAGCGCGAATTCGGTGCTGAAGATGCAGGTGTTCTGCGCCTGGTCTTCTTTCAGGATGTCGGCCTGCACGGTGCCGCGCACGGTCTTGAGCGTCTCCGCCTTGATGCGGGCGTAGGTGTCGGCATCGACCACTTGATTGCCGGTGACGCCGAGCAGTGCAAGGCCGAGTCCGTCATTGGTTGGCGGCAAATCGCCTGAGTACGTGGGACGCTCACGACCATCAAACAATTTGGCCATGGTTTTTTCGGCGGCGGCCCAACGTGCGGGATCGGCCTTCAGGTATTTCTCGATTTGCTGGTCGATGGCGGTGTTCATGAACATCGCCAAGATCATTGGCGCTGGCCCGTTGATGGTCATCGACACGCTGGTGGTGGGCGCGCACAGGTCGAAGCCGGAGTACAGCTTCTTCATGTCGTCCAGCGTGGGGATGTTGACGCCGGAGTTGCCGATCTTGCCGAAGATGTCCGGCCGCGGCGCGGGGTCTTCGCCGTACAAGGTGACGCTGTCGAAGGCGGTGGACAGGCGCGCGGCGGGCTGGCCGACGCTGAGGTAGTGGAAGCGGCGGTTGGTGCGCTCCGGCGTGCCCTCGCCCGCGAACATGCGGATCGGGTCTTCGCCGGTGCGGCGGTACGGATACACGCCGCCGGTGTAGGGGTAGCTGCCCGGCAGGTTTTCCTTGCCGAGGAAGGTCAGCAGGTCGCCCCAGCCGCGATAGGTGGGCGCGGCGATCTTCGGCACCTTCTGGTGGCTGAGCGACTCGCGGTAGTTTTCGACGCGGATGGTCTTGTCGCGGACATTGTATTCGGTGATCTCGTCGGTGATCGACTTCAGGCGTTCCGGCCATGCGCGCAGCAGCTTGAGGTTTTCTGCGGTGAGCGATTGGATGGCGTCGTTGTAGCGCTGGCGTAGGGTCAACATGCTCCGGTCGGGGGCTTGCGTGGTATCCGCAACGACTGGCGCGGCATCAGCCGCAGTGACCGGCACCGCTGGCGACGGGCTGTCGACTTCGACCATGCCAGGCGGCAACGCTTTTTCGCTGTGGGGCGCGATGGCGGCAGCACCGTAGATATCCAGCGCGGCGGGCAACGCGGCATCGTCCAACTCTTTCAAGGCCTGCCACAGGGACTGGGCGCGGTCGGCCGTTTCGGCCTGGGTTTCGATCTGGCGGTTGATGCTACGGCCCTGCTCGGCGATCTCGGACAGGTAGCGCGTGCGGGCACCTGGGATCAGCACGGTGGCGCGGGGTTCTTTTAGGGTGGTGTCGAGGTTGGGGACCATTGAAAAGGGGTCAGAGGCATGTTTTCGCACGTTGTGCCCGGCAGGATTCTTTTCATCGGCCGAAAAATGCGTCTGACCCCTTTTCCCATCAGCATCATTGTCATCTGCCGAAGAATGGGTCTGATCCCTTTTCGATTCCCATTTCGCCTTCAGCAGGCGGCACAGATTGCTGAACATCCAGCTGATGCCGGGGTCGTTGAACTGGCTGGCAATGGTCGGATAGACCGGGACGTCTGCATCCGCTGTCTGGAACGCGACGCGGTTGCGCTTCCACTGCTTGCGGATATCGCGCAGCGCGTCTTCGGCGCCGCGCTTGTCGTACTTGTTGAGCACGATGAGTTCGGCGAAGTCGATCATGTCGATCTTCTCCAACTGCGACGCCGCACCGTAGTCGCTGGTCATCACGTACATGGGGAAGTCGACTAGGTCGACGATCTCCGAATCCGACTGGCCGATGCCGGCGGTCTCGACAATGATCAGGTCGTAGCCGAGGCCTTTGAGGAAGCCGATGCAATCTTTCAGCACCACGTTGGTGGCGACGTTCTGCCGGCGCGTGGCCATCGAGCGCATGTAGACGCGATGGCTGCGCAGCGAGTTCATGCGGATGCGGTCACCCAGCAGCGCGCCACCGCTACGGCGGCGCGTCGGGTCAACGCTGATCACCGCAATACGCATCTGCGGGAAGCTTGCGAGGAAGCGGTTCAACAATTCGTCGGTAACGCTGGACTTGCCGGCACCGCCAGTGCCGGTGATGCCGACGACAGGCGTCTTGCCGCTGGCGAGTTGCCATTGCTTGCGTAGCTTTTCGAGTTCGCCTTCGGAAAGGGTGTCGTCTTCGATGGCAGACAGGGCGCGGCCGATGGCGATTTCGTTTTCGATGGAAGGTAAAAAGGGGTCAGAGAACATGTCCTCCGACACCACATCCGAATTGATCACTGTCGGGGAGGAAACTGTTCTCTGACCCCTTTTTACGTCACGCAGATTTTCATCTCGCCCGTCCCCTGCACGCTTGACCACGTCTTCAATCATTTCCACCAAGCCCATCTTCATGCCGTCATTGGGGTGGTAGATGCGCTCGACGCCGTAGGCCTGGAGTTCGCGAATTTCTTCGGGGGTAATCGTGCCGCCACCACCGGCGAAGATCTTGATGTGCGGGGCGCCGCGCTCTTTCAGCATGTCGACCATGTACTTCAGGTATTCGACATGGCCGCCTTGGTAACTGGACAGCGCGATGGCGTCGGCGTCTTCCTGCAACGCGGCGCGGACCACGTCCTCAACGCTGCGGTTGTGGCCGAGGTGGATCACTTCGGCGCCTTGCGACTGGATCAGCCTGCGCATGATGTTGATCGCGGCGTCGTGGCCGTCGAACAGGCTGGCGGCTGTGACGAAGCGCAGCGGCGAGCGCTCTGGCTGGCTGGCGGGGACGGATTCGGCGGGCATGCTCATACGCTGTCATCAACAATCGCGGGAATCACCGATTGTAACGGGCGAGCGTAGCGCGGTGTTCTGGCTGGCCCGGACCAACACTTCTTACAGCTGAAGTGCATCCGCCGGCCAAGAGCGCACGTAAGTGAAGTTGGAAGCGCGCCTTGGTTCCCCCCTTGGCGCCACCAGCCGCCGGCCCCGCCTCCCCTCCTCGGGCGGGGGCGGTGGTTTCTTTTTGTGATCGAAACCCAAACCGGCAAACTCGGCCGAGGTTGACGGGGCAGAGACCGTAAGCACCTTGGAGCGGCGCCTCACCCGCCCCTAAAGGCAGATGAGGCGGCAAGCCAGGCTTACTTGAGCTCGTCGAACACGTACTCGTGCTGACCATCGCGTGCGACCAGATGGCGCGTGCCGTCCTTGTCAGCACGGGTGAACAGGAAGCCGATGGCGACCGGGTCGATGGTCATGAAGCCGAGGCTGCCATCGGGTTGCGGCAATGTCGCGATCTCGGACTTGAATGTACCGATGTCGAACCACGCCTTGCCGTCCTTGCGACTGACCACAAGATCCCCCAGCGCGTCGTTGTGATAACGCGGCGCCAAGCCTTCCAGTGCTTTCGCGTCAGCTGGATGTTGCAGCAGTTTCACGAACGCATCGAAGCCTTCGCGATTGCCCTTGGCATTGGCAGTCGCGGACGCCACCGCCTGCGGCTCGCCATCGAACATCAGTTCCATCAGCCGGCGCTTGAACGGGCCACGCAGTTGCACGCCCTCATCAGCATTGGTCAGGATCACCGCGCCGACCTTCTGGTCTGGCCACCACATCATGTTGGAGTGGAAGCCGCCCAAGTCGCCGCCGTGGTCGATCACGGTCACGCCGTCGCTCTTGTTGACCTCCAACGCCATCGCATAGTTTCGGTCCACGCCCAGCGAAATCTGCGGTTCACGGCGCTGCATCAAGGCGGCCTCACCGATGTAGCGTTTGCCATCCGGCAGGACGCCATGGTCAATTTCCATCTGCACATACTTGAGCAGGTCATTGACCGTGCTCCAAGCGGCACCCGCCGGGCGCGACGACCTGATGGTGTCGTTCAAGCCCATGCCCATCACCACGACCTTGTGGTCGATGCCGTACCCATGCGGCGCAGCGAAGTCGCCGGTCTGCGCTTTGGCGTAGTCAAAGGTGGTGTGGTTCATGCCGAGCGGATCGAATACCAGCGTTTGCATGGCCTTGTCATAGCCGGCGCCCAGTTCCATCCCCGGATAAGCCACTTGGCCGCCGATATAACCAGCCGCTGCCGCCATCGTATTTGAGTACTGGAAGAGTTCACCGAAGCCACTTGTCGGCTGCATGGTGCCCAGCGTTGCCATGACGGATTCGGGCGTCTGCTTTTCGCCTTCGAACAACCATTCGTAATCCTGGCGCGGCACACCGGTGCAGGCGCAGACCAGGTGCTTGACCAGTACTTTGTCGGTGGTGCCGGCATCGCCCAACTTGAAGGTCGGATACACATCCTTGGCGCGTGCATTCCAATCCAGTTTGCCGGCATCGACCAGTTTGGCCAGCATCAAGGTGGTCAGCGCTTTGGTGTTGGAGGCGATCATGAAGCGGGTGTCGCCATCCACCTTGGCCGGCTTGCCGAGTTCGCGTACGCCAAAGCCTTGGTCCATGACGACCTTGCCGTCCTGGATGATGCCGATGGCCACGCCCGGCACGTCAAATTCCTTGCGCATGCTTTCGACGAAATCCGAGACCTGCTTCAGGCGAGCGGCATCCAACTTGTGTGCGGTCCGGCCGGCGAAGGTTTCATGGGTGTGGCCGGCGGGTTGCAGGCGCTGGCCGATCTTGCCGAACTGCCCGCCACGCTTCTCAGCGATGGCCATATCCACGTCCACCACCATGACGGTCCACGCCTTGCCCTTGCGAAACGCCGTGGCACCAATCGCACGCTTGGCATTCGCCGCCACGTCATAGTCATAGAAGCGCCGCTGCTCCCAACCATCGCGCGGTGCGCCGTCGGTGCCGACCAGCAGCTTGGGCGAGATCCCGAGTACTTTCCACGCCTCCAGGACCGCGGCGTCGGGGTTGTCGGCGACGGCATCGACAATCGCGATGCGGGAACCGTCGGCTTCCGGCGGCATGATCAATACCGCGTTGCCCTCGACCCTGTGGGTGAAGCCCGCGGGAATGATGAAGGTAGTGCCACGCGGCGTCGCGGCGGGGGTGTCGGCGGCGTCTTGGGACTTAGTCGGCGGATCGGCGGCGTTCTGGCCGACGACGGTGGTGGCGTACGCCGATGTTGAAACGAGCAAGGCCAGCGCAACCGCAAGAACAGATGGTTTCAGAGCTTGGCGCATCGGAGTTTCCTTGATGGATGAAATGGATTCGGGGGAATTACCGAAATTTACGCTTATTCGCGCCTCCACCGGCCAAGTCGCCTTAAGAAGCGCGCCCAACACGGTTGCGCCGTGCCTGCAGGGCTTGAGCCGACGCAAGCTAGACTTGCTACTTCTTGATGGGGGAACGCGTTGAGCCGGATCAAGCGCATCGTAGTCTGGGTGCTAATCTCACTGGTCCTGCTGGTTGCAAGCGGCTGGCTACTGGCCGATCGGCTGACGCCCCGTGCGGTCGGCGCGCCTAGTCATGCACTGCCCTTGCAGGTTTCGCAAACGGCGCTGGATCGTGAAATTGCGCCGTTGGTGGCCATGCATGACGGCAAAACCGGTGCGTTGCTGGTCCCCAATGGACTGGACGCATTCGCGGCGCGTGCGTTGTCGGCACGACAGGCCGGCCGCAGCCTGGACTTGCAGTACTACATCTGGCACGACGATCTGGTCGGTCACTTGCTAGCCCGTGAAGCCTGGCAGGCCGCCGAGCGCGGGGTGCGTGTGCGCATCCTGCTGGATGACCTCAACGGCAAGGGCAATGACGCCGGGCTGATGATCCTGGACGCGCATCCCAACATCGAGATTCGCGCTTACAACCCGTTCCGTAACCGCGTCGGAATGCTGCGTGTGCTGGAAATGGCCCAGCGTGTCTTCAGCATCAACCACCGCATGCACAACAAGGCGTGGATCGCTGATGGGCGGGTTGCGGTATTGGGTGGCCGTAACATCGGCGATGAATACTTCGATGCGTCAGAGCAGACCAACTTCCGCGACCTGGACGTGATGCTGTTCGGGCCGAAGGTCAGCCAGGCCAGTGCGGTGTTCGATGACTACTGGAATAGCCAGGCTGCTGTGCCAATCAGCGCACTTGGGCACGCCTCGGCTGATGACATGAAACGCTTCGTGGTCAGTACGCGGCAGGAAGCACTCAGTCCACGGGCAGGCGTGTACCTGGCCCGCATGGAGCGCTCCGAGACGTTGCGCGACTACGCGGAACAGCGACTGACCCCGTATTGGTCAGATCAGATTGAAGTGGTTTCCGACCCGCCGCTGAAGTGGAAACACGATGATCGCAGCGACTGGCTGGTGACCCGCCTGGTGGAAGTGTTATCGAGTACCCAGAAAAAGGCGCTACTGATCTCGCCCTACTTCGTGCCCGGCGACGATGGCACCCGTGCCTTGATTGGCATGGTCAGAAACCAGCAGGCTTATGTCGGCGTGATCACCAATTCGCTGGCGGCCAACGATGTTCCGGCGGTGCATGCGGGATACAGCAAATATCGAAAACCATTGCTGGCAGGCGGCGTGCATCTGTATGAAGTGCGCGCCAGCCCCAGCGAAGACGCAAGCGGTGGCAACAAGCTATTCGGCAGCAGCGGGGCCAGCCTGCATACGAAAGCTTTCCTGGTGGACGACCATCGCGGGTTCATTGGTTCCTTCAACCTGGATCCGCGTTCGGCCTACCTCAATACGGAAATGGGCGTGCTGTTCGACGATGCCGGTTTGGCCGCCGCGCTGCGCGCGGAATACCTGCGCCTGGCGCAGCCATCGATCAGCGACTGGGCGTTCATTGGCAAGAACGGCGAGCTTCGCTGGCTGGACCGCACCACGATTCCACCGCACGTCAGCGACACGGAACCCGGTACTGGCTGGTGGCAGCGCGCCACGGTCAAGGTGCTGGGCTGGCTGCCCATCGAGTCGCAACTTTGATCGGGTGCACCGAATCCGGAGTAGGCGGGATGTGGCCGGCGCGCGCGATATGCTGACACGTTCGCAACATCATCCATCCGCCAACCCAGATACCGGACCCACCATGCCCAAGGCCAACCGACTGTTCGCTGGCCTGCTCCCGCTAATCACAGTGACCCTGCTGGGCTGCGCGCATGGCGATCCTGCGGCATCGGCCCAGGTGCACCTGCTTGGGGAAACGCATGACAACGGCGACGGCCACCAGCTGCGCGCGAAGGAGTTGCGCAAGCGCATCGACTCCGGCTGGTGACCCGCAATTGCGATGGAGCAGTTCGACCGCGAGAACCAGCCGTTGCTGGACGCAGCCATGCGCGAATGTAGCGATGCCAATTGCGTGGTAGCGCATGCCGCGCCCGGAAAATCCAGCTGGAACTGGGATTTCTACAGGCCGGTCATTGCAGTGGCGATGGAATACAAACTGCCGTTGCTCGCCGCCAACCTGTCACGTGCGGATGCCGGCAAGGTGATCCAGGGCGGGATCGCCTCGGCGCTGGATGCCAGCGTGGTCAGTCGATATGGCTTGGATAAACCACTGCCCGCGGCTGTGCTGGCGCCGCAGATCGAGGAAGTCCGCCGCGGTCATTGCGGACTGCTGCCTGAGGACATGCTGGAGCCAATGGCCCTCGCGCAGGTCGCGCGTGACGTGGTGATGGCCGAAACCCTGCGCCCGCACATCGCGCGGGGCGTGGTGCTGATTGCAGGCAACGGGCATGTGCGCCGTGACATCGCAGCGCCCTATTGGCTGCGCATGCAGGGTCTGACGACTTGGAGTGTTGGATTTGTCGAACAAGCCGACACAGCGGGCGAGTTCGACCGCGAGCGGCGCATTGCTGCCATCGAACGCGCGGATCCTTGCATTGAACTGGGTAAGAAGATGGGCAAGCCTACCGGCGGCTGAAGCACGCGCGGGATCGCCTGACGAGTTCCGGACTAAATCTGCTCTGCCATCGGGTTGGATGACCCGTGTCTTGCTAAAGTCACCTCCGATTACAGGGAGTCGCATGACTCGCACCAGCCCCATATTCGCTGCCATCTGCATGGCAGCCACACTTGCATTCGGAGTATCGGCCGCCTCACGCGCGTCAACGGTCGTTCCTGAGCTGTCGACGATGCATGGCCTCGGCTGGTTGCCGTCGAATGTCTTTGACACCGGCGACGGGCTTCCTGACCCCACTGTCAATACCATCGCGATGCAGGCTGACGGGCAAGTCTGGGTTGGCACGATGCGCGGGCTGGCACGCCAGAGCGGCGCTCGCATGATTCCCGAGCACGGCCCAGGCGGCGTGCTGGACCGTCAAATCCTCAGCTTGTTGGTCACCGCGGACAAAAGCCTGCTGGTCTCGGTGGATAGTGGCGGCATCTGGCTGCTTCGCAACGGCCGCTGGTCATCGCTCGGGTCCCCGTTCAACGAGCGCCGCACCCAGCGCTTGCGTGCATTCTCCTCTGGAGAAAGTGAGCGCGTGTTCGCCATGGGCGGCGGGGTCGCGGAATTGGTTGATGGCCAATGGCGCGAGTGGTCGTTGCCCGCTTCCGCGGTCGGCCGCGAGGTGTTCGACCTTGCGCTGGAGCCTGCACGAAAAGGACAACCACAACGCATCTGGCTGGCTACGTTCGGCGCGGGCTTGCAGCGGTGCCAAGCAGAGCGCTGCTCTGCAGTGGCGATCACCGGCGGGGGTCCCCGCACGGATGAAGTGATGGCGCTGAAGCTGCAACCAGGTGCCGGCACGACGCAAGATTTATGGGTTGGCATGCAAGGCGGTGGCCTGGCACGCTTGCAAGACGGTGCGTGGACACGCTGGCACACTGATAACAGTCCATTGCCGAGCAATTTTGTAGCCGATATCGTGTTGACCAAGACACCGGGCGCAGGCGCCGATGCATGGATCGGGACCCGTGACGGCTTGACGGTCCTGCGCACGGACGGCAGCTGGACCATGTCCGATCCCCGCATCCCGCAGCTGGCCACCCGCGTACGCACGCTAACGCCGGGCCAGGATGCACAGGGCAATCCGCTGATCTGGATCGGTTCCGACGCAGGCGCAGTGCGCACGCCGTTGACCGGCGCATGGCGACTGATCAGCAACGTCGGCACCCGCGGTAATGGGGTTTGGGGCCTGCTGGTGGAGCCAGCCACGCATGGCGGCGAACGTATCTGGCTGGCCAGCGATGGCGAAGGCCTGCAACGGTTCGAATCTGGACAGTGGCGTTCGTATGGCGATGCGCAGGGTCTCCCGGAAAAGACCCTGCGCAGCGTTGCGCGCGTTCCCGATGGCAGCCGCGAGGGTGCACTGTGGGTGGGCGCGTGGAGTGGGCGCGCGCTGCGCCTTCAAGGCGATCGGTTTGTGGAAATTCCCACCCCCTGGAAGAAGAATGAGAACGAGGCCGTCAGCCTGCTGCTGGCGGATTCCGAAGGCGTTTGGATCAGCACGCGCAACCAAGGCGTCGCTCATTGGAATGGGCACACGTGGGACTGGAAGCGTGCAGGTTCCAGCATGCCAACGCGTGCCTATGGTGCGGTGCGAGTCGGGAAGGATCTATGGATGTCGACGTCCGATCGCGGAGTCGCGCGGCTTCGTGAGGGCGTTTGGGATTTCTTTGGCGTGGACATCGGTATCCCCAGCGACATCCTTTACGACATGCGCCTGATCCGCGATACCGCAGGGCGCCCATTACTTTGGATCGGCAGCAACAATAACGGCCTGCTGCGCATCGACATCAGCAATCCCGACGTACCCAAACTGGTCACAACGCCTGCCTTGCCACAGCTGCCTGTGCCAAAGGTTTACGGCGTCGTGGGTGATGGCATTGGCGACCTGATGGCGTGCACGGATTACGGTGTGGCCCGCCTGAGACAGGTGGGAGCCAGCTACCAGTCCACGGTCTTCCATCGTGCCGAGGGCCTGCCGCATGACGAATGCAACGCCAATGCACTGCAGGTCGATGACCACGGGCGGGTCTGGATTGGCACGGTCGGTGGCGCTGCGGTTTACACCCCGCCGAGTTCAATCACGCGCAAGCCTTCCCAACTCTTTCTGTCAGACCTCCTGGTTGATGGCAAGCGAGTGCCCGTTCCAGCGAAGGGCTTGCCACTTGTCCTGCCCTCTCGCGCGAGCAGCGTTGAGCTTCACTTCGACCTACTGACGGGAGAATCCGAACAAGCCAATGAGTTTCGGGTGATCTCCGATCGTGATGCCGGGGAGATCACCTGGGCCAACGACAACCGCCACCGCTTGGCCAACATGGGTGACGGTACGCACGCATTCCGCATCGAAGCACGCGATGCAATGGGCACGTTAGCGGCACCGCTTGCACTGACCATCGAAGTGCCGCGCGCATGGTGGCGCACGCCTAGTGCACGCACCGCAGAACTGCTGGGCGCGTTGGGACTGCTGTGGTTGCTCGTCAAGTGGCGGGAACGCCAGCTGCGGCGCAACACCCAACGGCTCAGCGAGATGGTCCAGCAACGCACCGCTGAGCTGAAGGGGCGCGAGGAGGAACTGCACCGACTGAACGAAGAATTGCTGCGCCTGTCCTACACCGACCCGCTAACCGGCCTGAGCAACCGCCGGCACCTGTTTGAAACCTTGGCACGCGAATGGAAACAGGCGATTGCAGCATCGGGGCCTTTGTCGCTGCTGATGATGGACCTGGACCACTTCAAGGCGTTCAACGATCACCATGGCCACCAAGCAGGTGACGCGCGCCTGCAGCAGGTTGCCAACATCCTGCAATCACAGCTTCCGCCGCATGGGCTGGCCGCGCGCTATGGCGGGGAAGAATTCTGCGTGCTGCTTCCTGGAAGCAGCACGGCGCAGGCAATGGCATTGGCGGAATCGATACGTGGCGAGATTGCGGCGCTTTCCATGACACGTGACGGGGCATCGACCAGTACCCCCACCAACACGACGACGGCCAGCATAGGCGTGGCGACGGTGTTGCCCACCGACACCCATCGTCTGGACGACCTGATCGCGAACGCAGACAAGGCGTTGTACGCCGCGAAGGATGCAGGGCGCAACAGTGTCAGGAGTGCACCGGTCAACGGGTGAACTGCCGAGTGCGTGCTATTTCGTCACCGCCTCGCGATGCATCGGCGCAAGAACCGCCAGCAGCTTGTTCTGCGAACGGAACGGTACTTTGTGCGTGTCCATCGCCCGCTGCAAGTTTTCGACCAGTGCGTTGAAATTGTTGCGGTCGATCTTGAGCCCGGTGTGCGTGGTGCGCATGTCGCGACCGCTGTAGACGCAGTCACCACCCAAGATCACGCAGAACTGCTCGGTCAGTTCACGCTTGACGCGTTCACGGTCGACGTTGGCGAAAAACGGCTCTGTGCGTGGGTCGACCATCATGTTGCCCATGAAGGTTTCGACAATGGTCGCCAAACCTTCCTTGCCGCCGAAATCCTGCTGCAGCACGCCAGCCAGTTCCGGATGCGGGGGCGCAGGATTCGGCGCGTCGGGGTCCAGCCGCGGCGTGCTGTCCATCACCATTGCATCGTCGCTATTTGCAACTTGGGCGAACGCCGCAAGCGGCAGGCAGGTGAGCAGCGCGAAGCTGGATGCAATCAGGACGTGCTTGAAATTCTTGCGTGCTTTCATGTGTGTGGCTCCGTTGGTTGGCGTAGGCACGTCAGAACCCGACCTGCAGCGAGGCGTACCAGCCGCGCTGGTTATCGCGGATGACGATATTGCCGAGGTCGACATAGGCCACGGTCAGCGAGACATTCTTGGCCGGCGCCCAAGCGATGAAGGCATCCCATGCGTCGTTTTCGTGCGCAATATTGAGGTTATCCGGCTTGCTGCGATATTCCGTACCAATGGCCAGGTTACGGCTGAGCAAGTAAGCGGCGGAGCCCTCGAACTGCGGCTTGTAGCTGTCATGCCGGTCGCCACCGAAACCAAGAATGCCGAACTGATTGGCCTTGGTGAGCCGCACGGTGGCATTGAGCAACAAACTCTGGGCGAGATAAAGTTTCGTGGCACTCACATACAGATCAGTACCGCTCGCGCTTTTCGCACCAATCGCGGATAGCAAGCCGGCTTGATTGTTGCGCTTGTGCTGCAGACCAACCGCGATTTGCGGCATCCAGCGGTCTTGTTCAAGCACGGCATCGCCAGCAATTTTTACCTTCACGCCATACGTGTCCTGGCGGATGGTGAAACCATCACCCAACCCCAGCGCAGCGCCAACGGCTTCGGTATCAAACGCCTGCCGCGACACGCTGAGTTCAACGCGATCACGAATGCCGACCAGTGCACCATAACTTTGCAGGTTGTAGTCAGACACATTGATCCGCGTGTAGAACGCATTGCCACCGATCTGGTCACGCGTGCCATACCCACCGATCACCGCCCAAGGCGTCAGCCCGCCACCGGCCGCACCTTCCACCTGGGTCACCCCGCCCGTGAGTAGCAGCTTGCCGCTAGTGCCAGTAGGCGTTTGCACGGCTTCTGCTTGTGGTTCCTGGTCCTGCAACGCTGATGCGTCCTGCGCTTGCACGTTGAACACGCAACCGAGCAGGCACAGCGAGATTGCGAGACTGGTCTCTTTAGCTTTCAAACGCCTGCCCTTCAAGCACGCATCCTTCAAAATTCCTGACTGCATTGCGATGTCCCCTGTCGTTCTTTTTGGTATGTCGGCGCCGACGCGTCTTGCGCAGCCTGCCGACGTAGGCTTCAGTCAACGTGACTGTTGCTGTTTGAAAACCTGATTGATCGCCACGCCGATGCGGCGGATCCCGTCTGCACCCTCAATCGGTACCGACATGTGCACGTCATTGGTTTGCGCGGCGCGCTCCACGACATTGGCCAGCGCATCGGCCGGTAGCAGGAACTGACGCCAGACCCACCATGCACCGATGCCCAATGCCAGCAACAACAGGCCACAGCCAATCAGGAACGGCAGTCGCAAGGCGAGAAAGGATGTCGCGTCCGTACGCGGCAACACCAGGGACACCAACCTGGCCTGAGGTACGCCGAACAGCGGCTGCACAGAAACGTCCTGACGCTTGCCACCCATGCGTATTTCAGTTCGCGACACGTCTGTCTTGCCACGCTGGGGCAACTGATCCATTAGCCCTACCTGCTGCTCGGCCGGCAGAGTTGAGGCCACCATCAACAGGCCACTGGGCGTGTCGACAAGCAGGCCGACATCGGCATGGCCGATGTCGGCAATCGAGCGAGCCTGCTCCATGCCGATACGTTCGGCCACCAGCAATTGCGCGACGCCGACGCCGTAATCGACCAACGGCTGGATCGACACGCGCAGCAAGCGGCCACCGTCGACCATGAGCCCGGTATGCACCTTGCCAGTCTTGCTGGCCTGCAGGTACAGCGGATCCTTGCTGAAATCGCTACCGGCCGCGAAGGGTTCGGTGCTGGCCACGATCTGACCCTGCGCATCAATGACCGCTGCCACTGCTAGATCGAGCTGGTCACGGCGGTCCTGCAGCAGGTCGACCAGCGAGGCCGTGTCGAACACCACGCCCGGCAACGATCCACCCAATGCCTGCGCCACGTAACCCGTCACGCCTTGGTTGTTGGCGATCTGTCCGCTGCGCGACTCAAGTCCCTGCCGGCCGATCTCGGCCACCAAACCCTGTACTTGCTGCATCTGTTGCAGGCGCTCGTCCGCCGCGGCCGTAGTCAGGCGCGAATCCTGCCAGCGGAACAGCGCGAACAACGTGAGCAGTAGTACGGCGAACAAGACCGATACAGCCACCAGATATTTCCTGGATGTCATTTCATTTCCCCTGGTTTCCACTGATCACCGCAAACAGCGGACGCTGCCGATGCAGGCGTGCGAAGGCGCGACATTCAATGCACCTGTGGCGATTTGCTGGCAACCAGGGATTGTGTTGCAGCCGCCAATGGTGCGCTTGCCTGCAGCGACTTCGCGGCTGCACGCGGATGCCAGAACACCAGAGTGCCGGGGCCCGCTGGCACATCCTTGATCTGGTAACGGCCATCCTTGCCCGGACGTGCGTAGTACGGCGTGGCGAGCACCACGACATTCGCGCGCATGGTGTGATGCACGGTGCAGTTGACGATCGCCAAACCAGCGGTGTTGAAGGTGAACTCCGGGCTCTTGCCAGGCGCGTAATAGCCCAGATCGAAGCTGTTGCCGGGCGAGCGCGAATAGACGTTGTGGATGATCGTGTCGACGTTCGGGAAACGCACCGTACTGCCTTGCGGAACCACCAGTGTTTCGGGAGAGAAGCCCTTGGAACGCGTATTGATGACAAATCTGCCTGGCTTTGGCTTGGGACTGCCCGCCTTTGGCAGGAAATACACCAGGCCTTCGCTGACCTCGCCCGCACTGACTGACTGCCCTTGCCCGGCAACAAGCTTCAAGCTGCCGCTGATGCTGCTGACCACGGCGGCTTCCGGCGGCGGCGCGGTTTCGACGATCGCGGGCTTGGCAGCGGTTGTGATGGCAACGGGTGCGGGCTTGGCCACCCGCTTCGCGGCAGGCTTGACTGCTTCTACCGGTGCCACAACTGCGACAGGCGCGGGCTCCGCTACCTGGGGTGCCTCTACGACAGCATCCGGCGCGGACATTGGCACAGATACAGGCTCGGAAGCCCGGGGCGTTTCGGCATCCTTCGGTGCTGGTTCGCTGGCCTGGGCCTGCGGCTTGCTGCTTTCCTGCATTGGCGTCGAGCTGCAAGCCACGAGCGTGAGCAGCAGGCCGGCTAGCGCCGCCCTTGGAATAGTGTGCATGGTGTTCCCCCTGATTGCCTGAACGGCTGAAATGCGAGGCAGCCAGTCGTAATTTCGCTGCGTCTACACACGCTATACGCAGCCAGCGGGCCTCCGGATGCACTCGGATGAAAATCACTGGAAATAAATCACGCACAGCTCGCCTCCACACCCAAGCGTATGGAAGCCGCGCTACCAAAGTGCACTCAAGCGGTGCGCTTTTGTTGGCCGACCTGCGTAAAATATGCGCCGCGATCATTACCTCGCGCCTATCCGCCGTTGGATCCAGTTTTCAATCAGGATTTACCAGCGCCTCAACACACACTGGCTGATGCCGCCAAGCGGACCTCGTCCAGACTGGGAGCACCCGAATGATTTTCGAAACCCTCGACACCTACGGCCATGAGCAGGTCGTGTTCTGCCATAACAAGGACGCAGGCCTGAAGGCCATCATCGCCATTCACAACACCGTGCTGGGCCCGGCACTGGGCGGCACCCGCATGTGGCCGTACCAGAGCGAGGCCGAAGCCTTGAATGACGTGCTGCGCCTTAGCCGCGGCATGACCTACAAGAACGCGGTGGCCGGCTTGAACCTAGGCGGCGGCAAGGCCGTGATCATTGGCGACCCCGCCAATGACAAGTCGGAAGCGCTGTTTCGCTCGTTCGGCCAGTTCGTGGAATCCCTCGGCGGCCGTTACATCACCGCAGAGGACGTCGGCATCGACGTCAACGACATGGAGTTCGTCTACCGCGAAACCCAGTACGTCACCGGCGTGCACCAGGTCCATGGCGGCTCGGGTGATCCGTCGCCGTTCACCGCCTACGGCACCTTGCAGGGGCTGATGGCGACCTTGAACAAGAAGTTTGGCGACGAAGATGTCGGCAAGTATTCCTACGCTGTGCAGGGCCTTGGCCATGTCGGCATGGAGTTCGTGAAGCTGCTGAAGGAACGCGGCGCCAAGATTTTCGTGACCGATATCAACAAGGGCCTGGTCGAAAAGGCAGTCAACGAATACGGTGCCGAAGCCGTAGGCCTGGACGAAATCTACGACGTGCCCGCCGATGTGTATTCGCCGTGCGCGCTGGGCGGTACGCTCAATGAGCAGACCCTGCCCCGCATCAAGGCCAAGGTCATCTGCGGTGCTGCCAACAACCAGTTGGCAAATAATGCGATTGGCGATGAAATTGCCAAGCGCGGCATGTTGTATGCGCCGGACTATGCAGTGAACGCGGGCGGCGTCATGAACGTATCGCTGGAAATCGACGGCTACAACCGCGAGCGCGCGATGCGGATGATGCGCACGATTTATCACAACCTGGCGCGCATCTACGAGATCGCCGAACGTGATGGCATCCCGACCTACATGGCGGCGGACCGGCTTGCAGAAGAGCGCATCGAGAAGATCGGCAAGCTGAAGCTGCCTCTGGGTCGCGCGCAGCCGCGCTTCCAAGGACGTATTCGCGGGCAGTAACGTATTGGCCTGAGCTGCGCTCTGATCAATCCCGAAGTTTGCAAAACACACTTCGGGTCACTGATCGCTGCCAAGTCCCTGCCGCTGTCGCGGCGCCCCCTTACCAAAGGCGGTTACTTGCCCTCTGGGATCTCCAGTGATCACGACGCGGCCTAATCGACGGGGCCCAACGGCCCCGTCTGCTTTTTTGACGAATCATTCAAGAACACAGGACTTATTCCATGCGCCCAGTCCCCCTCGGTGAAGAGATTGATGCCCTGCGCGATGCCGTGCGCAGATTCGCCGAGGCAGAGATTTCGCCGCGCGCAGCGCAAATTGACGAAGAGAACGCTTTCCCGCAGGACCTGTGGCCGAAGCTCGGCGAAATGGGACTGCTCGGCATCACGATCCCCGGCGAGTTCGGCGGTTCGGAAATGGGTTACTTGGCGCACATGGTGGCGATGGAAGAAATCACCCGCGCATCGGGCTCGATTGGCCTGAGCTACGGCGCGCACAGCAACCTCTGCGTCAACAACATGTATGTCAACGGCAATGATGCCCAGCGCGCAAAATACTTGCCAAAGCTTTGCAGCGGCGAATGGAAGGGTGCGCTTGCGATGAGTGAACCCGGCGCCGGTTCGGACGTGGTCGGTTCCATGAGCTGCCGCGCTGAGCTACGTGATGGGCAATGGATCGCCAACGGCAACAAGATGTGGATCACCAACGGCCCTGAGGCTGACGTGCTGATTGTTTACATGCGCACCGCGGGCAAGGACGCTGGCAGCCGCTGCATGACCGCTTTCATCGTCGAAAAAGGCATGAAGGGCTTTTCCACTGCGCAGAAGCTCGACAAGCTCGGCATGCGTGGCAGCAATACCTGCGAACTGGTGTTCGAGGATTGCGCGATCCCTGTAGAAAACGTGCTCGGTGAAGTCAACCAGGGCGTCAAGGTATTGATGAGCGGCCTGAACACCGAACGTCTGGTGCTGTCCGGCGGGCCGATCGGACTGATGCAGGCGGCGCTCGACATTACCCTGCCGTACGTCCGCGAGCGCAGGCAGTTCGACGAAGCCATCGGCACCTTCCAGCTGATGCAAGGCAAGATTGCCGATATGTACACGGCGCTGCAGTCCAGCCGCGCGTTCGCTTATCAAGTCGCTCGCGACTATGACGCAGGCCACAAAAGCCGTGTCGATGCGGCGTCATGTTTGCTGCATGCCTCTGACGCAGCCGTGCAGGTCACGCTTGAAGCGATCCAGTCGTTGGGCGGCAATGGCTACATCAACGAATACCCGACAGGGCGCCTGTTGCGCGATGCCAAGCTCTACGCCATTGGCGCCGGCACCAATGAGATCCGCCGGATGCTGATCGGCCGCGAGTTGTTCAACGGCAACAGCTGACGCGATTGATTTGCACCATGAAACACGCCGCCCACAGGCGGCGTGTTTCATTGGAGCCCGCGGAACCTCTCAGAAGCGATACAGCGCCTGCAGTGACGCCATCGAACTTGCACCGACACCGCCGGAACGACGGCTAAGGTCGAAGCGGAACGACGTATTGCTGCCGGCATTGGCCGACACGCCCAGCCCAAGCAAGCTGCTGCGGTTGCCCAAGGCAATCCCCTGCAAGGGTGCCCACTGGCTCAGGCCGGTGAAGCTGGCATCGAACAGCTCTCCTTTCGAGGCTAGCGTCTGCTGCCACTCCGCGCGTGCGTCTGCACGCAGGTCGATGCCTCCAACACGCCAAGCGCGGTCGGCGCGCAAACCGGCGAAGCCCTGCCAGCGGCTGCTGTCCCAGGCATTGGCGCGCAGGCCAAACCCGGTTGCGCTGGACTCGGCAAAACCTTCATTGCCAATGCGCACGAACTGACTGCCCAGGTATGGCGTTAGTGCAATGCCACCGGCACGTTCGAAACGCCGACCGATTTCAGCGGATGCACTGGAATAGCTGCCGGACAATTCCGTCGCCACGGCATCCCGCGTTGAGCCCAGCAACAGGTTGCGCTGCAGCTGGCGCTGGAAAGAACCGAGCGCCAATTGCGCCTGGCCATACCAATCGCCGTGCCAGCTAGCCGCATACAGCTGCATCTCGCGCTGATGGCCGCGGCTGCGGTCTCCGAACGTGCCAAGCCAGCTGGATTGCTGGACCTGGTTCATGCCGATGCCGACCACGGTGTTGCGCCCAGCCTGCCAATCATTGCCAATCATTTCACCTGTCGCATCCAGGCCGATGCTATCGGAACCGCTCGACGCCAACGTGCCACTGCTGGACAAGTCGCGATACCAACCGCCCACGCCGCCGACTGCATTGCGCGAATGGGCGAGCCGTTCGATGCGCCCGTCCAGCGCACGCCGCCCGGCATCGATGCCATCGAACGTCATCGCTGCAGATGCCGCATGCAATTCACCCGACAAGCTGCGCAGGGAAAACGCGGCATTGGCCACGCTGCTCGATTGCTGCAAGGCGCCTGCGGCATCGATGAAGCTGCTGCCGATCGCCTTGCCCATAACCACAGGCGCGGTGCCAGCCAGCTGGCCATCGATCGCCGTCATAGCTGATTCAACGCGCACTGCCGAGGCTGTTATCGCGCTGCCGAGACTTAGGCCCGCAACCGCCTTGGACACGTCGATGCGATTGATGTTGAGAAACACGTTATTCGGATCGTAAGCCAGGCTTGCGTCCAGGAACACGCTGGGCGCCGCCTTCAAGCTGCTGAAAGTGCCGCTGACGCCACCCGCCGCATGGAGTAACGTCTCCTTGGCGGAAGTTGTGTAACCGGACTTGACACCCAGTATCGACATCGTCCCGTCAATCGTGGCCTTGCCTGTGACTTTCAACGTGCTGCCCAGCCAGATGCCAAGGTTGCCGTTAGCTGACTGGATGAAGGTGCCGGCAATGCTGGCCGGTGTACTGGCACCATTCAAAAAGCGTCCACTGTTGCTGACGTTGCCGCCAAAGTTGCCACTGGCCCACACGTTGGCGCCATTCGAGATCGACAGGCTGGAAAGCAGCCCATTGCGGATATCGAGTCCACCTGCCTGGACCTGTGTCGCACCAGTGTAGTTGGCGGCTTCGGTCAAGGTCAGCGTGCCGCTGCCGGCCTTGGTCAGCCCGCCCGCGCCGATAATCGGGTTGCGCCACACCGAATTGCCTGAGAACGAAACACTGACGTCGCCCCAGGCAAAGTTGCTGGGTCCCTTCGCCGCTTTGCTGACGTCAAGAAGGCCCCAGCCGAAAACCGTATCAACGCCCGGATCACCCAGATCCTTGGCACCGCCTAGCAGCGCCTGCCGGACGAGGTCATTGCTGAAGTAGGGAAATGCCGACCACACTACTGCAGCCGCACCGGACACCAATGGTGCCGCATACGATGTACCGCCCCCCTGATACAGGCCGCTGGTGGACTGCGAGTTAGCATTGGAATCGATGTACACCACATTGCCTGGTGCAACCAGGCAGTAATTCATCGCGATGCCGCACTGTTGCGAATATGCCGTCAGCTGCGTGGGTTTCGCTGGATCGAGCGCACCCACGGTCAACCAGCCTTTTTCAAGCACGGCATCGTTGGCCAGGGTTGGGAGCGCGGCGTTGTCGGAAGGATTGCCCAGGTAGCGGTCATCGTTTCCACTGTTGCCATTGGCGAACACGACAATGCCTCCGCGGTTCGCCACGAAATCTTTCCAGGCGGTCGCCAGTTCCACGGTCAACAATGGATCGCTCCAGTACAAGCCACCCCAGGAATTGTTGATGACCTTGGCGCCGGCGCTCGCAAGTTCCGCGTTGATACTCTTGAAGTAGTCACCATAGCCATCGCCGGCTGTGATTTCGTTGCCGGCGCCCGACCCATCGTCGTCAGGCCGCGCATCACCGATGATCCTTGATGAAACCACCGTGGATTCCTGCGCAACGCCACCACCCCATACCGCGGTATTTCCGTTATTGGTCCCGTCATCATTCAAATAGATGCCGACGACGGAACGGCCGGCAGCCAGTGCCGCAACTGTCGTGCCATGACCGACTTTGTCATCGACCGTGAGGTCATTGCTGGATCCCACATTGATGAAATTGCGCGCGACCCGTCCGGCCAAGGCCGGGTGGTTACGGTTGACGCCGGAATCAACGAACCCGATCGTCACGCCCTGCCCTTTCAAACCGGCACCCAACGCGCCTTGCGCATTGATCAGGCTCAAGTGCTTGTTGATGCCGGGGTCCACGAACGTGATGGGGGCCGCCTGGTTCTGGATGGCGGGTGGATTCACCACCAGGCTCGCGTCATTGGTCACATTCGGCGTGAAGCCTAGCCCGCTAGTTGGCGGCGGCGTTGTCGGCGTGACTGGCGGCGTGGCCCGCACCCCACCACTACTGCCGCAGGCGGCGAGTGCCAAGCTGATTGCCGCTGGCAGCAATGCCGAAGTGAGCTGTCTGGCACGTGTGCACTGCGTGTTGCGTGTCGTCATGTCCTTTCCCTGAGTCGCGCCCGAACGCCGATGCCCGGAGTGATCGCGTAGATGCCTGTTGTATGCCACTCCGCGTCCTATCTCAACGATTTCCTGCTGGGCAAGCCCCATTGCCGCAGCGCAACATCGATCCCCGTTTCGCGCCATAATCGAGAGATCAACTGAAATACCCGGCCCCTTCGGCCCCACGACCCGGGAGTTCTCCATGAGCGACATCGTCATTGTTGGTGCCAAGCGCACCGCTATCGGTTCCTTCCTTGGCCAGTTCACTGGCGTGCCAACCCCCACCCTCGGCGCTACCGCAATCAGTGCCGCATTGGCGCAATCCGGCGTGGATGCCGCCAGCATCAATGAAGTAATCATGGGCTGCGTGCTGACCGCAGGCCTCGGCCAGGCACCGGCACGACAGGCCTCGCGTGCCGCCGGCATCCCGGATGCCGTCGGTTGCACCACCATCAACAAGGTCTGCGGTTCCGGCATGAAGGCAGTGATGCTGGCCCATGACCTGATCAAGGCTGGCAGTGCGAGCGCCGTGATTGCCGGCGGCATGGAGTCGATGACCAATGCGCCGCACTTGCTCAACGGCTCGCGCACCGGTATTCGATTTGGCAGCGCCGAGTTCCTGGATCACATGGCTTACGACGGCCTGACCAATCCGGACGACGGCAAGGCGATGGGTGTCTTTGGCGACTCCGCCTGCAACAAGTATGGCTATGACCGCGCCAAGCTCGACACTTTTTCAACGGAAAGCGTGACTCGCGCGAAGGCCGCACAAGCATCTGGTGCATTCGTTGCAGAAATTGCCGCTGTCACCGTAAAAACCCGCAAGGGCGACGTGGTGGTGGACCAGGACGAGGAACCCGGCAAGATCGACACCAGCAAGATCCCGGGCCTGCGCGCGGCGTTCGGCAAGGATGGCGTGCTGACGGCGGCGTCCTCCTCCAAGATTTCCGATGGCGCAGCCGCCTTGGTGGTGATGTCGGCCGAAGCGGCCAAAGCCGCCGGAGCCACCCCACTGGCACGCATCGTCGCGCATTCCACCCATGCACAGGCGCCAGAGTGGTTCACCACGGCTCCCGTGGCTGCACTCAAGGATGTGCTTGCAAAGGCAGGCTGGAGCGTTGCCGACGTCGACCTGTTCGAGATCAACGAAGCGTTTGCCTGCGTTGCTATGGCACCGATGACCGACTTGGGCATACCGCATGAAAAATTGAACGTAAATGGCGGTGCGCTTGCGCTTGGCCACCCGATTGGGGCATCTGGTGCTCGCTTGCTCGTCACGTTACTGAACGCCCTTCAGGCGCGTGGTGGGCGTCGCGGAGTGGCGTCCCTGTGCATTGGCGGGGGTGAAGCCACCGCCATGGCAATCGAATTGATGTGAAGAAATTAAACGGAAAATTGAAAAAAAACAGGCCAACCGCTTGACACCGGACAATGGCTTGTCATCATGTTAGGGGCGCGCAGTTTGCGCGTTGCCAAATAACTTACGACGAGGAAACCGTATCATGTCGATCAACAAGATCCTGCTGGCAATGGCGCTGGGCCTGGCCCTGACCGCTTGCAGCAACAAAGAGCAGGCTGCTGACTCATCCGCTGACGCCGCTGCCGCTGCCAATGAAGCTCAGGTTGCTGCTGATTCAGCTGCCGCCACCGGTGACATGGCTAACGCCGATGCTGCCCAGGCTGCTGCTGACACCGCCGCTATGGCTTCGGACGCTGCTGACTCCGCTTCCGGCGCTGCAGCCGCTGCTGGTGGTGATATGAGCAAGGCCGACGACGCTGCCGACGCTGCTGAGAATGCAGCTGATGCCGCCGAGCAGGCCAAAGACGGCGCTGAAGAAGCCGCTGCTGCTGCCAAGCAGTAATATTGCTCTGGCAGTTATTGCCGGCTCGATATTTGCTACAAACGAACGAGCCGTCGGTATACCGACGGCTTTTTCGTAACCAGCTTTTTTGGCTCGCGGTAAACTGAAATCAGTGCATTGACAGCCGGTCCACACTGGATCGCGTATAAAGCTGGCGTTGCTTGATGCCAAACCGCTGCATTTCCCATAATTTCTCAGGAGAGAACCCCATGAATACCAAGCTCGTAGTGCTCCTCGCCGCTGGCGTGCTCGCCCTGTCTGCCTGCAAGAACGACACCCCGGAAGCTCAGCAGCAGGCTGCCGAAGCCTCCGCCGCGATGGATCAGGCCGGCAACGCCGCATCTGATGCTGCCGCTGCCGCAGGTGATGCCGCCCAGCAGAGCGCGGAATCCGCCGCAGCCTCCACTGGTGAAGCTGTGGGCGAAGTCGCCGCCAACGCCGAGCAGGCAGCTGACGCTGCCAAAGTCGCTGGCGCCGAAGCTGCTGCCGGTGCCGCCTCGGCGACTGCTGACGCTGCGCAGAACACTGCTGACGCTGCGCAGAACATGGCCGACAAGGCTGACGCCGCTGCTGCAGAAGCGAAGAAGAACTGATCTTCATCGCATAGCAATACCCCGAAAGACCCGCTCCGGCGGGTCTTTTTTTACGCGTTGCTTGCGCGCCACCAGCGTCGTGACTTGCAGCTCGCGCGCGCATTGGAGGCGTGCACTATCACCAACACTTGGATAATCCTGGGCTCATCATTCAGGCCAGCCGAAAGCAGCTGTCATCAGCGGTTATCCTGTGGCATTGCCAGATTGATGGCTGAACAATGATGGCCGACCGATGCCCGCGCTGACCTCCCAGATCGACCCCCGCTCGCAGGATTTCCAGGAAAACGTGGCTTGGCATCGCGAACTGGTCGCCGAGCTCGACCGCAGGCTGGCCCTCGCCGCCGACGGCGGCGGCGAGAAAGCACGCAACAAACACACCGCACGCGGAAAGCTGCTTGCGCGCGAACGCATCAGCGCCCTGCTCGATGCCGGCTCACCATTCCTGGAGATTGCCCCGCTTGCTGCCGAAGGCATGTACGACGGTGCCGCGCCCGCGGCCGGCATGGTCTGCGGCATCGGCAGGGTAATGGGTCAGGAAGTCGTGGTGGTGGCTAACGACGCCACCGTCAAGGGCGGCACCTACTTCCCCATGACGGTGAAGAAGCACCTTCGCGCGCAGGAAATCGCTCGCGAGAACCACCTGCCCTGCATCTACCTGGTGGATTCGGGCGGCGCATTCCTGCCCCTGCAGGACGAGGTGTTCCCGGACAAGGAGCACTTCGGGCGAATTTTCTACAACCAGGCGCGGTTGAGCTCGGAAAACATTCCGCAGATCGCCGTCGTGATGGGAAGTTGCACCGCTGGCGGTGCCTACGTACCCGCGATGTGCGACGAATCGATCATCGTCAAGGAACAGGGGACGATCTTCCTCGGCGGACCACCGTTGGTGAAAGCGGCGACCGGAGAAATCGTGGATGCAGAGACCCTCGGCGGCGCCGACGTGCACACCAGTATTTCAGGGGTGGCTGACCATTTCGCCGAGGACGACGGGCATGCTCTGGAAATCGCCCGCGGAATCGTGGGTACGCTGAATCGCCGCAAGCACCTGCCCGTTGCAGTGCAGCCGTCACGCGAGCCGTTGTTTGCCGCGGAGGAGCTTTACGGGATCGTTCCGAAGGATGCGCGCCGCCCGTTCGACATCCGTGAAGTCATCGCGCGAATTACCGACGGCAGCGAGTTGCAGGAATTCAAGGCGCGCTACGGCAAGACCCTGATCACCGGCTTCGCGCACCTGAATGGCTACCCAGTCGGCATCATCGCCAACAACGGCATCCTTTTCGCAGAAAGCGCCCTCAAGGGCGCGCATTTCATCGAGCTATGCAACCAACGCGGCATCCCCTTGGTGTTCCTGCAAAACATCACTGGCTTCATGGTCGGCAAGAAGTACGAACAGGCCGGAATTGCAAAAGACGGCGCGAAGATGGTGACCGCGGTTGCGTGCTCGCACGTACCCAAGTTCACTGTGGTGATCGGCGGCAGTTTTGGCGCCGGCAACTACGCGATGTGTGGACGCGCTTATGGCGCCCGCTTCATGTGGATGTGGCCGAATGCGCGCATCAGCGTCATGGGCGGCGAACAGGCGGCCAGCGTGCTTGCCACCGTCAAACGTGACGGCATCGAAGCACAGGGCGGCGTGTGGACGCCCGAAGACGAAGAAGCATTCAAGGCGCCACTGCGCGAGCAGTACGAGTCGCAGGGCAATCCCTACTACGCCACTGCACGACTGTGGGACGACGGCATCATTGATCCGGCCGATACCCGCCGCGTACTGGGCCTGGGGCTGTCGGCCTCGCTGAATGCACCTATCGATGAACGCACGCGCTTCGGTGTATTCCGGATGTAAGGTGCTTTTCCTGTATTGGCGGCGACTTGCCGGACCCCGTTGAAGTGATTCGTGCAGGAAATTGCCGCGAAGTAGTGATAGCCTCGACAGCCACCCCCGTGGAGTCCCTGACCGATGGCTATATCCTGGAAAGACCCGACACCGGCTGCGAAGCCCGAACCAGCCCGTTTTGACGCACCACCACCGATGCCTGAACCGGCCGCCGTTGGGACTGCAGCTCCTGTTTCTGCCACTACTCCTGCCCCGATGCGCGCTGTCGAGCCAGTAGCGCGCGAATCCATAATCGCCGCTGACCTCACCATCGAAGGCAAGATCGAAGGTGCTGGCCACGTCCGCATTGCCGGCAAGTTCAAGGGCGACGTGCGCGTGCAGGGCAACCTGACCATCGAACAGGGCGCCAAGGTGAGTGGCGGCGTCAGCGCCAACAAGGTCACTTTGGCCGGCGAACTGAACGGCAACGTCGAGTCCGCGCAACAGGTCGAGCTTCAACAGACCGGCGTGGTCAACGGCGACATGAAGACCGGTTCGCTCACGGTTGCCGCAGGTTCGCGCATCCGTGGCCATGTGGAATGCGGCTGGAGCGACAAGGACAGCAAAGACAACAAGGACAACAAGGCGTCGACTTCGTCTGCTAGCGCCTCGAACAAGATGGAGAGTGGCGGCGCCGCATGAACGCAGCGCGTCCGGGTACGACAGGTGCTACCCGCACCTGTCCTCACTGCAAGGCCGTGATTCTCGAAAGCTCTCCCGTATGTCCGGCCTGCCGCGGGCATCTGCGTTTTGATGCGCCTGCGGTTGACGCGTCCCAGCGCTTGGTGCCGTTGCAGGTCGAAGGGACCATCAACGCGCCAGATGACAGCGCATACGAATACACGATGGTCGTGGTCATACGCGACGAGACTGGCAGGGAAATCAGCCGCCATGTGGCTGGTGTGGGCGCGATATTCCCCGGCGAGTCACGAAGTTTCAACGTCAGCGTAGAAGCTGTCCC
>JBBSRO010000041.1:0-25204 GCA_038242955.1 Lysobacterales bacterium
CAGGAAGCGCACGTAATCGCGCACCTCAACCGCTTCGATTTCGCGACGCAGCTTGCCGATGGTGTTGCGGTGAATCCGCGCCAGAAGGTGGCGCTCGCACCATTCGTCCTGCGCTGCGCCCGGACTGAAACGCCCACGCATCACATAGCCTTCCTGTTCCAGAGCGAGCAATGCAAACTCGACTTCAGAAACCGGCGTGGCAAATACTCCAGCGATGGCGGCGGCATGCACCGGCCCCATCGCGCCGAGTCGCGCACGCACCAGTTCGCGCAGCGCGTCCTCATGCTTCCATGTTTGCGCGTAGGTCGCAGGGACATCGATCAGTGGGTGCATTTGCGCGTCGGGATGCACCGCTTGCAGCTGGGGCAGACGCTCGGCGGTGACCCATAACACGCCGTCATCCAGCTGAAGCATCGTGGCACGTCGATCCTGCGCCAAGTCCTTCAACAAATCACTCCATCCCGATGCCTCGACCTCGCCCTGCATGAACACGCCCGCGCCCATCAAGGCTTCATGCATCTCGTCGCTATTGCGCGCTTGTGGCCAAGCGTCTTCGCGCGCTGCCTCGACCGCAGCTGGATCCAGCCTGCCGAGATCCTCGGCCTGCTCCACGCCACCGAAGCCCCGCGCCTGCACCGCGCGGGCGCGACGTTCTTCGAGCGGCGCGTCGTCGAGAAACGCATACGGACGGGCGCTCAAGATTTCGGCGGTGAACGGCGACGGGCCAGTGAGGTCGCGTGCTACGACTTCGATCTCGCCTGCTTCCAATCCACGCAGCAAGGCCAGCCAACCGTCCACGTCCATTGCCTCGCGCAGACAGTCGTGCAGGGTCTGCGCGACCAGCGGATGGTCAGGCACCTCGCGTTCGCCAACGATGTTCTCCAGACACGCGACCTGGTCGGGGAATACAGTCGCCATGAGATCTTCGGACTTCATTCGCTGCAACTGCGGCGCGACTTTCTTGCCGCCAATGAAGCGAGGCAACGCGAGCGACGTGGTGGCGTTCCATCGGAAGCGCGCTGGAAACAACGGCGCGTCCAGCAACGCCTGCACCAAGACGCCCTCTGCATTGGTCGAATGCAGGTACGACATCACTTCAATTAGCGGGAACGAATGACTGGTCGACAGCGATAGGATGATTGCATCCTCAGTCGCTGCGGCCTGCAGTTCGAAATTGAACTTGCGACAGAAGCGCTTGCGCAGCGCCAGCCCCCACGCCCTGTTGATGCGGCTTCCATAGGGCGAATGGATGACCAGTTGGGTGCCACCGGATTCATCGAAGAACCGCTCCAACGCGATCTTCGACTGGCTGGGCAACATGCCGAAGCCCACGAATTGCGCCGCCACATATTCGGCAATCTGCGCGGCGGCGGATTCGCCCAGCGCAAGTTCGGCGAGTAACCACCGCTTCGCCGCAGCTTCACCGCCTCGCTCCAACTGCGTCTGCAAGGTTTCCCGCAGTCGCGACACGCTGGCAGACAATTCGATGCTGCGTCCGGGCGCCTCGCCGAGCCAGAACGGAATGCTCGGTGGCATGCCTTGTGCGTCCTCGACCCTCACCTTGCCGGCTTCGACACGCAGGATGCGATAGCTGGCATTGCCGAGCTGGAAGATGTCGCCAGCAATGGATTCGATCGCAAAATCCTCGTTGATCGTGCCGACCATTGTGGCTTGCGGCTCCAGGATCACTTGGAAGTCGGCGGTGTCGGGAATAGTGCCGCCCGCCGTCATCGCAGCCAGTCGCGCCCCCTTGCGCCCACGCAACGTGCGATGCACGGCATCGCGATGCAGGTACGCCGAACGCACGCCGCGACGCGTGGTGAAGCCGTCAGCCAGCATCCTTAGCACGTCGTCGAAATCCTTTCGGCTGAGCGCGGCATACGGCCATGCGCGCTGCACCAACTCGAACAATTCGTCTTCGTCCCACTCGCGGGACGCGACTTCGGCCACGATCTGCTGCGCCAGCACATCGAGTGGCGCCGGCGGCATGATCAACGCATCCAGTTCGCCGCGTTGCACGCTGTCCAGCAACGCCGTGCATTCGAGCAACTCATCGCGCGAGGTCGGAAACAACCGGCCTTTCGGTATGCCCCCGACTTGGTGGCTGGCGCGACCAACGCGCTGCAAGAACGCTGCGATCGAGCGTGGTGAACCGATCTGGCAGACCAGGTCGATATCGCCAATATCGATGCCGAGTTCAAGCGACGCGGTGGCAACCAACACCTTCAGCTGGCCGGCCTTAAGGCGCTGCTCGGCGTCTAGCCTCGATTCCTTGGCCAGGCTACCGTGATGGGCCGCTACATGTTCCTTGCCAAGTAATTCGCCGAGGTGCCGCGCGGCGCGTTCGGCCATGCGCCGGGTGTTGACGAACACAAGCGTGGTTGCGTGCGTTTCGACCAATTGCGCAACGCGTTCGTAAAGCAATTCCCATTGCGCGTTCGACATGACCGGCTGTAGTGGTACGGGCGGCAGTTCCAGTGCGAGGTCGCGCGTTCGCGCGTGGCCGATGTCGACGATGGTGCAGTCGCAAAAGGGGTCAGAGAACATTTCCTGCTCACGTCCCGCTTGGCCAGTCTTCCCGATGGAAATGTTCTCTGAACCCTTTTGCTTCATTCCAGACAGGAACTTTGCCACCTCTTCGATCGGCTTTTGCGTCGCGGACAAGCCGACCCGCGTCGCCCGTCGCCCGCTCAATGCGTCCAGACGCTCCAGAGATAGCGCCAGGTGGCTGCCACGTTTGCTCTGCACCAATGCATGAATTTCATCGACGATCACGCTGCGCACGCCGGACAACATCGCGCGCCCGGATTCGGAACCCAACAGCACGTACAGCGACTCCGGCGTGGTCACCAATATGTGCGGTGGTCGTTTGCGCATTGCCGCGCGCTCGGACTGCGGGGTGTCTCCGGTGCGCACCGCTGTGCGGATCTCGACATCGGGCAAGCCTTGCGCCGCAAGTTGTCCGCGAATCCCGGACAGCGGCGCTTCCAGGTTCAGATGGATGTCGTTCGACAACGCCTTCAACGGCGAGACGTACAACACCAGCGTCTGGTCAGGCAAACCAAAGGACAAACTTTGGCATACAAGCGCATCAATCGCTGTCAGGAATGCGGTGAGGGTCTTGCCGGAACCGGTAGGCGCGGCCACCAAGGTGTCACGGCCACTGGCAATGGCCGGCCACGCCGCTAGCTGGGCATCCGTAGGCGCAGGAAAGCTTCGCGCAAACCACGCGCTGACGGCGGGATGGAACACTTCAAGCGCGGGATGCACGGCCATAGCGGCATTATCCGTCGCCTCGCCCTCGCGCGAATGAACGCGGTGCGCATCAAAATTCAGACTGATCTGTGCGCTTGTGGCCTGCATCCCTCAACGCTGTCAGGCTTGCGTCTCACGGATTGCGACAACCGACATTGCAGTCGCAGCATCGATTGAACCTTGGGGTTCGTTCATTCAACCGCCGATGAAAAGTGCCTTGTACTCAGCAGCCATGATAGGCAGCAACATGCGTGCCGGGATGTCGACGGTTCGGGTGCCGTCAACGTACGGCCCGACCTGATAGGGCGGGAACACGAAGCGCAACGCACGGATTCGCCCGCCGACATCCATGACAGGTTCGAATTGCGCGAAGTTCTCGGCTTTTGGAACCGTGCCATCCACGATCATCCGCGTGATGTTCTTAAGTTGCTGGGCGCGCTCGGCGCCTTCCACTTCGTCGGCATCCAGCCGCTGGGACGAAGTGGTGGCTAGTTGTTCACGGCTGGCATCGGAAATCACCTGCAAGGCATTTGTCGCGGGCAGCAATGCCTGCACGGTCAGCATTTTCCGGGTCTTCGGCAACCATACAAACCGCGCCACCAATGGGTTGCCATGGGCACCACCGGTGTAACTGCTGCCATCCGCCGCGACCGCGACGATGTCGGCCGTGTCTACCAACCCGGTGAAAGACAGGCTCAAATCATAGGGTGCTGTCGGCTTCTTTCCCTGCAAGCCAGCCACTGCCTGCATGAGTTCAGCCCTCGCATTATCCGCATAAGCCTGCATTGCCTCGGCGAGCCCCCGATGCTTGGCCGCTGACTGCGGAAAACTGATGCCGACGATGTAATCTGGCTTGGTCTCAACCACATCCTGCAGCGAAACAGCATCAGGTGGCTCTATCTGCACCAAAGGTGCCTGTGCATCCGGCGCTCCCGGGTTTGCATCACGTTCGCATGCAGGCAGGAGTACCAACGGCAACATGAGGATGAGATAGATCGGGCGGCGAAAAATGCGCATGGCGAAACGATTCAAATGATGTGGAGGGAGCCAGAAAGCAGTCTAGTAAGCAGCCGTTGAAGAAAATGTGAGAGCTCGCTGTTACATGTCGGTACTCCACAACGAAAAAGCCCGGCCGAAGCCGGGCTTTTCCTGATGCGGCTAAGGCGACCTTAGTCAGCCTGGACTTCATCGGCCTGCAGGCCCTTCTCTCCCTGCACGACTTTGAACGAGACCTTCTGGCCTTCCTGCAAGGACTTGAAGCCAGTGCCTTGGACTGAGCGGAAGTGGACGAAGAGGTCCGGACCGCTTTCGGGGGTGATGAAGCCAAAACCCTTGGCATCGTTGAACCACTTGACGGTACCGGTCTGACGATCCGACATGATGTGTTACTCCTGGAACAGTGTGAATTGTTGACACGATCCACAAAAGCGAATCGAGACTGTCGAGCAAGGGGTAACGCACACGATGTAGTGGATCACATGGATCGACCGCATCGGGTCACGATGTACCGTGATCCGGCTTGAAACAGTGGGCGAAAGGTAACCCTTTTTTTATCCCCAGTGTGAGTGGGGACAGATATTTTTTTCTGTCTGTCGGGCGCCGAAACGCTACCAGTCGGTATGTCCGGGCAGCAGCCCACGCAATTCGGCGTCGGTCAGGTTCCGCCATTGACCCGGCTTCAGGTGACCAATCTTCACATTGCCAATCCGAACCCGCAGCAGATGCTTGACGCGATGCCCGAAATGGGCCGCCATCAGCCGGATCTGCCGATTCAAGCCCTGCACCAGCACGATCCGGAAGCCCACGGCACCCAGCTTGCCGGTCTTGCATGGCAGCGTACGTTCGTCATGTACCGGGACCCCGCCACGGGCCATGCCACGCAAGAAATCTTCGGTAACGGTGTGGTTGATCTCGACCAAGTATTCCTTTTCCAGCTTGTGCTCGGAGCGCAGGATCTGGTTGACGATGTCGCCATTACTGGTCAGCAGGATCAGGCCTTCCGAATCCTTGTCCAGGCGTCCAATCGGAAAGATGCGCTGCTCGTGGCCCACGCATTCGACGATGTTGTCCTTGACCGTGGCTTCGGTGGTGCTGGTAACCCCCACCGGCTTGTTCAGCGCGATATAGACATGCCGGCGCTGGCCCTTGGCAGCGGTGCGCGCGGCCAGCGGCTTGTCGTCGATGCGGACCTTGTCGGCATCGCCAACCTCCGCGCCTACCCGCGCACGGGTGCCATTGACGGTGACCCGCCCCTCGGCAATCAGTCGATCGGCTTCACGGCGGGAACAGAACCCGGTGTCGGAAATGTATTTGTTGAGACGCATGGGCGCGCATTCTACGCGTCCGGCCTCTCAGAGACCCGATTTAAGGCGTCAGGCCCGCAAACCTTCGTAATCGGGGTGCCTGCGCATCCACGTATCAGCGTAGGAACACTGCGGCACCACCTTCCAACCTTCGCTGCGCGCATGGTCAAGCGCAGCCTTCACCAAAGCACCTGCGATTCCGCGCCCGCCGATGGCAGACGGCACGATGGTATGGGTAAGCGTCATCACATCGCCGGCCAGTTTGTACTCCACATGGCCGGTCACATCATCGACCACGGTGTTGAAGCGGTGGGCCTTGGCATCGTGCTGGATCAGGTTGTCCATGTCGCAACTCCTGTGGTCTCAGTTCGCTGAAGGATGCAACAGCGTCTGCATGAAGTGGGTGAATACCTTTGGTTCCATCAACAAGGTGAACAACACGCCATAGGCTGCACCCCACAGGTGCGCGCTGTGGTTGACGTTGTCGCGAGCGCGACGATCCATCCAGATGCTGTAGGCGACGTAGAGGAAGGCAAAGATGAAGGCCGGGATTGGCACCGGAATTGGAAAGATGATCAACGTCGACCATGGATCGAACAGGATGAAGGCGAACAGCACTGCCGACACGCCGCCGGACGCGCCCAGGCTGCGGTAATTCGGATCGCTACGATGGGCGAGGTAGGTCGGCAGGATCGACACCACTATGGCCGACAGGTAGAACAGCACGAAACCAACCACCCCGATCCATTGGGAGAAGATGCGTTCAACTGCGGCACCAAACGAATAGAGCGTAATCATGTTGAACAGCAGATGCATCCAGTCGGCATGCACGAAGCCATAGCCCAGCAAGCGGTCGTATTGTTTCCCCCGCTCCACTGCTGGCGGCCAGAGGATCAGGCGTTCAAGCAAGGCACGGTGATTGAAGCCGCGCCACGACACCAGCACGGTAATGGCAACAATGACCAGTGTTGCTGAAATCGTCATGTCTTGGCTCCGGCAAAATCAGACGGCACGGTAGTTGTCCTGCATGGGATAGCTGCGCGCATACAACGCAAATGCAAGCGCCGCCACGAACGCGAACACCGCGAAAAAGAACATCAGGAAGGCATGCTCGCTGTAACCGGTGCTGGCGATCCTTGCCATCACCAGCTCATTGCGCACGGCAACATTGGTGAGCAGCACCCACAGGCTGCCGAAGGTGCTAGCCAGGTACCAGAACGCCATGATCACGCCCTTCATCGCCTGCGTGGCTTGGCTATAGGCGAACTCAAGCGCGGTGGCCGATACCAATACCTCGCCGAAGGTCAGCAGCAAGTAAGGCCATGTCTGCAACGCAAGCGAGGTCGACGCACCGCTGTCGATTTTGAGCTGGATCCAACCGGCGAAGATCCACGCAAGACCGGCGAAAACAATGCCCCAGCCCATCCGCCGCAACGCCGTTGGCTCAAAGCCCATTCGACGCAGCGCCGGGTACAGCACTAGGTTATTGAACGGAATCAGCATCATGATCAACAGTGGATTGAGCGCCTGCATCTGGCTGGCTTCCTTGACCAGCCAACTTGGCCACCACCACAGTTCATGCGGCACCGTCATCGAGTTTCCTTGGATCACCCAAGTGCTGGCCTTCTGGTCGAACAACGACCAGAACGGCGTGGTCAGCGCGAATACGATCAGGATACGCAACACCCCACGCACGGCATCCACGGCGGCATCGGGATGCTGTCCACGGGCGCGCTCTAGCTGCATCGATACGCCAGCACCGCCGAACGCGATCAATGCCCCCAGCGCCAGGCACGCAGTAATCACGAAGTGGAAGCCTTCCGGCCAGAACGGCAGGGTCACCCCGAACCACGTGTGCAATGCCCAGAACAACAACATCGCTACCGCCAACGCGACGCCGAAGCCCGCCACCAACAAGCCGCCGCGTCCCTGCCCCGGTGCCTGCGTGTTCAATGCGGTACGGGCCACGTTGTAGAAGGAATCCGGATCCTCGCCGCGACTCGGTGGCACGCGGATGTACTTGCCGCGCCCAGACCAGAAAATGATCGTCGCGATCAGCATCAGCACGCCGGGAATGCCGAACGCAATCGACGGACCCAGGTTGCGCAGGAACAGTGGCATCAGCAATGACGCGAAGAAGCTGCCGAAGTTGATCGTCCAGTAGAAGGCATCGAAAACAATCTTCGCGAGGTGTTTGTTGGCCGTAGTGAACTGGTCACCGCAGAAACTCACCACCAGCGGCTTGATGCCGCCCGAACCAAGCGCGATCAGGAACAGGCCGGTATAGAACCCATTGAGGCTGTCTTCGAACATCGCAAGGCATGCGTGGCCGGCGCAGTAGATCAGCGAGAACCACAGCACGGTGTTGTACTTGCCGAAGAAGCGATCCGACAGCCAACCACCCAGCAGCGGAAAGAAGTACACGCCGATCACGAAGCTGTGGAACACATCCTTGGCCGCACCTTCGCGCTGGCCTTCCGGGATGTAAGCCAAGATCACGCTGCTGACCAAGAACTGCACCAGGATGTTGCGCATCCCGTAGAAGCTGAAACGCTCGCAGGCCTCGTTGCCGATGATGTAAGGGATCTGCCTCGGCAGGCCTGCGTTCGGGTCGGATGCAGTGGCGTTCTGGGTCATGCGTGGCTCGGGCGTTGCGGAAGCGCAAGCCTAACCGATTGCATCCGGGGTCCTGAAACCGCTTTCAAGCCATCGCGAGGGAAGGCTTGAAACGATTCCTCATGCCCATTCAGTCAAGCCTTCGCGCGCATACAGTTCGACGAACGATGGGCGCGCCCTCATCCGCTGAGCCAGCGCAGCCAAATGCGGCCAGTCGGTCGCGGGTTTTGGCATCCCACGTGACCAACGCATCAGCATAGTCAAGTAAAAGTCGGCGATGGTCGCGGCCTCGCCAAGCAGGTATGGCCCGTTCACTGCAAGGTGGCCGTCAATGCGCTGCCACTCAGCTTCAACGCGTGCGATGCAGTGTTCGCGAACTGCATCGACATTCGCTTCGCCCGCCGGCTCATGCGGATACCACCATTGCCGGAACAGTGGCTGCACCATATTGGCCAGATTGAACATCCACTGCAGGTAGTCGGCGCGACGCGGATCATCGAATGCCGGCGCCAAGTTCGCCTGCGGGTGGCGCTCGGCCAGCAAAATCGCCATCGCTGCGGCCTCGTAATGCGGTGCTCCATCGATCACCAGCGTCGGCACTACGCCATTCGGGTTCAACGCCAGATATTCAGGGGCTTTCTGCGCCTTCGCTGCGGTATCAACCAGCTGCAACTGGTGCGGCTCACCGGTTTCGATCAGCAACCAATGCACCAGCAGGCTGGCGGAACCGGGCGAGTAATACAGGGTGGTGGTCATGGCGGATTCCTGGCGGATATTTCTGTGACGGGCGATGACGGATTCTCGCATGCAGCCCGCATCAAATCGCATGATGCTCGTACAAGCATGGCCTGCAGAGCTTGTCGGCTACCATCACGGACTTCTTCGGGAGATCCCGTCCATGCGCCGCACCTTGCTGATTGCTGCCCTGCTTGCCTGTTCGTTCGGCACCACTGCGGCCGACACGCCACTGAGCACGATCTCCGAACGTTCCGCCTTCACGATCACGGGCCGCTACGCCGAAGTCATTGACTTGTGCGATGCCTTCGCCAAGGCCTACCCGGCATCAGTGCGCTGCTTTGATTTCGGCAACACGCCCGAGGGGCGGCCGATGAAAGCGCTGGCGGTATCGACCAGCGGCGCGCTGGATGCAAAGACTGCACGCGCAAAAGGACTGCCAGTGGTATTGGCGCAGGGCGGCATCCACTCCGGCGAGATTGATGGCAAGGATGCCGGTTTCTGGCTGATTCGCGACTTGCTTGAAGGCAATGTCGGCAAGGGTGTGCTGGACAAGACGGTTCTGCTGTTCGTGCCAGTGTTCAACGTCGACGGCCACGAGAACTTCCGCGCGTGGAACCGCCCGAACCAGCGCGGCCCCGAACAGATGGGCTTTCGCGTCACCGGCCAACGCTACAACCTCAACCGCGATTACTTGAAGGCCGATACGCCTGAAATGCAGGCGCTGCTGGGCCTGGTCAATGCGTGGGACCCGCTCGTGGAACTCGACCTGCACGTGACCGACGGCGCCAAGTTCCAGCACGATGTCTCAATCACCGGAGAGCCAATAAACTCTGGCGACGAAGGCCTGCGCACAGCCGGGCGTGCGCTGCGCGACGGAATGATCAACAAGCTCGCCGCGCAAGGTGCATTACCGGTTGCGTTCTACCCGAGTTTCGTCAAAGGCGATGATCCTGCTTCGGGCTTTGAACACGGCGTCAATTCACCGCGTTTTTCCGATGGTTATTACGTGCTGCGCAATCGCCTTGGCATCCTGGTTGAAACCCATTCTTGGCGGGACTACGCACATCGCGTGCCCACGACGTACAACGCGGTGCTGGACGCACTGGAGCTCACCGCCGCCAATGCCAGCCAGTGGCAGGCACTGGCGCAGCAAGCCGACCAGCGTGCGCGAAAGCTTGGCGGTCAGCCGGTACCACTCGATTACAAAGCGAGGGACAAGGTGCGCACGATCGACTTCCTTGGTTACGCCTACACGCGCACGCCATCGGATGTGTCCGGCACAATGATGACTCGCTACGACGAAGGCACGCCCCAGGTCTGGAAGGTGCCGCTCCGCGACGAGATCGTGCCGGACACCATCATTATTGCGCCCAAGGGTGGTTACCTGGTTCCGCAGCAGTACGCGGTCGCCGTGGGCAAGCAGTTGCTGATCCACGGCATCGACTTTCGTGTCCTGACCAACGCAACCCGCGGCGTGCAGGCGCAGACGTTCATGGCGGACAGCGCCAAGTTCGCGCCCAATTCCGTCGAAGGCCACCAACGCGTGAACCTTGAGGGCAAATGGCACAACAGCACAACCGACATTTCTGCTGGTTCGCTTTATGTGCCCATCGCACAGGCCAAGGCGCGCCTTGTCGTGAATATCCTGGAGCCGCTGGCACCGGACTCCATGGCAGCCTGGGGCGACTTCAACAATGCGTTCGAGCAGAAGGAATACATGGAACCATACGTGGCCGAGGAGCAAGCACGACTGATGATGGCGCGTGACCCGGCATTGAAAGCCTCGTTCGAAAAGGAGTTGCGGGATGATGCCAACTTCGCCAAGGATCCATACGCCAGGCTGAATTTCTTCTATCTGCGTCATCAAGCCTGGGACAGCGGCTTCAACCGCTATCCGGTGATGCGTACCGACACCGTGTACTGAAGCGACTCACCAATGCGAAGAACAAACAACAAGACAAACAACCCGCGCATCCACTGGGTCTGGTGGTTGCTAGGCATCGCATTGCTGCTGGCGTGGCAGTACTGGCCGCAGAATGCCACGCCAAACCAGGCACCGCCGGTAACAAGCACTCCAGCACCCAGTCGCTCACCAGTGGCCGATCCTGCTCCACCGCCTGCGCCATCAACGACGCAAACCCCACCCAGCGCGACCTTTCCAGCCTTCCTGCCCGCCGAGGCACGCACAACGGTTGCGTTGATCCAGCGCGGTGGCCCGTTCCCGCATCGGCAGGATGGCAGTGTGTTTGGCAACCGCGAAGGCCACCTGCCACGCCAGCCGCGCGGCTGGTACCACGAATACACCGTGGAAACGCCAGGCCTGTCGCATCGCGGCGCGCGCCGAATCATCACGGGCGGCAATCCGCCACGAACCTGGCATTACACCAGTGACCATTACGACAGCTTCCGCACCTTCGATCCAGGCACAAACAGCGGACTCTCGCCATGAGTGAATCCGGATTCAACCTGGGCCTGGATGACCCCCGCCAAGCCGGCGTGTATTTCGCGACGAGTGACGATCTGAGCACCCTAGCCATGGCTGCGCGTGATGCCGGCCTGCTGGCATGCAGCATCGACCTGCGCGGTTGCAAGACCAAGAACACCTTGCTGTTGCGTCTTGCCATTGCGCTTGATAGTCCAACCGGCAGCGGCCGCAACTGGGATGCACTCAGCGACCAGTTACGGGATCTGTCCTGGCTGCCTGCGCCGGGCTATGCATTGTTGTTCGACGATGCGAGTGACCTGCGCGACGCCGACGAGGCCAGCTTCGACACGTTGCTCGATATCCTGCAAGAGGTTGCCACCGAATGGGAAGGCCGCGACATTCCGTTCTGGGTGTTTCTGGCTTTGTCGGAAGATGAGTTCGAGCCGATCGACTGAACCGGCAAGCTCAACGTGTGCGGCAGCTTTCCAGCAGGTCGCGCGCTTTCCGGTAGGAGTTGGTCTGGACATCGAACACGCCCAGCAACGTTGAAAACAGATCGTCATGACTAGCGGGTTGTTTGGCCGCGGCCTGCAGGCAAGCCAGATCGATGCGGTTGTCATCGATAAAGCCTGGCGACATCCACAGCGTCATGGGGACCTGCAACTGTTGCTTCGGAGCGATCGCCTGGGGTGCTCCGTGCAAAAACAAACCGTATTCACCGAGCGATTCACCGTGGTCCGAAACATAAAGCAGGGCGGCATCGCGCTCGGTCTGGGTCTTCAGCAGATCAATCAGCTGCGCCAGGACCGCGTCGGTGTAAAGGATCGCATTGTCGTAAGCGTTCACGATCTCTTGCTTGCTACACACGCTCAGCTCAGCCGTCTTGCACACCGGCTTCCAGCGTTCGTACTGTGGCGGGTACCGCTCGAAATAGTTGGGACCATGGTTGCCGAGCTGATGCAGCACGATCAGCACATCGCCCTTGCCGCCGTTGATTTTTTCAGCCAATCCCGACAGCAGGATTTCGTCTAAGCATCGACCGTCCGCGCAGAGTCCGGGCGAATCAGCCGACGACATCGTTTCAAACGGCACACCGAGGCACGTGTCCTTGCAACCTGCTTGATTGTCGCGCCAGAGCACCTGCACGCCCACGCGTGCCAGCACATCGAGAACGGACTGATGGTTGCGGATCGCATCGCGGTCGTAATTCTCCCGCCCCACTTCAGAAAGCATGCACGGAAGCGAGACCTCGGTACTGGTGCCGCAAGCGCTGACATCCGGGAAATTCACGACGTTGAGTTTGGCCAGGTTGGGTGTGGTCTGACGGGCATAGCCATTCAACCCCCAATGATCTGCACGCACCGTTTCACCGATCACCAACAGCATGACGCGTGGCTTGCGTATAAACGCCTCCCCCAAGCGATGGGCGTCTGCAGCCACGACTTGACGTGGACCTTTCACCGTTTTGCGGCTTTGCTTCAGCACATTCACCAATGACACGATGTAGTTGCCGGGCGTGATCTTGTAACGCAGTGCCGGATCGCTGCGCATCAGCGAAAACACACCTTGGGACGAAGCACCCAGCGCAACACCCGTGACCAGCACCATGGCAAGCAGGAAGCCAACACGCAGCAAGAAACTGCGTCCGCGTGGACGGTGCTTTAGCCGCGTCAAGAGCACAAGTACGGCGGGCAGAATGCCAAGCAAAAATACGTGGAACAGCATCCTGACGGATACCAATTCGCGGCTCTCCGCCATATCAGTATTCAGTACGTTGCGGATCATGTCCGCATCAATCACCACCGCATAGCGGGTCATGTACCAATGAACCAATGAAGTTGTCACCAACAACACAGCCAGTAGTGGCCGCGCAAACCTGCCAAAAGCGAACAAGCCGAAGACCAATGCGTGCAAGGCGAATACGGCAACTCCCAGTGAAAGCAGCATTTGCATGGACGTTGTTGCCGTGCGTATCGCTTCCCAGAACGGGCCATTGCAGACCAAGACGAAGTACGCACAGACCAGCACAATCAATGCTTCCGTGGACAGCCTGGGCCGCCACCATGCGTTTTCCGCCTGCGATCGCACGCCTGCACCCGGGGCCAAGCTGGTCACGTTGATGTCCGTCCGTAAGCGATGCCGAAGATGACGCGCGACAGTAGCACTGATGCTTATCAGCCAATCGTTAAAACGTAGCCCATCCATTAAAGAAGAATCCGCGTCGCGGCGGATTCTTCTAGGTCAAATTCAGGGGATAAGTCTGCTGAAAACACATCACTCGCTCCGCAGAAGACCCTTGGGTTTGCTGGCCACTCCACTATGCCCTCTCCTGCCTTCTGCATCTGGACCTCCAGAGCGCTCTTTGCAGCCTACATTTCCGCCATGTGGGTGCAACGCCGCAGCTCCGTCTGGCAACTAGGACATGTGACGACGAGGCGGCCGCGACGGTCGGTATAAGGGCGGTAATGAACGATGCCGCCATCCGGGCTTCGCGGTTCCCAGCAACGGAGGCAGTAGAACTTTCCCGGCTTGCAAAGCCTGTTCGCAATTTTGCGACGTGCTTTCAAGAAAGCGACGAACGCCGTGCCGAGCACCGAACCGGGACGCTTCGTGTCAATGCTCGGATGCCCAAACTTCCACCCACTGCCCACCGTGTTCTCGTGTACGCCCAAGTCAGCGACAATCTGTTCCAACATGTAGTTCCGGTGGATATTTACCAAACGGTGTTTCGGATGACATTTGGTCTTACGTTAGCTCGCCTCGATAGCGATGGGGCGAAACAAAAGTGCGCGCAGACTACTCGCCCGCGCCGCGGCTGGCCGTCACTTCTTGCTGGCTATCGAATTTTCTCCAATCGAGTTGCATTACTTAGCAGATGATTCTCATGACCTCTCCAACATGAGAAGTTCGACATGTCTGCCAACCAACAATTCCTATTGAAACAACGGTATCAGTGCAGTCAAGCATCCGCCTCTCTTCTTTCGTGGAAATTATGGACGACACCGCCAATCCAATTGGACAGGAGCCCGCCCAATTCAAGGAAAATAGTTCGGTCAGCACCACCACCAGCGCGGCGATGCACTAAATGACATTGAAACTAGCACCGCCACCGAGCATGATTCGGAGCAAAACATGGAAAAATGTGGTGCCAGCAGAGAGTTTGGTCCAGCCTTGCACTCACATGAATCTGACTGCCCAAAGGTGATATTCACTCTCCTACCCCCTGCCGTCGACACAGGCACGCGCCAATAGTCGCCGGCTTTTAAACGCCCAAGACAGGCTCGGAAGATTCACCTTGATTATGTGAGGACTCTAGAATGACTAAATACATGAAGTTTGGCGCAATGATCGCCACCTCGACCGTCGTGATGTTCGGCCTGATGTATTTGACCACCTACACCAGCGACCATCTCTTTTTCAGCGAGACACGGCTGTACATGGCGTTCGTCATGGGCGCCACCATGGCGGTGATCATGCTGCTATTCATGCTCAAGATGTACGAGAAAAAGAACACCAATCTCGCAATCCTTGCTGGCAGCATCGCGATCTTCGCGCTATCGCTGTGGCTGGTCAGGAGCCAGGAAACCGTCGAAGACCTCTCCTACATGCGCGCGATGATCCCGCATCATTCGCTCGCCATTCTTACCAGCAGCCGCGCGCATATCCGTGATCCCCGCGTGCGTGCATTGGCAGACGACATCATCCGGGCGCAGGTCCGCGAAATTGATGAGATGAAGCGGTTAATCGCGGATCTGGAGGCTAATCCAACGCCAGCAGGCGCGCCGGATCTCCCGTCTGTGCCGACCAACTAGAGTCAGGCAAAACCACCGGTCACCCATTGGGGCAAGTTGCCATTTTTGCAGTTGCTTGCCCCGCGCGACAGGCCGACCCCTCGGGGTCAAGCCTTCCTTCAATTCGAGAGATGGAAATGACTGGACATCCTTCAAACATGGCGCCAGTTGCTTCCGCCTGCCACTCACAGTCGCTCGACGGCTGCGCAATCGAGTCACTCAACAGCGATTGCTTCTGCGTCACGCTGGACAAAGCGGCATTGCGTCTGGCCTTGCAGTCGCAAACGCCGCAACCAGACGTGTTCGAATTGATCGAGGCACGTTGTCCACATATGTTTTCCGCCAATCCGGTGTTCATCACCGAGGCGCATCGCGAGCGCATGTCAGAAGTCGTTCGCACAGTCACGTCCGTGGTGGCGCTGCCGGCATATCGCGAAGCCGTGTTGGCCTCGGCACCCGACATCGCCCGCCATGATCCCGGTGGCGCGATCGGGGTTTTCTTTGGTTACGATTTCCATGTCACCGAGGGCGGACTCGGACTGATCGAGATCAATACCAATGCCGGCGGTGCGATGCTCAGCATCGCGCTGGCGCTTGCGCAACGCGCCTGCTGCGCTCCGCTGCAGGATATCAAGCCTGCAGCGGCAGTGATGGAAGAAGCCATCGTCGCCATGTTTCGTTGGGAATGGGAGTTAAGCAAGCGCAGCGGCCCGCTGCGCTGTATCGCCATCGTCGACGAAGCGCCGCAAGAGCAATATCTGTATCCAGACGTCCTGTTGTTCCAGGATCTTTTCCGACGTCATGGTCTCACCGCCATAATCGCCGATCCGTCGGAGTTGTCACTGCACGATGGCGTGCTTCGGCATGGTCAAACCATCGTTGATCTTGTCTACAACCGGTTGACCGATTTCTCGCTAGAAGATCCTGCCAACGCCGTGCTGCGCGAAGCCTACCTGCAGCATGCCGTGGTATTGACGCCGCATCCCCAGGCGCACGCGCTATACGCCAACAAACGCAACCTGGCGCTACTCAGCAACGACCAGCACCTGCAGGCGCTTGGCGTAGAAGCGTCCAGTCGCGACATCCTGCTGGCCGGGATTCCGGCCACTGAGCGCGTCGACCCAAAACAAGCCGAGCGACTGTGGTCCGAACGGCGCGGCCTATTCTTTAAGCCCGCAACGGGCTTCGGCAGCCGAGCCGCCTATCGCGGCGATAAGCTCACCCGCCGGGTGTGGCAGGAAATTCTTGCGGGTGACTATGTGGCCCAGGCGATTGTCGCGCCAGGAGAACGCGTCATCTCCAGCCAATCACCACTGCAAACGCTGAAGTTCGACGTGCGCAACTACGTCTACGAAGGCAAGGTTCAATGGCTGGCGGCACGGCTGTACCAGGGCCAGACCACCAATTTCCGTACCCCGGGTGGTGGCTTCGCACCTGTGTATGTGCAGTCGAAAGACGCCTCAAGCCATTTTGTGCAGCCGGCACCCTAGCTTGTGGCGAAGGTCTGACTGAAATTGTGGTTAAACATAGGCAGTCTTGATGCATGTCAATTCATCCAGATCCACACGATATAGTGTTGCAGGCAATGAACCGGTTCCGCCACCACCGTTTGCGAACCTACCTCGCCCTGCTGGCGTTAGCCGCACTGCTGTGCTCCCAGTTGGCGCTTGCAGCACACCCACTCTGCGTGATGACGGCAATGGCACCGCATGCCATGTCAGCCAACGAGCATGGCGATCATGCGTGTCAAACTGCAGGTTCGTCGCAAGATGCCCTGTGCGGCGCGCACTGCTCCCAGAGTGATCTCAACAACGACAACTCACGCATTCCGCTGGTCGCGCCTCTGCCGCCGGCGATCATGCCGACGCTATGGGCATTCGTGCCGATTCTTCAGCACCATCTCCCCCTGGAACGACCATGGCCGCATGCGTCATGGAACCGACCTACGGCGAATCCTGCCAGCATTTTATTGATCTGATGCACGGTTGATGCCTAGCGGTCGCAATCTGCGGCCGGAGCTTTTCGCATCGATCCGACCGTCCCTTGACGGCGTGTCCCCCTTGGCAGTGCCGCACGCTTCATCCAGTGCGGATCTTGCAAGGCAATGAACATGGCATTTTTTCTGATGTGGCCCAGCGGCCGCGCTACAAGCCCCCACCGGCGTTCGGCCGTGCCGGGGATGATCCTTGGACTGGCCCTGTCTTGGGTAATCCTTGGACAGGCAACGGTACGTGCCGCAGAACCAATACCAGGAACGGATCTCGCTTCGATTCGCGCCTGGCTCATTGTCCACAATCCCCAACTTCGCGCGCTGCAAGCGGAGCGCGAAGCGGCCGAGGCGCGGATTTTGCCCGCAGGTGCACTGCCCGATCCGATGTTCTCGTTGGGCCTGCGCGGGATTGATCCGGATCACCCGTCTCTGGCGCCAGCCAATGTCGACTCGACGACGTATGCCGTGAGGCAAACCTTCCCGCTATGGGGCAAGCGTGCGCTGGCGCGCGATGTCGCCCGCGAGCAGGCGCAGGCCACCGGATACGAACGCGATGCAGTGGAATTGGAACTCCTGGCCCGCGCCGAGGACGCCTACGTGCGCTACTGGCATGCGCGCGAAGCGGTCGTCGTCATCGATCGTATGATCGGGTTAGTCAGGCAGGTCGAAGAGATCGCCGGTGTGCGCTATGCGCTGGGTATGGCTGCACAACAGGATTCAATCCGCGCACAGGTCGAGCAGACCATCCTGCAGCAGGGCCGCATTGAGCGTATGGCTGCACGCAGCGAAGCGATGGCCGCCCTCAACGCGGTGCTTGGCCGCCGCGCCGATGCAGCGCTTGCCGAACCCGCCGTGGCCCCGACACTCTCGGTAGCCGACGCTTCATTGACCGAGGCCCTTGCGCGCGTGGAGCGCGGCTCGCACCCCGAGTTGAGAGCCAGTGCCGCGATGGCGGCCGCCGCCAACCGCAACGTGACACTGGAGCGTCGCAACCGCTATCCCGACATCACCGTGGGTGTCGGCTCGATGCAACGTGGCAACCGAATCGAAGGATACGAGCTGATGCTGGAAGTGGTAATCCCGTTCCAGCAGCGCGCCCGCCGCGAGCGCGAGCGCGAAGCGCGCCTGCGTGAAGAGGCCGCCCTCGCCCGCAGTGACGCCACGCGCAATGATCTGGAGGGCCGCCTGGGTGCCGCTTGGGCGCGCTGGAGCAGCGCTCGCGAGCGCCGTCAACTCACCGAAAAGACCCTGTTGCCCCAGTCCGAGGCGAACTTCAAGTCAGCCATGGCCAGTTATCAGGTCGGTCAGGTCGATTTTGGCACCCTGCTTGCCGCGTTGAACGGTTGGCAGGGCGCGGATCTGGCCCGACTGGATGCACAACGTGACGAACTGCTCGGCGCCGCCGCCGTGCGCGCCATCGATGGAGATATCCGATGAAACGTTCCTACTACTGGCTTGGAGCAATCGCTGCTCTCCTCTTGGCTGTACTCGCGGGCTGGTTCATCGGCCGCGGCACTGCATCTGGGGCAGACGCCGGAACCACGGCCACAACGGCCGCGCAGCCGCGCAAGGTGCTTTTTTACCGCAACCCGATGGGCCTGCCCGACACCTCGCCGGTGCCGAAGAAGGACTCGATGGGGATGGACTACATGCCGGTCTACGAAGGCGGCGAAGCGCCGGCAAAACCGGGCACCGTGGTGTTGTCTCCGGAAAAAGTCCAGAAGCTCGGCGTGCGCACTGCACGGGTGCAACTGCAGGGCCTCTCACCAAGCATCCGCGCCAGCGCGACTGTGCAAGTAGACGAAACCCGGCAGTACGTGATCGCGCCCAAGTTCGAAGGCTGGGTCGAGCGCTTGTTTGCCAACCAGACCGGGATGTCGGTCCGTCGCGGCCAGCCGTTGCTGTCGGTTTACAGTCCCGAACTGGTGGCTGCCCAGAACGAATATCGCATCGCCGATAGTGCCGCCCGCAAGTTGCAGGACAGTGATCCCGACAGCGCAGCCATGATGCGTCGCCTGCGTGATGCCTCACGCGCCCGCCTGAAAAATTGGGATATCAGCGACGCGCAGCTTGCCCAGGTCGGGCGTGGCCAGACGCGCGAAAACCTGGTCCTGACGTCGCCGGCCAATGCGGTGGTCATCGACAAACCGATCGTGCAGGGTGCCCGCTTTGCCCCCGGTGAAACCATCCTGCGGCTGGCCGATCTGTCCACGGTATGGCTGATCGCCAACGTGCCGGCTTCGAGCGCCGGCGGCGTGGCGGTGGGCCAGCGCGCCACCTTCCAGTCGCCCACCCTGCCGGGTGAGACATTTTCCGGGCAGGTCACGTTCGTGCAGCCCATCATCGATGTGGCGACACGCAGCCTCGGCGTACGCGTTGCGCTGGCTAATCCCGACGGCGTATTGCGGCCGGGATTGTTTGGCGATGTGAGCTTGACCCAGGACACATCCGCGGCCGTGCTGACCGTGCCGCGCTCGGCTGTACTGGACAGCGGCACGCGCCAATTGGTGCTGGTGCAGGTGGCAGAAGGTCGGTTTGAACCGCGCACGGTCGTCATAGGCCAACGCTCGGGCGATGTGGTCGAGATTCGCCAGGGCGTCAGCGAAGGCGAACGGGTGGTGGTGTCGGCGAACTTCCTGATCGATGCCGAAAGCAACCTGCAGTCGGCACTGGAAGGCATGAGCGCCGACAAGGGCGAGGCCACACCCAGCCTGCCAGCGGCGGTCACTCCGCCACCGACCGCAAAACCGGCCGCCGAACCCAGCGATAACGCACCGCGCACCCCAGCACCGGCACCCGTCGATCACAGCAGCCACGGCGCGCAGCCGGCTGCACCGACGGCGCCTGCCAACGCGGCTCACGACCATTCCACGATGGAGCACTGACATGCTCTCTCGCATCATCGAATGGTCGGTTCGAAACGTGTTCCTGGTACTGGTGATGGCCATCGCGTTGACGGCCGGCGGCATCTACGCGGTCATGAATACCCCGCTGGACGCGCTGCCGGACCTGTCAGACGTGCAGGTGATCGTGTTCACCGAGGTGCCAGGCCAGGGACCACAGGTGGTCGAAGACCAGGTCACCTACCCGCTCACCACCGCGATGTTGGCGGTACCGCGTTCCAAGGTGGTGCGCGGGTTCTCGTTCTTCGGTGCGTCGTTTGTCTACGTGATTTTCGAGGACGGCACCGACATCTATTGGGCGCGCTCGCGCGTCCTCGAATATCTCAATTTCGCCTCGAAGAAGCTGCCCGCCGGAGTGACGCCCACGCTGGGCCCGGATGCCACCGGTGTCGGCTGGGTCTACCAGTACGTGCTGGAAGGCAAACAGAAGTCGCTTGATGAGTTGCGCGCGATCCAGGATTGGTACGTGCGCTACCAGCTGACCAAGGCGCCCGGCGTGGCCGAGGTCGCCAGCGTCGGCGGCTTCGTGCGGCAGTACTCGGTCACCGTGGACCCGGGCAAGCTGCGCCAATACGGCGTGCCGCTCTCGCGCATCTCCGAGGTGATCGCGCAGAGCAATCGAGACGTGGGCGGCCGCGTCATCGAGATGACCGAAACCGAATACATGGTGCGCGGACGCGGCTATCTGCGCGGCATCGAGGACATCGAGAGCCTGGTGCTCAAGTCTGACGCCGGCACCCCGGTGCTGATTGGCGACATCGCCCGCGTTGAACTGGTTCCCGATGAGCGCCGCGGCATCGCCGAGCTCAACGGTGAAGGCGAAACTGTCGCCGGGATCGCCGTGGCGCGCTACGGCGAAAACGCGCTGACGGTCATCGACAATCTCAAGCAGAAGATCACTGAAATCCAGGCGGGCCTGCCCGCCGGTGTGACCATCCGGGCCGTGTATGACCGCTCCGACCTGATCAACCAAGCGATCTCCACCCTGCGCAAGACGCTGCTCGAGGAAAGCCTCATCGTCGCGCTGGTCTGCATCCTGTTCCTGTTCCACGTGCGCAGCGCCCTGGTCGCGATCGTGATGCTGCCAGTCGGCGTGTTGATCGCGTTTATCGCGATGCGAGCGCTGGGGATGAACTCCAACATCATGAGCCTGGGCGGGATCGCGATCGCGATCGGTGCGATGGTGGATGCGGCGATTGTCATGATCGAGAACGCGCACAAGCACATCGAGCGCGACGACGGCAGCAAGCCCCGGATCCAGCTGATCATCGATTCGTGCAAGGAGGTCGGACCGGCGCTGTTCTTCAGCCTGCTGATCATCACCGTGTCGTTCCTGCCGGTGTTCGCGCTGGAGGCGCAAGAGGGGCGGTTGTTCCATCCGCTGGCCTTCACCAAGACGTTCTCGATGGCGGGTGGTGCCCTGCTCTCGGTCACGCTGGTGCCGGTGCTGATGCTGCTGTTCGTGCGCGGGAAGATCCTGCCCGAACAAAAAAATCCGGTGAACCGCTTCCTGATCGCAATCTACCGGCCAGTGATCGCGGTCGTGCTGCGGCACAAGGGCGCGACGTTGGTGGTTGCGACGCTGGTGCTGCTGGTCAGCTTCTGGCCCGCCTCAAAGCTGGGCAGCGAATTCATGCCGACCCTCAACGAAGGGACGCTGCTTTACATGCCAGCCTCGCTGCCGGGTATGTCGGTGACCAAGGCCGCCGAACTGCTGCAACAACAAGACCGCATCATCAAGACCTTCCCCGAGGTCGAGTCGGTGTTTGGCAAGGCCGGTCGCGCGCTGACCGCGACCGATCCAGCACCGCTGGAAATGTTCGAAACCGTCATCAACCTCAAGCCAGAGGAGCAATGGCGCGATGGCATGACCGTAGACAAGCTGATCGGCGAGATGGACCAGGCCTTGCAGTTCCCGGGCGTGGCCAACTCCTGGACGATGCCGATCAAGGCGCGGACCGACATGCTATCGACCGGCATCCGCACGCCGATTGGCATCAAGGTCTTCGGCAGCGATCTCGTCGAGATGGAGCGCCTGGCCCGACAGATCGAGACCGCGGTGCGCAAAGTGCCTGGCACCACCAGCGCGTACGCCGAACGCCTGACCGGCGGTTACTACCTCGATGTCACGCCCGACCTGCGTCAACTTGCGCGCTACGGATTGGCTGTCGGCGAGGTACAGGACGTGATCGCGGCGGCACTGGGCGGCGAGATGGTAACGACTACAGTCGAAGGCCGCGAGCGTTTCGGCGTGATCGTGCGCTACCCGCGTGAGTTACGCGACGATCCCCAGCGCATCGCCAGTGACGTACTGGTGTCGACCTCGGACGGCGCGCAAGTCCCGTTGGGCGAACTGGCCACGATCTCGGTAAGCAAGGGTCCGCCTTCCATCCGTACCGAGAATGCGCTGTTGTCCGCGTACATCTATGTCGATACGCGCAACAGTGATCTAGGCACTTATGTTCGAAAGGCGCAGGAGGCCGTCGCCGAATCGGTGACGTTCCCGCCCGGCTACTACGCCACCTGGAGCGGGCAGTACGAATACATGCAGCGGGCAATCGCCAAGATGAAGATTGTGGTGCCGGTGACCTTGCTGCTCATTTTCCTGTTGTTGTACCTGAACTTCCGTCGCGTCACCGAGTCGCTGATCGTCATGTTGTCGGTGCCGTTCGCACTCGTAGGCGGCGTGTGGCTGATGTGGGCCTTGAGCTACAACCTCAGCGTCGCCGTGGCCGTCGGGTTCATCGCCTTGGCGGGCGTGGCGGCCGAGACTGGCGTGATCATGCTGATCTATCTCGACCACGCGCTGGAGGCAATCGCCGAGAAACGCCGCGCGCAGGGACAAGACCTGAGCATGGACGATCTCAATGCCGCCATCGTCGAAGGCGCGGTGGAACGCGTGCGGCCGAAGATGATGACCGTGGTCGCGATCATGGCCGGCCTGCTGCCGATCATGTGGAGCACTGGCACCGGGTCTGAAGTGATGCGTCGTATCGCCGCGCCAATGGTGGGCGGCATGGTCTCGTCGACCGTGCTGACGCTGGTAGTGATCCCTGTGATCTATGCCTTGGTCAAAGGGCGCCGGATCTCACGTCGCATTCGCAGCATCGAAGCTCGCGCGTAACGTCTTGGGTGCAGTGCGCTCGTTCCTGAAATAAACATAGATGATGAAGCTCAATACCGCTGCGAAGAAACACCAGACCGAGACCAACGTCGCGGCATGGATGGCATAGGCTGCGACAAACGTCACCACAGCCAACACCCCGAATAATCGGATGATCTTGTTACTTGAAAACAGGCTGCTCATGCAGGTTGAAATGACGTATGCAGTCATCACCGCGGCGATGTAGAAGTGGGGTGTTTCGTAAACGATGTGCTTGCCGAGCACCCGCGACACCACGGGATATTGCACGAGGGAGTACAACAGGTAGAGACCGACCGCCAAGCCGGCGACCAGCGACGGATCCGCCTCGGCGGGTTCGATCAATAGAGCGCCACATCGCCCAACGCCTGCTGGCGGTGTACATGGTCGTGCGAGTGATAGAAATACGTGCCGGACTGCACCGCGCTGAACTCATAGCGGTAGGCACCACCGTTCTCGATCGGGTCCTGGGGCACGTGCGTAGGACCGCCCATCGCATTGGGCAGGATCAGTCCATGCCGATGCACGGTGGTGGATTCCGGCAACCGGTTGGTGACGTTGATGCGCACGCGCTCACCCTGCTTGAAGCGCAGCGTCAGGCCCGGAACCTAGCCGTTAAACGCGTAGACATTGACAAGGATGTCAGGATCGATCCCCCACCTTTCGTGAGCCACTGTACGAAGCATGCATCTGAACCCGTGGGTTGCGTGGCGCGGTTGAAGACCCATGATTCGGAGAGCCCGACTCAGAGCGTTACGATGGAGGCGAGATCCACCCTGTCGAGCCCACGGGAGAAATACATGGTCCTTGCCATTGGAGTAAGCAAGCATTTGTCGAAGTACACAGATCGCCTAGGTGGCAAGCGAGACGATGTGCGCATGCCTGTTTTCACACGCGATCCGGGGACATGCCACTCCGCCGCATCAAGCTCGATTTCATTCCATCGCGCCGAGGTGACGATCCCCGGACGCATGCCTGTGAGCATTGCCAGCTTGAGCGCGCCGCGTGTGACGGGAGTCCGATAGGCTTCGAGCGTTTTGGCCAAGGCAGCAACTCTTTTAGATCCGTTGCTGCGGGGATGTGCCCCTTATCGTGCTTGGGCACGACGCCTCTTGGAGAGAGTGGCCGGCCATTCTCGCGAAATCCACGCCTGGCCGCCTACGCAACTATGCCTCCCACGTACTGCCGGGCCTTTTTGATACCGAAGAAAATGACTTACCCGCAATCGTCGCCAAGACCTCCGCGATCCGGGGCGTAGACAATGTCGCAATGGATTCCCTGCGAAGGAGCGGAATCAGATAAGTCCGCGACGTAATTCGCCTTGCGATAGGTTTCAGGCGTCTACTACGTACGTTTGTATTCACCCCATGCCTGAGTGACGGCAGGGAACAAAGCCTCAAAGTCCCGCTTCGCCGAATCTTTCTTCGCCGCCCTCTCTTCGCTCGGATCCCTGCCCTCTCGGAAAAGTGACCGTGCCCGATCCCTACGCTTACAAGCATCCGCCAGTGCAATTTCCGGGTAGGCACCAATCCTGACCATCTCGGCCCGCCCTAAGTGCCGGTAGCGGTATCGCCACAGTTTCGAGCCAGTCGGACTGACTTCAAGACATAGCCCACCAGCGTCGGCGACGCGATATAGCTGGTCGCCGCGGCCAATGCCCGGACGCGTTGCCGGTCAGCGCCTGCACCCCCCTTGTAAGTAGATTGGACCCCGTCTAGAGGTGAAAGAAGCGCGGAACTCCCGCTCTACTCACAGATCTACTCACAAAGGACGTTGGCTGCAACGGGAACCTACAGGAACGCCTAGGAACAAAAAACCCCGCCGCAGCGGGGTTTCGTGTCACTTCGCCGGCCTATTCTGAAACTCGCCGGAACTTACATTGGTGCCCAAGAGGGGACTCGAACCCCTACGACCTAAATCGCTACCACCTCAAGGTAGTGCGTCTACCAATTCCGCCACCTGGGCAAACAAACGGGTGCGGCATATGCCGCGAATATTGTAAGGCCGATTACTTGCCTTGCGGTGCTTCCGGCGTGGGAGC
>JBBSRO010000042.1:0-23949 GCA_038242955.1 Lysobacterales bacterium
CAAGGCGCCCAAGGAACGCCTGCTACGCGTGCCGGGTTTGGGGACACGCAACGTGAAACGCGTACTGATGGCGCGTCGGCATGGCGCATTGCGGATCGCCGACATGGCGCGCTTGCGTGCCCCTCTGGTGAAGATGCTGCCATTCGTGCAACTGCTTGACCATCACCCGCGCCAGCGACTGGATGATCCCGAGGCACTGCGTGCTCAATTAGCGCCCAAGCCGCGGCAGGCCGACCTGTTTGCCGCGTGAGGCGGCGCGTGTGAGCCGTTGGTCGGCAGTGGTGGAACCATCATGGGATGCACAGGCATGGCGTGAGGCCGCGAGGGCCGGCGTGCGTGCGGGTGTCGAGCCTCCTGACCTGGATTGGGATGCTGGCGAGCAAGGCAGTCTGCTTGCGCTTGCCGATGTCTCCATCGCCCCCGTGCTGCATTCGTCGCCGCGGGTGAAAGCAAGTTTGTTGCAACTCGCCAATAACATGCTGTGCCACCGCCAGCACGGACGCCACGCGCTGCTCTATCGGTTGTTGTGGCGGATGACCCATGGTGAGCCAAATGTTCTTGAAAATCCGGCAGATGCAGACAGCCATCGAGCGCATGCATTGGCGCAGGAGGTGCGCCGCGACAGCCACAAGATGAAAGCCTTCGTTCGCTTTCGTGCACTGCCGGGACCATCAGAACGTTTTATCGCGTGGTTTGAACCGGAGCACTACATCGTGGATCGGGTGGCGCCCTTCTTCGCCCGTCGCTTCGCGGGCATGCAGTGGGCGATCCTGACGCCCTACCGCAGCGTCGCGTGGGATGGGGTTGAATTGCAATTCGGAGATGGCGCCGATGCCGGGCACCTCCCGCCGGATGATGCCGGTGAGGATCTGTGGCGCACCTATTACGCCAACATCTTCAATCCGGCCCGTATCAATCCACGGATGATGCGGCAGGAGATGCCACAACGGTATTGGAAAAACCTGCCGGAAGCGCAGCTCATTCCCGGACTTCTGCGTGATGCGGGGTCGCGCGTTGCAGAGATGGCCGCGCGCGAGGCTGAAGCACCGCGCCGGCGAATTCCCACCGCAAGTAAGGCAGTCGCTGTCGAAAAAATCGGTCTGCAGGCATTACGCGAACGCGCCAGTGCTTGCCGGGCCTGCCCGCTGTGGGAAAAGGCGACGCAAACCGTGTTCGGCGAAGGGCCGGAAAATGCGCAGATCATGTTGGTGGGCGAGCAGCCTGGGGATTCCGAGGATTTGAGCGGACACCCGTTCGTCGGACCTGTGGGAAAGTTACTTGATCAAGTATTGCGCGAGCTCAGCATCCCGCGCGACACGCTTTACCTCACCAACACGGTCAAGCATTTCCGTTTCGAGCAGCGTGGCAAGGTGCGGCTGCACAAGAACCCCGCTGTCGCGCACGTCACTGCATGCACGCCTTGGCTTCAAGGTGAGATCGATTCCGTCAAGCCGTCGATCATCGTGGCATTGGGCGCGACCGCAGCGCGCGCCTTGCTTGGACCGGGCTTTGCACTGATGAAGGAGCGAGGGAAAGTGCGCATCCGCGGGGACGGCCTGCGCGTCCTCGCCACCGTTCATCCCGCATGGGTTTTGCGCCAGCCTGACGGGCAGGCGCGCGACTCAGCCTATGTGTTGTTAAGGGAAGACCTCGCAATACTCGCGTCGCATCAATCCGTTTCTTTGGACTGACGCGACGCGTTCAAGTCATTCAGATCAGGCAAGCGTCCTGACCTTCGGCTCGCGTTTCCACTGGCGCGTCTTGGCTGCTTCGATGAATCCCGAGACATCTTCAGGTTCAAAAACGCCACCATCCGCCTTCAACCCCGCCGCCTTGAAGATCCACTTGCGTGTGCCACCGCAGGCAGCAATCGCTTTGAGGTGACCGAACGCGTCGCGGAACCAGTCCACTGCGGCGCCGTCGCGTGAAAGCATTTCGGCCGCCTCGGGCGTCAGCACACTTGCGACCGCATCAAACTGACAGGACGGCGTTCCCGCCAGTTGGCCATCTGCATCCACACGCTTGCCGCCCGCGTCCTTGATAGAGAGCTTCGGCGCAACCAGCTTGACCTGTGCGCCCGCCTTGCGCGCCGCCGCGCGAATCGCGCCGACCTGCTTCATGTCCGTGCCATCAGCGATCAAGATGCCCACGCAACGGCCCTTCAAGGTGAGCTTCGCCTTGGCGATGATGGCGAGCGCTGGCGATGGTGCCAGGTCCAGCACTGGCGCGGCGGGCGTCGCTGCCGGCGGCAATGCGCTCAAGCCAAGTCCATCTGCGATGCGCTGTGCCAGGCTTTCATCGATATTGCGGACGTGACTCACCACGGTTTCGCGAATGTGCGCAGTTGCCACTTTGGATAGCTCGAACACAAACGCCGAAGCGATGTGGGCCTGCTCGATCGTCGACTGACTGTGGAAGAACATGCGTGGCTGGCTGTAGTGGTCAGCAAAACTCTCGGCCCGAATTCGGCCCTTGGCGCCATCGTCAGGCTGTTCGGCAAACGACCTGAAGCCTAACGCGCGACTCGCCCTCGGCGATTGCGGATCGAGGCTGGAAGGCTCGTACGCAACGCGTCCCTTGGGCACCTCCATCTGCATGTGGCCGTCGCGCTGATGGTTGGCAAACGGACACTTGGGCGCGTTGATCGGGATCTGGTGGAAGTTTGGACCGCCCAAGCGCGAGAGCTGGGTATCCAAATAGGAATGCAACCTGCCCTGCAGCAACGGATCATTCGAGAAGTCGATGCCGGGAACCACATTGGCAGGACAGAAGGCGACCTGCTCGGTTTCTGCAAAAACGTTGTCGGGATTACGGTCCAATACCATCCGGCCGATGACGGTCAGTGGCACCAGCTCCTCGGGAATTAGCTTTGTCGGATCAAGATGATCAAACGAGAATTTCTCGGCGTCTTGCTCAGTGAAGAGTTGCACGGCCAAATCCCATTCTGGGAAGTCACCCGCATCAATTGCTTCCCACAGATCACGACGATGGAAATCGTTGTCGGCCGACTGCAACTTGACCGCCTCATCCCACACCGTGCTCTGCAGGCCTAGCTTCGGCCGCCAATGGAATTTCACGAAGGTGCTTTTTCCTTCCGCATCCAGCAGTCGGAAACTGTGGATGCCGAACCCTTCAATCATGCGAATGCTGCGTGGAATAGCCCGATCACTCATGGCCCAGATCACGGTGTGCAGGGTCTCCGGCATCAGCGAAACGAAATCCCAGAACGTGTCATGCGCACTCGCTGCTTGTGGATAACCGCGATCAGGTTCCATCTTCACCGCATGCACCAGGTCGGGGAATTTCATCGCGTCCTGGATGAAGAACACCGGAATGTTGTTGCCTACAAGATCCCAGTTGCCTTCCGAGGTATAGAACTTGACGGAGAAACCGCGCACATCACGTGGCGTATCCACTGAACCAGACCCACCCGCAACGGTCGAGATACGAGTGAACAATGGCGTCCGAACGCCCTTTTCAGTCAGGATTTTCGCGGTGGTGTAAGCCGACAGTGAGTTGGTCAGTTCAAAGTAACCATGGGCGGCGCTGCCGCGGGCATGCACGATGCGTTCCGGAATGCGCTCATGGTCGAAGTGGGTGATCTTTTCGCGCAGGATGAAGTCTTCCAGCAACGTCGGACCGCGCGGATTGGATCGGAGTGAATTCTGGTTGTCCGGAATGACGATGCCCTGCGCCGTTGTCATCGCCGGGTGCTCACCGCCAGCTTGCTCCTGAGGCTCACCACCGTTACCGCGTTGCTCGACTTTTCCACTTTGCGCGTGGGACGTTTCACCAGACTTCTGATTGTCTGGGCTGGTCACTTTACTGGGATTTTTGCGGGTAGCCATTTCGGCGCGATCCTTGAGTTTGGGGCTGGCGGCAAGCGTGCACTTGTAGCTGTGAAAATCTTGGTCACACGCGACTCTTAGGATTGCGCCAACGGCGCACCTCGCGTCCCACTGCAACCGGAAGAGTCCATGGACCTCAAGAGCGGCTACCCCTACTGGGCAATCAAGAACGGGCTGATGCACGCCTTCCCGCAGCTGCAAGAGGACTTGCGCTGCGACGTCGTCGTCATTGGTGCCGGCATCACCGGCGCATTGATCGCTGAAGAGCTGTCGAGCAATGGCCATGACGTCGTCGTACTCGAGCAGCGTGACGTCGCGTGGGGCAGTACATCCGCAAGCACCGCGCTGCTGCAATACGAAATTGATACACACATGGTCGATCTTGCGGAGATGTACGGAGAGGAAAATGCGCACCTTGCGTACCGCTCCTGCGCCAATGCGATTGACCTGCTTGCGGACAAAGCCTCGTCGCTGAAGAAGGTTGCCTTCTCGCGGATGGAGAGCCTGTACTACGCCAGTAACAAACGGCATCGGAAGGATATTCGCAGCGAGTTCGAGTTACGAAAGAAGCATGGCTTCGACGTGACCTGGATGGACGCGAACGAGGTGCAAGCGACTTACGGCTTCGAGGCGCCTTGCGCCATCCTCAGTGGCAAGGCAGCGCGCGTGGACCCGTACCAGTTGGCGTATGGATTGTTGACCAGCATCGAGCGAAAGGGTGCGCGCATCCATGATCGCAGCCCGGTTGCGCGCATCCTCGCAAATGCACGCGGCGTCGAAGTCCATACAACACACGGCGCGGTAATCAACGCCAAATACCTGATCATGGCAGCCGGCTACGAAAGCCAGCGCTTTCTGGATCAACGAGTCGCACAGAACCGAAGCAGCTATGCGTTCGTCACCGATCCAATCGATGCGGCCACGTTGGGTAAGCTCACCTGCACCATGGTTTGGGAGTCAGCCAGGCCCTATCTGTATATGCGTACTACGTCAGACAACCGGCTACTTATTGGCGGTGACGATGACAGTATCGACATACCAGCGAAACGTGATGCACTGGTCGATCGCAAGGCGCGCAAGCTCGCCGCGAAAGTGTCCAGGCTATTCCCTGAAGTTCCGCTCGAACCCGCGTTTGCGTGGGGTGGAACGTTTGCTGAAACGAAAGATGGCTTGCCTTGGTTTGGCGCGCATCAACAACATGGACCGCGGGTTTTATTCGCCATGGCCTACGGCGGAAATGGCATCACTTATTCGATGCTGGGCGCTGGCCTGCTGCGCGCATTGATCGAGCACACGAAACATCCACTCAGCTCACTGTTTGGCTTTTCCCGAATGGACTGAAGCGGGCATTCCGGTCCATCAGCTAGAATCTTACCGGTTTGGTCCTGCGCTTTGCCGCGTAACGCCAGGCCCGCCCCCGCATCCAATGGAGTTTGCAGCATGTCGACCCTCGCCTATCGCCGTGTCCTGTTGAAGCTCTCAGGCGAGGCCCTGATGGGTGACGAGGACTACGGCATTGATCCCAAGGTGATCAGCCGCCTGGCGCACGAAGTGATCGAGGCGCGTGATGCCGGTGCGGAAATCGCGCTGGTGGTGGGAGGCGGCAACATCTTCCGCGGCGCAGGTCTGGCGGCTGGTGGCATGGACCGGGTCACCGGCGACCAGATGGGCATGCTGGCCACCGTAATCAATGCGCTGGCGATGCAAGACGCGTTGGAAAAGCTGGGTGCGAAGGCACGGGTGATGAGCGCGATCAAGATCAACGACGTGTGCGAGGACTACATCCGCCGCCGCGCGATCCGGCATCTGGAGAAGGGGCGCATCGCGATTTTTGCCGCCGGCACCGGCAATCCCTTCTTCACGACAGACTCAGGCGCGGCGCTGCGGGCAATCGAGATCGGCGCCGACTTGTTGGTCAAGGCAACCAAGGTCGACGGCGTGTACGACAAGGATCCAAAGAAGCATGCCGACGCGATCAAGCTGGACAACCTGACCTATGACGAGGTCATCACCCGCAACCTGCAGGTGATGGACACCGCTGCGTTCGCACTATGCCGGGACAGCGACCTGCCACTACGCATCTTCGATATGAACCAGCCCGGCGTGCTGCTGCGGCTGCTGCGCGGTGAAGAGCTCGGCACCTTGGTGAAAGGACGCAGCTGACGGATTAAAGGTAATAGCGTACGTCACGCGAGCCGTGGCAGGCTTCGCACATGCATTCGCACAACCATAATGATGGCACCCGCGCATTCGCCTGGGTGACGCTTATCAACTTGGCCTACACGGCGCTGGAAGCCGGATATGGCTTCGCGACCGGCTCACTGGCGTTGCTGTCGGATGCCCTGCACAATTTCGGCGACGTGCTTGGCTTGGCCTTGGCTTGGGGCGCGGCGGTGCTGGCCAAGCGCGCGCCGACCGAGCGCCATACCTACGGCTGGCGGCGCGCCACCCTGCTGTCGCCGTTGGCCAACGCCGTGCTGCTAGTGACTTTTTCTGGTGCACTCGGCTGGGAAGCGATCCGCCGCTTCAGCGCACCGCCGGAGGTTCCGGGCATTCCTGTGATGGTAGTAGCCGCCATCGGCATCGTGATCAACCTGGGCGCGGCGTGGATGATGCGTGGCGGCCACGATCACGACATCAATCGTCGCGGTGCTTACCTGCACCTGCTCGCGGACGCGGGAGTGTCTGTCGCCGCCGTTGTCGCGGGCGCCGGCATCTGGGCGTTCGGCTGGAACCTGCTTGACCCGGCGACCGCATTGCTGGTCGCTGTGGTGGTGGCTTTGGGCTCCTTCGCACTCTTGCGCGATGCGTTCAACGCCGCCATGGATGCAGTGCCACGCAACCTCGATCAAAAGCGGGTGCGCGACTGGCTGGGTAGCCAGCAAGGTGTCTCCGCAGTGCACCACCTGCATATATGGTCGCTAGGGGCGGGCGAGATCGCGATGACGGCACACCTGGTACGGCCAGCCGACACGGACCACGATGCCTTCCTGGACCGCCTCAATGACGAGCTCTACGCTAAATTCGGGATCAACCACCCGACAGTGCAGATCGAGCGCGGCATGGACTGCGGGCACGACGAACATGACCGCGCGCCACACGGCGGGCATGTTGACGATCACGAACATCCGAATCCCGCGTAGCGAAGCGAAACCATTCAACTCAAGCCTGGCTGCGAGTAGCGGCGGTTCCCGGATATAATCCCGAGGTTAACCGTAGACCAAGGAGCCCGCGATGCTGAACGAGATCAAGAAAGACGCCGAATCCCGCATGGGCAAAAGCATCGAGGCGCTCAAGCACAACCTCGTCAAGCTGCGCACTGGCCGGGCTAACACGGCAATCGTCGATCACATCAAAGTGGATTATTACGGCTCGGAAATGCCGTTGTCGCAGGTCGCCAGCGTGGCGATAGGTGATGCGCGCTCGATCATCATCACACCGTGGGAAAAGCAAATGGTGGGCCCCGTAGAGAAGGCGATCCTGGCCTCGAACCTGGGCTTGACCCCGAACACGGCCGGCACCGTGATTCGCCTCAATATCCCTGCGCTGACAGAAGAACGCCGCCGCGACCTGACCAAGGTCCTGCACAGCGAAGGCGAGGACGCGAAGGTCGCGATCCGCAATATCCGCCGCGATGCCAACCAGCAGGTCAAGGAATTGCTGAAGGAAAAGCAGCTGGCGGAAGACGAAGCCAGCCGCGGAGAAGCCGACATCCAGAAGCTGACGGACGCGTCGATCAGCGATGTGGATGAGGTGGTCAAGATCAAGGAAGCCGAGTTGATGTCAGTCTGATGTCGGCTGGCTGCGCTCGCGCTGGCGGTGTCCTCGGCCTGCGCGAAAATCCTCACGTACGCGTCGTACGCTGCGGTTTTCGCGCAGCCCTCCTCCTTGCCAGCCCTTCGCTCGGTCAGCCTCCGCATCGCGCAATGCGCTCAGGCCAGCCCGATTCGCTTGCAGTGGTTTGGTCACGCGGATGACCGAAGCCGCGCTTATCCCACGCCATATCGCCATCATCATGGATGGCAACGGGCGCTGGGCGCAGCAACGGCACCGGCCACGGATCATTGGCCACCGGGCAGGCGCGCGCGCGGTGCGCAGCTGCGTGGAGTTCTGCCTGGACCGTGGCATTGGCGCGCTGACCTTGTTCGCGTTCTCCAGCGAGAACTGGAACCGTCCGCAGGAAGAAGTCGGTGGATTGATGAAGCTGTTCCTAGGCACGTTGGAGCGCGAGGTTGACGAGTTGCACCGGCTTGGCACCCGCTTGCGCTTCATCGGTGAGCGCTCGCGTTTCGATGCCGCCCTGCTGTCCCGCATGCACGCTGCCGAGACGCTGACCTCACGCAATACGCGACTGCACTTGGTCATTGCTGCAAGCTACGGAGGCCGCCAAGACATCGCCAACGCCGCGCGCAGCCTGGCGCAGGACGTGGCTGATGGTCGTCTGCGGCCAGACCAGGTCGACGAAGCCGCGCTCAACGCCCGCGTAGAGCTTGCTGACCTGCCCGCTCCCGATCTGTTCATCCGCACTGGTGGCGAAATCCGGATCAGCAATTTTCTGCTTTGGCAGCTGGCCTACACGGAATTGTGGTTCACCGAAACGTTGTGGCCTGACGTGGATGCGGCGACACTGCAGCTCGCCATTGACGAATATGCCGGGCGCGAACGCCGCTTTGGCCTGACTGGTGGGCAGCTAGCGACCACTGCACCCAGGGGAACCGAATGACAAAAACGCGCCTGTTGGCCGCGCTGATCATGGCGCCAATCGCCATCTTCAGCGTCCTGTTCATGTCCACACCGATGTTGGCGGCGCTGAGTGCGTTGATGTTCCTGGCTGCGCTTTGGGAATGGCTGAAGCTCGCCGACATCGACGACACACTGGCGCGCACCATCCTGCTGGTCCTGAACCTCGCACTGATGGTGGCACTGGTCTGGGCCTCGCGATCGACCAGCGGTTTCAGTTTCGTGTTGTTCCAGCTCGCTGCGGTGATCGGCGTCATCTGGTGGCTGCTATCGATGCTCTGGCTGAAGCATTACGACTTCGCCTCCGACCATGACAGCCATGCACGTGTGTTCAAGCTGGCCGCCGGCACATTGGCCGTAGTGCCCGCTTGGTGCGCGCTCGTCCTAATCCATGGTGACTCACCTAGCGGCCATCGCTGGCTGTTGCTGGCGCTGTTCTTGGTCTGGTCAGCCGATACAGGCGCCTATTTCACAGGACGGAAGTTCGGTGGCAAATGGTTCGGCGGCCGCAAGCTCGCTCCGCGAATCAGCCCGAACAAGTCCATCGAGGGCCTGCTTGGTGGCCTCTTGTTGGCGCTTGTAGTCGCGATGATCGGTGCGCCACTTGCTGGTGCAACGGCCGACCAGCTGCCGGCCGTTGCCTTGGTCGCACTAGCCAGCGTCAGTTTTTCGGTGGTTGGAGACCTGTTTGAAAGCCTGCTCAAGCGCCACATCAACGTGAAGGACTCCGGCAACCTTATTCCGGGCCATGGCGGTGTACTCGACCGCGTGGATAGCGTCCTGGCAGCACTGCCTGTGTTCGCGCTTGGCAAAATCTGGCTGGGCTTCTAGCCATGCAGCAGGTTGCAGTCCTCGGCGCCACTGGTTCCATCGGCGCATCCGCGCTGGATGTGATCGCGCGCCATCCGGATCGCCTGCAAGCGAGCGTGCTCGCTGCCGGCAGCCAGGTCGATGCGCTGCTGGCGCTGTGCCGGACGCACCGCCCCGCCCACGCGGTGATAGCCGATGAAGCGCTGTACGCGACGTTGCGCGACGGCCTGCGCGATGCCGGACTGCCAACCCACGCGCACGCCGGAAAGCAGGCATTGGACGCGTTGGCAGCCAGCGATGCCTGCGATACCGTGATTGCCGCCATCGTCGGCGCCGCCGGGTTGTCTTCCACGCTGGCGGCCGCACGCGTCGGCAAGCGCCTGTTGCTGGCCAACAAAGAATGCCTGGTGCTGGCTGGTGAACTGCTGATGGCTGCAGCCCGCGAAGGTGGCGCCACGATCATTCCGATAGACAGCGAACATAATGCGATCTTCCAATGCTTGGCAGGCGGCAATGACGCCGCTGCACTCTCCCGGATCACCCTGACCGCCTCCGGCGGACCGTTCCGTGGACGCAGCCGCGATGAACTGGCTCAAGTCACGCCTGCGCAAGCGGTGGCGCACCCCAAGTGGTCGATGGGGCCCAAAATCTCGGTGGATTCAGCCACCCTGATGAACAAGGGACTTGAAGTCATCGAAGCCCACCACCTGTTCGGTGTGCCCAGTGATCGCATCCGCGTGCTGGTGCATCCGCAATCGCTGGTGCATTCAATCGTCGACTTCAGCGATGGCAGCTCATTGGCCCAAATGGGTCTGCCGGACATGCGTACGGCGCTGGCGGTGGGCTTGGGCTGGCCCCAGCGGATCGAATCTGGTGTCGGCTCGCTGGACTTGCTGACCGAAGGTGGCAGATTGGATTTCGAGGCGCCCGATCTCGAAGCATTCCCTAGCCTGTCACTGGCATTTCGCGCACTTCAGGCTGGTGGCACCGCCACAGCCGTGCTGAACGCCGCCAATGAAGAGGCTGTTTCAGCGTTTCTTCAGGGCCGGATTGGCTTCCTGTCCATTCCCGAAACCGTCACCGCCACTCTGGATAGCGTTCCGATGCAGCCTGCCGATTCACTCGACACCCTGCTCGCGGCGGATGCACGCGCACGCACGCAGGCCCGGGCGCTGATCAACAACCCCACCACGCAGCGCAAGTACGTTCGGGCATGAGTACGCTTATCGGCTCGCTATGGTGGATGCTGGTCGCACTGGGCGTGTTGGTCACGTTCCATGAATTCGGCCATTTCTGGGTCGCACGCCGCTGCGGCGTGCACGTACAGAAATTCTCGGTGGGGTTTGGCCGCGCGCTGTGGTCGCGACGCGGCAAGGACGGCACCGAATACGTGATCGCCGCGCTGCCGTTGGGCGGCTACGTGAAAATGCTGGACGAACGCGAGGGCGATGTCCCCGAGGCCCAGCTCGACCGCGCCTTCAACCGCAAGCCGGTACTGGCCCGCATCGCCATTGTCGCCGCGGGCCCCTTGGCCAACCTGCTACTGGCGGTCGCCTTGCTTTGGGCGATGCTGGTGATCGGCCGGCCTGACTATGCAGCGGTGGTCGGAAAGGCCAATGGCATCGCCGCACAGGCTGGCCTGCAGGTGGGTGATGCCATCCAGTCGATCGATGGCCGTGACACCCCGACATGGAGCGAAGCTGCGCTGGCACTCACGGTGGCCGCCATCGATCGCAAGCCTGCGAGCCTGACCGTCCGCCACGCCAATGGAAGCGAAGCAACCCGAACGTTGGCCATGGACCGACTGCCCGCCGGATTCGACGAGCAGCGTGCGGTCGAGGCCACGGGCCTGATTCCACGCTACCAGCTGCTGCCCCCCATCGTCGGCACCATTCAGCAAGGCTCGCCGGCTTGGGGCGTACTGGCTGAAGGCGACCGCATCACTGCCATTGACGCGCATCCGGTGGCCAGCTTCGAGGACATCGGCCCACTTCTGCGAGTGTTGGGCGCGCGGGGCGGCCCTGGCATGCTCGAGGTGGAGCGTGACGGAGAGCGGCTGGCGCTGGAAATCGTGCCCCAAAAAATTGACAACCCAGACGGCAGCAGCAGCTGGCGGCTCGGCATCGGCAACGCGTTCACCCAAGCGCCGGCACACGATGCCGTACTGCGCTACGGACCGCTGGCAGCCGTTCCGGCCGCGCTTGACGCGACTTGGCAATTGACCCGGGATTCGCTCGGAATGCTGTGGCGGATGGTCAACGGAAGCGCCTCGGTGCGCAATGTCTCGGGCCCAATCACCATTGCCCGGTACGCGAATGCATCCGCGCAAATGGGGGCCGCGTGGTTCCTGAACTTCCTTGCCCTGCTGTCGGTCAGTCTTGCGATCATCAACCTCATGCCGATCCCAGTCTTGGACGGGGGTCACCTGCTGTATTACCTTATCGAGCTGGCCATCGGCCGCCCATTGGGCGAACGCGCGATGATCGCTGGCCAATACCTCGGCCTCGCCTTGCTGGCGGGATTGATGGGACTGGCCTTCTACAACGACATCCTGCATTTGGTGTCGTGACGTTATTTACCCCCGCTGCCGGCTTTGCCGGCGACCACGCAACATGTTCGACCCGACATGTTTTGCAATCAGGATGTCAAGAATGACCCGACCCATGTCCCGCCGCTTGCTCACCCTCGCACTCATGTCGGCGTTGTCGCTGCCAGTCTGGGCACAGACGGCGCTCGCACCCTTCAAGGTCACCGACATCCGCATCGACGGCCTGCAGCGCATTGGCGCCGGCACCGTGTTCACTTACTTGCCGGTCGAGCGTGGCGATACCCTCGACCAGTCGAGCGCTGCCGAGGCACTGCGTGCCTTGTACAAGACAGGCTTCTTCGAGGACGTACGGCTGGACCATCAGGGCGGGATCCTGATCGTCACCGTGGTAGAGCGCCCCGCGATCAACAAGCTGACTCTGGTGGGCAACAAGGACCTGAAGTCCGATGACCTGCTCAAGGGCCTGAAGGAAATCGGCCTGGCCGAAGGCGAGACGTTCGACCGGCTGAACTTGGACCGGGTGACCCAGGAGCTGAACCGCCAGTACAACAACCGCGGCAAGTACAGCGTCAAGATCGATCCGGCCGTGGCTCAACTGGACCGCAACCGCGTCGATGTCACCTTGAACATCAAGGAAGGCAAGGCCGCGAAGATCCGCCACATCAACCTGGTCGGCAACGAGCTGTATTCCGACAAGGACATCACTGAAGGCTGGGAGTCGCACACCAGCAATTGGTTGAGCTGGTACAAGCACGACGACCAGTACTCACGCGAAAAACTCTCTGGCGACATCGAAAAGCTCAATGCCTGGTACCTCAACCGCGGCTTCCTCGATTTCAACCTGGATTCAACCCAGGTCGCGATCAGCGCGGACAAGAAGGATATGTACCTGACCGCAGGCCTCACGGAAGGCGAGGCCTACAACATCTCAGCGGTCACCGTGTCCGGCGACACCATCCTGCCGAAGGAAGAAGTCGAGAAGCTTGTTACTGGCTTCCTGGTCACCGGCAATGTGTTTTCGAGGCGAATAGTCGAGATCGCCACCGATGTGATTTCCGCACGCTTGAGCAATATCGGTTACGCGTTTGCCCAAGTCACGCCGGTCCCCACTCTCGATCGCGACAAGCGCACGGTCAGCATCGACCTGCAGGTACAACCTGGACCCCGCGTCAACGTGCGGCGGATCGTATTCAAGGGCAACACGCGCACGGCCGACGTGGTGCTGCGCCGCGAGATGCGCCAGTTCGAGGGCAGCTGGTATTCACAGGCAGCCATCGACCGCAGCAAGATACGCCTGCAGCGACTTGGCTATTTCGAGGAAGTCAATGTCGAGAACGAGCCGGTGGCTGGCAGCGACGACTTGGTTGACGTGGTGTATTCAGTCAAGGAAACCACGTCCGGCAGCATCCAGGCAGGTGTGGGCTATTCCCAATTGTCGGGCCTGAACCTGTCACTGCAGCTTTCGGAAAACAACTTCCTCGGCAGCGGCAACCGGGTCTCGATGGCGGTTAGCCGCAGCGCGTACCAGAAGCGCTACGACTTCTCGTTCGTCAACCCGTATTTCACGAAGGAAGGCCTGTCACTTGGCTACAACTTGTGGTGGCGCGAATTCGACTACTCGAGCTTCAACGTGGCCCAGTACTCGACCAACAGCGGCGCGGCGCAGGTCTTCACCAGCCTGCCACTGAGCGAGTCGGATTCGGTTTCACTGATGTTCGGTATTGATTCCAACGAAGTATTGGCATTCCCGGGCTCCACCCCGCAACCGCTGGTCGACTACGTGAGTGCAGTCGGCAACCGTACGTTCCACTCGGTGCGCACGCAGGCAGGGTGGTCGCGGGATACCCGCAATGACTACTTCATGCCGACCTTCGGTAGCACCCAGAGCGTTTCCATGGAAATCGCACTGCCTGGCTCCACGGTGGAGTACTACAAGCTGCAGTACGACATGTCGAAGTACTGGCCGTTCAATCCGAAGGTCGTCGTCCGTACTGCGGTCAACTTCGGCTACGGCGATTCCTACGGCAAGGACTTCGTACGCAACCTCTGTTACACGGCCCCGACGGCGGTGGATAGCGATGGTGACGGGATCCTGGACACCGAAGTACCAGGAGCGGATCCAACCGATCCATGCCTGCCCACCTCGCCGGACTATGACAAGACCGTTACCGGAACAGGACTGCCGTTCTTCGAAAACTTCTATGCTGGCGGCATCGCATCGGCCGGCAAGGTCCGTGGCTTCGTCGACAACACGTTGGGACCCGCGTACAGATCAGCCTCTGGCTTCCAACAACCGCTTGGCGGCTCACTCTTGGTGGCTGGCTCGGTTGAAGCGATCTTCCCGAAACTGATCGACAGCCCGTCAGCGCGTGTGTCTGCATTCGTCGATTTCGGCAACGTTTATAACGGTTTGGACAATTTCAAGGCAGGCGATTTGCGCGTATCCACCGGCATCTCCTTGCTGTGGCGTTCGCCTATGGGCCCCCTATCGATCAGCTATTCGCTGCCGCTACGCAAGAAGGACGGCGACCAGATCGAGCGGCTGCAGTTCAACTTCGGCGGGCAGCTCTGATCAACACATGTGCCTAGGCAAAGCCGCATGAGCGTAATCGCCGCCAACGTCACGGCGGCGTCCCTTGCCGAACGCTTCGGTCTGCGGCTGCAGGGTGACGGCAGCCACGTCGTCACCGGCGTTGGCACGCTTGCGTCGGCGACGTTTGGCCAACTGAGCTTCCTGGCCAACCCGCGCTACCGCGGGCAATTGGGTGCGACTACTGCGAGCGTCGTGGTCGTATGCGAAGACGACGTGGCGCATTGCCCGGCCATTGCATTGGTCGCAGCAGATCCGTATGTCGCATTCGCTCGTATCGCGGCGCTATTTGAATCGAAACCTACCCGCGTCACCGGCATTCACCCAACCGCCGTGGTGGCGGATGACGCAGTCGTCGCGGCAAACGCCAGCATCGGCCCACACGCGAGCATTGGCGCGCGCAGCCGCATCGGCGCCGGTGCCCTGATCGGGCCCGGCTGCGTGATCGGGGAAGATTGCGAGATCGGTGAAGATTGCGAACTGGTCGCGCGGGTCACCCTCGTCACCCGCGTGCGGGTGGGCCAGCGCGTGCTCATCCATCCCGGTGCGGTGATCGGTGCGGACGGATTCGGCATTGCGATGGACCATGGCCACTGGATCAAGGTGCCCCAGCTTGGCGGCGTGCTGATTGGCGATGACTGCGAAATCGGTGCTAACACGACCATTGACCGGGGTGCACTCGGCGACACCGTGCTTGAAGAAGACGTGCGCCTGGACAATCAGATCCAGATTGGCCACAACGTCCGCATCGGTGCGCATACGGCGATGGCAGGATGTTCTGCCGCGGCCGGCAGCGCCAGCATTGGCAGGCATTGTTTGATTGGCGGTGGTGCCGGGATCCTGGGCCACCTGGAGGTGTGTGATCGCGTGGTCATCACGGCGATGACCCTGGTCACCCATTCGATCCGCGAGCCCGGCGAATATTCATCGGGCACGCCATTGATGGACAATCGCAGCTGGCGCAAGAGCGCCGCCCGCTTCAAGCAACTTGACACACTCGCCCGGCGGCTCAATGCCGGCGACAAGGAATGACCACAATGACCGTCCCCGTCACGCTTCCCGTCTGCATCAACGAAATCCAGCGGCTACTACCGCATCGCTATCCGTTCCTGCTGGTAGACCGCGTGGTTGAGCTGGAGCCCAGCAAACGGATCCTGGCCTACAAGCACGTCTCCATCAACGAGCCGTTCTTCCAGGGGCATTTCCCGGGCCGTGCGGTAATGCCCGGGGTACTGGTGGTGGAAGCGATGGCCCAAGCCGGCGGCCTGCTGACGCAACTATCGAAGAGTGCAGACGACGATCCAGAGCAGGCGTTCTACCTGGTCAAGGTAGACAACGCGAAGTTCAGCCGCATGGTGGTGCCTGGCGACAAGCTTGAGCTCGAAGTGGTGCTCAAGCGACAGATCCGCAACATGGCGCAATACATCGGAACTGCACGCGTTGATGGCGAACAAGTCGCCTGCGCGGAAATCCTCTGCGCCGCGGCACGCTAAGCAGCATTGGCGAAGTGATGTCATCCTCACTGGTCCATCCGACCGCGTTCATCGATCCGGGCGCAACGCTGGGACAACAGGTGCAGGTCGGCGCCTTTGCATTCATCGGCAATGACGTCGAGATTGGCGATGGCACCCGCATTGGCCCACATTGCGTCATCCACGGCCCTACCCGCATCGGCCGTGACAACGTCTTCCACGGCCAGTCCGCCATCGGCGGCGACCCTCAAGACAAAAAATACAGTGGCGAGCGCGTGGCGCTGGAGATTGGCGACGGCAACGCGATCCGTGAGTTCGTCACCATCAACCGCGGCACCGGCGATGGCGGTGGCGTGACCCGCATCGGCGACCGCAACTGGATCCTCGCTTACACCCACATCGCGCACGACTGCATGGTCGGCAACGACTGCGTGTTCTCCAACAACGCGACCTTGGCTGGCCACGTGACCGTCGGCGACCACGTGATCCTCAGCGGTTTCACCGGCGTGCATCAATTCTGCCGGATCGGCGCGCATGCATTCATTGGCATGGGGGCCTTCGTCAATGGCGACGTGCCACCGTTTCTGATGGTCGCGCAAGACAGTTACAGCAAGCCGCGCGGGATCAATAGCGAAGGTCTGAAACGGCGTGGTTTCGATGCCGCCCGTATCTCTGCGATCAAGCGCGCATACCGCGCGCTCTACATGTCTGGCGCCAAGCTCGACGAAGCCAAACTCGAACTGCGCGAAATCGCCAGCCATAGTGACGACGTACGCGCATTGCTGGACTTCATTGAACGCGGCGAGCGGCCGCTGCTTCGGTGACAATCCGTATCGCCCTGTGCGCCGGTGAAACGTCCGGTGACCAGCTCGGCGCCGGCCTGATCTCCGAACTGCGCAAGCGCTTGCCAGATGCCGAATTCGCCGGGATTGGCGGCGACGGCATGCGCGCAGCAGGGATGGACAGCTGGTTTGATGCCAGCGAGCTTGCGGTGATGGGCTTGGCTGAAGTGCTCGCGCACCTGCCGCGCTTGCTGCGTTTGCGTAAGACATTCCGCCAACGCGTACTCGACTGGAAACCGGATGTGTTCATCGGCATTGACGCACCGGACTTCAACCTTGGCGTCGAGCGCTGGCTGAAACAGCGCGGCGTGCGCACCGTGCATGACGTCAGTCCATCCATCTGGGCGTGGCGGGAATCACGCGCGGCCAAGATTGGTGCCAGTGCGGATCGCGTGCTGTGCTTGTTCCCGATGGAACCGCCGATCTATGCGCGCCATGGGGTCGATGCGAGCTTCATCGGCCACCCAATGGCTGATCAGATCGCCCTGCAGCCAGACCGCCAGGACGCCCGCGCGGCACTCGGCGAAGCCGACGATGCACCGATTCTAGCGTTGCTGCCCGGCAGCCGCTTGAGTGAAATCGAGCGCATGTTGCCGGTATTCGCGGAAGCTGCTTCTCGGCTTCGCAATGACGTCCCGGGGTTGCGCGTGCTGATCCCGGCCGCCAATGCGCAATGCAGAGTGGCAATCGAGGGAATTGCCGCAGGGGATCCGATGTTTCGCCTCCTGGATGGCAACGCGCAACGCGCGATGATTGCCAGCAACGTGGTGCTCCTGGCGTCTGGCACCGCGGCACTCGAAGCAATGCTGTGCAAGCGGCCCATGGTGGTCGGCCACCGCATCGCGCCGCTGACGTACCGCATCGTCAAACTATTCGGTCTGCTCAAAAGCCAGTTCGTGAGCTTGCCCAACGTATTGGCCGGCCAGGCGCTGATTCCGGAACTGCTGCAGGACGCTTGCACTGCCGACAACTTGCACGCCGCGCTTCTGCACTGGTTCAGCGATGCGGATGCGGTCGCCGGATTGCGACCAAGGTTCCTGGCGATCCATGAAACCTTGCGCCGCGATGCATCATCGCGCGCGGCGGACGCCATCACTGCACTACTGCAACCAGCGGCATGAAGATGCTGGTTGCCGGCATCGATGAAGCAGGCCGCGGCCCACTGGCCGGTCCGGTTAGCGTGGCCGCAGTCATACTGGATCCTTTGCGACCAATCGATGGCCTGGGCGATTCCAAACGGATTACGGAACGCCGACGCGAAGCGTTGTATCCGTTGATCATGGACCGTGCATTGGCATGGCGGATCGAATTCGTCGAAGCCGATGAAATCGACACACTGAACATCTTGCAGGCGACCATGACCGGCATGCGCCGCGCGCTCGCAGGCTTGTTGCCATGCGCTGATCACGCTCTGATCGATGGCAACCGCATTCCCGAGGGGCTGATCTGCCCGGCAACTGCAATCGTCGGTGGCGACGGACTGGAACCAGCGATCATGGCCGCATCGATCCTTGCAAAGGTGGCACGCGATGCACGCATGCGCGAGATGCATGTGCTGCATCCGCAATACGGCTTCGACCGGCACAAGGGCTATCCAAGCCAGCTACATCTGCAGGCACTTGCATTGCATGGCCCCTGCCCGCAGCACCGCCGCAGTTTCGCCCCTGTCCGCAACGCACTTGCGAAACCCTGAGTTACCCATCGATCCGGCAACCCCAGCACTGGCGCAAAAGACCGGTCTGGGCAGCCTGTCAAGCCTTGTTCGGCCGACGGCACCGGCCTACCCTGCTGGTTGACCCTGCGGAACGCCGATGTCAGCCCGTTTCGTCCACCTGCACCTGCACAGCGAGTATTCGCTGATTGATTCGACGATCCGTATTCCGGAGCTCGTCTCTGCTTGCGTGGCCCGTGAATTGCCCGCAGTGGCGCTAACCGACCAGAACAATCTGTTCGCGCTGGTCAAGTTCTACAGGGCCGCAGAGAAAGCGGGCATCAAACCCATCGCTGGTGCTGACGTGCTGGTTGCAGACGGCAGCTCTGGCGCCTCGCGCATCACCCTGTTGTGTCGTGACCAAGACGGCTACCTGAGCCTGTCGCAACTACTGACCCGTGCATGGATGGAAGGCCAGCGCCATGATGGCGTGGTGGCGCGGCCGGAGTGGCTGAAGGCCAACAAAGGACTGTTCGCACTGGCGGGCCTCAATGCCGAACCCGGTCAATTGTTCACTTCCGGCCGGCATGAACTCGCCGAACAATCGCTGGCCGAGTTGCAGACGGCATTCGGCGAGCGCTTGCATCTGGAACTCACCCGCTGCGGTCGTCCGGGCGAAGACGCATTCAACGCTTTCGCGCTGGACATGGCCGCACGTCGCGGCATTCCGGTGATCGCCAGCAACGATGCGCGCTTCATCGATGCCGACGGATTCGAAGCACACGAAGCGCGCGTGTGTATTGCCAGCGGCCGCGTACTGGACGATGCGCGCCGCCCACGCGATTACACGGCTGAGCAATACCTGAAATCCGGCGACGAGATGGCCGCGTTGTTCGCCGATGTACCCGACGCGCTCGACAATAGCGTGGCGCTGGCGAAACGTTGCAACCTTGAACTACGCCTGGGTACCTATTACCTGCCTGCCTTCCCGGTACCCGATGACGAAACCATCGAGTCATGGCTGCGCAGCCAGGCGCACGAAGGTTTGGTCAAGCGCCTGGAAACCGCCGCGCTGGCCCCCGGCCGCAGCCGCGAAGACTACGACGCGCGGCTCGACATCGAACTCGGCGTCATCTTGTCGATGGGTTTCCCCGGCTACTTCCTGATCGTGGCGGACTTCATCAACTGGGCCAAGCAGCATGGCATCCCGGTCGGCCCCGGCCGTGGCTCCGGCGCCGGCTCTCTAGTGGCGTGGGCGCTGGGGATTACCGACCTCGACCCGTTGCCGTACGACTTGCTGTTCGAGCGCTTCCTGAATCCCGAACGCGTGTCGATGCCCGACTTCGACATCGACTTCTGCATGGATCGGCGCGACGAGGTAATCGACTACGTCGCGCGCAAATACGGCCGCGACCGGGTCAGCCAGATCATCACTTACGGCACGATGTCGGCGAAGGCCGTCTTGCGCGATGCCGGCCGCGTGCTCGGCTACCCGTACGGCATGATCGACGGGTTAGCCAAGCTCATCCCGCTACAGCCGGCCGATCCGCTGTCGCTGTCGGACGTGCTGGGGCGCAGCGAGCGCGCACGGAAAGACCCGAGTCGCGCGATCGCCGAATTCAAGGAACGCTACGACTCCGAGGAAGACGTGCGTGACCTGCTCGACCTCGCTCTGCAACTCGAGGACCTGACCCGCAACGCCGGTAAGCACGCCGGAGGCGTGGTGATTGCACCGACGCCGCTGAGTGATTTCTGCCCGCTATTCGCAGAACACGACGGCCAAGGCGCTGGTCGCAATCCGGTGACGCAGTTCGACAAGGACGACGTGGAAGCCGTCGGGCTGGTGAAGTTCGACTTCCTGGGCCTGCGCACGCTGACGATCATCGATTGGGCAGTGAAGGCGATCAATATCCGTCGTGCCGCCGAAGGTGACGCAGCGCTCGACATCACGACCCTGCCGCTCGACGACCGCGACACCTACGCGCTGTTCGCACGCGGTGATTCGGTCGCCGTGTTCCAGTTCGAATCACGCGGCATGCGTGAGCTGCTCAAGCGCGCCAAGCCCGACACATTCGAGGACATCATCGCGCTGGCCGCGCTGTTCCGTCCCGGTCCGCTGGCTTCGGGGATGGACAAGGAATGGTGCGACCGCAAGCACGGCACCACTGCGGTCAGCTATCCGCATCCTGCGCTGGAAACCGTGCTGGCGCCGACATACGGCGTGATCGTGTACCAGGAACAGGTGATGCAGATCGCCCAGGTGCTGGCCGGCTATTCGCTGGGCGGTGCCGACCTGTTGCGCCGCGCGATGGGCAAGAAGAAGCCCGAGGAAATGGCCAAGGAGCGCGCCAAGTTCGAGACCGGTTCGGCCGAACGCGGCGTCGACCCGCGCACGGCGACGCAGATCTTCGACCTGATGGAGAAATTCGCCGAGTACGGATTCAACAAGTCGCACTCGGCCGCCTACGCGCTGGTCGCATACCAAACCGCCTGGCTGAAGGTTCATTACCCTGCCGAGTTCATGGCGGCCGTGCTGTCCTCTGACATGGACAACACCGATAAGGTGGTCGGCTTCCTTGACGAAGCGCGCGCGCTCGACTTGACCGTGCTGCCGCCTGACGTCAACTCATCGACCTACATGTTCGAGGCCACTGACCCGCGCACCATTCGCTACGGCTTGGGCGCAGTGAAAGGCGTCGGTCGTGGTGCGTGCGAAGCGATTGCCGCAGCAAGGGACTCGGGTGGCGCGTACGCGGACGTGCTCGACTTCTGCAAGCGGGTGGAAGCGGGTGGCCTCAACAAGCGAGCGCTGGAAGCACTTGTGCTGGCCGGTGCGATGGACGCGCTGGCGCGAAACCGTGCCTCGCTTGTGTTGCAGCTGCCGGAAGCGATGAAGGCCAGCGAGCAGCTCGCGCGTGAACGCGAGGCCGGCCAGAATTCGCTGTTCGGTGGTTTCGGCGATGCAACCGCCAACACACCTGCCTTGCAGATCGACCTACCTGAAGCCGACGACTGGCCGCTGGCGCAAAAACTGCAGGGCGAGCGCGACACGCTGGGGTATTACCTCAGCGGGCATCCGATGGATCCACATCGCGAAGAATTGCTGCGCTTGGTCGGCAACGACTTAGGGCAGCTGGACACGATCTGGGGCAGCCGCCCGAGGGAAGCGCGGATTGGCTGGCGGCCTGAATTTCCGGTCGTGCTGGCCGGGCAAGTGGTCGGCATGCGCAAGCGCGGGGACAGCCAAGCCTTCGTGCATCTGGAAGACGGCCGTGGCCGCATCGAATGCGCCTTCTTCGGCGAACAGTGGCAGGAATTTGGGGCACTGCTGACCCGTGACCGTCTCTTGGTGATCGAAGGCGCGCTGCGCGAGGACGAATTCAGCGGCGGCTTCTCGCTCAAGGCCAAGCGCGCCTGGGATTACACCCAGGTCTGTAGCCAGCTGGCACAGCGGCTGTCGATCCGCCTGGATCTGCGCACGCCGGGCGCACTGCCGCAGTTCGAGCAGCTGCTCAAGACCCATGCCGGACCGACCCCACTCCTGATTGAAGCCACCACCGCCAACGGCATCGGCCATCTGTCGATCAATGATGGCCGTGGCCTGCGCGTGGATGCCGCCCTGCCCGGCCTGCTGCGCAGCATGCCAGGGGTGCTGGCGGTCAACCTGCATCTTGGCAAGCCGTGGGCGCAATAGGCCGCCGCATACGCCTGCGCATCGGTATGACAGCAGGTGCTGAGCTAAACTAGTGCGGATGAATCCGAACTTCCTCGACTTCGAACAGCCCATCGCTGACCTGGAAACCAAGATCCAGGAGCTTCGACATGCCAGCAACGCCCCGGCGGTCAACATCGACGCCGAAGTGCACGCGCTGCAAGACAAGCTGCGCAGGCGCACCGCGACGATTTTTCGTGACCTGACGCCATGGCAGGTCTCGCAATTGTCGCGGCACCCATCGCGGCCGTACACACTGGATTACCTGCGGGTGATCTGCGACGAATTCCAGGAACTGGCCGGCGACCGCGCGTTCGCAGATGACAACGCGATTGTTGGCGGCTTGGCCCGCATCGATGGCCGCAGCGTGGTGATCATCGGCCACGAGAAAGGCCGCGACAGCAAGGCCAAGGTTCGCCGCAATTTCGGCATGCCCAAGCCCGAGGGCTACCGCAAGGCGCTGCGCCTGATGCACATGGCAGAGCGTTTCGGCCTGCCGCTGCTGACCTTCATCGACACCATGGGTGCGTGGCCCGGCATCGATGCCGAAGAACGCGGTCAGTCCGAAGCCATCGCCCGCAACCTCCTGGAAATGGCCGAGCTGCGCGTGCCGATCATCTGCACCGTGATCGGCGAAGGTGGCAGCGGTGGCGCACTCGCCATTGGCGTGGGCGACATCACCAATATGCTGGAATACAGCACCTATTCGGTGATCACCCCGGAAGGCTGCGCATCCATCCTGTGGCGCGATGCGGCCAGGGCCAAGGACGCCGCCGAGCAAATGGGCATCACCTCCAAGCGTCTACTGGATCTCGGCCTAATCGACAAAGTCGTGCGCGAACCCACCGGCGGTGCACATCGCAACCCGGTGCAGATGGCCAAGCGACTGAAAGCAGTGTTGCTGAACCAACTGGATGCGTTGCAGGCCATTCCAGCAGAAGAACTGTTGGAGCGCCGTTACCACCGCATGCGCAGCTACGGCGCCTACGAAGCCGCCTGAGAGCCACGTATGCGTGCATTGCGCGACCTGGTGATGCGCAACGACGACCGCCCGTTGCTGGTAGGTTACAGCGGCGGCTTGGATTCCACCGCGCTGCTGCACCTGCTTGCACAGGATCCACGTGCACGCGCCTCGGGTCTGCGGGCCATCCACGTACACCACGGCCTGCAATCCGAAGCAGATGCGTGGGTAGCGCATTGCCAGCGTAATTGTGATTCGCTTGGCATCGAGCTCATCATGGAACGCGTGCAAGTCGAAGACACTGGCCTTGGTCGCGAGGGCGCCGCACGTGCCGCGCGGCATGCCGCCTTCGCCCGCGCCCTGCGCGACGATCAAGTGCTGGTACTTGCGCACCACCGCGACGACCAGGCCGAAACCTTCCTGCTGCGCGCATTACGTGGCTCAGGCGTGGATGGCTTAGCCGCGATGCGGCCTTGGCGTGCATATGCCAACGGATGGTTATGGCGCCCGTTGCTGGAAACATCGCGCGATGCACTATGCGACTACGCAAGCATGCATGGCTTGTCGTGGATCGAAGATCCCAGCAATGGCGACGCAAGCCTGGACCGAAATTTCCTGCGCACGCAACTGATGACGCTACTGCGCACGCGCTGGCCACATGCAAATGCCGCATTCGCGCGCAGCGCCACATTGAGCGCCGAGGCAACCGATCTGCTGGACGCAGATGACGAGATCGCACTTGCCAGCGCACGTAATGACGAAGGCACGCTGGCCG
>JBBSRO010000043.1:0-23251 GCA_038242955.1 Lysobacterales bacterium
ATCGACCTCGGGTCCGTGGCGCACGGTGCTGCGCCATCGCTGGCCGCTGCGGCTGATGCACTGGATCAACCTCGCGTGCATGTTGGCCATGGTCGGCAGCGGATTGCAGATCCTCAACGCGCACCCGGCGCTGTACTGGGGCGAAGCATCAAATTTTGCGGCGCCGCTGGCTTCGGCCAAGGCGGTCACGCGCAACGGTGAACTGAGTGGCATCACCCAGATCGGTCGTGCGTCGTTCGACACCACCGGCGTGCTCGGCGCCACCAACAATCCGGCTGGCATACGCGTGCGCGCGGTTGCGCCGTCATGGGCAATGATTCCGGGCACCCGAAATCTCGCGGCTGGCCGCCGTTGGCATTTATTCTTCGCCTGGGCCTGGGTGTTCAATGGCGCAACGTACTTGCTATGGTCACTGGGCAGTCGTCACCTGCAACGCGACTTGGCGATGCGGCGCCGTGACTGGCGTGAGATTCCTAAATCCATTCTTGACCACCTACGTTTCCGCCATCCGAAGGGCGAAGCGGCGCTGCGCTACAACCCGCTGCAAAAACTGGCATATCTCGTTGTGATCTTCGTGCTCACGCCGTTGATCGTGCTGACTGGCTTGTCGATGTCGCCGCAGTTGGATCCTGTGCTGGGTGGTTTCATCGAAATGGTTGGCGGTCGCCAATCAGCGCGCACCCTGCATTTCATCGCGATGAGCTCGTTCCTGCTGTTCGCGATCGTGCACGTGCTGATGGTGGTGCTTGCCGGTCCGATCAACGAGATGCGCTCGATGATCAGCGGGCGCTTTCGCGTTCGTGTTGATCCGTCTACAGAACGTGCGGAGGTTGAGCATGAGTGAGTTGTTGTTACCGCGCCGCCGCTTCCTGCGCATGGCTGCGCTCGGTGCCAGTGCTGGGTTGTTAGCGGGTTGCGATGCGCTGTCCAAGCGCAAGGGTTTCCTTGATGTGCTGAGCGCCGCCGAGCCGCTCAATAGCACGGCCCAGCGCTTCCTGTCCGGCGATCGCTTGGTACGCGAATACCCGGCCCACATGATTTCGCCGAGCTTCCGTCCGAATGGAACGATCAATCCGCAGACGCCCGAATATCTGGCGCTGAAAGCGCAAGGATTCGCCGGTTTCCAGTTGCACCTGCGTGGGCTGGTCGAGCGGCCGATGGAGTTCACGCTTGATGCGCTGCGAGCGCTGACTGCACGTACCCAGATCACCCGCCATGATTGCGTGGAAGGCTGGAGCGCAATCGGGCAATGGACCGGCGTGCCGCTGGCGTACCTGCTCAGCCTGTCCGGCATCAAGCCGGAAGCGAAATACGCGGTATTCCACTGCTTCGACGATCTGTCCAACAATGGCGGGCGTTATTACGAAAGCGTGGACCTGCGCGATGCACTGCACCCGCAAACGATTGCGGCGTATGCGCTGAACGGCTCACCGTTGCCGGTAGCCAATGGTGCCCCGCTGCGCATGCGCATCGAACGAAAACTGGGCTACAAACAACCCAAGTACGTGCACACCGTCGAACTGGTGGACAGTTACGCAGGCATGGCGGGCGGCAAGGGCGGGTTCTGGGAAGATCAGGGTTACGACTGGTACGGCGGGATTTGAATACCGTCAGATGATCGAAATAGCGCCGACTCACGGCGTCAGTCGTAGTGCACATCCACGACCACGAATGCGGTTGGCCCCGTGGGTAATTCGACCTGCAACTCGTCATCGGCACGCTTCTTGAGTAGCGCGCGTGCCAGTGGCGAGTCGATGCTGATGTGGCCCAGCGGCGCATCGGTTTCATCCGGCCCGACGATCCGGTACACCAGCTCGACGCCGTCGCTGATTCGCTCCAGGGTGACGAACGCGCCAAAGAATATGGCGTCGCGGTCACTGGGCGCGGTTTCCACTACGCGCAGCACTTCCAGTCGCTTGCTGAGGTAGCGCACGCGACGGTCGATGCCGCCCAACTGCTTCTTGCGATAGGTGTATTCAGCGTTTTCCGAGCGATCACCTTCGGCGGCTGCCGCTGCGAGCGCACGCACGACTTCGGGCCGCTGCACGCGCCAGAGGTAGTCAAGTTCCGCCTTCAGCCGGTCGTGGCCGGCGCGGGTAATCAGCGCGGTGCTGGCCTGCGCGGGCGGACGCCACCTGCCCATGACACTCGCCCCTTTATCTCTTGCCGCCGAAGAAGCCGCCCATGATGCCGCGCACGATCTTCCTGCCGATCTGGTTGCCCATGGTGCGCGCAGTCTGCTTGGCCATGGTTTCGACCATGCCCTGCCGGCGCTTGGTGCCGAACACCGCATCCTTGACCGACTGCCCGAATCCGCCTTCCTCCGAGTCGTCATGTTCGCGGGATTTCGCGGGTGGTGCCTGCGCTTGTTCGGCTTTCTGTTCAGCCTTGCGTGCCAGCATTTCCGACGCTGACTCGCGGTCAACGCGATTGTCATAGCGTGCGCCGACGGGGCTGCCCGCACGCACCTGCATGCGTTCGGCATCGGTAATGGCGCCCATCCGGCAGCGCGGCGGCGCAATCAACGTTCGCTCTACTGGCATCGGCACGCCTTTGTCCTGCAGGGTGGAGACCAAGGCTTCGCCAACGCCCAGTTGACCAATCACCGCAGCCACGTCCAGTCCTGGGTTGGGCACGAAAGTTTCGGCTGCGGTGCGCACCGCTTTCTGGTCGCGCGGGGTAAATGCGCGCAGTGCGTGCTGGAAGCGGTTGCCAAGCTGGCCCAGGATCTGGTCGGGTACGTCGTCCGGGAACTGCGAGCAGAAGTACACGCCTACGCCTTTCGAGCGGATGATTCGCACCACCTGTTCAATGCGCTGGCGCAGCGCGGGCGGGGCATCGTCGAATAGCAGGTGCGCCTCGTCGAATACAAACACCAGCTTGGGCTTGTCGAGATCCCCGACTTCGGGCAACGTCTCGAACAGCTCCGACAACAACCACAGCAGGAACGTTGAGTACAGCTTCGGCTTCAGGATCAACTGATCTGCAGCCAGAATGTTGACGACGCCGCGACCGTCGGTAGTCGTGCGCATCAGGTCGGCCAATTCCAGCGCAGGTTCACCGAAGAACATCTCCGCGCCTTCGGCTTCAAGCCGTAGCAGCGAGCGCTGGATTGCGCCGATCGACTGCGTGCTTACCAGCCCGTAGGAGGTCGAGATGTCCTTGCGTTCATCGACAATCAGTCCTAGCAGGGCGCGGAAGTCCTGCAGGTCCAGCAGCAACAGGCCGCGGTCGTCGGCCAGCTTGAACAGGATGTCGAGCACGCCACTCTGGGTATCGTTTAATTCCAGCATGCGGCTGAGCAGGACCGGGCCGATTTCGCTCACAGTGGTCCGCACCGGATGGCCAGCCTTGCCCCACAGGTCCCAGAACACTACCGGCGCGGCTTCGTTGCGGTAATCGGTGATGCCCATCTGTTCGATGCGCTGGGCGATGCGGTCATTCATCGTGCCAGGCACTGCCAGCCCGGCCACATCGCCCTTCACGTCAGCCAGGAACACGGGCACGCCGATGCGGCTGAAACCTTCGGCCAGGGTCATCAGTGTCACTGTCTTGCCGGTGCCAGTTGCGCCTGCAACCAAACCGTGGCGGTTGCCATACCTGGGCAGCAAGTGCACCAGACCACTGGTCTCGGTGGTGACGGCCTTGCCGACAAGGATCGGTGGAAGTGCTGCCTGGTCCATGGTGACTCGTGAATGGAGGTGGTCGTTTGATTCTATTCGGATGTGTCGTGAAGCGCCCGTTGCCTGTACGGCCCGCGTGTGGTTAGCCGATGCGGGTTGCCCCGGCTTCCGGCACCCAGCTACCCTGCGCTTTCCCTCGCAGTCGGTTTTGCCATGTCCCCTCGCTTGTTTCCTGTCGTCGCTGCACTCGCGGCCACCTTGTTTGCCTGTCTTGCTAGCCCTCCGTCACATGCCCAGTCGCGCCGTGACCAAGCTGCGATCGCGATTCTTCAGCAACGGATGGACACGGCCGAAAAGCAGTATCGCGATGGCGTGCTGGCGGAGGACGCCGAGATGGCTGCCAGCGCCACCAAGACGGCGCTGGACAAAATTGAAACCGTTGTCGCGGCCTGTGCCAAGCAGCGCGGCTGTGAGCTGAAAACAATGCTGTCTACCTACGAACGACTGCTCAATGCGAGTGCGCCCGCAGGGGCTGAAGGTATTGCCGGAGAGTACGGCAATGACGCTATCGACGAGCGCGATCTTGCCGATGCGGACGTTCCGGAAGGGGCAAACGCCGTGTCCTTGCTTGGCGAGGAAGGCCAGCGCTTCGTGCGGATGGTGCAATTCAACCCGGCGGTGCAAGCTGGCATCCGTCGCTGGCTCACCGACATGCGGCCATCGTTGATGGACAGCTACGAAAATTATCGATATATGCGGCACCTGATGTCGCCCGCATTCAAGCGACAGGGACTGCCGGAAGCGTTGTTGTTCGGGATCATGGCCAAGGAATCCAACGGCAAGGTGCACGTGGGCTCGCGCGCTGGCGCGGTCGGCCCGATGCAGTTCATGCCTGCCACCGGCAAGCGTTTCGGCCTAGGGGACGACGGAACCGGTTTCGATACTCGCTACGACCCGCGTTCCGCTGCAGATGCCGCGGCTTCCTATCTGACCGAGCGCATGCGCGGCCTGGACAACAGTATCGAGTTGTCGCTTGCCGCCTACAACGGCGGTGAAGGACGCGCCGCGCGTATCTACCAGAGCACCGGCGGCCGCAGCTTTTGGGACGCCGATGTCTATGCTCAGTTTCCAGCGGAGACCAAGGACTACGTGCCCATGGTGATCGCCGCCGCCTGGTTGTATCTGCATCCGCGCGATTACGGCATCCAATGGCCGCGCGTCAGCAGCAAACCGGCAACGATCCGATTGCTGCAGCCCACCTCCATCTACCAACTGACGATCTGCCTTGGCAACAGCGGTTCGCGTGATGGCTACATGCGCGCCTTACGCAATCTCAACCCGCGCCATGCCGCTGACGAAGGGTTACCGACCGGGACGGCATTGAATGGCACCGTTCGACTGGCTCGCCTCTATGAGTACTATTGCGCACCCGGCAAGCGGCGCGGTGAACTGGCCAGGCAATTGGTGTCCAGCAACGTGCAGTCGGCAGTTGTGAGGGTCGGAGCAGTGACCTCTTTGTCGCCATCGGCCGCAGCGCCGGTTTCGCCTGCATCAATGCCCGTGAAGATCGCCAGCAAGCCCGCATCATCTAAGACCTACAAAGTGCAACGCGGGGATACCTTGAGCAGCATCGCCCGTAAGCAGGGCTGTGAAATCCGGGACTTCGCCAAGGCCAACAGACTGAAAGCGCCGAAGTACGCGATACGACCAGGGCAGTCACTAACCCTGGATGGTTGCAAGGACTAGGCCCGACCAAAGCAGGTGTTTTACCCACACAACGACATGAATGCCTGGGTGATCATTTATGCCATCGGTGCCGCGCAGGCGGCGCTTTTGGCACTGGCTTTGTGGTTGCGAACAAGCAATCCTCAGGCCAACCGTATCCTTGCCGTGTGGTTGGGAATCGTCGGATTGGACCTGGCCGTGAAAGCGTCCTACCTAGCCGTCCCGGGGCCGGACTTATTTCGTGCTTACTGGTTCGTTGGACTATTTCCGTTCCTGTACGGCAGCTTCTTCTATCTCTACGTGCGGGCGCTAACCACGGCGCGCGGCTTCGGAATGCACGACGTGCTGCATCTGGGCGGCTTCGCCTTCATGCTTTCGTTCACGGTGGTGCAGTTGGCGCGCCAGCCTGCCGGAACCCCGCTTTCTTTTGGGCGGTGGGCTGGCTTGTTCCTGTTGGTCTACAGCGTGTCGTACGTGATAGCCGCGTTGATACGCATCCAGCGTTATCGACGCTGTTTGCTGCAGCGGCGCTCGGATGCGGACCGCATGTCTCTGCGCTGGCTTGTGACGCTGGCAATCGGACAGATTCTGATTTGGTGCATCGCCGCCATCCAGCAAGTGTTGGACATTCCGTATGTGGATTACTACCTGATCTACGGCGTCGTGGCGGCCTGGGTTTGTGTCGTTGGTTGGTTCAGTCTGGTCCAGCCGCCAGTGGCCGAGCAACCTGCGCGGCAGTTCAGCGATGCGTCGATACACGACACTCATGATGGGGATGGCAATACCGACGATGGCAATGCCTTCGACGATGACGCGCGCTTCCCTGCGGTCGAGGCAAGGCTCTCGCAGCTGATGGACACTGATGCGCTGTACCGCGAACCGGCATTGACGATAGGACAGATCGCGAAGCGCAGCGGTTATCCCGAATACCTGGTTTCGGCGGTCATCAACCGCCGTCTGGGTGGAAATTTCTGGGAATACATCAACCGGCATCGAATCGAAGCAGCAACTGCTTGCCTTGCCGACTGCAACGACAACCGCACCATCCTCGAGATCGCCTACGCCTGCGGCTTTACCTCGAAATCGACTTTCAATGCCGCGTTCAAGCGCCAAGTCGAATTAACGCCGAGCGCATATCGAAAGCAAAGGGCAGGACTGGCGCCGGTTGCCTGAGGCTGCACGCGTCACCCAACCAATGGGGTTACGGGTTCCATCCGCCGCCCACGGCGGCGCGCGCGCATCGCGGGCCAGCGGAGCAACACTTCGCAGACCACCAGGTTGATTGACCAACCTAGCCACGCTGCCGCGATGTAGACCGGGATGAAGGGCAGGTGCAGGGCTCCCGCGCCGATCCCAAGAATTAGCCGCAAGGTGACGGCCGAGTACGTCAACGCCACGCTGCGGCACATCCAGCGCCGGTGGCCAGCGATGTCGCCAACGATGGCGCGCTGGATGCCGATCACGGTCAGGCACGGCCATAGCAGTGCCATGAACACAAATGACACACGGCTCGGGACGCCACCCTGCGCGTGCAACGCCAGCGTCAACCCGGTAATGCTGCCGATCAGCACGCATGCGACGTACAGCCAGCCAGACAGGCGGTGCAACGCAGGCCCGCGGCGACGCAATCCGCTGTTCAGTTGCAGCGGCGCAAGTGCCAATGCCAAGCCGCCGAGGAAGAAATGTAGCGGCACATCCACGCCTGAGATGGCGAATTGCGCCGCAAACGGGTTGCCGGTCTGAAACGGGAGATACAGGAGGGCGAACGCGTAGGCGGCGACGGCCAGTGCGAACAGGCTGAACACCGTTTTGGCGCTGAATCGCCCCATGATTCCCAACCATCGCCACATCGCATCGTCTCCAGTGTCGGGTGATGCGATCACGTTGTCATTGCCGCCGCGCGTGGTCGTCCGGACCACTGGAACCGCACCACTTGCCCGCTTTCGGACGTGCGATCCGGCTGGATAGGACGTCGGGCCCTATCGAAATTTGGCTTAGCCCAGGGTGCGTCAGCTCCGCATTGCCAATCGTTGGCCCAGCCGCACGGCTGTCTCCGCTGAAAGCGTCGCGTTGAGTGTCGCCACGCCCTTCGGCAGCAGCACGATCACGGTGCTGCCGTAATTGAAGCGGGCCATCTCGGAGAAGCGCTCCAGGGTGATGCCTTGGCCGCGGTAATCCTTGGTCGTGATGCGGTCGCCATAGGCTGGAATTTCGATGCCACTCCAGACTGTTTCTACGCCGGACACCAACAGGGCGCCGACCATGACCATGGCCAGCGGTCCAAAGTCGGTGTCGAAATGACAGACCAACCGCTCATTGCGGGCGAACAGGCGCGGCACGTTGCGCACCGCATCCGGTCCTACTGAAAACAGCCGGCCGGGGACGTGGACGGTTTCGCGCAGGGTGCCCGTCCACGGCATGTGCACGCGGTGATAGTCGCGCGGTGATAGATACACGGTGGCAAACACGCCATCTGCGAAGGGCACGGCGGCTGCGGTATTGCCCAGCAGTTCTGCAGCGGTGAATGACTGGCCCTTGGCCTGGAAAATGCGGCCATCGCCATTGCCAAGCGGAACGATGTCCCCGCACTGGCTGATGCGCCCGTCTGCCGGCATCAACAGCGCGGCGGAATCGGGGTCCACGCTGCGTGCGCCTGGCTTCAGTGCGCGAGTGAAGAAGGTATTGAAGGTTGGATACGCGCGCGGGTCAGATTCAGCGGCTTCGGAAAGGTCCACGCCGAACTTGCGGGTCACGGTGTCGATTAGCCAGCGACTGACGGAGGCGCTGTCCGAATACGCCAGCGACCGCGCAAGCGAGGACAGCAGGCGATGCGGCAGGACGTAGGTGAGGGTGGTGAGCAGGCTCATAGCGTGGCCTTGGTCAAGGCGATCAGGTCGGCGGCGATTGCTTTTGGATCAAATGGCGGTGTAATCACACCGGCCATGCGCGCTTGCGGATCAAGCACCACCAGCGCAGCACTGTGGTCGATGCTGTAGTCCGCCGCGTTGCCGCTTGGGCCAGGTACTTTCATGAATACCAGTGACAGCGAGCGGGTGAATGCTTCGAGGTCAGGCAGCGGTGCGGTTGCGGCGAGTGAGTCTGCATTGAACGCATGCGCATAGTCGCCAGTGATCTTCGGCGTGTCGCGTTCCGGGTCGGCAGACACGAACAGCACGCGTGGCCGTGTGGCCTCAGGCAGCGCGGCCCATTGTTTCTGTGCACTGTTCAGCTCCGCCAGCGTGGTCGGGCAGATGTCTGGGCAATGCGTGAAGCCGATGAAAACGACAGTCCAGTGGCCGTGGAGTTCCTCACCGGTGAGCGCGGTGCCGTCGGCCTGTTGCAGCGAGAACGCCGGCAGCAGGCGTGGCGTGGACATCAGCGTGATGCTGCTGACAGCACGCAATGGCGTGGCAGTCGGGTTGCTTTTGATAACGGATCCGAACAGGCCTTGCGCGGCCCATAGCCCACCAGCGGCGGCAAGGATGGCGATGATCAACAGCGGAAGCGTGCGTTTGGACATGGTTTTCTGCATGTAAGGGCGGCCGGAACGATCCGCCATGATACCGACCCGCCCCCGCTATACTGCAGGGCTTGGCGCCGCGCCGTCCCCTAACGATTCGCCATGTCCCAGGAATTGCAGACCATCGTCGACCTGATCCGCTACGGCGGCAGCCGCTTCAACGCGGCCGGGCTGACATTTGGACACAGTTATGACAATGCGTTGGACGAAGCCACGCAGCTGACCTTGCATGCGCTGCACCTGCCGCATGACTTGTCGCCGGTCTATGGCAACGCGCGCGTCACCGAGGCGGAGAAGGAAGAAGTCCTCAGCCTGTTCCTGCGCCGCATCGAAGAACGCATACCCGCCGCCTACCTGACGGGTGAGGCCTGGTTCTCAGGGCTCAGCTTCAAGTCGGATCCGCGCGCATTGGTGCCGCGCTCCCCGATCGCCGAGCTGATCGAAACCGGTTTCCAGCCGTGGCTGGGCGACCGTGAAGTGCGCCGAGCGTTGGACCTGTGCACAGGTTCTGGCTGTATTGCGATTGCGATGGCGCATCACAATCCGGACTGGCAGGTAGACGGCATCGACATCAGCGATGACGCACTCGCGTTAGCCAATGAAAACAAGAAGCGCCTGCATGCCGATAACGTGCGACTGCTCAAGTCGGATTTGTTCGCGGGCCTCTCTGGACAGCACTACGATTTGATCGTGACCAATCCGCCCTACGTCACCAACGATGAAACTGACGCGCTGCCCAGTGAATACGCACACGAGCCGGAACTGGGCCTGCGTGCGGGAGACGACGGCCTGGATCTCGCATTGCGAATCCTGCGAGATGCACCGCTGCACCTGGACCGTGACGGCTTGTTGATCTGCGAAGTGGGCGAGGCCGAACAAGCGCTGGTCACGTTGTTGCCCGAATTGCCGCTGGTCTGGGTCGAGTTCAAGGTCGGGCAGATGGGTATCTTTGTTGCCGAATGCGCCGACCTCGTCGAGCACAACGCGAAGATCGCGAGAATTGTCGATGCTCGTGAGGTGAAGTCGGGAAATGCGACCACCAAGCCCGCGTCCCGCTCCGATTTGTTCTGATCGTTGAATACCTTCGGCCACTTGTTGCGGGTTACCACGTTCGGCGAATCGCACGGGCCGGCGATTGGCTGTGTGATCGATGGTTGTCCGCCCGGGCTTGAGATGGCGCCGGAAGAATTTGCGCATGACCTTGCGCGTCGCGCCACCGGCACCTCGCGGCATACATCGCAACGGCATGAAACCGACGAGGTTGAAATCCTGTCCGGCGTGTACCAAGGCGTCACCACCGGCACGCCGATTGCCTTGTTGATCCGCAATACGGATGCGCGCAGCAAGGATTACAGCAAGATTGCCGAACAGTTCCGCCCCGGCCATGCCGACTACACCTATCTGCACAAATATGGTCTGCGCGATCCGCGCGGCGGTGGACGTTCATCTGCGCGCGAAACCACGATGCGCGTTGCCGCCGGGGTGATCGCCAAGAAGTGGTTGGCCCAGCGTCACGGCGTGCAGGTGCGCGGGTATGTAGCGCGAATCGGCGACTTCGTGCCTCTCAATGAAGGCCCGCGCGGCCACGATTGGAGCGCCGTCGAGAGTAATCCGTTTTTCTGGCCGGATGCGGCGCAGGTGCAGGAACTCGAAACGTACATGGATGCATTGCGCAAATCGGGTGATTCAGTTGGCGCCCGCTTGGTTGTGGTTGCCGATGGCGTGCCGCCCGGCTGGGGTGAGCCGATCTACGGAAAGCTGGATGGCGAACTCGCCGCGGCGATGATGTCGATCAACGCAGTCAAGGGCGTTGAGATCGGTGCCGGTTTCGGCAGCGTGGCGCAAAAAGGCAGCGAGCATCGCGACCAGATGACTCCAGATGGATTTCACTCGAACCATGCCGGTGGCGTGCTGGGCGGCATTTCCACGGGGCAGCAGATCGTGGTGTCGGTGGCGTTCAAGCCGACCTCGAGCTTGCGCCTTCCGGTGGATGGCGTGGATCTCCATGGCGATGTCGCTGAAATCATCACCACGGGTCGCCACGACCCGTGCGTGGGCCTGCGGGCGACGCCCATCTGCGAAGCAATGTTGGCGCTAGTGCTGATGGACCAAGCCTTGCGCCATCGCGCGCAATGCGGTGATGTTGGTGAGGTATCGCCACGCATTCCGGGCGACACGAAAGCTGACCCGAAACGATAGCGGCGCGCAGCCAGGCAGCCCGGATGGGCAGCAGCGCGCCGCATGATTGAACGTAACCGACATCTCATTTTCGCGCGCGCCAGCGTTGGCGCAGCAGGCATAGACTCCAGGTGGATCACATGAGCATTTCCGATACAAACAGGAAGTACAAGGTTGCAGTGGTTGGCGCAACAGGCGCGGTTGGTGAAGTGATGTTGTCGATCCTGCACGAGCGCGGATTCCCGGCCAGCGAAGTCATCGCGTTGGCTAGCGCGCGTTCGGCGGGTGGCAAGGTGAAGTTTGGCAACCATGACATCGTGGTGCGTGATCTGGCGGAGTTCGACCCCACGGATATCGATATCGCGTTGTTCTCCGCCGGTGGTTCGGTGTCGAAGGAATATGCACCGAAGTTCGCGGTAGCAGGTGCCGTTGTCATCGACAATTCCTCGGCGTTCCGCAACGACGACGACGTGCCACTGGTGGTCAGCGAAGTCAATCCCGAAGCCACGCGCGAACGTCCGCGCGGGATCATCGCCAATCCGAACTGCTCGACCATGCAGCTGATGGTCGCGCTCAAGCCGCTGCACGACGCAGCCAAAATCGAGCGCATCAACATCGCGACCTACCAGTCGGTGTCCGGAACCGGGCAGAAAGCCTTGGAAGAACTCGGCAGGCAGACCGCAAATCTGCTGGCCTTCAGGGAGGCAGAGCCGGAGGTCTATCCGGTGCAGATCGCCTTCAACGTGATCCCGCATGGCGGCGAGTTCATGGAAAACGGCTACACCACAGAGGAAATGAAGCTGGTCTGGGAGACCCGCAAAATTCTCGGCGATGCCAGCATCCTGGTGAATGCCACCGTCGTTCGCGTGCCGGTGTTCTACGGTCATTCCGAGGCTGTGGCGATCGAGACCCGTGACAAGCTGACCGCCGCGCATGCGCGCGAACTTCTGGAAGCCGCGCCGGGTATTGAAGTGGTCGATGAGGCGCGTGGCGGTGGTTATCCCACGCCTGTCACGCACGCGTCCGGCAAGGATCCGGTATACGTGGGCCGTATCCGTGAGGATCTTTCGCACCCGCATGGCCTCAATCTCTGGGTTGTGGCTGACAATATCCGCAAGGGCGCAGCCCTCAATGCCGTGCAGATCGCCGAATGGTTGGTGGCGGATGGGTTGCCGGCGAAGGCCGCACACGGCTAGAGTCGCGACGGGGCATCAAGGGGAGTATGTGATCAAGACATCTGTTATCAAGACATGGCGTATCGCGCTCGCCACGCTATTGCTGCTGGCGGCAGGCAATGTGCTTGCCTTGGGCTTGGGACAGATTGAAGTCAAGTCGCGGATCAACCAGCCACTGCTGGCCGAAATTCCGATCGTGTCGACGACACCGGGTGAGTTGCAGGGATTGAAGGCGCGGCTGGCATCGGCGGAGACGTTCCGCAGGGTGGGTCTGGAGCCGCCACAAGGCATTGCGGCGGACTTACGCTTCAGCCTGGGTAACGACGTCCGTGGCCGACCGGTAATCCGGGTGACTACGGTGGCGCCGGTCAACCAAGCGGTGCTGAATTTCCTGATCGAAGTGGATTGGGGCCAAGGTCGCCTGGTGCGTGAGTATTCGGCCTTGGTCGATGCGCCGCGTACGGCCAGCGCACCTTTGCAGACTGTCATCAGTGCGCCAGTCGTGACTGCACCGAACGTCGTGCAGCGCCCGGTAGCGAGGGTAGAAGCACCGATCAGCACTGAGGCGCTTCAACCGCTGGCAGGCGCAACGGCAGCCCCACTTGCAATGGCGCCGGCAGGTGTCGGCGAGTCTGCTCCGCAGCCGGTGCCCGTGGCTGAACCCACACCGGCTTCCAGCGCGGTCATGCCGGAGGCGGCAGTAGCGCCGACGCAAGACGTTGTCGCAGCAGCAGCATCGTCGGCAATAGCAAGTACGCCCTCGCAATATGGTCCTATCAAGGCCGGTGAGACGTTGTCGAAGATCGCAAGCGGATTGGATAGCGCCAGTCCCTACAGCCTTGACCAGACCATGCTGGCGTTGTTGCGCGCCAACCCGGATGCGTTCCTGAAAGACAACATCAACCTGCTTCGGGAGGGGGCCGTGTTGCGCGTCCCTACTAGCGAAGACAAGGGCAGCGTCAGTATCGATGAAGCGCAGCTTGTCGTCCGTGAGCAGACGCAGCAGTGGCGGCAGGCCAGGCGACCGGTTATCCAGCCAGATGGAGAGGTTGCAGGTGATGCACCTAGGCCTGCTGATACGGTAAAGCCCACTGCAACACCCACTTCACCCCCAATGGCAACCGAAAAAGCCGCAAAGGTGCCGAAACAGGCGCAGGCGCGGCTTGCAATCGTGCCGGCGGCGGTATCTGGCAGAGCCACGGGCACACGATCTGGCACCAATGCCGGAGGCGAGGGCAAGATGCTCCAACAACAATTGCAGCAACGCGATGAAGATCTGGCCGCACGCACGGCGGAGATCAGCGACCTCAAGGAGCGCGTGGCCGAACTGGAAAACCTCAAGCAGCAGCAAGACCAACTGCTGACCATGAAGGACACCGAGCTGGCCGCCGCACAGCAGCGCTTGGCGGAATCACGCAAAGCTGCCACTGTCGAGACGACCACAGAGCCTGCAACAGCTGTGGCCCAGACTGCTCAGCAGACGCAGGAACCGCAGCCTCATGCGAGCAACATGATGCCGTGGTTATGGGGTGGCTTGGCTGTAGTGGGCGTGGGGCTGCTGGCGTGGTTGCTATCTCGCCGCCGGCCCGCACCGACTGCGCCGAAGCCGCGTAGCGGCCTGGACCATGAGGCATTGGCCGCAAGCATGCGCCGCCCGGTCGCAGCCTCGCAGCCAGTGTTGGCTGGAGACGATGTGCCGCCTGTTGTAAAGAATCAAGGTTTCGATCACGTGATTGATGTCTCCGGACTTCCAACGACGCCGGGTGCACATGTCGAAGCACCCACCTGGCATTCCGGTAGCTGGGTAAAGACTGACGCGCAGCCAGAAGTGGCTGCGCCCGCAGCAAGCTCGCCGCGCTTCGTTCCACCTGTTGAAGAGGCGTTGCCAGAAGCCATGGCGTCACCAGAATCTTCGTCGGAGGCGTTCAATGAGATCCTGCCCGAGCCCGCCAGCGCCGAGCAACGGATGAAACTGGCGCGTGCGTTCCTGGATATCGGCGACCTCCATTCGGCCAAGCAGTTGCTGCTCGAACTGATGGATAGTCCGGATCCGGCGATGCGCGGCGATGCCGCAGAGCTTCTGCGCGGGCTGGGCTGAGGCGCGCAAGAGGATTGGTATGCGGCTGGCGCTAGGGATCGAATACGACGGTAGTGGCTTTTCCGGCTGGCAAAGGCTGAGCGTGGCAGGATCGCAGGTGCGCGATGGCAGCTTGCAGACCACCCTGGAAATGGCACTGTCCAAAGTTGCCAATGCGCCTACCACCACGGTCTGTGCGGGGAGAACCGATGCAGGGGTGCATGGCCTGTGCCAAGTCGTGCATTTCGATACCGACGTCGTGCGAGAAAATCGTGCGTGGCAACTTGGCATCACCTCGAACCTGCCGCGTGGCATGTCGGTGCGGTGGTGCGTGCCGGTGGCTGATGATTTCAGTGCGCGCTTTTCCGCGCGCGCGCGCCGTTACCGATACACGCTGTTCAGTCGGATCACGCGGCCCGCGCTGATGGGTCAGTACCTGAGTTGGGAACGGATGTCGCTGGATGGCCAAGCGATGCACCAAGCCGCACAGGCATTGCGTGGAGTGCAGGATTTCTCCGCGTTCCGCAGTTCACAATGCCAGGCCAAGCATGCACGTCGCGACCTCCAGCGCATCGTCGTGAGCCAGCAAGGCGATGAAACCGTCGTCGAGGTGCAGGCCAACGCTTTCCTGCACCACATGGTGCGCAATATCGTGGGTTCCTTGCTCTGCGTCGGGCGTGGCGAAAAGCCGCGTGAATGGATCGCGCAATTGTTGGCCGGCGGTGATCGCAGCGTCGCTGGCCCCACCGCACCCTCGGCTGGCCTGCTTTTCCTCGGGCCGTGTTATCCCTCAGAATGTGGTTTACCGCCGGAAGTCTGCGGCGATCACGCCGTCGGCTGAGAATATTCGATGAATCGCGCACTGTTTCGCACTCGCATCAAATTCTGCGGCCTGACCCGTGCCGGAGACGTACGCCTTGCAGGGGAGTTGGGGGTGGATGCGGTCGGCTTCATCTTCGCTGCGCAAAGCAAGCGCCGGGTCGCCCCGGAGGCGGCGCGCGGCTTGCGTGACGCCTTGGGTCCCTTGGTCGATGCAGTGGCGCTATTCATGGATAACGAACTGGATGAAGTGCGCACTGCCATCTCCCACGCGCGCCCGACCTTGCTGCAGTTCCACGGCGACGAAGACGATGCGTTCTGCCGGCGGTTTGGCTTGCCATACTTGAAGGGCATTGGCATGGGCGGCGAGGACGCCGCGCTATCCGGCCGAATGCTCCATTCGCGCTACCCTCATGCGGCCGGCTTCGTGCTGGATGGGCATGCACCCGGTGCACCCGGTGGTAGCGGATTGCGGGCTGCGATCGAGCGTATTCCGGACGACATGAGTAAACCTTATGTGCTCGCCGGCGGGCTTTGCCCGGATAATGTATTCGCTGCGGTGCGCGCGGCAACACCGTGGGGAGTGGATGTCTCCAGCGGTATCGAAGCCGCACCCGGTATCAAAGACGGCGCACTGATGCGCCGGTTCGTGGAGGAAGTGAGACGTGCCGATTGCATCGAACTTGGCGAGGACGACATCCTCAGCAGCTGTGACGCCTGTGGCCGCTGAGTCTTTGGCGGGCAACGAAGCCGCCATGCCGATTGACTTCCATGAATGGCCTGATGCTTCGGGGCATTTCGGCCGTTACGGCGGTCGCTTTGTCGCCGAAACCCTGATCAGGCCGCTGGAGGAATTGGCGGCGGCCTATGACGCCGCCCGCGTTGATCCTGCTTTCATCGATGAATTCGAACGCGACCTGGCGCATTACGTTGGCCGCCCCAGCCCCATCTACTTCGCCGAGCGGCTGAGCCGCGAAAACGGGGGCGCGCGAATCCTGCTCAAGCGCGAGGACCTGAACCACACTGGCGCACACAAGATCAACAACACCATCGGCCAGGGATTGTTGGCCAGCCGCATGGGCAAGACCCGGATCATCGCCGAGACCGGCGCCGGTCAACATGGCGTGGCCAGCGCTACGGTTGCCGCGCGGCTGGGGCTGGAATGCGTGGTGTACATGGGCGCCACCGACATTGAACGCCAGATGATCAATGTCTATCGGATGAAGTTGCTAGGTGCGACCGTGGTCCCCGTGACAAGCGGTTCTGCCACGCTAAAGGATGCCTTGAACGAAGCGATGCGCGACTGGGTCAGCAACGTGCAAGACACGTTCTACATCATCGGCACCGTGGCAGGCCCGGATCCGTATCCGCGCATGGTGCGTGACTTCAATGCGGTGGTCGGGCGCGAGGCGCGCGCGCAGATGCTAGCCGAATATGGCCGTCTGCCCGACGTGGTGACTGCTTGCGTAGGCGGCGGCAGCAACGCGATTGGGGTGTTCCATGCATTCCTGAATGACCCGGGCGTGCGCATCGTCGGCGCGGAAGCGGCAGGCGATGGCATAGAGACCGGTCGTCACGCGGCGTCGCTGGCTGCTGGTCGCCCGGGTGTGTTACATGGCAACCGGACCTATGTGATCTGCGACGATGATGGCCAGATCACCGAAACCCATTCAGTCTCGGCTGGCTTGGATTATCCGGGGGTCGGGCCGGAACACGCATTCCTGAAGGACGCTGGCCGTGCCGAGTACGTTGGCGTTACCGACGATGAAGCGCTTGAGGCATTCCACTTGTTGGCCCTGACCGAGGGCATCCTGCCAGCGCTGGAGTCCAGCCATGCGATTGCAGAAGCCTTGAAATTGGCGCGTGAACTGCCGCCAGACGGCATCGTGCTGTGCAACCTGTCAGGCCGCGGCGACAAGGACGTACACACCATTGCCACTCGCGAAGGGTTTGCGTTGTAGGGCAAGCTGGCCCGGAGCGCCTAGTTGCGCGACAATACCCGGCTCAACAACGATCCAGGAGTGCGGCCATGGCCGACGAGCGCATGCAGGAAGAGATGCAGAAAAATACGCAGCAAAATACGCAGCAAGAGCCTCAGGCCCAGCAAGGGGTAGGCAACCCGAATGCGCTCGATCCGGCATTCTTCGATTGCGTCAACGAATACTTGGAAGTTACCAACAGGCAGTCGCAGCAGCATGGTGTCAAGCGCATTGACTTGGCCAGCATGTTCGCCGCCGCACGCTTCAATGCGCACGTGTATCTGTCGAGCGTGAAGCCGATCCATGCTGCCGACGAGCGCAAGGACTTCCTGGATCACATGACCATGATGTACCGCCGGATGCTCAACGAACATCTGGATGGCCTGGGCCAGGAACGTGGCATCGACGTGGGCGAATCCGAACTGGCGGCTGAATATGCGGCTGCCGGTGTGCAGATGGGTGGGGCGGAAGCCACGCCTGCCAATGAGTATGTGTCTGCCGCAGGTGCGGTGCCTCCGGCCGCGCCGACCAACGAATGACCCGATTGCAGCAACGGCTTGGTGACCTGCGTTCAGCGGGGCGCAAGGCGCTGGTGCCCTTCATGACTGCCGGCGATCCTTCGCTGGCGGCCACGGTGCCGGTCATGCATGCGTTGGTTGAAGCCGGCGCGGATGTGATCGAGCTGGGCGTCCCGTTTTCCGATCCGATGGCGGATGGGCCTGTCATCCAGCGCAGCTCCGAGCGAGCCCTGCTGCGAGGCGCAGGCCAGCGCTATGTGCTTGATAGCGTCCGCCAGTTCCGTGAGCATGACGCGCAGACTCCAGTGGTACTGATGGGCTACCTGAATCCGGTCGAGATCCGCGGCGTCGCCACGTTTGCCGCCGACGCTGCCGGGGCTGGCGTGGATGGCGTGCTGTTGGTGGACTTGCCGCCGGAAGAAGCCGATGAATATCGTGGCGCCTTCCGCCACCATGGTTTGGCACTGATCTCCCTGGCATCGCCAACCACGCCGCAAGCGCGGCTTGAACGCCTGTGTGCGCAAGCCGATGGCTATCTTTACTACGTCACCTACGCGGGCGTCACCGGCTCGGATGGGCTTGACTTGGCCGCTGCTGGGCAACGTCTTGAGCAGATGCGCTCATTGGGATCGGCACCGGTGTTTGCCGGTTTCGGCATCCGTGATGCCGCCAGTGCGCGTGCCATGGCCGAGCATGCCGATGGTGTTGTGGTGGGCAGTGCACTGGTGTCCGCGATGGATGGCAGTGTTGATGTCGATGATGCAAAGGCCCGTGCTGCAGCGTTCTTGCGTCCCTTGCGCACCGCACTGGACACACTGGCAGTCGTTTGAACCGACTGCGCTAGACTCATTGGCGGTAATTCCGGGGCGATGTGGAATGACGTGGCAGGAGCCGATGCGCCTCATGAACGAAGGTGATTTTCCCGAATGAGCTGGCTGAAGAAATTGATGCCCGCGCGCATCCGCACCGAAACCGGGACGGATCGCAAGCGCAGCGTGCCCGAGGGGCTGTGGGAAAAGTGCGAGCGTTGCGGGGCGGTTCTGTACCGACCCGAGCTCGAGGCTAACCTCGAGGTCTGCCCCAAGTGCAATTTCCATATGCCGATTCGTGCCCGCGCGCGCTTGGCCGCGTTGCTGGACGACGGTATCGGTGTTGAGATCGGTGGCGAACTCGGTCCGGTCGATGTGCTGAAGTTCAAGGACCAGAAGAAGTACTCTGATCGAATCAAGGCCGCGCAAAAGAATACGGGTGAGCGCGATGCGCTGATCGCGATGCAAGGCAAGCTCAAGGGCCACGACTTGGTTGCATCGGCGTTTGATTTCGCCTTCATGGGTGGCTCGATGGGCTCAGTGGTGGGCGAACGCTTCACCCTCGCAGCAGAACGCGCGCTGGAACTTGGCTGCCCGTTCGTGAATTTCTCCGCAAGCGGTGGCGCGCGCATGCAGGAAAGCCTGTTTTCACTGATGCAGATGGCCAAGACCTCAGCGGCACTGGGACGCCTGCGTGCGGCCGGCCTGCCATATATTTCGGTACTCACCCATCCGACTACCGGCGGCGTGTCCGCCAGCTTCGCGATGCTCGGTGATATCAACATCGCCGAGCCGGAAGCACTGATCGGGTTTGCCGGGCAACGCGTCATCGAACAGACCGTGCGCGAGAAACTTCCGGAAGGTTTCCAGCGCAGCGAATTCCTGTTGTCCCACGGCACCGTGGATCAGATCGTCGACCGTCGCGAGATGCGCGACCGTTTGGCGCACCTGCTGGCGATGTTGATGAACCGCCCAGCGCCGCTGGACGATGCGGAGGCGGCGTGAGTCGGCGCTATTTCGGTACCGACGGGATTCGCGGCCGGGTTGGCGAGGGCGCAATTTCTGCCGACTTCGTGTTGCGCCTGGGCAACGCTTATGGCCATGCACTGACGGCGGCTGCAAACGAGAAAGACCTGGTCTGGCGCAAGCCCGTGGTCCTGATCGGCAAGGACACCAGGATTTCCAATTACATGTTCGAGGCTGCGCTGGAAGCCGGCCTGATTGCCGCAGGCGTTGATGTGCAGCTGATGGGTCCGATGCCCACTCCGGCAGTGGCGCATCTCACTCATTCCATGCGTGCTGATGGTGGCATCGTGATTTCCGCTTCGCACAATCCGCATTACGACAACGGCATCAAGTTCTTTTCCGCGCACGGCGAAAAGCTCGATGACGCGACCGAACTGGTCATCGAAAACGCACTGGACCAACCCTTCAGCACCGTGGCGTCGGAGTTGCTGGGCAAGGCGGTCCGCACGCGCCACACTATCGGCCGCTATGTCGAGGCCTGCAAAAATTCGGTGCCGAAGGGCTTCAACCTGGATGGCATGCGGATCGTAGTCGACTGTGCCAATGGCGCGACTTATCGCTTGGGACCGCTGGTGTTGCGGGAACTTGGCGCGCGGGTCGATGCTGTTGGGGTTGAACCCAATGGACTGAACATCAATGACGGTGTCGGTTCGACTCACCCACAATTTTTGTCGGCACGCGTGTGCGAGACCGCTGCAGATCTCGGCATCGCATTCGATGGCGATGGTGATCGAGTGCTGTTCGTCGATGCCGAAGGCCGTGTATGCGATGGCGATGACTTGCTGTATGTCCTGGCATGCGACTGGCAGGACAGTGGTCGCCTGCGTGGGCCAGTGGTGGGAACGCTGATGACTAATTACGGCTTCGAACGCGCGCTTGGCGAGCGGGGCATCCGCTTCATGCGCGCGAAGGTCGGCGACCGGAACGTGCACCAGAAGCTGCTTGCACATGAGGGCACGCTGGGTGGCGAAGCGTCGGGACATTTGCTGTGCCTGGACCGGACCAGCACTGGCGACGGAATCATCAGCGCATTGCAGGTGCTGGAAGTGCTAAAGCGGCGCGGGGTGAGCCTTGCGCAAGCACTTGAAGGCCTGCACAAGGTGCCGCAAAAAACCATCAACGTGCGTTATGTCGGCAGCAACAAGCCTGCCGAAGCCGCCAGCGTGAAAGCGGCGCTGGTGCAGGCTCAGGCAAGTGTTGAGGGTCATGGGCGCGCATTCCTGCGCCCATCCGGCACCGAGCCGGTGGTGCGGGTGACCGTGGAGGCTGACGATGCCGCACTGGTCGACGCAACCCTGGAGCGCCTTGCCGCAGTCGTCCGCGATGCTGCTGAAGCCTGATCGAAATCAAACACGTCACATCGCGCTTGAGCACACTCCACGCAACCATCGCAGGTAGATTGCCATGAGCAGCCGGATCCCGACTCTCGATATTCGTCGTTTTACCGAGCCATCCAACTCTGCGGATCGCCATGCCTTCGTTGACGAATTGGGTAAGGCTTATCGCGAATGGGGTTTTGCCGGTATCCGCAACCACGGCATCCCGCAGTCGCAGATTGACGAGGCTTACCAGACCTTCCAGGCCTTGTTCGCGCTGCCTGAAGACGTCAAACGCCAGTACCACGTGCCCGGCGGTGGCGGTGCGCGGGGCTATACGCAATTTGGCGTGGAGACGGCGAAGGGCGCGACGTATTCCGACCTCAAGGAGTTCTGGCATATCGGTCGCGAGATTCCGCGCGATTCGAGGTATGCGAAGGAGATGCCGGAAAACCTTTGGCCTGGGGAAGTGCCAGATTTTCAGCGGGTGGGCTATGGCCTTTACGAATCACTGGACGCCCTGGGTGCGCAGGTGTTGTCTGCACTTGCGCTGCATATCGGTTTGGCCGAGGGCTATTTCGCAGATAAAACGGACTCAGGCAATTCGATCCTGCGCCCGATCCACTATCCTCCGATCGCGACCGACGACATCCCGAATGTCCGCGCCGGTGCGCATGAGGACATCAACCTGATCACCTTGCTGGTGGGTGCCAGCGCGGCGGGCCTGGAAGTCCTGTCGAAGGAAGGCGAGTGGGTGCCGTTTACCTCTGACGCCGACACAATTGTCGTCAATATCGGCGACATGCTGCAGCGCCTGACCAACCACGTGTATCCATCGACCACTCATCGCGTAGTCAATCCGCCAGGCGAGCAGGCGCGTCAGCCGCGCTACTCCACGCCGTTCTTCCTGCACCCGAATCCGGATTTCCTGATTGATGTACTGCCGTCCACGATCACGCCGGACAACCCCAGCCGCTATCCGCAGCCGATTACCGCGCAGGCCTATCTGGAAGAACGCTTGCGCGAGATCAAACTGAAATAGGGCGGCCCAGGGCGTAACGAAAGCTTCTGCTCGCGCGGCCTTGCTAAACTGCTTGGTGTGTATCAATGGATGGAAGTCATGCGCCAGAGGATCGTTGCCGGAAACTGGAAGCAGCACGGGGATCGAAAGTTCGCCCGCCAGCTGGTCGACGCAATCATTGCGGCGAAAGTCGGTGCGGGTGTCGAGCAGCTGATCCTGCCACCGCTTCCGTACTTGACCGAGCTGATCGAGCGGTGCAATAGCTGCGGCCTGAAGTTCGGGGCCCAGGATGTCAGCGCCAATGAGCAGGGCGCGTATACCGGCGAAGTCTCAGCCTCAATGCTGAGGGACATCGGCGCGCGTTACGGGCTGGTAGGCCATTCCGAACGACGCCAGTATCACAATGAGAGCAACGAATTGGTTGCTGCGAAGTTCATGGCTGCCAAGAACGCAGGGTTGACGCCGATCCTCTGCGTGGGCGAGTCCCTGCGTGAGCGCGAGGCCGGGCAGACAGAGTGGCGCATCGAGCAACAGTTGCAGGCAGTGTTTGATGCTGGTGGCGACAAAGCTTTCGATGGCGCAGTGGTTGCCTATGAGCCAGTCTGGGCAATTGGTACCGGGCTTACCGCCAGCCCCGGACAAGCGCAGGCAGTGCATGCGTTTATCCGTGGCGAGATCGCCGCACGCGATGCTACAATCGCTGGCTCACTGCCAATCCTCTATGGCGGCAGCGTGAAGCCCGACAATGCTGTCAGCCTGTTTTCGCAGGCAGATGTCGACGGTGGGCTCATCGGCGGCGCCTCCCTGGTCGCAGCCGACTTCCTGGCCATCGTGGCGGCTGCAGCCGCCTGATCCAGCCCGATTCGTACTATCTGATACGGAACCACGCACCATGCTGTTGCAAATCGCGAATGTGCTTTATGTCCTGGTGGCAATTGCCATGATTGGCCTGATCCTGATGCAGCGCGGTTCAGGCGCGCAGGCCGGCTCGGGTTTTGGTGGCGGTGCTTCAGCCACCGTATTCGGTTCCCGCGGGTCGTCGAACTTCTTGACCAAGACCACCAAGTGGCTGGGTGTGCTGTTCTTCGCCATCAGCCTTGGCATGGCGTATTACGCCAGCAAAATGGCGAATACTGATGATCCGGCCGCAGCTGACCTTGGCGTGATGAGTCAGCCTGCACAGGTCAAGCCGCCGGTACCGGCCACCAAGGTTCCCACTGCGCAAGTCCCGGTTGCAAGCGGTTCGCTGCCAGCCAGTCCGGCGACTCCCCCCCAGGCCAACCAGCCATCACCGGTGGCCTCGGCACCTGCTCCAGTGCAGCCCGCTCCCACGCCGGAAGCACCGCAAGGCAAGTAATCGGCCTTACAATATTCGCGGCATATGCCGCACCCGTTTGTTTGCCCAGGTGGCGGAATTGGTAGACGCACTACCTTGAGGTGGTAGCGATTTAGGTCGTAGGGGTTC